>NZ_JBQSUQ010000007.1:0-235938 GCF_052384575.1 Reella acinonychis | reverse complement strand
TTTACATTCGTTTCAACATGAATTTATCACATCGAAACTATAATGAATTTCTAGTTTAAGCACTTATTCAGTCTTTATTTAATTTCTTCTAAACAAATCTTCAACAAGTGCCCACACAGATTGTCTGATATCTTTTTAAAGAACAAAAAAGAACGACGCGGGTTGCTTTTTACAAAATTGACAACGGCGTCGTTGTGGAGGCGTATTATAGGGAAAATTTAAATTCACGCAAGTACTTTTTGCAAAAAAAATTTGAAAATTTTTTCTTTTGCTGAAAAAAAATCCAAAACGTTCAAATTCACATCTATTCATAGATAAAAAAAAGCCTCTTCTATTCCCTATTCCAAATTTAGCAATAACAATTCTTCGAATCCCCAAAAATCAAGTACTTGTTGGAAATGTTGTTGTTCAGGGAATGATTGAGTGCAAAAAATAACATTTTTTTGTGAAATTTTTGACTGCACTTCAATGCCTTGTAATAAAAATTGCACTCGTTTAGCAATGGCTTTTCCTGAGTCAATAAAAGATTTAACTTGCGGTAGACACCAAGCGATTTCTTCCTTAATAAGTGGGAAATGGGTACAACCTAAAACAACAGCATCCAAATTAGTAATCTGACTCCAAGGTTCCAGTTCTTGTTTTAATGCAACCAAATCAACAGCTTCTCCTCGAAGTTTTTGCTCCGCAATTTCCACTAATTTAGTGCTGCCAATTTTTTCTACCTGACAGTCTGCAGCATATTGTTGAATTAAATCTGCTACATATTGACGTTTAACCGTCCCCTTTGTTGCCAATAATCCAATGTGTTTATTTTCTGATGTTTCTGCTGCCGGTTTAATCGCAGGCACAGTTCCCACAATGGGAATGGAAAAATGTTGACGCAGTACAGGCAAAACGACAGTACTTGCTGTATTACAAGCAATGACGATTAAATCCAATGGAAAATCTTGATTAATGTTCTGACAAATCGCTAATGTTCGTTCAATGATATTTTGCTCTGTCTTTTCGGAATAAGGAAAAAATGCGTTATCAAAGCAATATAAATAATGGCAATCAGGCAAAAGCTGTTTGGTTTCTTTATATACACTGAAGCCACCGACACCCGAATCGAAGAAAAGAATTGTGGGTTGTGATTGTTGCATAATAATTTCCTAAAACTCGTTAAAAAGACACCGCACTTTTATGCGTTGGAGTAAATTTCTTTTTGATTAAGCCAACGTTTAATTAAAGCTTCTGATAACTCAGGATATTTTACGATAAATTGTTTGGCATAATGCTGTACAGTAGGAATCATTCGGCGATCTCGCATTAAATTCGCCACTTTAAATTCTGCCACACCAGTTTGTTTTGTGCCTAATACTTCACCGGGTCCACGAATTTCAAGATCTTTCTCAGAAATAAGGAATCCATCTTGGCTTTCTCTCAATACTTGCAATCGTTTCTGCGATACTTTACCCAACGGCGGTTTGTACATAAGAACACAAAAGGAGGCTGTACTGCCTCGACCCACACGACCTCGTAATTGATGTAACTGAGAAAGACCTAAGCGTTCCGCATTTTCAATGATCATTAAACTGGCATTTGGCACATCAACACCGACCTCAATCACCGTTGTTGCCACCAACAAATCCAACTCGGCCTGCTTAAATGCCATCATAATATCTTGTTTTTCGCTCGGTTTCATTCGTCCATGCACCAAACCTATGCGTAAGTGCGGTAGAATTTTACGCAAATCTTCCGCAATGGCTTCTGCTGCCTGCGCTTCAAGCACTTCTGATTCATCAATCAACGTACAGACCCAATAGGCCTGACGCTTTTCATTAATACAAGCATGATTGACACGTTCAATAATTTCCGCTCGTCGTTCTTCTGACATTACCACTGTTGTAATTGGCGTTCGCCCCGGTGGTAATTCATCAATAATTGACGTATCCAAATCCGCATAGACGGTCATTGCCAGTGTACGAGGAATTGGCGTTGCAGTCATAATAAGCTGATGTGGATAAATGCCCGCTTTTTCCCCTTTTTCTCGCAACATTAAACGTTGATGAACGCCAAAGCGATGCTGTTCGTCAATGATGATTAATGCCAAATCAGCGAATTCCACTTCTTCTTGAAATAGCGCGTGCGTGCCCACAATCATCTGCACATCGCCTTGTTTAATCCGTTCTAATTCGGTTTGACGTGCTTTGCCTTTTACCTTACCCGCTAGCCAACCTACTTGAATACCTAATGGATTAAGCCAACGTTTAAAATTTTCTGCATGCTGTTCTGCCAAGATTTCCGTTGGTGCCATCAATGCCACTTGTTTTTGGTTATCAATCGCGAGCAAAGCGGCTAAAGCTGCCACTAATGTTTTACCCGAACCGACATCGCCTTGCACTAAACGCATCATAGGATGGGATTGAGTGAGATCTTGCTCAATCTCTGCAATCACTCTTAATTGCGCATTCGTCGGTTGAAAAGGTAATTGGCTTAGAAAACGTTGTTTTAAATCAGATTGATAATGTAACGCTTGCGCTTGATATTGCTGAACACCCAATTTCATTTTTTGCATAACCAGATTATGCGCCAATAACTCTTCAAAAATTAACCGCACTTGTGCAGGATGCTGCCCTTTTTCAAGAAGTTCTAACGAAATATCTGGTGGCGGTCGATGTAAAAATCGAATCGCTTCTTTTAAACTAAAAGGATTAGGGTTAAATTCAGTAGGTAGAATTTCGGTAATCTGTAAGGAATCTAATAATTCTAATGCTTGATCCGTTAATTTCCGCAACGTATTTTGCTTAAGTCCATCCGTTGTTGAATAAATAGGCGTCAAATTTTCTTCTAACAAAAGAGGTTTGTCATCACGAATAATTTGATATTCAGGATGATGAATTTCAGCCATAAAACGACCGCGCTTTACTTCGCCAAATGCCTTCACCCTTGTGCCAATTTGAAAACTATTTTTCATACCCGCGTTAAAATTGAAAAAACGCAGCATAATTTTGGATGAACCATCGGATAAGCTGACCATTAACATGGGACGTTTACCAAATTGCACTTCGCAAATTTGTACCTGTCCCTCAATAGTGGCATATTGTTCAGGGCGTAAATCAATTATTGCCGTAATTCGCGTACGATCTTCATAACGAAGGGGAAAATGAAACAGGAGATCTTGCAAATTATAAATTCCAAGTCGTCCTAATTTTTCAGAAATGGCTGCCCCTACACCAGACAAGGTCGTCAATGGAACAGCATTAAGAAGTTGCGTATTCATAACTAATCTGTGAGTGCATTAATATTACGTTTAACCGAAGTTACACCGGTAATATTTTCAATTTTACGCATCACTTTGACAAGTTGTTTTAAATTTGATGTGGTTAACACAAGGATGACTAAACATTGTTCCCCATCTTCTTCAGTCCAAACGCTATGGATATTACTTTGCGCAGCTGAAACCACTGACATAATATTTCCCAAAGCTCTTTGATCGACCATTTCGATACGTAATTCAGCTTCAAATTGCACTGAAGAAAAATGCTCATCCCAACTGAATACTTGTAAATCTTGGCCATGGCGTAATAGCGTGGCACAATTTTCATGGTGAACAACTAGTTCATTCTGATGGTTTTCATAAGCAAAAACAGGATCACCAAACACAGGATGACAACAATCTGCCAATACATAGTTCTTATTTTGAAGAGAAGAATGTGTATTTTGTTCTTCTAACGTTTTTAATACTTGACGAATTGTAGAGCGTGCTTTTCCTGTTACCACAAAATTGAGCCAACTTGCTTGCGGTTTGGCTTTTGGGGAAGTCACAATATCAACAGTTTGACCAGACACCAGCGGTTGAGAAAGCGAATAATCCATACGTTCAACTTTTGCTGCAACACAATGATTACCCACATCAGTATGTACTGCATAAGCAAAATCCACAGCAGTCGCGCCTCTTGGTAATTCAATAATGCGTCCTTTAGGCGTAAACACATAGATCTCGTGTGAAAATAAATCTGATTTTACACTTTCAATAAATTCAAAAGAATTACCCGCACTTTGTTGTAATTCAATGATATTTTGTAGCCAACGTTGCGCCTTAATTTGTGGCGTAGTGGCATCATTTTTACCATCTTTTTTATAGACCCAATGCGCCGTGATGCCCATTTCTGCCATACGATCCATTTCTTCAGTACGAATTTGCACTTCAACAGGTACGCCTTTTGGACCTATGGTTGAAGTATGTAACGCTTGGTAACCATTGGCTTTAGGCACAGCGATATAATCTTTAATGTATCTGGCTTTTGGTTTATATAAATGATGCACCTGCCCTAATGTGCGGTAGCAATCATCTACGGTATTTACAATAACGCGGAAATCATAAATATCTAAAAGAGAACGAAATTCTTGCTCTCGCTGTTTCATATTTTGATAAATATAAAACTGAGGCTTTTCTTGCCCAAATACACGAGCAGCAATTCCGACAGATTGTAAGCGCTGTTGTAATTCATCAATAATAGGTTGAATAAGCTCTTGGTGTTTACCTCGGATAATTTGCAATACTTTTTGCAATACCGCATAACGCTGAGGATACATGGCTTGAAAACAAAGATCTTCTAACTTGTTTTTAATGTTTTCAATACCAAGACGGTGGGCTAACGGGCTATAAATTTCAAGGGTTTCTTTAGCAATACGGCGACGTTTATCAGGACGTAATGCGCCCAACGTTTGCATATTATGTGTGCGGTCAGCTAATTTAATCAAAACCACACGAATATCTTTGGTCATCGCCAAAATCATTTTGCGAAAACTTTCGGCTTGCGCTTCCTGACGTGTTCTAAATTTTAGTTTATCTAATTTAGATACGCCATCCACAATATCAGCAACGCTATGACCAAATTCGTCCGTTAATTGTTGTTCTGTGTAGGGAGTATCTTCAATCACATCATGCAACAACGCCGCCATAATGGCTTCATGATCAAGGCGCATTTCTGCAATAATGCAAGCAACTGCAACAGGATGGGTGATGTAAGGCTCGCCACTTGAACGAAATTGACCTTCATGTCCGTCTTTTGCAATAACAAAAGCACGCTTAATCAGATCAATCTGCTCTTCGGGTAAATATTGTTGGATGATTTTATTTAAAGGTTCAAAAAAATGCATTACCAACCCCCTGTTCAAATAACAAGCCTAAAATGAGGTGAAAAAAGACCGCACTTATTCAGTAACAAAAGCGGCTGCTTGTGTTTTTTCTTCATAAACAAAAACATCTTGACGCTCTTGCGCATTCATAATGTCATTGTTAATTAAACCTTTTTCAATCTCACGCAACGCAATCACTGTTGGTTTGTCGTTATCTTCTGGCACCAAAGGTTCACTTTGATGAAGTTGTAATTGTCTTGCACGACGAGCTGCAACTAAAATTAAATCAAAACGGTTGCCAATTTTTTCTACTGCATCTTGCACAGTAACACGAGCCATATTTTACTCCAATTCATTCGTATTTTTAAAATAAGGGGAAATATAATACTAAAGTGTGGTCTATTTTGCTAGCAATTCTGCGATTAAGCACTGATTTTCCCGTTGTTGATAATTCATCGTCAATTTTTCAGCAGTTAAAATCGCTTTTAATTCGCATAATGCCTGTTCAAAATCATCATTTACAATCACATAATCATATTCATTGTAATGCGAAATTTCACTTATTGCTTTTGACATACGATCGGCAATCACTTCCGCACTATCTTGACCTCGACCAATCAAACGACGCTCTAATTCAGTCAATGAAGGGGGTAAAATAAAAATACTTTTGACTGAAGGCACTTTCTCTCGAATTTGTTGCGCACCTTGCCAGTCAATATCAAGGAAAACATCAATACCTTGGGCCAAATTTTGCTCAATAGCTCGCAATGAAGTGCCATAATAATTGCCACCGAAAACCTTGGCATATTCTAAAAACACATTTTGTGCGATCAGCTGTTCAAATTCATCCACCGATACAAAATAATAATGTACGCCATCTTCCTCTCCAGGTCTGGGTTGACGCGTTGTATGCGAAACCGACACCATCGTTTTTTTCTGCTCGTCTTGTTTTAACAAAGCTGAAATTAATGAAGATTTTCCCGCGCCACTTGGTGCTGACAGAATATAAAGATTCCCTTGTGACATAATTTGCTCCCACTTATTTAATTTCACCATCTTATTATGCCTCATAAAAAGGATAAATTTCATCAAAAGTGCGGTGAAAAATATAATTTTTTTATAAAAAACTGGTTTCTTATTTTTATTCGTTAATAGATTTAAAATTTCTTGTTATTCATCCACTAAAAATTTGATATAGATCACAAAATCATTGTGTTGTATTATGTCTTTCCGTTTCGTTATAAACTGAAATCGTGCTATAATCTCGACGTGACAGCAAGTTGACTTTTAAAAGCGACAAACTGTAATAAATTTTGTTTAACTTTAAATATAGGTGAAAAACTTATGGCAATTAAAATTGGTATCAATGGTTTTGGTCGTATCGGCCGTATCGTATTCCGCGCTGCACAACTTCGTGATGATATCGAAGTTGTAGGTATCAACGACTTAATCGACGTTGATTACATGGCTTACATGTTAAAATACGATTCAACTCATGGTCGTTTTGACGGTTCTGTTGAAGTTAAAGATGGTAACCTAATCGTTAACGGTAAAACTATCCGTGTAACTGCAGAGCGCGATCCAGCAAACTTAAAATGGAACGAAATCGGTGTTGATATCGCAGTTGAAGCAACTGGTATCTTCTTAACTGATGAAACAGCTCGCAAACACATCACAGCTGGTGCGAAAAAAGTTGTTTTAACTGGTCCATCTAAAGACAGCACACCAATGTTCGTTCGTGGTGTAAACTTCCAAGATTATGCAGGTCAAGACATCGTTTCTAACGCTTCTTGTACAACTAACTGTTTAGCACCTTTAGCACGTGTTATCCACGAAACTTTCGGTATCAAAGATGGTTTAATGACAACTGTTCACGCAACTACAGCAACTCAAAAAACTGTAGATGGTCCATCTGCTAAAGACTGGCGCGGTGGTCGTGGTGCGTCACAAAACATCATCCCATCTTCAACTGGTGCTGCAAAAGCTGTAGGTAAAGTATTACCAGCATTAAACGGCAAATTAACAGGTATGGCGTTCCGCGTTCCTACTCCAAACGTATCTGTAGTTGACTTAACTGTAAACTTAGAAAAAGCAGCAAGCTATGAAGAAATCAAGAAAGCAGTTAAAGATGCAGCTGAAGGTAAAACTTTCAACGGCGAATTAAAAGGCGTTTTAGGTTACACTGAAGATGCTGTTGTTTCTACAGACTTCAACGGTGCAGTTGAAACTTCTGTATTCGACGCAGACGCAGGTATCGCATTAACTGATACATTCGTTAAATTAGTTTCTTGGTATGACAACGAAACTGGTTACTCAAACAAAGTATTAGACTTAGTTGCTTTAGTTCACAACTACAAAGGCTAATCTAAGCTTATTCTAATCGCAGACCGTACTGCAAAGTGCGGTCTGTTTTTATTTGATTTTATTGAAAACTTTGCTAAAATCCACCGCACATTTATTAATCAATAATTCAACATCTTCGTGGTTCGAAAACCTCCCACGTAAAAAAACTAAGGAAAATTATGCAACTCTTTAACCCAAACCGCGATCGTAAAGCGGTTGTTATCTTTTCTGGCGGACAAGATTCCACCACTTGTTTAATTCAAGCTATTCAAGAATATGGCACAGAAAATGTTGAAGCAGTCACTTTCCAATATGGTCAACGTCATCATATTGAATTAGAAAAAGCGCGTTGGATAGCGCAAGATCTCGGCGTGAAGCAAACTCTTATCGATACGAGTGTTATTAAAGCCATCACTCATAATGCGATGATGAGCGACAGTGAAATTAAGACAGATGATAAAGGCATGCCAAATACTTTTGTGGACGGCCGCAATGCCTTGTTTTTACTTTACGCGGCTATTTATGCCAAAGGGCAAGGTATTAGCGATATTATTACGGGCGTATGCGAAACGGATTTCAGCGGTTATCCCGATTGTCGAGACATATTTATCAAATCAATGAATGTCACGCTTAATCTTGCAATGGATTATAATTTCAACATTCGCACTCCGTTAATGTATCTTACCAAAGCTCAAACGTGGCAACTCGCGGATGAATTAGGGGCGTTAGATTATGTCCGTCGTTATTCACATACTTGCTACATTGGGGTTGATGGTGGCTGCGGGGAATGCCCAAGCTGCGTGCTGCGTGAAAATGGCTTAAATGAATATTTACAATCTAAAAAATAAAAGTGCGGTGAAAATGTTTAAAGTTTCTAAAGAATTTAGTTTTGATATGGCTCACATCTTGGACGGACATGATGGGAAATGCCAAAATTTACATGGTCATACTTATAAACTACAAGTAGAAGTCAGTGGTGATTTAGTTGCCGATGGTGCCAAAAAAGGCATGGTGATTGATTTTTCTGATCTCAAATCTGTTGTACAAAAAGCAATTTTAGACCCTATGGATCATGCTTTTATTTACGATACTACCAGCGAAAGAGAATGTAAAATTGCCAATTTACTCAATGAGTTAAATTCTAAAACATTTGGTATCCCAACACGCACAACCGCAGAAGAGATGGCTCGCTTTATGTTTAACCGATTAAAAGCTGAATTGCCTATTTCCGCTATTCGTTTATGGGAAACTCCCACTTCATTCTGTGAATACCGCGAATAATAACAATGACTTATTCTACATCAAATCATAAAGTGGCGCTGATTTCTAATCCAAGTTATCCAATTGTGGAGATTTTTGAAAGTTTACAAGGCGAAGGTTTCAATACAGGGATGCCTAGCATTTTTGTACGTTTTGGTAAATGTAATCTCACTTGTCCTTGGTGTGATACTAACTACAACCAATTTAAACAATGGACATTGCAAGCCATTTTACAAAAAGTGCGGTCATTTTCAGCAAAGAATATTATTATTACCGGTGGAGAACCGACCATTCAGCCAAGCTTATCCTTATTGCTTGATCAGCTGAAAACTGAAGGCTATTTTCTCGCCATTGAAACCAATGGATTAAAAGAGATCCCGCCACAAATTGATTACATTGCGACTAGCCCAAAGCGAATGTATCAAGAAAAATATCAACAACGTTGTATTCCTTTTGCCCATGAAGTACGCATTGTAGCTGATGGCGATGTACTAACATTTTGTGAGCAAATCGAACAGAAAATTCAGGCTAATCACTATTACCTTTCCCCTTGTGAAATCAATGGTGAAATGAATTTGTTAGAAACAATTAGCCAATTAGGGATGCTTAATCAACGCCCAAATAAACAAAAATGGCAACTCAGTATTCAGACACATAAGCTGATTGGTATTGAATAAAAAAATCCCACTAATAAGTGGGATTTTTGTTGCTGAATAGAATTAAACTAAACGTTTTGATACTTCTAATAATTCAGCTTTGAATGGACGACGCATATTATCAATTGCATCAATAATGTCGTGATGAACTAAATGTTCATTTTGAATACCAATACAACGACCTTTTTCACCTTGTAGTAATAATTCCACTGCATAGACCCCCATGCGAGAAGCAAGGATACGGTCAAATGCACAAGGTGAACCACCACGTTGAATATGGCCCAATACGGTTGCACGTGTTTCATTGCCCACGCGTGCTTCAATATCTTTTGCCAATTGATGAACATCTGTGATTAATTCTGTGATCGCAATGATTGCATGGCTTTTACCATTGGCAAAACTGCGCTCAATTTCTTCAATTAATTCTTCTTTATCAAAACCCACTTCTGGTGCAATCGCATATTCACAACCACCAGCAATCGCTGCGTTAATTGTTAAATCGCTACAATGACGCCCCATGATTTCTAAAATAGAAATACGATGGTGTGAGCTACTTGTATCACGTAAACGGTCAATTGCAAGTACTGCGGTTTCTAATGCGGTTTGATAGCCAATAGTATAGTCTGTACCAGGAATATCATTATCAATGGTGCCAGGAATACCAATACAAGGGAAACCATGTTCTTCAGTTAATAATTTAGCACCAGTATAAGAACCATCACCGCCAATAACCACTAATGCATCAATACCATGAGAACGTAAAATTTCCGCACATTTTGCACGCACTTCTGGCTTTTTAAACTCAGGAAAACGCGCAGAACCTAAGAACGTACCACCATGAGTAATAATATCAGATACACTAAAGCGGTTTAATTGAGTAATTTTGTTATGGTATAAACCTTGATAACCATCACGAATACCATAAACTTCTAAGCCTTCATGTAAAGCGGTACGCACAACAGCACGAATTGCGGCATTCATACCTGGTGCATCGCCACCACTTGTTAAGACTGCAATTTTTTTGATCATAATATTTACCTTTAAACTTAAATGAAATCCGAGAAAATCGTGTCGCTAAGCTTACACTATTCAGCGGTTAGCCTCTACTATATTTTAGCAGATTTTCATCATTTTTTGCTAAAAATCAAAGATTATTCTACCCTTCAGGCATTGCACATTGCCAATCCCATTTTAATTCATGTAAACGCGCCAATTCTTTATCTATGGCGTATTTTTTCAGATAACCAATGAGTTTAACTTTCCCCATTTGCATCAGCTTATGAGATTGTGGCACTTTCACTGAATATTGGAACTGCACGAATCCACAGCCTTTAACATCAGCACCTCGTGCTACTTCAACTTGCCAGTTCGCTTGATTTGGATTAGGTGAATAAATCACAAAAGCGTATAAATCATCCCCTTCTAAATTAAGATTAAAATGCTCAACACCATTAGTTCTGTACACTTTCTCTCTTAACTGAATACGATCGGATAATGCCATCTTTTCTGCATTACGATCATGTAATAATTCCACCGCACTTTTCCAATTTTGATTATTCTCTTTTTTCTCAAAATACACATAGCGTGCCATACTGCCTAAATCTTTTTGATTTCTTAACTGATAGCTCGACTCATGATATTTAATAACTTTCGGCACATTCAATTTTACCATTTCAGAAATCACTTCTGGCTTGCTTGACTTTATAGCGCAACCTGATAGCAATAAGATGGAAAAAAGTGCGGTGCATTTTTTTAACATTTTATTCTCCTCTATCACGTTTGAAGATCCATTCCTGTGCAGTTGATGACTCTTCATCGAACCAATAACCTTCTAAATTAAATGCTTTGAGCTGTTCCGGTTTTGTTAACGCATTTTGGATCATATAGCGGCACATCAAACCTCGGGCTTTTTTAGCATAAAAACTAATCACTTTAAACTTACCAGCTTTCGCATCTAAAAACACAGGTTTAATAATGTTTGCGTTCAACAAATGAGGTTTTACGACTTTATAATATTCATCAGAAGCTAAATTAATCAACACATTATCGCCTTGTTGATCTAATGCTTGTTGTAAATGCTCAGTTACGATATCGCCCCAGAATTGATACAAATCCTTACCTCTTGTATTAGCCAGTTTCGTGCCCATTTCTAAACGATAAGGCTGCATTAGATCCAAAGGACGCAACAAGCCATATAATCCCGATAACATGCGCAGATGTTGTTGCGCAAAGGCAATATCTTGTGAGTTCAACTCTTCAACTGATAATCCAGTATAAACATCGCCTTTGAATGCATAAATCGCAGCGCGTGAATTTTGCTCATTGTGTTCCACTGCCCATTCAGCAAAACGTGCGGTATTTAGTGTTGCCAATTTATCACTAATAGACATTAAAGAGGCAATCTGAGCTGGCGATAAGTCACGACAAACTGCCATTAACTCAGCACTATGAGCCGTCAACTGCGGTTGTGAAAATTCAAATTTTGGCACCGCACTTTCATAATCCAATGTTTTCGCGGGCGAAATAATAGCTAACATATCTATCCTCAAATATTATTCAAATGCCAATTAATTTCCGTCAATTGATGTTGACGCAAATATTCATTGGCTTTCATAAAATGACCGCACCCCAGAAAACCACGATGTGCTGAAAGTGGCGAAGGATGTGGCGCAGTCAATACTAAATGTTTTTTACGATCAATGAACCGACCTTTTTTCTGTGCGTGACTTCCCCACAATAGAAAGACCAAGTTTTCACGCTGTTCATTTAACACTGCAATGACACGATCAGTAAAAGTTTCCCAACCAAAATTCGCATGAGAATTGGCATTTCCCTCTTCAACAGTTAAAACGGTATTGAGTAGCAACACGCCTTGTTCTGCCCATGAAATCAGCGAACCATGATTAGGAATTTGGAAATCAGCATATTCTAACTGCAGTTCTTTATACATATTCTGCAATGAAGGGGGTGCTGGCACTGGTGGTCGAACAGAAAAAGCTAAACCATGAGCCTGATTTGGGCGATGATAAGGATCTTGTCCTAGAATCACCACTTTGACCTGGCCAAATTCTGTTAATTTAAAAGCATTAAAAATATCAGCCTGTGGCGGATAAACAACTTTTCCTTCAGAACGAGCTTGCTGTACCTTGGCCAAAATCTGTTGAAAATAGGGCTGCTCTTTTTCAGCACCAATCGCCATTTTCCAAGTATCCATTGCGCTTTCCTATACCGATTTCAATTGTGCTAAGTATAGTAATTTTCTTGTCTTTTCTCTAGCTTTTATTAGTAAAAGTGTTTATATTAGCGAACACTTGTACGCTAGAAACAGGAACAATACATGAACTTGGATTTTCATTTTATTCAACGAGTTCGACAACAAGCAAAAACTCAAGCCAAACGCACCGCACTTCGTTATAAAAAAGAGGGACAATGGCAAGATATTTGTTGGACAGATTTTCAACAACAAATAGATAATATCAGCTTAGCCTTAATTCACTCAGGTATTCAAGTTCAGGATAAAATCGGTATTTTTGCACAAAATATGCCTAACTGGACGATTGCTGATATCGGCGGTTTACAAATTCGCGCAGTCACAGTGCCGATTTATGCTACCAATACCGCAAACCAAGCCGCATTTATTGTCAACAATTCAGATATGAAAATTTTGTTTGTGGGTGACCAAGAACAATATGATCATATGCTTGAAGTCATAGAAAAATGCCCACGTTTAGAAAAAATTGTGGCAATGAAAGACAGCATTGAATTACACAATTGCTCAATTGCTTACCACTGGCAAGATTTTATTCAAAATACGTCAGAACAAGCAGAAGCAGAGTTACAACAACGTCTCACACAAATTAGTTTAGATGATCTCTTCACGATCATTTATACATCAGGTACCACTGGCGAACCTAAAGGGGTAATGCTCGATTATGCAAACTTAGCCCATCAACTTTGGGCACATGATCAATTACTTGATGTTACTCCTGAGGACGTGTCTTTATCTTTCCTTCCTTTCTCACATATTTTTGAGCGCGCTTGGGTAGCTTATGTGTTACATAAAGGTGCAACCAATGCGTATTTGGAAGACACTAACCAAGTAAGAGAAACGCTGGCGGAAGTTCGTCCAACGCTGATGTGTGCGGTACCTCGCTTTTATGAGAAAATTTACACCGCGGTTTGGGATAAAGTACAACAAGCACCAGCGTATCGCAGAAAATTATTTAATTGGGCAATCAAGGTCGGCGAAATGCATCTCCATGCAAAAGCTCAAAAGCAGTCGATTTCATGGTGGTTAAAAACACAATATCGCTTAGCGGATAAATTAGTACTAAGTAAATTACGTCAACTATTAGGTGGACGCATTAGAATGATGCCTTGCGGTGGCGCCAAACTGGAATCCACTATTGGTTTATTTTTTCATAGCATTGGCTTAAATGTAAAACTGGGTTATGGCATGACAGAGACTACCGCAACCGTTTCTTGTTGGAATGACTTAGTCTTTAACCCAAATTCTATTGGGACATTAATGCCTGGTGCAGAAGTAAAAATCGGCGAAAATAATGAAATTTTAGTCAAAGGCGGCATGGTCATGCGTGGCTATTATAAAAATCCACAGCAAACAGCGGAAAGCTTTACAGAAGATGGTTTCCTCAAAACAGGGGACGCTGGAGAATTTGATGCGGAAGGTAACCTTTATATTACAGATCGTATTAAAGAACTAATGAAAACTTCCAATGGCAAATATATTGCCCCGCAATTGATTGAAGGCACTGTTGGCAAGGATAAATTCATTGAGCAAATTGCAGTGATTGCTGATGCTAAGAAATACGTGTCCGCCCTTATCGTACCTTGTTTTGAGAGTTTAGAATCTTACGCTAAACAATTGAATATTAAGTACCAAGATCGATTAGAATTAATCAAACATTCTGACATTGTACAAATGTTTGAAAAACGCATTAATGATTTGCAAAAAGAATTGGCGCATTTTGAACAAATTAAGAAATTTACCCTATTGCCAAAGGCATTTAGTACAAAAATGGAAGAAATCACGCCAACCTTAAAATTACGACGCAAAGTCATTTTACAGCGTTATCGTGAACAAATTGAAGCCATGTACAATTCAAAGAAAAACAGCAAGAGCGACAATGAATAAAACAAAACCGCACTGAAAAGTGCGGTCTTTTTTTAATTAATTTTTAACGATAATATCCGTAGTGATAGCCAATAGACGGCATCAATACAACAGGATATCTGGATGAGCCTCTTGTAGAAACTTTTGGTTGAGAATCACTTGCGTTTATTGGCATATCAACCGCAGTTTCTTTTACTTGCTTATGCTGCACTGTTTTACCGCTATATACTTTTGCATTATAAGCTTCTACAGCTTTCATATCCAATGGCGCTTGTGGTTCACCGACAGTTTGATGGCTACTACAAGCAGCTAAAAATAGAGATAAAATAATAACAACTTTCTTCATTTTAAATACCTTTAATTTGTATGACAGACATCATTGGATAGCATATTACCTCTATCCTTTAAATTCTGTTCTGCAATTTTTCTACCTTTCAATTTATCTTGTTCTTTTAGACGATTTGATAAGGCTTCATCATTGACATTAAACACCGACGCATATTGCACTTTCCTCGCAATGCCCTTGTCATTCAACACTCCACCAGAAACATTAGCATAATATTCGTCTTTAGAATCATCTTTTATATAATAAGTCGCTGAGTCCGTTACTTCAACTCCTCTATTTTTGTAGCCATCACATACGCCTTCTCCAGCTAAAAAAACTGTATGAGTTTGACTATCCTCATTGATCCGATAAACTTCAAATTCAATACTATTTGCTAATTTATTAGCATCTTGTTGATTCTTAGGATCTAATGTTTTTAAATTATCCTCATTAATATAAATCTTTTTTGCATTATCAGCCTTAACTGGTGTTTGAGGAGTACTTATAATACCATCTTCTGAAATATGAATAGATACAGAATTATTTGCAATAACATTCAAACTGCAAAAACTAGCCAAAATGATAGCCACAAACAATTGATATTTCATAAATAAAAATTCCCTTATTAAGTTATGCACAAAATAAAAAACAATCCTATTAGAGAGATAAAATTACAACCATAGATCATTATATAATGACTTTTGGTCAAATTTAAAGCTAAATATATAAAATCGGATCAGTAAGAATAGTAAACAATGGCACGCCCTATTGGATTCGAACCAATGACCTACGGCTTAGAAGGCCGTTGCTCTATCCAGCTGAGCTAAGGGCGCATTTCAAATGGATATGATAAGAAGTGGTCGGCGAGATAGGATTTGAACCTACGACCCACTGGTCCCAAACCAGTTGCGCTACCAAGCTGCGCTACTCGCCGACGAATGTTGGTAATTATAGATGGCTTTCTGTTTCAGTCAATCATTTTTTTTGCTTTTTAACTCAATCGATTAAAATTATCTCAATTTAATAAATTTATTCGCATTTCCATATGTTTTCTGACAAAATAGCAAACGTTTCCGTAACTTCTTGAATGAAAGGTAAATCGAATGACTGCACAAGTAATTTCTGGCACAGAACTTGCTAAAAAGATCAAATCTGAAGTAGCGCAAAAAATAGAGAGCTATGTTACTCAAGGAAAACGAAATCCAGGTTTAGCCGTAATCTTAGTGGGTTCAGATCCTGCTTCTCAAGTCTATGTAGGCAGCAAACGTAAAAGTTGTGCTGAGATTGGTATTCAATCAAAATCTTATGACTTAGCCGAAAGTACATCAGAGCAAGAATTGCTGAGCTTAATTGATCAACTCAATAATGATGAAAGTATCGATGGTATTTTGGTTCAATTACCTCTCCCCGCTCATATTGATAGCACAAAAGTCATTGAACGCATTGCACCAAATAAGGATGTTGATGGTTTCCACCCATACAATGTTGGCCGTTTATGCCAACGTATCCCTACGCTACGTGCATGCACCCCCTACGGCGTGATGAAACTACTAGAAACTACGGGGGTAGATTTATATGGTCAACATGCAGTGGTTGTTGGCGCCTCTAATATTGTAGGGCGCCCAATGGCGTTGGAATTACTGCTCGCTGGCTGTACAGTAACAGTAACACATCGTTTCACGAAAGATTTAGAAAGCCATGTTCGCCAAGCGGATATTCTCGTTGTAGCGGTGGGTAAACCTGAATTTATCCCTGGCGATTGGGTTAAGTCGGGTGCTATTGTAATTGATGTCGGTATAAATCGTGGAGCAGACGGCAAACTCAAAGGCGATATTGAATATGATAAAGCCACTGAAAAAGCAAAATTCATCACACCTGTTCCGGGCGGTGTCGGTCCAATGACTGTAGCAATGCTAATGCATAATACCTTAGCTGCTTACGAAACCCATTAAGAACAAACAAAAAAACGCTCAATATATTGAGCGTTTTTTTATGAGAAGCGCGGTGAAAAAATTCAACGTTTTTTAACCGCACTTTTTGATTATTGAATAATTAATTCGGCAATCGCTACACCCACGACACAGGCTGTAATCACACCGATTAAACCAGGCATCATGAAACTGTGGTTAAAATAGTATTTACCAATCTTCGTTGTACCTGATACGTCAAAGTTAACCGTTGCAATATCCGATGGGTAATTAGGAATAAAGAAGTACGCATAGGTTGCTGGCATTAAACCCACTAAAATTGGCGCTGGAATACCTAACTCTAATCCCACCGGCAAGAGCATGACTGCAGTTGCTGCTTGGCTATTAATTACCACAGACACGACAAATAATGCTAATGCAAAGGTCCAAGGGTAAGTTTTCACCATATCCATAATTGCTGTTTTAAATGTTGGCATCGCGAATTGGAAGTAAGTATCACTCATCCAAGCAATACCAAAGATTGCGATAGCCGCAACCATACCTGATTTAAACACCACACCATTTGGTACAGTTTGTGGATTTGTTTTTGTCACTAACAAAATGATACCGCCAAAACACAACATCATCATTTGAATAATCAATGACATTGAAATTGGTTTAATTTTTTCACCGATACCAACCGTACGAATCTCAGGTAGCATTGCAATGATAGTAATCACTACGAAAGACAATAGGAAAAGATATACCGATTGTTTTGCTGAGGCAGGTAATTTTTCATTTAAAGTTGTACTTGTTGTATTTAAAATACGCTCACGCCAAACAGGATCTTGTAAACGACGTTGATATTCAGGATCATCTTCTAATTCTTTACCGCGACGAATACTATATAAAGATAATGCAATAGTACCCACAAACGTAGCTGGTACAGTCACACCAATAATATGCAGTAATGAGATATGCTCAAAACCTGGAATTTGAATGATCTTACCTAAATAGAATACTACTGCTGCTGATAATGGGCTTGAGGTAATTGCCAATTGAGAAGCAACAGAAGCGGCAGCCATCGGACGCTCTGGACGAATTTTATTTTTTAACGCAACGTCACCAATAATTGGCATGATGGAATAAACTGAGTGGCCCGTACCAAGCATAAATGTCATTAAATAGGTGACGATTGGACCTAATAAAGTCACGCGTTTTGGATTGCTACGCAGTACTTTTTCCGCAATTTGAAGCATAAATTTTAAGCCACCCGCGGCTTCAAGTACAGAAGCACAGGTCACTACCGCTAAAATAATTAGCATCACATCAACGGGTGCTTTACCAACTGGCATACGGAAAATGAATACTTCAATCACTAAACCAATACCAGAGACGACACCAAGGCCGACACCACCGAAACGGCTCCCTACATACAACATTAATAGTAGGAATAAAAATTCTAAATAGAGCATAAATATACCTTTAAAGAGTTAATTGATTCAGGTCGGGAATGATACTGAATTTATAAAAATTTACAATCTTTTTAACTAAAAGATAGGAAAATCTTTATCTAAATCAAACTTTAACTTAAATATAAAAGAATAAAGGAAATTTATGCACAGAATTGTGCAGAAAGTTCAGTTAATTGTGACCAAGAATCTGCGGAAAAGTCCATTTTGGTTTGGCGTTCAATTTCGGCTAGTTGTTGAATAATTAAATAGAGTCTTTGATAAGTTAGGCGTTGGAAAGCTGCTACATAAAAAGTGCGTCGATTTTGCCAGATCTTCATGCGATCAAAATTCTGGCGCAATTGCTCAACGGGTAACTTCTGAGTTAAATCAGCGATGGATTGTTGTGGTTTGGACAACTCAAGCATGATCATCAATTCACGTTGGAAAATACGTAGCAAGACGACAGGCTGCACATCTTCCATTTTCAGACCTTGCAACACGCGTTTTGCACGTTGAAATTTACCCTCTAACAATGCATCAATCCATTGAAAAGGGGTAAAAATAGAAGATTGCTCCACCACTTGTTGAACTTTCTGCAAACTCAGTTTTTTATCTTGATGCAATAAAAACAACAAATCTAAACTTTGTTTTAGGGCAAGTAAATTATTTTCATGGCTATAACATAGGAACTGAATGGCATCTTGTTCCAAATTCATTCCCATATTTTTGGTTCGGTGGGTAAGCCATTTGGGTAATTGTTCAATGGTTGGTGTTTGGCAGTTGACTAAGACTAAGTGCGGTTCAAATTCGAGGGATTTTTTTACCCAAGCTTGTTTTTCCGCTGTTTTAGGAAATTTCGCCATTTGGAAAACGAAAAGCAAATCTTCATTGATTAATGAAATCAATTCATCCAATTTACTTTGTAAAGCAACGGTGAGGTTTTCTGGCAGATTAAGATAAATAATCTGCTTATTAAAAAATAAACCTAAGGATTGGCAACGTTCAAGTAAATCATCCCAATCCGTATTATTATCAATATCGGCTTCGATCTTTTCATCAAAGCCTTGTTGATTAGCCACTTTCCAAATTAAATCTGCACTTTCACTCAGCAATAAAGGATCTTGCCCAACCAAATAATAAATTTGCTGTAACCTATTATTTAGTGAAGCCGCCAATTGCTCAGTAAAGATACGATTCATATTTGCCAATAACTATTGAACTTGGTGCTGTAACGCTACCATTTTGCTGATAATTTGACGAGCAGCTTGCTCATTCATATCACGTAAAATAATCTCTTTTTCCGCTGATTTTGCCAAAGCTGCACGTGGGTTATCAAAGAAAGTGCGGTTAACTTTTACAGAGATTGGATAAGCATCTTTATGCGGAAATTTCACGCTTGCCTCAACTTGTAAAAACAACATTTTCTCTGCTTCACGACCATATTTAAATACAGAAACGACGCTATCGTTGCTAGCAATTTTATTAATACGCAATACAGGCACATCATTTTGTTCCACTACAGTAATATTATTGACTTGTAGCTGTTTGCGCATTGCTAATGACATATCGCTATAAGGATCGCTACTTTCTAGTTTGATCACTTGCAAACTTTTTGGTACTAATTGCCCATTTTGGAAATGAAAACCACAAGCGCTTAGTAATAAAATGCCCGTAGTGATAAAAGCGACTTTAACTTGTTTTAACATAGATTAAACCTTTATTTACAAAGAATATTAAATAAAATACTGGCTTTTTCTAACACATTATCTTGTGCTATTTTTTTACCCTTTTTTTGTTCCGAAGTCCGTATTTCCTGCTGCAAACGATCATTATTACCCGTAAAACTTGGTGTGTAGCCAATTTCTTTTGGTGCGGACTGCGCATGCAATTTTACATTGATTAAACTTGTATAAAAATCTGTAAAGCTATTTTCAGGGTAATAATTGGTGGTCATAATTAAATCTACACCATTTTTTCCCTTGAAATCTTGGCAAACCGCTTGTTTACCACTGAATCTCGCATGCCCTAATCGAAATTGCCCAAACTCATAAAAATCAACTATTTTTGCCTTCGCTAAGTTTGCCAAATCATCAGGACGTTGAGGATTAAGGGATTGACCTTGCACATTAAAAATCGTTGCCATATATCCCTCGGCATTACGCAATAATGCAAGGTAGCCAATGCGTTGTTCCACACCTTCATTACGACTTACCGCATAACCTTGAAAATGCGTAAGATCGCGTTTTTCTGCGGGTTGCTCATATTCCATCGCAGTTGTTTCTTCTGCAAAACGCATTTGTTTGATGACACCATCAATATCTTTATAAGGGCGCCATTCAAACTCCTCTACACCACTCGTACAACCTAAAAGTGCGGTGCAAATAAGGCTAATTTTTGCGGTTCTAAGCCAATTCATAACAATATCCCGTAATAATGGGCGGAAGAGCTTTTCCTGCCCATTCTAACAAATTATTTTGCTACAAAGCTGAATAATTTGCCCGGCACATAAATGGTTTTCACAATGGTTAAACCTTCAAGGAATTTCTGTACATTGACATCAGCAAGTGCCACAGCTTTAATATCTTCTTCAGACATATCCGCAGGCACAGTCACTTTGCCACGCACTTTACCATTTACTTGAACCACGACGAGTTTTTCGTCTTCCACCATCGCTTTTTCATCGGCTTGCACCCAAGGTGCGAAGTCGATGCTGTCTTGGTTGCCCAAATTTTTCCACAATTCAAAGCAGATGTGCGGTGTGATTGGGTAAAGCATACGCACTACAGCACTTAAGGCTTCCGCCATAATCGCTTTATCTTGATCGCCTGTAAGTGGTGCTTTGGTCAATTTGTTCATCAACTCCATAATCGCTGCAATTGCAGTGTTGAAAGTTTGACGGCGACCAATATCATCACTCACTTTAGCGATGGTTTTATGCACTTCACGACGAAGATTTTTCTGATCAGCTGAAAGTGCGGTTGGATCTAACGCAGTTTTTGCAGGATCTTTTTGGTATTCAAACGCTAAATTCCATAAACGACCTAAGAAGCGTTTTGCCCCTTCCACGCCTGATTCTTGCCATTCCAACGTCATTTCAGCCGGAGAAGCGAACATCATAAACAGACGAACCGTGTCCGCACCGTATTTTTCCACCATTTCTTGTGGATCGATACCGTTGTTTTTCGATTTGGACATTTTGGTCATACCCGAATGCACCAACTCACGTCCTTCTTTATCAAAGGCTTTGACGATACGGCCTTTTTCATCACGCTCAAGAGTCACTTCCGTTGGGCTGACCCAAATACGTTCGTTAGTTGGGCTGGTGTAGTAAAATGCATCAGCAAGCACCATACCTTGACAGAGTAATTTATCCGCTGGTTCATCACTGCTGACTAAACCCGCATCACGCAACAATTTGTGGAAGAAACGGAAGTAGAGCAAGTGCATTGTAGCGTGTTCGATACCGCCGATATATTGATCCACTGGCAACCAGTAATTCGCTTCTTCGCTGTCTAACATACCTTGTTGATATTGTGGGCTGGTGTAGCGTGCATAATACCAAGACGACTCCATAAAGGTGTCGAAAGTGTCCGTTTCTTTTAACGCAGGTTGTCCGTTGTAAGTGGTTTTCGCCCAATTTGTATCGGCTTTGATTGGGCTCTTCACGCCGTCCATTACCACATCTTCAGGCAATACAATCGGTAAATCTTGGATTGGGGCTGGCACTACGTCGCCATTTTCAAGGGTTAGCATTGGAATTGGAGCCCCCCAATAACGTTGGCGAGACACGCCCCAGTCACGTAAGCGGAAATTCACTTGGCGTTTACCCACGCCTAGTGCGGTCAATTTATCCGCAATAGCGTTGAATGCACCGTCAAATTCCAAGCCATCAAATTCCGCAGAATTTACTAATTTACCGTATTCAGTAAAGGCTGCTTGGCTGAAATCCCACTCGCTGTTATCAAGCGGTGCGATCACTTGTTTAATTTGCAAATCGTATTTTTGTGCAAATTCAAAGTCACGCTGGTCGTGTGCAGGCACTGCCATTACTGCACCCGTACCGTAGTGCATTAACACAAAATTTGCCACCCAAATTGGCACCGCTTGTTTTGTGAGTGGATGAATAGCGTATAAACCGGTCGCCATTCCTTTTTTCTCCATTGTGGCTAATTCGGCTTCTGCCACTTTGGTGTTTTTGCATTCTTGAATAAATTGAGCTAAATCAGGATTATTTTCTGCTGCTAAAGTTGCTAATGGATGCGCTGCTGCCACTGCCACATAGCTCACACCTAAGAACGTATCAGGACGCGTGGTGTAGACCGCTAATTTTTCTTGGCTGTCTTGAATATCAAAGGTAATTTCCACCCCTTCAGAGCGACCGATCCAGTTGCGTTGCATCGTTTTCACTTGATCAGGCCAGTTCGGAAGGTGATCTAAATCACCTAAAAGTTGTTCAGCGTAATCCGTGATTTTGATGAACCATTGCGGAATTTCTTTTTGCTCCACAGGCGTATCACAACGCCAGCAACAACCTTCGTGCACTTGTTCATTCGCCAACACGGTTTCATCGTTCGGACACCAGTTTACTGTGGATGTTTTTTTGTACACTAAACCTTTTTTATACAACTCGGTAAAGAACCACTGTTCCCATTTGTAGTAATCAGGTTTGCAGGTGGCAATTTCACGATCCCAGTCGAAGCCAAAACCTAAGGATTGCAACTGTTTCTTCATATAGGCAATGTTTTCGTATGTCCATTTTGCTGGTGCAGTTTTGTTTTTAATCGCTGCCCCTTCCGCAGGCAAACCGAACGCATCCCAACCCATTGGTTGCAACACATTTTTCCCGTTCATTCGTTGGTAGCGAGAAATCACATCGCCAATGGTGTAGTTACGCACGTGTCCCATATGCAGACGACCTGACGGATACGGGAACATAGAAAGACAATAGTATTTCTCTTTTGAAGTATCTTTAATCGCTTTGAACACCTTGTT
The DNA here is from genome assembly GCF_052384575.1 of Reella acinonychis. Lineage (GTDB taxonomy): Bacteria > Pseudomonadota > Gammaproteobacteria > Enterobacterales > Pasteurellaceae > JBQSUQ01. The sequence goes on along the minus strand of NZ_JBQSUQ010000007.1, from coordinate 212,743 downwards.
TTCAGCCCAAAATTGCTGAATGCGAGGTTCAATTTCGCTTGGATTATATTGTTGTTGCATAAAATCACCTTAAATTTAACCGCACTTGCGGTAAAAAACTAAATTAGAAAATGTGGTATAGGATAGCCTAAAATCGTAAAAATTGCATTAAGCTTCAAGTAATTTTGCTGATTTAATCGACTAAAATAAAATTGGCTCTTTCGCTAATTCATTGCTTTCAAACATCCATGGCTCAAAACGGCAAATATTATCATTGGAATTGATAAAATTTTGTAATGATTGTTCAAATTGGTTAATAGTCTCAATATAGCTCGGTTTAGCGTAACGATGGGTGAGTTGATAGCACACTCGCGGAGTTGGTGGTTCTTGGATTCGATAGCAAGAAATATCTAAATATTGGCGTAAAAAAGAAACTAGCGACATAGGAGCAATCGCCCAATGCTCTTTTTTTGTTAAATATCTTGAGATTAATGAGCCGGTATTCACAGTAATAAATGGGTGTTCATAAGGACTCCAATGCGCATCATGCCATTGTCGAAAATCAGGTCCCCATGCAAGAAATATCTCATTTTTCACAGACAATTCATTTGGATGAATAAAATCATAATAAGGGCTATTTTTGTTACAAATCAAGTACATCTGCTCACGATAAACAGGCTTAGAAATAATGTCGTTATATTTCATCTGACTAAAAACAAACCCAATATCCATTTGCCGACTTTCGACTAAATTATGAATTTCAGAAGAATGAAAGGTATGAATACCCAATTTAACATTTGGATGCTCTGTCGCGTAACGCTGAAAGAATGGTACAAAAGTAAAATTATTCACTAAATCTACACTACCAATATTTAACGTTTTAATATCCTGTATTTGCTGTAATTGCCTCGTATCTTTCCACAAAGACATCCATTGCTGAGCAATGGGAACAAACGCTTTCCCTTGGGAAGTTAATTCAATATTTCTTATTCCTTTACTGCGCACCATTAAACAAACATCTAATTCTTGCTCTAAAGATTGTAAGCGACTACTGATTGTTGATTGGGTGACAAACAAACTGTCAGAAGCGGCTGAAATATTGCCAAATTCAACAACAGTTAAAAAGGTTTTTATCTGATCAAATGTCATATCCCCTCCGAAAATATCGAATATATCGATATTATATATCTAAAATATTCGTTTTACTATAATTTACAAGCTTGCTATTTTTAAGCCGATTTTAAGTAAATAGTGGAGAAAAAAATGCAAAATCCTGGTTTTAAAATTGTGAAAGACTTTTCAAGAGTTGAAAAAGACAAAATTGAACAGCTGCGTAGCATTCCTGTCACTATTCTAGGTGACAGCTCAAATCGTACTGCTTGCTGTTCAAATAATATGTTTGCAACAAGCAAAAACCGCTTATTAGGTAGCGCTTATACTGTGCGTGTACCAGCAGGTGATAATCTGCTATTTTATTATGCGATTGAAAACGCTAAAGCTGGCGATGTCATCGTAGTTGATGGGGAAGGATATACAGGCAGAGCTCTTTGTGGAGAGATTATGGTTGAATATGCGAAACAACGGGGCATAGCAGGTATTGTCGTATATGGCGCAATTCGTGATAAACAAGATGTGAGTGATATTGGCTTACCCGTTTTTGCGTGCGCAACAAATCCAAATGGTCCATATAAAAATGGTCCAGGAGAAATCAATGTACCCGTCAATATTGCAGGAAAAACCATTTGTCCTGGCGATATTCTCGTTGGCGATGAAAATGGTGTAATCGCGATTAAACCAGAATATCTAGATACCGTTTTAGTTCGTTCTAAAGAAATTATCGAAAAAGAAAAACAAATGTTAGATGAAATCCGAACACATAAAAAATTAAATCTAAGTTGGTTACATAAAAAATTAGCCGATAGCCAATGCGAGTTTATTGAGGAAGCATAATATGACTATTACTTTTGATCTATTACAAACCGTAGGTTTAGCCGCAATTGTATTTTTATTAGGTAGCTATATCAAAACAAAAGTGCGGTTCTTTCAAATCTATTTTATTCCAGCACCAGTTATTGGTGGATTAATATTTAGTTTTCTCACATTTATAGTCTTAAAATTAGGCTTATTTGAGATTAAGTTAACTGGAACTTTACAAAATTTCTTTATGAACCTCTTCTTTACTTGTACTGGCTTTACTTGCAGTATTAATGTAATGAAAAAGAGTGGGCGTTTAGGTGCTATTCTTGCTATTGGCGCAGTATTATTCCTCTTTGTTCAAAATCTTGTTGGTGTAGGTTTAGCTTCACTCTTTGGTTTAAATAAACTACTAGGTGTTGCAATGGGTTCTATTTCAATGTCAGGTGGTATTGGATCTGGTGCAGCATTTGGTCCAACGCTAGAATCATTTGGTGCAGAAGGTGGAACAACCGTAGGTATCGCTGCAGCAACCTTTGGTTTACTATTAGGCAGTATTATTGGTGGACCTGTTGCTAAACGTTTAATCGCAAAACATAATCTGAAAAGTGAAGATCTCGCTGATGATAATCAAAAGAAATCAGAAATCTTTGAGCTAAACAGTAAAAATATGTTCAATAGTGTCGTAATGATTTTAATTGCTGCATTGATAGGATCCTATATTTCTATTTTATTAAACAAGACAGGATTAACATTCCCATACTATGTGGGCTGTTTATTTGGCGGTGCAATCATTCGTAATATCGCAGATTTAAATATTCTAAAAATTAGAATGAAAGAAATTGATGTGATTGGCGATATTTCACTTAATTTATTCTTATCAATGGCATTAATGACATTAAATATCAATAAATTATTAGATCTCGCACTCCCAATGATTGTGATCCTCATTGCGCAAGCTGTGGTAATGATGCTATGGGCATATTTCATCACATTCCGTACAATGGGTGGCAATTATAATGCTGCAGTTATGGCAGCAGGACATTGCGGCGTTGGTTTAGGTCAAACGCCAAATGCGATGGCAAATATGGCAGCAGTTATTGAGAAAAACGGTCCCGCACCAACTGCTTGGTTTATATTGCCTGTAATTACTGTTATCTTTATCAATATCAGTAATCCATTAATCATTACATTATTTATTAACCTATTCAAATAACTTAAAAGGGAGCATAAAGCTCCCTTTTTTCACATATAAAAACTCACCGAAAATGTACCGCACTTTTCCCTACTCTACAATCTCTGCGGAATAGTTGAGCTTATAAATGGCTTGTTTTAGGCTTTCATTATCAACGGAATTTTTAGCGAGAATATTCACATTTCGTTCTTTAATATTTGCTTTGGTATGCAGCACGCCTTCCACATTTCGTAGTTCTTTGTTCACCAAGTAAACGCAAAGTTGGCACGTCATTTCTTTAATATGCATAACCACTTTTTTCTCATCATTTTGTAACGTAGTGGCTTGGACAGAACCAATAAGCAAGCCCCACATTGTGAGCAGTTGAATTAATTTTTTCATTCTAAAAACCAAGGTAAAATTGTCGGGTACAGTAAGAAAAATAAAATAACGATAAACATTATCCAATATAAGACTAACAATTGGCGATGCGGAAGGTATTTAGTACAAATAATGCGCTTAGAAAATACCAATAACCAAAAGCCGTAGCCAAAAGCCCCCAAAGAGAGAATTAGCATGGGAATACGTAAATATTCATATTCGCCAAACCCAATCAACCACGTGGAAGAAACGCCAAATAATAAGTAAATGAGCGGTCCAATACAACACAGGGTTGAAGTTACTGCTGCAACGACAGCAGTAACACAGCTTACAATAAAACGTCGATTAGCGTTGTTTTGAGATAAATTCATATTTGAACTCTTTTGGATCGAATGAATTTAATGGGTCACCGCCAATTTCTGCATAAGGATAGCCAAAATTATTTAATGGTGCGATTTCTGGTAACGGGAAAAGATCGAAATCACGCGCATAATTAAAGCCAATCCAGTTCATTTCCCAGTTACCAAATAAATAATTCGCCACTTGCTGCACATCAGGATCTTGTACCGCTTTTTTCTCTGCTAAACGCATTTTAGCTACATCAGCAGAATCCACTGGCACCCAACCAAAACCCGCTAAATAAAATTCTGCGCGGCAATGTTGTCCACCTCTGACATCAGCAACACCTTTATCATCTGCTTTCCCAAAAGCCCCTTTTGAATATTTCCCCATTTTTATCGCTTGACCTAAACGGATACCAAACACTTCTCGAGCAGGAATTCCCGAAGCGCGAGCCAAAGCAACAAAGACAGAATTAATATCCGTACATTTACCTTTTAGTACGCCTGTGGTAAGAATTTTTTCTACATCTCCATCACCGCAACCTAACACTGAATTATCACGTTCCATATTGTTCACAATCCAACGATGAATCAATTCCGCTTTTTTCAATGGATTCGTTTCAGTACCGACAATTTTATCGGCATATTGCTTAACAATACCGTCAGTTTTTATATGATCCGTTGCTTGTAAATAAGGCAACACATCAACAGGATAAGTAATTTTTTCTGGTGTTTGATAAGCAGATAACGCCTTTTGTAACATAGGTTCGCGATCTTTCGTCTGCACTAACAAAGTCACTTTTAATTCACGTTTATCCGCATTTTTATCCCAAGTTGCAAATAAGGTTTTCGCACCATAGGCATTATTTTCTGTAATATAAGCCTGCTGATAATTGCCTTCAAACTGAATGGACTCCACTTCTTGATATTCATTATTAAAAGGCAAAGGCACCCATAATTTCATTTCGCCTTGTGATCCTTTCGGCACTTGGAGATCATAATTTTGTGTTAATTCATATTTATGTGAAGTCGTGTGATAATTTGGAAGCGTATCCGCTTGCACAAAGAGAGGTGCACATAAAAGTGCGGTGGATAAAAACCATTTTTTCATAGGAAAACTCCATGTGATAAATAAACAAACTTGCTATATTTTTATACTTTCTCGCAGTAAGAAAATATGTTTTAAGCATACGCTCAAATCAGCAAAATAGAAAGTGCTATTTTTGACGAAATTTTGTTTCCTTTTGTGATGTAAATTCCAAAAGTGCGGTGAAATAATTGCAAGATTTTATGCCTTCGACAAAAGTAACCTCGTTGAGCAAACTCAACAGTTCTATATTAATGAAAGGAAAAAATCTATGAAATTAATCAAAACCTTATTAGGTTCTGCCATTTTATTGGGAACCTTATTAAATAGCCAATCCTTGTTTGCAGAAACTCAGACGGCAAATTCTGAATCCAATAGCGCAGTGAAAACAGAAATGCCCATTGTCGTTGGAGAAAAGCTGAATATTAACACAGCAACTGCAAGTGAAATTCAAAAAGCATTGCTTGGTATTGGAGCAAAGAAAGCTGAAGCCATTGTGCAATATCGTGAGAAGCATGGCGCTTTTACCGCAGCAGAACAGTTACTTGAAGTTCAAGGTATTGGCAAAGCCACATTAGAAAAAAATAGAGATCGTATTGTGTTCTAAAAAACAAAATGGCGGAATAACCGCCATTTTTTATTCATTAGCATAACCGTTATCTGGTAGCTGTTGATTATCCAAATAAGCTTTACCATTAATTTGTTGTAAACGATCATCTACAAACCACTTAACCACCAATGGATAAATTTGCGTTTCTTGAATTTTGACCCGTTGTTCAATGTCTTCAACTGTATCTTCTGGAAAAATAGGTACTTTGGCTTGCAAAACAATTGCGCCACCATCCACTTCTTCATTCACAAAATGAACTGTCGTGCCATGTTCAGTATCGCCCGCCTCTAATGCACGCTGATAGGTATTTAACCCCGGATATTTTGGCAGAAGTGAAGGATGAATATTTAGAATTTTTCCGTCAAAACGTTGAGTAAATGCCGAGGTCAAGATTTTCATATAACCAGCTAAGACAATTAAATCCGCCTCAAGATGATCAATATAATCAGCAATCGCCTTATCCATTTCAAGATTATTGTCATAATCTTTACGCTCAAAAACTGCGGTGGGAATTTTTGCAGTTTTTGCTCTTTCTAAACCTAGTACACCCGCTTTATTACTGATCACCGCGCAAATTTCGGCATTGATCATTTTGGTTTCACAAGCGTCCATAATGGCTTGTAAGTTAATGCCCGTTCCAGAAATTAAAATAACAATTTTTTTCATAAAATTTACATAAAAATAGGGTGAGCCATATCTATAAATCACTCACCCTATATTTAATTAAGCAATAATAACTTGTTTCTCGCCTGCGTTTAATGGCTCAACTTGACCAATTAACCAAGCGTCTTCACCTGCTGCACGCAATACAGATAATGCTTTCTCCACATCTGCTTGTGGTAATGCAATAACCATACCAACACCACAGTTAAATGTGCGATACATTTCATAGGTTTCGATATTGCCTTTTTCTTGTAACCATTTGAAAACAGGTTGCCATTCCCAGCTTTTCTCATTAATCACTGCTTTCACGTTATCTGGTAATACGCGAGGGATATTTTCCCAGAAACCACCACCGGTTAAATGCGCAATCGCGTGAACATCAACATTTTCAATTAATTCTAAAACAGATTTCACATAAATTTTGGTTGGTGCAAGCACTTGCTCAGCCAAAGGTTTACCCGCTAATTGTTCTGTTGCAGGATTAACGCCTGCTACTTCAATCACTTTGCGAACTAAAGAATAACCATTAGAATGTGGACCGCTAGACGCCAATGCAATTAACGCATCGCCTGATTGCACTTTAGAACCATCTAAAATTTTTGATTTTTCTACCACGCCAACACAAAAACCTGCTAAGTCATAGTCACCTTCGTGATACATACCCGGCATTTCAGCAGTTTCACCACCAACTAATGCACAACCAGATTGAACACAGCCTTCAGCAATGCCTTTTACCACATCAGAAGCTACATCCACTTCTAATTTCCCGGTTGCATAATAATCAAGGAAGAATAAAGGTTCAGCACCTTGTACAACCAAGTCATTCACGCACATAGCAACTAAATCAATGCCGATGGTATCATGTTTTTTCAAATCAATCGCTAAACGTAATTTAGTACCCACACCATCAGTGCCTGAAACTAAAATTGGTTCTTTATATTTAGTTGGCAAAGCACATAATGCACCGAAGCCACCTAATCCGCCAATCACTTCAGGGCGAGTAGTACGTTTAACGTGCGGTTTGATACGTTCAACCAGTTCATTGCCAGCATTAATATCTACACCAGCGTCTTTATAACTTAAAGATTGTTTGCTCACAGTTCTGTCCTTTACAGTTCAAAATTTTGCGTATTATACAAGGTTACGTAATCGTTTGCGATAGTTTTATGTTGTACATTCAAGCTATTTTACTCAAACTCCAATTCCACTGCGTTATCACCAAGCAAGTCCACCAAAGCAGAAAGCAATTCATCTTGAGGATGAATACTCCATTGCACACCTAATTTCAGCAAAGCTCGCCCTTTTGGACTGTCGTAATACATATTAATCGGAATGGTTCCACCACTATAAGGCTCAATAATATCCTTTAATTGTCGGATAAAGTGCGGTGTAATTTGCGCTTGTTTTATACTTAGTGCCAGACTCTTCGCATATCGGCTGCGCGCTTCGTCTAAGGTTTCTAATTCGCGGACAGACATTCGCAAGCCTTGGGTAAACTCATCAAAACTCACTTGTCCTGAAACAATAACAATGGCATCTTTTTGTAGTTTCTCACCATATTTTTCCAACGCTTCGGCAAATAACGTAATATCGAGTTTGCCCGAACGATCATCTAAGGTCGCAATACCCAAACGACTGCCTTTTTTGGTTACCGCAAATCGAGAAGCGATAATTAAGCCACAGGCTTTGCTGGTTTTGCCTCTTTGATTTGGTGTTAAATCTGCCAAACGTGAGGAGCTGTAATGGGAAAGCTCTTTTAAATAAGGACTGATCGGATGGCTACTCAAATAAAGCCCAAGGGTTTCACGCTCGCCCTCTAAAATTTGTTTTTCACTCCATCGCGCCGTTTTCGCGTATTTACGTTCCACATCTTCATGACTTTCCGTCAACACGCCAAACATATCCGCCTGACCAATTTCCTCATCTTTTGCAAATTGATTTGAGGAATGTAACGCGTCTTCTAAATTCTTCGCCAATGCTGCGCGATGAGGACCTAATTTATCAAATGCCCCTGATTTAATTAAACTTTCAAAAGTTCGGCGGTTAATTTGTTTCAAATCTACACGCGCACAAAGATCAAATAAATCTTTAAAAATTCCACCGCGGTTACGTGCTGAAACTAAGGCTTCAATTGGACCTTCGCCCACACCTTTAATAGCACCAATGCCATAAACAATTTCGCCATTCTCGTTAACGCTAAAATGATGTTTACCCAAATTAATATCAGGTGGTAACACCTTTAATCCCATGCGCAAACATTCATCATAAAGCCCAACGATTTTATCAGTGTTATCCATCTCCGAGGTCATTACTGCTGCCATAAACTCTGCAGGGTAATGGGTTTTCAACCAAAGTGTTTGGTAAGACACCAAAGCATAAGCTGCAGAGTGCGATTTGTTAAAGCCATAGCCTGCGAATTTTTCTACCAAGTCGAAGATTTTCAACGCAAGATCGCCCTTTATTCCTTTTTTAACCGCTCCTGCTTCAAAAATGTCACGTTGAGCCGCCATTTCTTCTGGCTTTTTCTTACCCATTGCACGTCGCAGCAAGTCCGCTCCACCAAGCGTGTAACCTGCCAATTCTTGCGCAATTTGCATCACTTGCTCTTGATAAACAATTACACCATAGGTTGGATCTAAAATAGGTTTTAAACTTTCGTGTTGATATTCAGGATCTGGATAAGCAACTGGCTCATGCCCATGTTTTCGGTCAATAAAGTTTTGCACCATGCCCGATTCTAATGGACCTGGGCGGAATAATGCCACCAAAGCGATGATATCTTCAAAACAGTCAGGTTGAAGGCGTTTAATCAGATCTTTCATCCCGCGCGATTCCAACTGGAAGACCGCTGTGGTTTCAGCTCGTTTCAATAAAGCAAAGGAATCAGGATCATCCAATGGAATTGCAGAAATATCCACCGCACTTTTTCCTTCTTTGGCTAAACGTGCATTGATCATATCTAACGCCCATTTAATAATGGTCAGCGTGCGCAGACCTAAGAAGTCGAACTTCACTAAGCCCGCATATTCCACGTCATTTTTATCAAAATGCGTAACAGGATGTAACCCTTCAGAATCGCAATAAAGTGGTGAGAAATCCGTAATTAAGGTCGGCGAAATTACTACGCCCCCCGCATGTTTCCCTGCATTTCGTGTCACCCCTTCCAATTTACGCGCCATGTCTATTAAGGCTTTGACCTCTTCATCTGCATCATAGGCTGCTTGTAATTGTGGTTCAGCATCAAAGGCTTTGGCTAAAGTCATGCCGGGATCCGGTGGAATCATTTTAGAAATGCGATCCACAAAGCCATAAGGATGCCCAAGCACGCGCCCTACATCTCGAATTACCGCTTTCGCTGCCATGGTTCCGAAGGTAATAATCTGTGAAACCGCGCCACGCCCATAGGTTTCTGCCACGTGTTCAATCACGCGATCTCGCCCATCCATGCAGAAATCCACATCAAAATCGGGCATGGAAACACGTTCAGGATTCAAGAAACGCTCAAATAGCAAATCAAATTCTAAGGGATCTAAATCGGTAATTCTTAACGCATAAGCCACCAAAGAACCCGCACCAGAACCACGCCCTGGTCCCACCGGAATATCATTATCTTTCGACCATTGGATAAACTCCATCACGATCAAAAAGTAACCAGGAAAACCCATTTGGTTAATCACATCTAATTCCACTTGCAAGCGATCATCATATTCTTTACGTTTTTCTAACCGCACTTTTTCATCAGGAAAGAGCACTAATAAACGTTCTTCTAATCCCTCTTTCGCTTTTTTAATCAAGAAATCTTCAGTGCTCAGTTCACCTGTTGGGAATTGTGGCAAGAAATACTCGCCTAGACGAATGGTTACATTGCAACGTTGCGCAATTAACAAACTATTTTCCAACGCAGAAGGAATGTCCGCGAACAAATCGCACATTTCTTGCTCAGAACGGAAATATTGTTGCGTGGTATAGCGCTTCGGGCGTTTTGGATCATCCAAGGTATAACCATCATGAATTGCCACCCGAATTTCATGAGCTTCAAAATCGCTCGGTTGTAAAAACAACACATCGTTGGTAGCGACAACGGGAATTTGGTGGGTTTTGGCTAACTCCAACGCTGCTTGAATATAAATCTCATCTTCAGGATGACCAATTCGGGATAGGGTTAAATAAAAATGGTCAGGGAAAAATTCTTGATAAAAATGCACCGCACTTGTGACATCAGCAGCATTTGATTTTAATAGTTTTTTGCCAATATCACCATTTCGCCCACCAGAAAGCACAATAATGCCCTCTCGCAATTCAGCAAGCCATTCTTGATCAATATAGGGCAAGTCATCATAACCTCGCTGGTAAGCCTTTGATAATAAAAGCGTTATATTTTTATAACCCTCATTATTTTTAGCTAACAAGGTTAATTCAAATAATTCATCACCGCATAATGCACTTTTTACTAATACATCGGCACCAACAATAGGTTTAACGCCAGAACTCAAGGCTTCGCCATAAAAACGCACTAACCCACAAAAATTCGTAAAATCCGTTATTCCCAAGGCAACCATTTGATTTTGCACACAGGCTTTTACCAATGGTTTCACTTTGGCAATACCATTGATCATAGAAAAATCACTGTGAGTACGAAGATGAACGAAACGAGGGGATGACATGCTTATTCCTTGAAAATAAAAAGTGCGGTCTATTTTAGCGAGATTTTAAAACTCGGTCGAGTATCTCGCTCAGTTAATCATTCTGTAACAGACCTTGGCTTTTTAACTTACGACTAATACGAATGGCAGTTTCTGTCTCACAACCAGCAAATTCAGCAATTTCACGATAAGTCCAATGATAATTGGGGTAATTATCTGTTAAAAAACGAATACTCGAAGCGATACGTTCAGTGCTACGCTGATAAGAAACCTGTGATAAACGATGCTCTGCATCCTGTAATTCAATGGCTAATTGTTTAATCAAAAACGTGGCTAAATGCGGATTTTTTGACAGAAACTGCGGTAAATCTTGCGGTTTAATACGAATAATTTCCGCAGGTTGCAAAATACGGGCAGTACAATGATAAAAATGATCACCAAAGAAAGTACGGAAACCAAAATATTGATGATGTTGATAAAGGCGAACTAAACTTTCTTTACCATTTTCCAGCATATGATAAAGACCAATTAACCCGCTTTTAAGATAATAAAAATCCTGTGCTTGCTCCCCTTGGGAGTACACAATGAGTCCTTTATCAAGATGAATATGTGTTAATTGACAATTAATTAAGTTCTCAGGCTGAAGTAATTCAATCGCATCCATACTGTCTCCTTGCGAAGCTACTATACAATTTTTTCAATATGGATGCGATGATTATCCGCTAAATTTGTGATCCTGCTGGCAAAATTTGTGGTCGTTGTTCTTTAGCAATCACCATTTGATCACCCAATTTTTGACGCAATTCTATACGTACTGCTTCATAATTTGGATCACTCACAAGATTTGTTAATTCATAAGGATCTTTTTCTAAATCATATAAAAAGTCCTCTACATATAAATCACTGCCCGAGTGCTCACCACCATTTTTATTCGGTGCGGTAACCGCGTAAAGATACTTATCGGTACGTAATGCTCGCCCTACTCGACTTTCACTGATTTGAATAAAGACTTCATTTAAACGTTGCGGATTGGTGTTCTCAATAACTTGGTATAGATCCTCACCAACCATATTATCACCCACATCAATCCCCGCCATCGCTAAGAATGTTTTTGGTAAACTCGCGGTACTAACCAGTTGCTTAATCCGTTTTCCGCCCACATATTTTCCGCCTGTAATCACCAATGGCACATGGCAAGCGGAAGAATGGCAAGAACGTTTATAATCGTCGTAACCATTTAAATTAGCATCACGATTACGCGTCATAAAATGCGAACCATGATCGGAAGCAAACACAATAATGGTATTCTCGTATAACCCTTTTTCTTTCAATTTATCAATGAGTCTTGCTAAATTATCATCAAGACTACGACAACAACCGAGATAGTCTGGATACATTTCATCTGCATTGCCCTTTAGCACCGCCAAATCATGCGGAAGTTGATAATTTTTAAACCGCACTTTTGAACCATTAGGGCCTTCATAACAGTGGCGATCATTTTGATGATGTGGCTCAATATGTGAAATTGTCATAAAGAAAGGTTTATCGCCTTGATATTGATCGAGATATTCGAGCGCATAGTCCGTAATACAATCCACACGATAGCCTTTAAACTCACATTTATTCATATTTTCATCAAACACAAAGCCATCGTAACCATGGGAAGTAAACTCTAATACATCTGCTGCACGCCAGAAGCCTTTATAACCACCTCGTCGTTCAGGCGGAATTGCTGTAACAGTGTAATCAATAGTTGGCGTTTCTTCTAATTCCCCATCGCTCGCTAAATGCCATTTACCAATGTAAGCGGTGTCATAGCCATTTTCAGTAAAATAGTCAGCGACGGTTTTGATATCTAAAGGCAAAGCAACATTATTGCGGAAACAGCCTGTTTCTGTTGGATATAAGCCACTTTGGAAAATTGAACGACAAGGACCACATACAGGCTGAGAAGAAAAGGCTTCCTCAAATAATACTCCTTCCTCTGCCATTTTATCTAGTGTTGGCGTAATATCTAAAGGCTGTCCATAAGCACCAACAGTATCCCAACGTTGTTGATCGGTAAAATAAAATACAATATTCGGTCTGTTCATTATTTATCCTTATTGACACAAAGTGCGGTCAAAATTAGCGTAGTTTTTTATAATTGGTATAAAGAATACTAATGATGGTCAGTAAAATTAGTATGCAAAAAGCCAATGAGAATGGGCGTTCAAGAAAAATGCTCCATTCACCGTCCGAAATCATTAAAGAGCGGCGTAAATTTTTCTCTGTTAATGCTCCCAATACTAAGCCTAATAAAGTCGGCACCGCAGAGAAACCTAATTTATCCATAATGTAAGAAATCACGCCAAAGGCAATAGCTGTGCCCACATCAAACATACTTTCTTTTAACGAATAAGCCCCTGCAAAACAGAAAATAGCAATACATGGAATTAAAATTTGCTGCGGAATACGAACCACGCGAGCAAATAATTTCACTAAATATTTTCCTTGAATTAGCATAAAGATATTAACGAAAATTAAGCCAATCATAATGGCATAAACCGCTGTGCTATGGGTTGTGAATAGATTTGGTCCTGGTGTTAAGCCATTGATCATTAGTGCCCCTAACATCAACGCCACTGCGGCATCGCCTGGGATACCTAAGGTTAACAATGGAATTAGGGTTGTACCGGTAATCGCATTATTTGCACATTCCGCAGCAGCAATGCCCTCAATAGAGCCATTCCCAAATTCTTTTGGTTTTTTTGATACTTTACGAGTAAAGTCATAGCTTAAAAAAGACGCAATAGACGCCCCTGTGCCAGGGATAATTCCGACTAAAATACCTGATAATGATCCAATTGAAATCGGCTTAGTCAAACGTCCCCATTCTGATTTAGATAAACGTCCTTTATCCAATGGCAGATTTTGTGGTTTATCCTTATCTTGCTGATTAGTTAGTGCAATGCTTTTATGAATAATTTCAATTAAAGCAAATAAACCTATAAGGACCACCACCAAATCGAATCCGCTATACAAATTAATATTATCAAAGGCAAAACGCATAGTGTCGCCACTCATTAAATCCATACCAATAAAGGATAAAAACAAGCCAACACAACCTGAAATAATGCCTTTTAGTAGGCTTTCACCACTGACACCCGCAATAATGGTTAAGCCGAAAGCACAAATTAAGAAATATTCGGGCGATCCCATTTTCATCGCCACTTTGGCAACTTCAGGGGCTAAAAATAACAACACTAATGCACTGATAATGCCTCCCGCAAAAGAAGCATAAAGGGCAACATTTAGCGCTTTTTGTGCTTGTCCTCGTAAGGCTAAAGGGTGACCATCCATCATCGTTGCGGCAGCATGTGGTGTGCCAGGTGTTTTAATTAAAATAGCTGAAATCGATCCCCCGTAACTACCAGCACAATAGATCCCAAGTAAAAACATGAAAGAATGGATTGCATCGAGGGAGTAGGTAATAGGTAAAAATAAGACTAAGCACAGCATGACGGTTAAACCAGGTACAGATCCGAATACAATACCGAGGAATAACCCCAAATTCATGTAGAAAAAACTACCCCAATTGAAAAAAGCAGAAAAGCCAGACAGGATTTGATCAAGCATAATTCACTTCCTTATTTCCTTTTAAGGCAACGAAACATTGAGCACATATTGAAAGAAAACAGATACAGAAATAACAACACTGATCACAATGGCATAATATATCCAATTCTTACAACGAAAAAACAGCAATAATAAAATAGAGAAAATCATTGAGGCTATCATAAAAGGCAGCCAGTTTAACATTGCCCAATATAACAGCAATAAAGCAATAACGATCAAACTACGAAGTTCTTGATCAAATCGTAATTCCACCATTTTTACTGGTTGTTTACGAAACCACTTAACCAACTCTTTCACCAATAAAATGAAACTACAAATTCCCATTAAACCAATCACTAAGCGAGGGAAAGTTTGTGCCGTAATAACTTCCTCATCATCAGTTACCATAATTTGATAAGGTATTAATAACCAAAGGCTAATTGATAAAATGAGAAAAACGACTGCACCGACTAAATCTTGGCGAAAGCTAATTTTCATATCAACCTCTTAATAAAAAAGTGCGGTGAGATTTTCAGTTATTTTACACCGCACTTTATGCCTATTTATTTCACTAATTTAGAATATTTTTCCGCTTTTGACATGGTTGAATCGATATAATCTTTTACCCATTTACCATCGCGAATATCCAATCTTAAACCAATATTTTTTGCAGTTTGTTGTAATTTTGGATTTTCTAAAATGGTTTTAAGTGCGGTGTAATTTTTCTCTACAATCGCAGGATCAGTTCCAGCACGAATAAATACCGCGCAGGTATTGGTCATCCAAGTATCTAAACCATAATCACCCACACTTTCTAAGTTATACACTTCATCAACGAGTTTTTTCTCATCAAACGCAATGACTGGTTTTACGTTACCGGCTTTAACGAATTCACGTGCTAAAGAAGCATGTGTAGTTGCGAAAGTCACTTCACCAGAAACTACTGCTGTTAAGGCTTCATTTGCACCTTCATAAGGAATTAATTTGAATTTAGCGCCTAATTCAGTTAATAAAGCTGCAGTTTGTAAAGCTTCAGAAGAGTTGGTACCATTTACCCCTACTTTTACTGTTTTGCCTTTAGCAATATAGTCTTTTAAAGTCGCCATTCCATCTACTTTTGCTTTTGGATTCGCTAAGAACACAAAGGTAGAAGAATAAATATTAATCACAGGTACAAAATCATCAAATTTGTACGCGACTTTCATTGTGAGTGGCGCGATAGCAAAACTACCTTCACCACCTAAAATTAATTTATGTGTATTTGGTGCTTCTTTTACATATTCTGTTAAAGCCACAGCACCGCCAGATCCTAAAATATTATCCGCTAACAATGGCTGACCATATTGCTCTTTTCCGTATTCAGACATCGCGCGGTTAATTTGGTCAGCTAATCCCCCAACTGCCCAAGGGGTAATAATTGTAACAGGTCCTGTAGGCCAATTAGGTTGCGCTTGTGATGTGATCGCACAAAGTCCTAGTAACCCCACTAAACAACTCTTAATTGCAGTTTTCCAATTTTTCATAATAATCTCCCAAGTTATGATTAATTTCAGCTTTAGCATACAAATCATTTAGGCTAATGAAATATGATAATTGTCATATCTACGCTGTGAGCTAGATCACAAATTTAAAAACTTCTTTGCTTTAACTGTTGTGCAAGCTTCTGTAAATAAGGTGACATATAAGAAAGTGCGGTGTAATACGCCTCACATAATTGATTATGTGGTTCACCAAAACCCTGTACAGTACGATGTTTTGGGCAACCTCCATGACAAGCAAAGCGAAATTGGCATTGCTGACAACGCTCGGACAACTTGGATTTCAATAACGAAAACTGTTGTTGTTTCGTTGAGTTGGTAATATCTAATAAAGGTGTTTCAATTAAATTACCGATTTTATAATGTGGATAGACATAATGATCGCAGCTATAAATATCACCATTTTGCTCTATGACCATTTGATCACCACAGTCTTTGCGGAAAATGCATAAGCTCGGTTGAAAGCCTAAAAAAGCCATTAACCATTGTTCAATAAATTGCACACCAATTTTACCAATATCCTGTGGATACCATTGGTTAAAAATATCAATCATTAATTGCCCATAATCTTTCGCACTAGCTTGCTGAGCATAATCACCCATTAATGGAATAAATTGTAGATAGGTTGAGCCAATGGATTTTAAGAATTGGTAAATATCAGCACCATGCAGCACATTTTTTTGATGGATAACCGTTAAGGTATTAAAAGACACTTGATATTTAATTAAATTTTCCAGTCCTTGCATCACTTGCTTAAAACTGCCTTTTTGACTTTTAGTGACACGATAAGCATCATGTAGTGGTTGCGGTCCGTCAATTGATAATCCCACTAAAAACTGTTGTTCCTTTAAAAATTCACACCACTGTTGATCAAGCAAAATACCGTTAGTTTGTAAGGCATTATAAATTTTCTTTCCGTTCGCATATTTTTGCTGAAAATGCACCGCACTTTGATAAAAGTCTAATCCTGCTAGTGTCGGTTCACCACCCTGCCAAAGAAACGTAACTTCTTTTTGTGGTGCAAATTGCAAATATTGTTGAATATAACGTTCTAAGACTTCATCCGTCATTCGACGTTGATTTAAATGAGGTTTTTCTAAATAAAAGCAATAGTGACAATCTAAATTACAAATCGACCCTGTGGGTTTTGCCATTAATTGAAATGCCTTATTCATACTGCCTCCTACTCTATTTATCTCATCATATAAAAAAGATTTTTTAATAGATATGATAATGATCATAACCGAATAAGAACAGAAGTTGGCAGAATAAAAATCTCTTATTATCCACTGAGCATTTGTAATGGCATTAACGACCCTTTGTATTCTGATTGTTTGTGGTATCATCGTGAATATGGTGTCCGCCCTATTTGGTATTGGCGGCGGCGTACTCATGGTGCCGATTTTGCGCACACTCTTTCCACAATTCCCCATTCAAATGGTCGCAGCTACTTCATTAACCATTGTGATGGCAAGTTCACTTATTAATTTGCTTTCATTTCGGCGTCAACATATTCAAATTGATATAAAAAGTCTGCTATTTTGGTCGCTCGGCATGGTGATAGGCGTACAATTAGGTTTTGAACTCAGCTTTCTATTGTCTGATCTCGCAATTACTTTAGTGTTCACCATTACCCTTACACTACTTGCGCTAAAAACCCTTTTTATTAAAAGCAAAGCCAATCTCCACCAATATCAAGCAAACGCAAAAGAAAGAATATATGGTGCACTCACTTGTGCCTCTGGCGGCTTTGTTGCCGGCATTACAGGCATTGGCGGCGGCTCAATTATGGCGCCATTAGTTGCACAATTAAAATCCGTACAAACGAAGCAAATCGCCGTTTACACAAACTATATGATGGTGATTGGTGGAATTGGTAATTTATATGGTTATCTGTCAAAAAGTGCGGTCATTTCTGAGCCTATTTTCCCGCAATGGCAATATGGTTATGTCAATTTTGCAATTGTCGGTATTGTGACTTTTAGTTCATTTCTCACCAGCTTTTTCTCTATGAAATTACGGGGAAAATTAAGCCCTCATCTCACGACAAAATTATTAGGTGTAATCCTCTTACTAATTGCCTCTTACACCTTTATTTTACAGATGTATTTTAAATAAGCAGATAAATGGAGCATGGCATAGGTAAAACTGGTCTAACTTGTAGCCTGATTAACAATTATTTGATCTATATCGTTGATTAATTATACTAAATAAATAAACTCACTACAGTTTTCTACTATTATTTCTAGGAGTGTCTTATGTTAAATCGTAGTTATCGCATTATTTGGAACGCAGTGCAACAAACGTGGCAAGTGGCTTCCGAACTCGCCAAAGGCAAGGTAAAATCCCACCAATCAATCAATCAATCAAAACATTTAAACCGTCTTTAATCTCTCTTTCAATCCTTTCTATTTTTCTTTTTCCCCTTTCTGTGGAGGCTTATACCGCTTCAATTATCAATGAAAGAGCAAATAGCTATGTAACAGCCTTAAATCATGATGGTTCCATCGTGGGCACCTTTAATACAAATCCATTAGATACCATTTGGAGTGGTGCAAATTGGGCAAACAGAGCGGATCTTCCTGTAGCTCCAAATAAAAACCATAATAGAAACCGCACTTACATTGAGGCTCTTAATAAAAATGGTGATATTGCAGCTGGATCATCTTATCATCCTATTGGATTATATATTGGTCAGCAAGCGACTATCTGGATAGGTAATAATTGGAGTTTTGCAATCAATTTAGAAGAGGGTAGAAAGGGAGAATCTAACACTTCTTTTGTTTCTGCGTTAAGTGCGGATGGTCGAGTTGCTGCAGGATCACTTAGAGATGAAGGATCGCCAGTAGAATGGAATAGAGCGACTATTTGGTATGGAAAAAACTGGCAAGATCGAGAAATTTTAGGTTCAGGACAAGTATTTGCTCTCAATCATAATGGTGATATTGCTGGTGGACGCAGTTATGATCCTCAGAAAACCAATATGCCTAAAGTGGAGTATTCAACAGCAGCGATTTGGTCTGGTGAGTATTGGCAAACGGAAACCTTGCTCCCCACACCAAATAGTAAACCCAATTCTTTAGTATTTGCTTTAAGTGCTGATGGTCGTATTGCAGGGGGGATATTTGGTACTGTCTCACATCTTGAATCAGGTAAAGAGAAGAATGACAAAACGGGGGATTACTGGAAGAATGATCATCAAGCGATCCTTTGGGTGGGAGATAATTGGCAAACGCCCGTAACGCTCGGCACACTACGACAAGATAACCGAGGTGAATCAAGTGTTAGAGCATTAAGTGCTGACGGCTCTGTGGCTGCTGGCTATGCAGCAAATGAAGAATGGGAAACTTCTGCGACATTGTGGTCAAACGTCAATACTAGTAAATTTAACTACTATTTAGAAAGACCTGAAGATTATTGGCAAGTAAAAACCAATTTAGGTTCATTAAGACCAGATAAAAAAGGATATTCTGCCGCTTATACGTTAAGTGATGATGGAACTGTTGTAGGGGGAAGAGCACAGGCGGCTAAAAATGGACCAACCTATGCTACCTTATGGCGTGTTAAATATGATAATTTTAGTGAAAGAGTGTTAAGTGAAGTCTTAACCCAAGAAATTGCTGACTTTGGCATTAATGGCAGCGGTGTAACTATAGAACTTCCAATTTTTGATATTTCAACATTAAAACAACCAAGCACACTTCCAGAAGAACCAACAAATGGCACAACGAATCCAACAAATGGTGCTAATGATCCAACAACGTCAGTGGACAATACAACTACACCAACGACAGAGCCAACCATTCCCCAAAAAACAGTGGAAATGGGCAAAGGTGTAACGATTGAATTACCAATTTATGATATTTCTAAACTGAAAAAAGCGGCTGAGAAAAATCAAAGTAATAGTGCTGTTGCAAACAATTCTCCTACCTCTGATACATCCAAACCAAAATCACCAGTAGAAGTGTTAGGAGCGATTAATTTAGATTTCACCATTAACGCCTTGCAACAATTCGGGACAGATAGTATTAAACTGATGGCAATGCAACAACATGCTTTGAGCCGTTTGCAACAAGGTTGCCACACCAACCAAACTTTCTGTTATGACGTTCGTACGGACATAGCAAAAAGTGGTGAGACCAAAGATACCGCAGCAAGTTTTACAGCTGGTTATCACTTTGGTAATGGCTTAACGCTAGGCGTAAGCTTTGATCGCTCACTACGTCGCAATTTACCAGACACCTACAAACGCAATAGCAGTAATTTAGGTTGGGGTGTGTTTGGTCGTTGGCAAAGCGAAAATTGGTATGTACAACCAGCGGTGGCTTGGGATTACTACAATGCGCAAGTTAAACGCCCGGTTTATGACAACACAGAATCTGAACAACATGTTAGTCGAATCAAAGGTTTAGGAGCTAGTTTAACTATTGGACAAGATTTTGCGTTAGACAATGCAGAATTGGGTTGGTATGTATCAGGACGTTACAACCGCATTTCTCGCACAGGTTATACCGAGAAAAATCTATTATTCCCTGTGAAATTTGGTGATTTAAGCCTCACTGATACCACTGTGGCGTTAGGAACTAAACTTGCCTTACCAGTAACAGATAAGTTGAAATTCTTAGCCAAAGCGGAAGTTGAACAGCGTGTCGGTGGTAAGAATCCAACCTACACCGCAGCGGGGCAATATATCGGTAATTTCCGCTACGAAGGCAAGCTAAACAAAACTCGTGCGAAATTCAGCACTGGCGTGAGCTATGCATTTAGCCCTGCGTTCAAAGTGGAAGTTAGCCCTTATGTTGAACGTAATACATTCGGCAAAACTCGCTATGGCGGAATGTTATCGTTCAATGGAGAATTCTAATTTGCTCTGATTGGCAAAATTGAAAAAATACCCCGTTGTAAACTCACAACGGGGTATTTTTTGCGTGAAATTTGCAAGTTAAGTGATTTCAATTTGATTGGAGGACTCTAGTTTTTTTGCCCTAATGCTCCCCAAGCTTTTACTAATGAAATCTTACTTCGCTAATTTTGCACGAATAGCATTTGCTAATTCAGAACTTACTTTTTCGAAATGAACCATTTGTTTTTCAACGATTTCAGGGAAAGTTACACCTGATAACGCTGCAGCGAAGTTACCTGCCAAGCGGTCTTTTTCTTCAGCAGTGAAGATGTTGTAAAGTGCCGCTGGTTGTGAGTAGTAATCTTGATCGTACTCACGGAAATCAAAGTGTGCCGCTTCACGTTCAATTTGTAATGGTAATTGGTCGTGAGTTGGAACATAAGTATCGAAACGGTTTGGCGCGTAGTTCGGGTGGTTACCACCATTGTTGTCAACACGCATTGCACCATCACGATGAGTTGTGTGGTATGGGCATTTTGGTGCGTTAACAGGGATTTGGTGGTGGTTCACGCCTAAACGGTAACGTTGTGCATCTTGGTAAGAGAACAAACGACCTTGTAACATACGGTCTGGTGAGAAACCAATTCCCGGTACGATGTTGCTTGGTGCGAATGCCGCTTGCTCAACTTCCGCAAAGTAGTTTACTGGGTTACGGTTTAACTCTAACACACCCACTTCGATACAAGGGTAGTCCGCGTGTGGCCATACTTTAGTTAAGTCGAATGCATAGTTGTGTTTGTGTGCATCTGCTTCTGGCATAATTTGCACTTGAACAGTCCAACGTGGGAATTCACCACGCTCGATTGCTTCGTATAAATCTTGTTGGCTTGATTCACGATTTTCACCTACAACTTTAGCTGCTTCTTCGTTGGTGAAGAATTTGTGACCTTGTTGAGTTTTTAAGTGGAATTTCACCCAGAAACGCTCGTTTGCTTCGTTTACAAAGCTATAAGTGTGGCTGCCGTAACCGTTCATATTACGTAAAGTCGCAGGAATACCACGATCTGAGAATAAAATCATGATTTGATGCATTGATTCAGGGTGACGTGACCAGAAATCCCATGCTGCATTTGCATCACGTAAGTTTGTTTGTGGGTTACGTTTTTGTGTGTGAATAAAATCTGGGAATTTTAATGGATCACGAATAAAGAATACTGGTGTGTTGTTACCTACTAAGTCCCAGTTACCTTGCTCAGTATAGAATTTGATTGAGAAACCACGCACATCACGTTCAGCATCTGCTGCACCACGCTCACCAGCAACAGTTGAGAAACGTAATAAAACTTCAGTTTCTGCGCCTGGTTTGAATACTGCTGCTTTAGTGTATTTAGTGATGTCTGCTGTTACAGTGAATTTACCGTAAGCTGCAGAACCTTTAGCGTGAACCACACGCTCAGGAATACGCTCGCGAGCAAAGTGAGCTAATTTCTCTTGGAACCAAACATCTTGTAAAAGTAATGGACCACGTGGACCTGCTGACATTGTATTGTCGTTTTCAACAACAGGTGCACCTGCTGCGTTAGTTAAGGTTTTTGAGCCATGATCAAATGGACATTTAGACATAATTCCCCCCCATAGGAATGTGATATAGAATATGAAACAAACATAATATTTCTTTGAGTTGGAGGAAATTATATAAAATTGCAACCAAATAGCAATTGATTAATTTAATAGAAATTAACTATCGAAACATTAAATTTAATAGATTAAATTAGATTTAATGTTTTGTAATCGCTTTAGCACAAGCAAAAGCTGAACTCCACGCCCATTGGAAATTATAACCACCAAGCCAACCTGTCACATCCAGTACTTCACCAATAAAATAAAGCCCTTTGTTCTGATTTGCTTCCATAGTTTTCGATGAAATTTGTCTGGTATCCACTCCGCCCATGGTGACTTCAGCAGTACGATAACCCTCAGTACCATTAGGTTGGAATTGCCAATGATGAATCAAAAAAGTTAATTTTTCTAACCGCGCTTTGCTCAGATTCGCCAGTATTTCATCTTGTAACAATCCTTGTTCTAGCCATAATTCAATCAGTTTTTTAGGAAGAAATCTCGCCAAGGCAGTTTTAAGTTGCAATTTTGGCGATTCCATTCGGAGCTGTTGTAGCACCTCGCTAATTGAATCTGTTGGCAATAAATCAATTTCTAAACCTTCATTAGGCTGCCAATAGTTCGATATTTGCAACATAGCGGGGCCTGACAGCCCTCTATGAGTAAACAGCATAGAATTCGTAAAAATTTGACCGCACTTTGCTTTAACTGAAACGGGCAGCGCTACGCCCGAAAGTGCGGTGTAAAATTTATCTGTTTCTCGCCAAGTAAAAGGGACCAGGCTTGCACGTGGTGCAATCACATTTAAATCAAATTGTTCAGCGACTTGGTAACCAAATGGCGTTGCTCCCAAGCCCGGCATAGAAAGCCCGCCCGTTGCAATCACAAGGGAATGACAGCTCCAACGTTCGCCATTGGCAAATAATGTAAATCGAACATTATCATCATTTTCCACCGCTTCAATTTGGCTAACTTGCTGACGTAAGTGGATATTCACTGCATATTTATCACATTCGCTTTCGAGCATAGCAACGATTTGTTCCGCGCCTTCATCACAAAAAAGCTGCCCTAACTCTTTTTCATGATAAGCAATACCATATTGCGCCACCATGGCGATAAAATCCCATTGATTAAATTGTGCTAATGCGGATTTAACGAAATGCGGATTTTGCGACAGATAATGTTGAGCAGTCACCTCCAAATTAGTGAAATTACAAAATCCACCACCCGACATTAAAATCTTACGCCCAATCTTTTTCCCATTGTCAAAGACCGTAACTTGTTTGCCTTGTTTTGCTGTTTGGCTTGCGCAGAATAACCCCGCAGCACCGGCACCAATAATAATGACTTCACTGTATCGCATTATGGATTACCTTTCGCATTCAATAAACGCTCTGCCAATTGCATACTTTCAATAGTTTTGCGACGATCTACTTCGGAACGCTCACTATCTAATATTTTTTGCCATAACATCAATGCATTAGCATAATCATTACGTAAAAATGCATCTGAAGCGAGCAAAGACAAACTAGCAATTTCATAGCCATCTTGTTGTAACGCCGTATCAATTAACGTCTGCGCTTTTGGTGTGATTTTTTGTCCTGCCTGATAATACAACGCAGTCGCCGCTAAACCTAAAATAGCAGGTTTGCTGCCCGACAATTGTTCCGCATTACCATAAGCAATGAGGGCATGATCAAATTCACTATTCAACGCATAAGCCTGCCCTAATTCAAGCCAAAGATTGCTATCGTTTGGGTCTGCCTTTAATTTGTTTTGAATGGACAAAATATAATCATCATTTTTTTCGCTTGAGGAAGCGGTGCGCAATTGATGTTGCTTTTGTTTGAATGCTTGCTCGCCTTGTTGAATGTAATCCAAACGGTTTAAGGAAAAATAATAAACAAGAGGCACAATAATTAAACTGCCCCATAGCGCCAAAGATAAAAAAGGTGAAAAAGACACCGCACTTTTTATCTGTTTTTGGTTGGATTGTAAGCACTGTTCATCATCCAGCAAGCGTTGGCTTAATTCATCAGCTAAATCGGCAGAAGGCTGAGATGCCATTTGTTGTTGATACAATTCAATATTTTTATTTTGACGATAATTTTTCTGCCAATTGATTTTACGCCCAAAAGGTATAAAAACAATCAAGCTAATTAGCGCAAAAAGAGCAATGCCCCAATATAAAATATCTTGATTAAAACTCATTGTTTTTTCTCTAATAGTTCTGCTAATGCCTGCTTCTGTTCAGTTGAAAGTGCGGTCTGTTTTTTTTCAGTTTTTGCACGTTGGCGCACATAATTAATCATTAACATAAATGCCAACAGGAATAATAAAACGGGCAATCCCCATAATAATGCGGTGGTCCATTGAAATGGCGGCTTATACAACACGAAATGTCCAAAACGAGAGGTCATCACTTCTACAATTTGCTCATTAGTTTTGCCTTCATTCACCATATTGTAAACTTCAATACGCAAATCATAGGCAATCGGCGAATTCGATTCCACAAGGTTTTGGTTTTGGCATTGAGGACAACGCAAAGACTTCGCCAATTCAACCGCTCGAGTGCGATCTTGAACATTCTTAAATGCGAAAGTATCGACCATTTCCGCAAAAGAAGAAGTGGAAAAAAGAAGTAAAAATAACAAGATGACTTTTTTCATTTTCTTGTTATCTCCATTTTTCTAACTCAGGCAAAATGATCTTTTGTACGGTTTCACGATCAAATGCGCCAGAATAGCGGTAACGAATAACGCCATATTTATCAACAATATAGGTTTCTGGTGCACCATCAACGCCTAATTGCATGGCTAGCTTGCCTTGGCTATCATCGATACTAAACACAAAAGGATTTCCTGAATGTTGTAAGTATTCCAACGCATTTTGTTTTTTATCGCGATAATTTAAACCAACAATTTTTACACCTTGTTGAGCAAGTTCAAGTAACAAAGGATGTTCCTGTTTGCAATAATAACACCAACTTCCCCATACATTGATCAAGTGCGGTTCTTTTGGTAACTGTTTGTTATTACGAATAATATTATTATCTTGCAAATCTGCTTGGAAAAATTCGGGTACGGGTTTGTCAATTAATGCAGACGCAATTTTTTTGGGATCTTGCTGTAATCCCACTAACAACAAGGCACAAATGCCCAAAATCAACACCAATGGAATGAAAAAGAAAATCTTTTTATTCATATTTCTTCCTTAATCCTAAACAAGCCAATAGCGCCCCTAATGCCATAAGAACACCACCAATCCATAACCAACGTACGAAAGGTTTATAATGTAAACGGAAGGTGAATTCGCCATTAATTCCGCTGTTATGTGTGAGTTTATCGCCCATCACAATATAAATATCGCCGAACCATCCCCATTCAATACCGACTTCGGACATATTCATTGTTCTCACGTCGTAATAGCGGCGTTCAGGGAAAAGTGCGGTCACTTTTTTGCCATTTTTTAGTACATCAAAATGCGCTTTTTCACTGGTGTAGTTTGGTCCAATTTCATTGCTAAAGCCAAGGTAGCGGAATTCATATCCACTTAAATGCTGGCTTTGTTGTGGTGCTAATCGCACACCAATTTCAGAGCCAAAATAGCTCGACATCACTGCGCCAATAACCGTCACCGCCACACCACAATGCGCCAATATCATACCGAATTGCTTTAAATTGAGTTTTAACCAGTTGGTGTAAATTGTTGCTAACAACAACCAAATCGCTAAAGTCAGCAAAAGATAAGCAGTAAAATGGAAGCCTAAGCTTTCTTCTTGTGCGACCGTATATGCAATTAATCCATAAGCAATGGCAGCAGCGGGCAATAGCATGATTACGCGTTTAATAAATTGTGCAAAATGGAAACGTTGCCATCTTGTCGCTAAAACCACCACCATGGCAATTAATAACACAATAATTAACGGCAGGAAAATGCTATTAAAATAAGGCGCACCAACAGAAATCGAACCCCATCCTAAACTGGTAAATAACATTGGATAGAATGTACCAATGAACACACTGACCGTTGCAATGGTTAATAGCACATTAACAAGTAACATAGCACTTTCTTTAGAAACGATGGCAAAACGCACCGCACTTTGTTGTAAATTAGTCTTAAAAGCGAACAGACTTAGTGAGCTAACAGTAAGCAAAAAGAAAAGCACTAATAGTACGGTTCCACGTTCGCCATCAACAGCAAACGCATGCACAGAAGTCAGTACGCCAGATCGGACAATGAAAGTACCTAGCACACTAAATGCAAAAGCGAACAGTGAAAATAGAATGGTCCAATAGCTGAAAATCCCGCGTTGTTCTGTAACAGATAAACTATGTAATAAAGCAAGACTTAACAACCAAGGCATTAAAGATGCATTTTCAACAGGATCCCAGAACCACCAACCGCCCCAGCCTAATTCATAATATGCCCACCAAGAGCCCAGCATAATACCAAGGGTTAAAAATAACCAAGACGTGAGAATCCAAGGTCGCATCCAACGTGCCATAGCTGCATCTAAATGCCCGCTTAATAAGGCTGCAATAGTTAAAGCAAAATTAACCGCGAAACCCACATAACCAAGATATAACAAAGGCGGATGAAAAATGAGTCCAACATCTTGCAACATTGGGTTTAAATCTCGCCCTTCTGGTGGAATGGGAAATTGACGGATAAACGGATTTGAAAAATAAATGATAAAAATGGCAAGACCAACACAAATTAAACCTAAAACAGATAGCGTTCTGCTGGCAATAATAGGATCGATTTTTCGACTGAAAAAGGCAAATAACATTACCCAAATGCTGATTGAAAACAGCCAAAATAGCATGGAACCTTCATGCCCGCCCCAAGTGGCAGCTAACTTAAAGAAAAGCGGTAATTGCGAATTAGAATGTGCGGCGACATAATCAACAGAAAAGTCATCAACTGCAAAAGAATAAGCTAATAAGCTGATTGATATAATGCTAAATATTCCCAACGCATAGCTCAACTGCCATGAAGTGCGGATCAAATTAACATTGTTTTTCGCAATGCCGATCTGTGGCAAAATTGCCAATAATAAGGAACTAAAAAACGCAAAGAGTAACGCAATAAAGCCAAGTTCAGGAATCATAAAGTGCTTTTAAATTTAACAAATAATACAATAAAAAGGGCGTTATAAAACGCCCTCATTTTACAATATCTTAACTAAATTATGCGACTGTTAATTGACCTGCGTACAAAATAAAGTAACGCAAGCAAAGTACACCAATTAAGTCAAAAATAGAAACCCAGATAATAAAACCGCGGTTATATTTAAATCTATCAGAAGCAAACATATTTGCTGCCAACGGAATTAAAATACCAATTAAGAATACGCCTATCCAGAAAATCGCTCCCCAGAAACCACTTAATGCATTTTGTAGCGCCAGTAATTTTTGACCACCACCAAAGTATAGTCCCACAAAGAAGCAAACTAATAGACCTAATTCAGTGATCATAATAGGTACTTCAAATTTATGGATAAAATGAACTTCTTCACTATCGCCAGCTAATTTACCTGCAATCAGGATGATTAGGAAGGTAGCTGCGATACCTGATGATGTACCAGAAGCCAAGAATAAAGCTGGTAATACAGGGTTATTCAACATTGGATAACTGATTAATGCCGAGAGTAAGAAACCAGTATAAGCCCCTAATACTGCTGCAAGAACGAATAATACGAACTCTAATGGTTTTAAGAAACGCTCAACAAATTCAATCCATTTCACCGCAAACTTCAATGGCGAGTTTGCTATCCAGTCTTTAAACATAACAGCGGCCCATACCACAAGCACTGCCATATATACTTGGAATAACATTACCCCCATCGACATCACAGAATTGAATTGATAATTAAACATCAATTTCCAGAATGTCCAAGGACGAGCTAAATGGAAAATCAGCAACGTTAAACCAATTAAAGTTGGAACTATCCCTAAAATCACCGCACTTCGAATAACCCAGTTTGCACTTGGTTTTTCGAATTTCACATGATTGCGGTAAGCAATACCTAATTGTACTGCACCAGAGGAAATACCTAAGAGAAATAAGTAAATCGCAATGGTGCCATCCCATACAAGATTTGGGGTTTGAAATGCGACTTCATTCATGATCTGTGCTCCCCTTTACCGAATGGAACGTGATATAAATTCGGTTCTGTACCTAATTGAACTTTTGTACGATAAACTGGATTCTCACGTACTTTACGAGCGACAGCACTGCTTGGGTCATTCATATCACCAAAGGTTAATGATTTGGTTGGGCAAGCCTCAACACAAGCAGGTTGTTTACCATTTGCTAAGTTCGTATCACGACAGAAATTACATTTATCCGCTGTTTTATGAATTGGATGAATAAAACGGACACGATACGGACAAACTGCCACACAATATTGACAGCCAACACATAAATCTTTTTCAACATCCACAATACCTGTTTTCGGATCAATGAAAGAAGCGCCCGTAGGACAAACCGAAACACAAGGGGCGTTGCTACAATGTTGACAAGATTGGCGGAAAAATTCATATTCCACGTCAGGAAATTCGCCAATAGGTTTACTACGAATAATTTCCAAACGAGAAACACCTTCTGGCACTTGGTTTACTTCACGACAAGCATCCATACAAGCGGTACAACCGATACAAGAGGTTTCATCATGCACCATTGCATAGCGAATGGTTTTTTCTTGCTTATCGGATTCACCTTGTGCCGTTAAACTAACTGTTGTTCCGGTCGTTAGGATTAACGCTCCCATACCAGAAACAAAGTTTCGGCGTGAGCAAGCGGTCATTTTTTATCCTTTTGTTCAGTAGAAAGTTGTTTTTCACGTGCTTCTTTCTGTTTTTGTTGTTCGCTATGGCAATCAACACAAAGTTTCACACGCTCTTTTGGCTTAATTTCTTTCATTTTATCTTTTGCTGGGTGCAAGGTATGGCAATCAGCACAAGGTAATTTGATAGAGTGAACATCATGTGCCCAGAATTTTTCTTTTAATTTCTCAGGTTGGTGACATGAAAAACAAACCTGGTTTTGTTCTGCTGGCGTAAATTTAATGGTCTGCTCTTTATCCCATAATCCATGGAAACGCATCACATCTTTCACGCCACGACGATGCTCTTCACTAATATTGCCATGACAAGTTACACAGTTAATTGGCTTGCCTGTTGTTGGATTTGTTTTCGTTAAGTGCGTACCATGGAACTTACCAGTATGAAATTCGCCTTTTGCTTGATCCGCATTGGTATCCAAATTATGACACTTCGCACAATACTGATTTGGATCTCGCACGTTTTCAATGGTTGGTTCATACGTCAATTTACTTTCATTTGCTGACGCTGTCATTGGCACTGCAACTAACATCACACCACAAAGTGCGGTCAATTTTGCAAGTGTTTTTAATACAGAGTTCATTTTTGTTACCTCAATTCTTGATTTAAAGTGACCGCACTTAAGCAAGTTTCACAAAAGTGCGGTTGCTTTTTTCATTATTTTGCAGGTGGTACGTCGTTGATGAGTAGACCTTTCGCTTTCGCTTCTTTATTCCACTCAGGAACCACTTTATTCAAGAACTCTGCTTTTTCTCTACGTTCTTTTTCGATATCAACACCAATGACTTTCCATGCTTTTTCTGCTGTTGAAGTATCTGGATAGTTAATTGGTTGTTTAACATCATGTTTAGCTAACACAACTGCTAATTTTGCACGAGCATCTGCAATACGATCTAAACCAGATGCAATCACTTTTAAGGTGATATCAGGTGCGTGCATGTGGTTACCATGACCTGCTGCTGAGTAATCCCAACGCCATTGTGCGTGACGAATACCTTTTAATGCATCAGCCATTTCTTCTTTCGTTGCACCTGCATCCCAAGCAGCTTTCGCTTCAAAGTGTGCTTTCACGATTTGATCTTCTAATTTAAGCATCACTTCTTTCACGTCATGTTTATGACCAGCAACGATTTTTTGTAAGGTTTCTTTGCTTTGGTCATGACATTTCGCACAAGTATGTTCAAATTGATCAAATGGGTTGCCAATTTTGTGGTCGGTATAGACTTTGCCATCCGCACCTTGAACTTTAGGCATGTGACAGTCAATACAGGTTACGCCATTTTTACCATGGGTACCTTGCATCCAAATTTCATAATCAGGATGCTGTGTTTTCAACATTGGTGCTTTAGAAATGGCGTGTTGCCAGTCAACGAAGTCGATCTCATCATAGTATTTTTCGATACTATCTACATCAACACCTTTGAACCATGGGAACACCACGTTATTCACATTATCTTTATCAAAATAATATTCTACATGGCAGTTCGCACAGATTGCTGCACGCTTATCAGTACGATCTAAATCGGCAAATTTTTTGTCAATCGCTTCTAATGCACGTAATGCATTTGGACGTGCGATGCGTAATGCTGGTTTACCTTCTTCAAAATCTTTTGAAGTAGTATCGTGACAGTCAGCACAACCAATCGCATTGACAATTTCTGCCCCTGCTTTCACCCATTTGCCGTTGAAGTAACCTTCTTCGCCCCATTCAGCCATTAAGCGTGCCACATCTGGACCTTTACAAGTCCAACAAGCCATTGGCATACCGCTGTTAAGGTCTTTTGGTGCGCCTGTACGTAAAATATTGCGCACATCAGTAACAGAATAGAAGTGGCCACGTGGTTTGTTATACTCTTTTGAGAATGCATAACCCGCCCACATAACAATCATTCTTGGATCTAATTCAATTGCAGGGGAAATTTCTGTTGAATTTGAGGTTGCTTTCCAGCTTTTATATTGGCTTGGATATTTTTCCGCAAAACTTTCATTCACAGACTCAATTTTTAAATTAGGATTTGCTGGTGCTAACTCACCTTTTTTAGGTGCGTATTGCATTTTCTCTACTTTAGCTTCAGCAGAAGGTTGCTCACTCGCCGAAGCCGTTTGCAACATAACCAAGCTCATTCCAGCAATCGCTAGAGAAGATAATGTTTTTTTGAGGATGTTCACGATAATCACTCCATTAAAAATTAATTAACCAAGGTTAAAATTGTATATACAAGTTTGAATTTGCTTTATTAATCTAGTCATTACAAATGAGAATTTTTATCATTAATAACAACAAGATAATTAATAAAAAGCTAAAAAATCAATGGTAAATTAACAAATTGAAAAAACCTTTGCTGAGCTTTCACACTTTTTCTTGCGTTTGATCAAGCAAAATACTTCTTTAGGGGTAGAGGGTATAAATACCTCTTTTTGAGAACGGAAAAAGAATAAACAAAGTGCGGTGAAAACATCGACAATTTCCACCGCACTTTTAGAAAGGAATTACTTCACAAGTCCACCGCTCGCTTGTAAATCCGCATGATAAGAAGAACGAACAAAAGGACCACAAGCTGCATGTTCAAATCCCATTTCTTCGGCTTTCTGACGCATTTCATCAAACTCCTCAGGTGGAACATAACGCGCAACAGGCAAATGGTGACGACTTGGTTGTAAATATTGCCCTAATGTCAACATTGTCACACCATGATCCCGTAGATCTTGCATAACCGCTAAAATTTCTTCATTTGTTTCACCTAATCCCACCATTAATCCAGATTTTGTTGGAATATTAGGGAACATCGCTTTGAAGTCTTTTAATAATTTTAACGACCATTGATAGTCAGCACCCGGACGAATTTCACGATATAGGCGAGGCACATTTTCCAAATTATGATTAAACACATCTGGTGGATTTTCTTTCAGAATTTCAAGGGCTTGCTCAATTCTGCCTCGAAAGTCAGGAACGAGAATTTCAACTTTGGTATTTGGATTTAAAGCGCGAATTTCACGTACAGTGGCTGCAAAATGTGCGGCACCACGATCAGGTAAATCATCACGATCCACCGAAGTAATCACCACATATTTTAATTTCATATCCTGTACGGTTTCCGCCACTTTACGTGGTTCATCAGGATCTAGAGCAAGTGGTTTACCATGTGCCACATCACAGAATGGACAGCGGCGAGTACAAATTGCCCCCATAATCATAAATGTAGCAGTACCATGATTAAAACATTCATGCAAATTAGGGCAAGAGGCTTCTTCACATACCGAATGTAGACCATGGCGACGCATACCATTTTTAATACTATTAATTTTCTCAGAATTTGCAGGTAATTTGATTTTCATCCATTCTGGTTTTTTTAATAATTCCTGATCTGGATTGATATTTTTTACCGGAATAATGGATGTTTTTGCAGCATCACGATATTTTACTCCGGGTTCCATTTTGAAGGGTTTACCCATTTTATTCCTTATTCATTGCTAAACTAACTGTTACACTCAAATAAAAGTGCAATTTTTAAAAAAATTTTAGATATTATAGCCTAAAAGTTGACAGAAATGTGTAACTAATTGAGGAGATACCTTGTCGCATTCCGCTTCTTGTACAGGGATAAAATCTGCTAACTGGCACATTTCTAATCCAATGTAGCCACAAGGATTGATCATGCGAAAAGGGCTGAGATCCATATTGATATTCAAAGCTAAACCATGAAATGAACAACCTTTGCGAATGCGTAATCCTAAAGAACAAATCTTTTTCTCAATACCATCACAATTTATATATACGCCTGGTGCATCGGCCTTGGCATAGGATTGAATACCATAATCAGCCAACGTCAACACAACTGTTTGTTCCAATGCAGTAACTAATTGTCGTACATTAAAATCTCTACCTTCCGCTTTATGACGTTTAATATCAATCAACACATACATCACTTGCTGCCCAGGTCCATGATAGGTAATTTGTCCACCACGATCGGACTGCACAACAGGAATATCACTACGTTGTAATAAATGTTCCGCTTTACCTGCTTGACCTTGCGTAAATACAGGATAATGTTGCACTAACCAAATTTCATCAGCGGTATTTTCACTGCGATTATCAGTAAAATCCTGCATTTTTTGCCAAATTTGTTGGTAATCTTGCATACCCAATTGGCGAATAATTAAAGGAATATTGTGCATATTCAGCCCTGATTAAAGCACCATTCTCACGCCATTAATTTTCGCTAATTCAGCATAAAGCGTTTCTACTTGTTCAATATTTTCTGCAACAATATCAATGGAGATAGAATTATAAGTGCCTTTGCTACTCACATTTTCACGAGGATTATAATCCCCCTTGGCATATTTTTGCACCACGACTACAACATCATCAACCAGATGTTCTCTGTTTTGCCCAACCACTTTGAATGTAAAAGGGCAAGGAAACTCCAACAGATCTTTTAATTGTTTTTGTGGTACTTCTGCGAGATTAACTTGTTTTTTATCCGACATAATCTTTTCCTAAAATAAGCTAAAAAAGTACCGCACTTTATAAAAAGTGCGGTGAAAATAAATTGAGTTTTCTAACTTAGAATAAACCTTTGATAGTGAGCACTAACCAATCCCAAGCACGCCCGAAAATGCCAGCTTCTTGCACATCTTGCATAACTTGGAGATTTACCGTCGCAATATCTTTTCCATCCAATTGATAAACGACTTTACCCACATTTTGTCCCTTGGCTAATGGCGCTTCTAAATATTTTTTATCATATTCAACTCGTGCTTTTAAATCCGCCTGGCGACCTTTGGAAACAGTAATAAAACCATCTTGTAGCACACCAATTACGACTTTATTGGCATCACCATAATATACTGATTTTTCTTCAACTCCTTTGCCTGCTTCTAAGGTTTTGAAAGTCTCAAAGCTATTAAATCCCCATTGGAGTAATTTTTTGCTCTCAACTTCACGACCTTTATAAGTTGGCACGCCCATCACCACAGAAATTAAACGCATATTGTTGCCATTGGTTGCTGAAGCCACCAAGTTATAGCCTGCATTATCAGTATGACCTGTTTTCATCCCATCAACATTAAGGGTTTTATCCCAAAGTAAACCATTGCGGTTAGGTTGTTTAATTTTATTGAAGGTAAATTCTTTTTCTGCATACACTTTATATTTTTCTGGCAAATCACGAATGATATGGGCACCAATAATTGCCATATCTCTTGCTGAAGAATATTGTTGAGGATCATCCAATCCATGCGGTGTCGTAAAATGCGTATTTTTTAAGCCAAATTGTTCAACATATTTATTCATCAATTCAACAAATTTATCTGTTGAGCCAGACACATGTTCTGCCATCGCAACGCAAGCATCATTCCCGGATACGACAATAATGCCTCGGTTTAAATCGGCAACTGAAACCTGTTGATTGAGATTTAAGAACATTTTTGATGAACCAGGGAAATTTTTACCCCAAGCACTTTCACCAATAGTCACCGTATCCGTTAAATTGATTTTCCCCTGTTTGATCGCATCACCTACCACATAACTTGTCATCATTTTCGTTAACGACGCTGGATATTGACGCTGATCTGGATTGAAAGATGCCAACACTGCACCTGAATGATAATCCATTAAAACATAGGTTGCGGCATTAACTTGAGGTGGCGAAATACCAAAATTTACGTCTTCCGCAAAGCTTGATAAAGAAAATGACAACAAACCTGCCATTAATGCAAGCTTGGGCTTTTTAACAGAAACATTCAACATAAAAAATCCTTAAATATGTGCAATTAAGTTATTGTGCAAGATGTAATTTTTCAACTCTTACATTCGCAATTCCAGAAGAAATCATACCAATATCCGCTGCTGCTGCGCGCGAAAGATCAATGATTCGGCCTCGAACAAAAGGACCACGATCATTAATACGTACCACAACTTTTCGATTATTGCGTAAATTGGTGACTAATACATGGGTGCCTAATGGCAAACTTCTATGTGCTGCGGTATATTTCTTGCCGCTATAAGGCTCACCGCTCGCTGTGCGACGACCATTAAATTTAGAATGATAGTAACTGGCACCACCGCGTTTATCATAATGATAAGATTTATTTTTATGCTCCGTCGTATATGAACGACCGTTCACCTTATAAGTATTTGGCTTATCCACTTGCTTTTGGACAATCTGTGGATTTTTCGTTGCTCTTTTGGCTTCTGCATGAGAAGTACAAGCCGTAAGTACAACAGCAAATATCATCAAGAATATGTATTTTGCTATTTTCATAAATAATGTTATATCCTGTTTTTATGATTACCTTTTATAAGAGTAATCAAATTCAAATTAGTTCCGTTGCGTATATAAACCTGTTCGTTTATGCGTATGAATTGACATGACCAAACCGAATCCAGCCATTAAAGCGACAAATGATGTGCCGCCATAGCTAATAAGAGGAAGTGGCACGCCCACCACAGGTAAAATACCGCTTACCATACCAATATTCACGAAAATATATACAAAGAAAATAAGGAAAGTCGCACCAGTTAAAATACGCCCAAAGGCATTTTCTGCTTGCGCTCCAATCATCAACCCACGAATAATAATAAAGAAATAAATGGCTAATAAAATTAATACACCAATCATACCATGCTCTTCACTCAATACGGCAAAAATAAAATCTGTATGAGGTTCTGGTACAAATTCTAACTGAGATTGCGTCCCCGCCATCCAACCTTTACCTGTAATGCCACCTGAGCCAATCGCAATTTTCGATTGTAGAATATGGTAACCCGCACCTAAGGGATCTTTTTCTGGATCAAGTAAAGTCAACACCCTAGTGCGTTGATAATCATGCATTAAATATAGCCACATAATTGGAATAAATGCAGCAAGGCCAACAACTGCTGCTAAAATAATCCACCAGCTCATTCCTGCAAGGAAAACCACAAAAATACCGGAAGCACTGACCAATATGGATGTTCCCAAATCAGGCTGAATTGCCACTAATAATGTTGGCACTAAAATCATTGCAAGGGCGATAAAGGTTTGCTTCCAATTAATCGGTTGCTGCTTATTACCTAAATATACCGCTACCATCAAAGGCACAGCTAATTTCACAATTTCTGAGGGTTGAAAACGAATAACCCCTAAATCAAGCCAACGTTGCGCACCTTTACTTGTGGTACCAATCAAATCTACCAAAATCAACATCACTAAACCTGCCAAATAAAGCAAAGGCGCAATTTGTTGATAAAAACGTGGCGGTAGCTGCGCCATCACAAACATGACAAAAAAGCCTAATGTCACCTGAATGATACGGTTACGAAACATGACTTCACTACCACCAGAAGCACTGTATAACACCAACAAGCCATAACCTGAAATCACCACTAAGCCGACAAAAAGCCATAAATCGAGGTGCAGTTTAGACCATAAGGAAAAAATCAAAGGACGTTTTTCTTTCATTCTGTCACCTCAGATTCTATCGTTTTTTCCACCGCACTTTTCTCATCAACATTGTCTGACTTTTTCATTTTCGGCAAACGTACATTCAAATAATAATCCATTACTTTACGCACCACCGGCGCCGCAGCACTCGAACCACCACCTGCATTTTCTAAAATAACAGCCACCACCACTTTTGGATCTTGATACGGTGCATACCCCATAAACCAAGCATGGTCATGTAAGTATTTTTTTAAATTACGCGCATCATATTTTTGCCCTTCTTTTAGGCTAAAAACTTGCGCTGTTCCAGATTTTCCTGCTGCATCATAAGCTGCGCCAGCAAAAGCTTTTCGTCCCGTACCAGCAGCTGAATGCACCACACCAAACATACCTCTTTTTGCTGCTGCCCAAGCGGCTTCATTTGGTTCTTTAATATCTTCATAAAGCAATGGATCTTTATAAGGCTCAATAACCGAACCATGTAATGCTTTCATTAAGTGCGGTGTATTTACGCGTCCATTATTCACTAAAACTGCGGTGGCTTTAGCTAACTGTAATGGCGTCGCCGTCCAATAACCTTGCCCAATCCCCACTGGAATCGTATCTCCCATCACCCATGGTTTCTTATGACGTTTTTGCTTCCAAGTTCGATCAGGCATAATCGCAGCGGTTTCCTCTTTAATATCAACGCCTGTTGGCAAACCAAAACCAAACTTTTTCATCCAAAGAGAAAGCTTATCAATGCCCAGCTTATAAGCCACTTGATAAAAATAGGTATCTGAAGATTCCACGATTGCTTTCTGTAAATCCGTATTACCATGTCCTGATTTTTTCCAATCGCGGAAACGCTTTGTGGTATTTGGCAAAACCCAATAACCCGGGTCTGAAATCGTGGTACTTGGTGTAACAACCGATTCTGTTAACGCAGCTACTGCAACAAAAGGTTTTACTGTAGAAGCTGGAGGATACGCCCCTTGGGTTGCACGACTATATAAAGGACGATCCTCATCTTGTAATAAACGTTTATAATCCGCCCCTGAAATACCACCCACAAATAAATTATTATCGTAACTTGGGCTGGAAACCATCGCCAAAATACTGCTATCTTTTGGGTCTAGCACCACAACGGAGCCTTTTTGCTTACCCAATAAATCCGTAATATATTGTTGTAGAGGTAAATCAATGGTGAGATGGATACTCTTTCCAGCAATAGGTTCTTGCTCGCTTAATTTGCGAATAACCTTGCCTCGATTATTGATTTCTACCTGTTCATAGCCCGCAATACCATGCAATTCATCTTCATAATAGCGTTCAATGCCCAGTTTACCAATATCGGTTGTCCCTGCATAATTCGCTGATTTTTCTTCTTTTTTTAATCTGGCTTCATCTTTGTCATTAATTTTAGATACATAACCTAAAATATGCGTCATTGCCTCGCCATATAAATAATTGCGTTTAAAATAAGGACGAACATCTGCACTTGGATAGGCATATTGATTAACAGAAAAACGCGCGATTTGCTCTTCATTCAAATTCGGTTTAAGCAAAATCGGGGTGTAGCGAGTGGAACGGCGACGCTCTTTTTTGAATTGCTCAATATCTTCATCTGTCAAGCCGACGATATATCTTAGCTCATCAAAAGTGCGGTCTAAATCTTCGACTTTTTCAGGCACCAAATACAAACCAAAAAAAGTGAGGTTTTCCGCTAATAAGGTGCCATTACGATCGTAGATTAACCCTCGGGTAGGCGGCACTGGCAATAATTTAATACGGTTGCCGTTGGAACGCGTTTGATATTTATCGAACTCAACAACCTGTAAATGATATAAATTAGCCAATAAAATCGCAGCGAGTACTAA
Organism: Reella acinonychis; assembly: GCF_052384575.1. Lineage (GTDB taxonomy): Bacteria > Pseudomonadota > Gammaproteobacteria > Enterobacterales > Pasteurellaceae > JBQSUQ01. The sequence goes on along the minus strand of NZ_JBQSUQ010000007.1, from coordinate 174,225 downwards.
AGTCCCCAGAAAAGCAACCAACGCCCGACGTACGAACAGATTCCGTTCCGCTTTATTATCGCGAATCGGTTCATGCTTCGGTGGGGCAAAAAGCTTGCTTAAAAGACGCATAGAATTGATTTCTTATTCTCGATGATAGGGATGATTAGTCGTCAACGACCAAGCACGATATAAACTTTCCGCCACAACAACACGCACCAGCGGATGTGGCAAAGTTAAAGGAGACAATGACCAGCTTTGTTCTGCCAATGCTTTACATTCTGGTGACAAGCCTTCAGGCCCACCAATTAAGAGGCACACATCTCTCCCATCATTTTTCCAACTTTCTAATTGCTGTGCTAATTGCGCTGTCGTCCAAGGCTTACCAGGAATATCTAAAGTCACAATCTTGCCTTTACCACAGCTTGTTAGCATCGCTTTGCCTTCTTGCTCTAAAATGCGTTTAATATCCGCATTTTTACCGCGTTTTCCGGCAGGAATTTCCACTAACTCTAATGGCATATCTTTCGGAAAGCGGCGCTGATATTCTTCAAACCCTGTTTTTACCCAATCAGGCATTTTGGTACCAACAGCAATTAATTGTATTTTCATAAAGTGCGGTCAAATTTATTAAAGTTTTACGCCCACAATTTCTCAAGTTGATACATATCACGACTATCTTGTTGCATGATATGCACAATTGCTTGACCAAAATCCACCACAATCCAATCTGCCGTTGCTTTGCCTTCTTCACCAAAAGTCGCAAAACCGGCTTGTTTGCTTTCATCAATCAGCTTTTGCGCTAAGGAAGCCACATGGCGACTCGAAGTACCAGTGCAGATTATCATATCATCGGTAATTGAAGACTTACCACGCACATCAATGGCTTGAATTTCGGTGGCTTTTAAATCATCTAATTTGTTCACTAAAAAATCGACTAAATTCATATTCTCTTATTTGTTTTTGGATATTCGAACGTGGAATTTTAGCATAGGATGAGAAAGATAGGAAATAATTGGTGCCCCCAGCTGGGATTGAACCAGCGACCAAACGATTATGAGTCGTCTGCTCTGACCGCTGAGCTATGGGGGCAACAGAAAAGTGCGGTCGATTATATGCAAATATTGAAATGAAGTCTAGTTTTTCCCCTCATATTCCTTTTTAGTTGTAGAATTTTTGCCAAATTCCATCGAGATTATAGTATGATGCCAATCATTCCCTATAAATCACAGATTGAACAACAGATTAAATAACAATTTCATTTATTCATTATGAAAGGATTATTTTTACGCATTATCGCAGCAGTTGCCTTATTACTTTGGGCAATTGATATGGTTTTCCCTTGGCAACAAATTATGCGTTCCGAGGCAAATCATTACACAGCTATAAAAGAACGCAAAACCTTGGTTGTTGGCACTATTAACAACCCAGTGTCCTATTTTATTCATGCCAATGGACAAGCAGGTTTAGAATATGAGTTAAGCAAAGCCTTTGCTGATTATTTAGACGTGAATTTAGAAATTAAAACGTTGGATAACAGCCAATCTTTATTTGACGCTTTGAATAAAAATGAAATTGATATTGCTGCCGCTAACTTGTTTTATCAACCACAAAGAACAGATCACTTCCAAATTGGTCCAGCCTATTATTCAGCTTCTTGGCAACTGGTTTACCGAAAAGGTGAAGCGCGTCCAACCTCTTTAGACCAATTAAATGGTCGCCTCGTTATTGCAGGTGGTTCTGAATTAGAACAATTATTACAAAACAAACAGGAAAAACACCCTCAACTCACTTGGAAAGTTGAAAATAAATACACGCAAGAAGAACTCTTATTACAACTTGCGGAAGGAAAAATTGATTATACTATTGCAAATTCCATTGATGTATCAGCCGCTAAACAAATTAAACCCCAGTTAGGTGTTGCCTTTGATGTTACCGATGAATCCACTGTGCATTGGTATTTACCCAATAGCTCTTACAGTGAATTACAAGCTGCGTTGCTCGATTTTATGAATAACGCCTTAGAAAGCGGACTCATTGCCAAAATTGAAGAAAAATACTTTAACCATTTCTCCAAATTTGATTATGTGGATATGCGTTCTTATACCAACGCCATTGAGACAATTTTGCCAAAATACACCGCACTTTTTCAGAAATATCAAGGCGATTTAAATTGGCAACTTCTTGCTGCTATTGCTTATCAAGAATCCCATTGGGACAAAGATGCCACTTCTCCGACAGGCGTTCGAGGCATAATGATGCTGACAAAAGCAACCGCAGATCGAATGAAAATTACGGATCGAACCGATCCTGAACAAAGCATTAAGGCAGGTTCAGGCTATTTACATTGGCTAATTTCTCAAGTGCCGGATACTGTGCCACAAGAAGATCGTATTTGGTTTGCTTTGAGTGCTTATAATATGGGGCTTGGGCATATGTTAGATGCCCGCCGTTTAACTAAAAATCTCGGTGGCGATCCTGATAATTGGCTAGATGTGAAGAAAAATTTACCGCTTCTCGCTGAAAAACGCTATTATGCAAATTTGAAATATGGTTATGCTAGAGGATATGAAGCCTTTCAATATGTTGAAAATATTCGCCGCTATATGAATAGCATCATTAACTACTATCGCGTGCAAGAAAATCAACAAACAAACGCTGAACAAACTCAACTTTCTATCGAGAAATCAGAATGAAGAAACTATTCGCTATTTTTACCGCTATATTCCTATTAGCAACCTCAGCTCATGCTCAGGTTAATCATACAATCAAAGGCAACATAAAAAGATACCAGGTTACTGAGCATTATTTAAAAGTAAAGAAAGGTGAACAATTAAAAATAGATCTAACAAGTCATAACCGTTTCATCTATTTTAGCTTGTTCGAACCAAATCATGCTCAAGCTATTTTTTCAAATATGGAAAATGAACATTTTCAAGGAAAAGCCAAATATAATGGAAAATATAAAATTCGAGTCTATTTAGTCAGAGCTGCTGCACGACGTAATGAAAGTGCGAGCTATCAATTAAATATTCGTCAACATTAAAATCAATCATAAAAGGGGAGCATTATGGCTGTTAGACGTACAAAACATTTAAAAAAGAACCGTTCATTTGCATTATCACAGGCACGTCGTTCTGTGCGTATCCGTAGTTTAAAGCAAGCTAAAAGTCGCTTAGCTGCTCGCCACGCCCTCTTTTTTGTGGTGCAAGAAAAAAATTAATCAGGTAAAACACATCAAATTATCACCGCACTTTTAGACGTTCATCAAATGAATGAAAAGTGCGGTGTTTTTTTTACTGATTTTTACTATCTTTTGCTTGAGTTTCTGCGCTAAATCTGTATAATCCGCACCCTACAGTCACATCCATTTTTAGTTCCTTGCTTCCGCAGATTGGTGACTGGTCTATCCCGGAGGCTGATTAACCCGTAAGGAGCAGTAATGCGTCACTACGAAATCGTGTTTATGGTTCACCCGGACCAAAGCGAACAAGTACCAGGCATGATTGAACGTTACACAGGTTCTATTAAAGAAGCTGGCGGTCAAATTCATCGCTTAGAAGATTGGGGTCGTCGTCAATTAGCGTACCCAATTAATAAATTACACAAAGCACATTATGTGTTAATGAATGTAGAAGCGCCTCAACAAGTCATCGACGAGCTTGAAACAACTTTCCGTTACAATGACGCAGTTCTTCGTAACGTAATTATTCGTACTAAGCACGCCGTAACAGAAGCGTCCCCAATGGTTAAAGCAAAAGACGAACGTCGTCCAGCTTTAGCTGAAGTTGAAACCAACGATTTTGAGGATGCTGAGGAGTAATTTGAATATTGATAATCGTTTGTCGCTCATCGGTAAAGTTGCCGAAAAGCCCAAACGAAGTATAAGCCCTAATGGCGTACAACACTGCCAATTTTTACTCGAACATCGTTCCAATAAAATAGAAGCAGATTTAACGCGCCAAGCTTGGTGTAAACTACCAGTTCAAATTAGTGGCAATGCATTAATTCAAAAAACTCAAAGCATTACGGTCGGCAGTCAACTTTTGGTCGTGGGATTTATTAATACTCACAGAACCGCAAAAGGTTCATACCAATTAGTATTACATGCCGAGCAAATCGAATTTATAGATTAGGAGACTAGCCAAATGGCACGTTATTTCCGTCGTCGTAAGTTCTGCCGTTTCACAGCGGAAAACGTAGTTGAAATCGATTACAAAGATATCGCTACATTAAAGAACTATATCACAGAGAGCGGCAAAATTGTTCCAAGCCGTATTACCGGTACTCGTGCGAAGTATCAACGTCAATTAGCTCGTGCTATCAAACGCGCACGCTATTTAGCGTTACTTCCATACACTGACAATCATCAGTAATTAAGGAGACTCGGTAATGCAAGTTATTTTATTAGATAAAATTGCTCACCTAGGTAATGTAGGTGATCAAGTTGAAGTGAAATCAGGTTTTGCTCGTAACTTCTTAATCCCACAAGGTAAAGCAGTTATGGCAACTAAAGCAAACATTGAACACTTTGAAGCACGTCGTGCAGAACTTGAAGCAAAAGCAGCAGCTTCTTTAGCAGAAGCACAAGCTCGTGCAGCACAAATCGCAGCGTTAGAAAATGTAACTATCGTTTCTAAAGCAGGTGATGAAGGTCGTTTATTCGGTTCTATCACTACTCGCGATGTAGCTGAAGCTGTAACAGCAGCAGGCGTTCAAGTAGCGAAATCTGAAGTTCGTTTATCAACAGGTCCATTACGTACTACTGGTGATCACGAAGTTCGTTTCCAACTTCATGGCGAAGTATTCGCAACATTAAATGTTGTAGTTGTTGCAGAATAATAGCTAAACATATAGATAAAACCCAGCATATGCTGGGTTTTTTATTATTTAATGTACTTCTTTAATACGTAATTCTTTAGGTACTTCAAAAACCGTATTTTCTTCACACCCCTGTAATTCTTCTACTACGGTCGCACCCAATTCTTTTAATCGGCTTATCACTGATTGCACTAGAACTTCTGGTGCAGAGGCACCCGCAGTTAAACCAATTGTTTTCACATTTTGCAACCAATCAGGATCAATATCATTTGCCTCGTCGAGTAACTTAGCAGGCGTTCCCAAACGTTCCGCCAATTCGGCTAATCGATTAGAATTTGAAGAGTTCTTTGAGCCAACAACAATCACTAAATCCGATTGCTGTGCTAATTCGCGCACAGCTTGCTGACGGTTTGTTGTTGCATAGCAAATGTCATTCTTACGTGGACCTTGAATATTAGGATATTTTAATTTCAGCGCCTCAATCACATCTGCAGTATCATCAATGGATAAGGTTGTTTGTGTCATAAACGTAAGATCATCGTCATTTCCTAAGGCTAACTTTGCAATATCCTCCACATTCTCAACCAAAAAGATACCCCCTTCTTGATTATCATATTGCCCCATAGTGCCTTCTACTTCTGGATGCCCTTCATGACCGATTAAAATAGCTTTAGTCCCTTTACGGCTTGCTCTTGCTACTTGCATATGCACCTTTGTAACCAAAGGGCAAGTTGCATCAAACACTTTAAGATTACGGCGTTTTGCTTCTTGGCGAACCGCCTGTGACACCCCATGAGCAGAGAAGATCACGATAGAATCATCTGGCACTTCGTCTAATTCTTCTACAAAGATTGCCCCTCGTTCACGTAAACTGTTCACTACGAAACGATTATGCACCACTTCATGACGAACATAAATTGGCGAACCATGGATTTCCAGTGCTAATTCCACAATGCTAATTGCTCTATCCACTCCCGCACAAAAACCTCGCGGGTTTGCTAAAATGATTTTCATATTTTAATTACAATAAATTCGTTAAGTTATTTTTGTTTTTTCGGATCATTTTTAAAAGCATCGAGCGCCAATAATCCTGCACCAATACAAATAGCAATATCCGCGACATTGAAAATTGGATAGTGCCAATCTTGCCAATAAAAATCAAAGAAATCGACAACAAATCCATGATATGCACGATCAGCCATATTCGCTAATGCACCACCAATAATCAGCGCATAAGCTGCATTTTGTAATTTCTGAAGTGCGGTATTTTTTTTCAGAAAATAAATTAATATGGCTGAAATTACCAATGCTAAAGCGATAAAGAAATACTTCTGCCAACCTGCATGATCAGCTAAAAAGCTAAATGCCGCTCCTGTATTACGAGCGTAAGTTAAGTTAAAAAATGGCAGAACATTGACACTTTCATAAAGAGCAAAGTTCTTTACCACTAAGTACTTTGTCCCTAAGTCTAAAACAAAAGTGATTATACTTAGCCATAAAAAAGATAATCCAGTTCGATTATTCATAATTTCCTAAAATAGAGAGAAATCAGATTTTTATTAGATAAAAAGTGCGGTCAATTTCACCGCACTTTTTCTACTTATTAAGCAAATTGACGTTTTTCACCTTCGCCAGCCACATTCTCCACACAACGTCCGCAAATATGTGGATGTTCTGCATTGGCACCAATATCTGTCGCAAAGTGCCAACAACGTGGGCATTTTTCGCCGTCAGCTCGTTCAACTTTTACTGCTAAACCAGCTAGTTCACCTTCAGCAACGTCTGCTTCTGATAATGGTTTCACAACGGCTTGTGAAGTAATGAGCACAAAACGTAATTCATTGCCCAATTGTTCTAATAATGGACGAATGTCATCGTTTGCATAAACCGTTACTTTCGCTTCTAAGCCAGCACCGATAAGTTTCTCATTACGAGCCACTTCTAAAACGCGGTTCACTTCTGAACGCACTTTTAACAGTTGCTGCCAGTAGTTGTCGTCTAATTTTTCGCTCTCGCCTAAGCCAAATAAGCCATCATAGAACTCTTCTGTAAAGACAAACTCTGAACGACCATCTACTTTCGGTAAGTAGTTCCAAATTTCATCTGCTGTGAATGAAAGAATTGGGGCAATCCAACGTACTAAGGCTTCGCTAATATGCCATAACGCCGTTTGGCAGCTACGGCGAGCCAAGCTATCCGCTTTGGTTGTATATTGACGGTCTTTGATAATATCCAAATAGAATGAGCCCATTTCAATAGAGCAGAAACGCATTAAACGTTGTACAACCGTATGGAATTGGTAATTATCATAAGCTTCTTTAATTTCATTTTGTGCATCTAACGCACAGCTAACTGCCCAACGGTCTAAGCTAATCATCTCTTCTGGTTTCACTAAGTCACGTTTTGGATCGAAACCGTTTAAGTTCGCCAATAAGAAACGTGCTGTGTTACGGATACGACGGTAAGTGTCGCCCGCACTGTCTAAAATTTTGTGAGAAACAGCGATTTCACCCGTATAGTCTGTTGAAGCAACCCATAAACGTAAAATATCAGCACCGTTTTTGTTCCACACTTCGCTTGGTAAAATCACATTACCAAGGGATTTCGACATTTTGTAGCCTTTTTCATCCACAGTGAAACCGTGAGTTAATACCTGTTTATAAGGTGCTTTGTTATCTGTTGCCGTTGAAAGCATTAATGAAGACATAAACCAGCCACGATGTTGGTCTGAACCTTCAAGGTACATATCCGTTTCATTGCCGTTAAATTCAGGGCGATCTTTTACTACGGTGAAATAAGTAGCCCCAGAGTCAAACCATACATCTAAAGTATCTGGCACTTTCATATATTGGTCTGCATCTGCACCTAATAATTCTTTTGGATCAAGATCCCACCAAGCCTGAATACCTTTCTGTTCAACACGTTTCGCAACTTCTTCCACTAATTCTACTGTACGTGGATGTAGTTCTTCGGTTTCTTTATTGATAAATAACGCAACAGGCACACCCCAAGTACGCTGACGAGAGATACACCAATCTGGGCGATTTTCTACCATCTTCTCAATACGAGCCTGACCCCAGCTTGGAATCCAACGCACTTTTTTGATTTCACTTAACGCTTGTTGGCGTAAGCCTTGTTTTTCCATACCAATGAACCATTGTGGTGTCGCACGGAAAATAATAGGTGTTTTATGTCGCCAGCAATGTGGATAGCTATGTTTCAGTTTACTGAATTTCAGTAATGCACCCACTTCTTTGAGTTTTTCAACCACAAGATCATTCGATTCAAACACGCCTTTGCCTGCAAAGAATGGCACATCCGCTTTAAATAAACCGTCGTTACCAATTAATCCAGCCATTTCAATGCCATTTTTCATTGAAATCACATAGTCGTCTTGACCGTGGTCTGGTGCAGTATGAACTAAACCGGTACCACCATCCGTAGTAACGTGATCACCTAAAATAAATGGTACGCTGAACTCATAGAATGGATGGTTAAAACGCAACCAAGTTAAATCAGCACCTTTTGCTTCACCAAGCACTTCAAATTGTTCAACGCCAACCGCTTTAGCGACATCTTCAACCAGATCTTTAGCTAAAATCACTCGTTCATCATTAAATTGAACAACTTGGTAATCTAAATTTTCGTGAATTGCAATCGCTCGGTTTGAAGGCAATGTCCAAGGAGTTGTTGTCCAGATAACTGCTGAAAGCTTGCCGTTACCTTTACCCGTTGCATTGAATTTTGCTAAAACTTCTTCAGAATCGACCGCTTGGAAACGCACATAAATTGAAGGAGAAACTTTATCTTCATATTCCACTTCTGCTTCTGCTAAAGAAGATGCACAGTCTAAACACCAGTGAACAGGTTTTGAGCCTTTGTATAAATGCCCATTTTCTACCGCTTTACCAAAGGCACGAATGATGTTCGCTTCGGTACGGAAATTCATCGTCAAATACGGATTATCCCAGTCACCTAAAACGCCCATACGAATAAAGTCCGCTTTTTGACCTTCTACTTGTTCAGCCGCATATTTACGACAAGCATCACGGAATTCTGCCGCAGAAATTTTCTCATTCGGTTTACCCACAATACTTTCTACTTTTAATTCAATCGGCAAACCATGGCAGTCCCAACCAGGAATAAATGGTGAATCAAAACCCGCTGCAGTTTTAGATTTAATAATAATATCTTTTAGAATTTTATTAACCGCGTGGCCTAAGTGAAGGGAACCATTCGCATACGGAGGGCCATCGTGAAGAATAAAGGTTTTTCTGCCTTTACGTGCATCACGTACTTGTTGGTAAAGATTTTTATCATACCAATTTTTCAACATTGCAGGCTCACGCTTAGCTAAATCTCCACGCATAGGGAAGCCTGTAGCTGGAAGGTTTAATGTGTTTTTGTAATCAAATTGTTCAGACATATTTTGTACCAAATGATAAATTAAAATACTGAGTTTGCTTAGCGCAAAAAATCTTAAATATTATACGCTTAAATGCAAAAAGATTAAAGAAAAGGAATAGCTTAGCCCGAGTTTTTCTCAGCTTTTTTCTGCTCACGACGTTGCTTGAAAAAATCACTTAATTTTTGACCGCACTTTTCCGCCAAAATCCCGCCAGTGATGGTGAGAAAATGGTTCATTTTGTAATCATCAAAGAAATGGAAACGCGATCCCACTGCACCTGTTTTGTAATCATAAGCACCAAAAACTAAGCGTTTAATTCGACTATGCAGAATGGCGCCAGCGCACATGGTGCAGGGTTCAAGCGTGACATATAAGGTGGTATTTAATAAACGATAGTTTTGGATTTTAGCCGCGCCTTTGCGTAAGGCAATAATTTCAGCATGCGCGGTAGGATCATGTTGTGAGATTGAGCAATTCCACCCTTCCGCAATGATGTCACCATTTTCATCAACAAGCACAGCGCCAACAGGAATCTCGCCCAAGGACTGTGCTTTATCTGCGAGCGATAATGCATATTGCATCATTTGCTCATCAAATTGTTGTTGGGAAAATTGCTGTTCCATGCTTAAACAGAAAACGGATATTTAATGGGCTCATGACATTCATAGCCAATCACTTTGAAGTCATCCATGGTTACCCAAGTTTCTAAATCTTCCAAGGTTTTAATATCTGGGTTAATTTCTAAACGCGGGGACGGAAAAGGCTCACGCTTTAATTGCACATCTCGCATTAAGGCAAGCTGATCTTCATAAATATGCGCATTGACAATTTTATGATAGGCTTGTCCCGCTTTTTTGCCAGTAATTTGTGCCATTAATGCTAAGAAGGTAAATACTTGAATTTGATTGAAATTCAAGCCCAAAGGCACATCACAAGAACGTTGGTAACTGGTTAAGTAAAGGGTGTCACCTAATAATGAAAAAGTATGGCTATACATGCAGGGGCGCAAACAACCTAACTCAAATTCACCAGGATTAAGGAAAGTCAGAATTTCACCACGATCATCAATACCTTTACTGAGGTTATTCACAATTTTTCGCAACTGATCGACAGTTTCGCCATTAGGTTTACGCCAAGCACGCCCTTGTACACCATAAACGCGTCCCATATCATCAGTGCCTTTACGCGCGGGATTATTGAGCCAAGCTTCATTTTCATTGGCATTGGCGTCCCAAGTTTTTGTGCCTAACTGACGAAAATCTGCAGCATTATCATAGCCTCGAATATAGCCTAAAAATTCAGCAATAGCCGCTTTCCAATAGCTTTTACGTGTGGTAATCAGTGGAAATTGGTTGTTCGCCACATCATAGGTCAAATCGGCATTAATCACCGTTAAACAACGTTTACCTGTGCGCTCATTTTCTACCCAAACACCTTCATCAACAATACGTTGGCATAAATCTAAATATTGACGCATAAAAACTCCCTATTTTTGCACCGCACTTTGACGGCGATATGCCCAGATCATAATCCCAATACCCGCAATAATCATCGGTAAAGATAACATTTGACCACGAGTAATCAGATCTGTTGCACTATTTACGTTATGGTCAATTTCACGTACATATTCAACAAGGAAACGGAAAAGACCATAGCCTAATAAAAATAATCCTGACACCGCGCCCATAGGTCGAGAGCGACGAATAAAGAGGTTAAGAATAAGGAATAACAACACGCCTTCAAGTAACATTTCATATAATTGGGAAGGATGTAATGGCAAACTTCCTTGGTAACCATAAGGATACATTGCCCAAGGTACCGCATCTAAGTTTTCGACAGGACGTCCCCAAAGTTCATTGTTAATAAAATTGCCTAAACGCCCTAGACCTAAACCAAAAGGAACCAGTGGCGCAATTAAATCTGAAGTCTGCCAGAAAGAGCGTTTTTGACGGAAAGAAGTCCACAACATTGCAACAATGACGCCAATTAAGCCACCATGAAAAGACATTCCCCCTTCCCAAATACGGAATAAATACAAAGGATCTTGTATAAATTGATCAATATTGTAGAAGAACACATCGCCAATACGTCCACCTAAAATCACGCCAACAAAACCGTTATAAAGGAGTTGTTCAAATTGCTCTTCAGTCCATTGTCCATGTGAATGTTTAACGCGACGTGAGCCTAGCCAATAAGCAAAACCAAAGCCTAATAAATACATTAATCCGTACCAGCGCAAGCTTAAAGGGCCGATGGAAAAAATAACAGGATCAATATAAGGCAAATGGATAAATTGTTGCATATAAAATGAAGTTTCCTTTTAAATTAACTAAATAACATTTTAATCGCCATAATAATTAAAAATACGGCAAAGTAGCGTTTTAATGTTGGCACCGGCAGACGAGTGGCGGTTCTTACACCAATTTTCGTTGTAAACATAGAGGTTAAAGTTATACCTAGTACTGCGGGTAAATAAATGTAACCGATTGACCATTCTGGCATTTCTGTATTACCCCAACCGCTGTAAATATAACTCGCTACACCAGCAGTGGCTAATAGCATGCCACAAAAGGAAGAAGAACCAATGGCTTGTCTCATTTCATATCCTCTTGCATTTAAAAAAGGCACAATAAAACTGCCACCACCAATACCTGCACCACTTGAAGCTAAGCCAATTAGACTACCACCAACAACCGCTGAAGTAGTGGTAAAAGGTTTGTTACCTGTTTTTAATTTAACGGATAAAATCATTTTCGTGGCAAGATACACCACCAATACAGCAAAAATTTTACTTGAATATTCTTTTGGTAGCTTACTAACAAACAAACTAGCAATATAGGTTGAAACCATCACAACAGGAGCAAAAACTTTTAGGGATTGCCAAATAATATTGCCCACTTTGTAATGATTGTAAGCAGAAGACGCGCCGGTAATAATAATAGTGGCAAAAGACGTACCTAGCGCTACTTTCATTAACATATGTTCAGGTACGCCCACCATTGGCAGCAAATGAACAAGGACTGGCACGATGACCAATCCACCACCAATACCAAACAAACCTGCTAAAAAACCAGCCAAACATCCTACAACTAAACAAATGAGAAATAATGTGATCATCGGAATTTTCTCTCTTTTTTATGTGATTTTGATGGGTATTTATGATAATAAGGTGCTTTTTTCGCTGCTTCTGCTGGCTTATGAGAGGCTGCTGTCAAATTTTGAGCTGCACGATCTGTATCAAATAAGAAACTCGCAAATTCTTTCATCGCTTTACGATACACATCTTGTTTAAAAGAAACCACTTGACGAACAGGATACCAAAAACTCACCCAACGCCAACCGTCAAATTCTGGCGATTTACTGCAATTCATATTAATGGCCTTTTCATCGCTCACTAATTGCAATAAAAACCAACGTTGTTTTTGCCCAATGCACATGGGTTTGCTGTCATAACGTAATAAACGCTTAGGTAATTTATAACGCAACCAATGCTTTGAAGCATAAAGCAAACGAACGTCTTTTTTAGACAGGCCTACTTCTTCATATAATTCGCGGTACATCGCCTGCTCGGGTGTTTCATTTTCATTAATTCCCCCTTGCGGAAATTGCCAAGAATTTTGTCCGTACCTTTTTGCCCATAGCACTTGTCCCTGCGTATTACAAATGACAATGCCCACATTAGGACGGTAGCCATCGAAATCGATCACTATCGTTCACCTTAACTTTAAAAACAATCTCAATAATAACCGGAGATTATGGCACAGTATGCTATTTTCGCCAATAGTTATTCCCAATATAGAACTCCTTATTGTCAATAAGTGCGGTGAAAAATAGATACTTTTTGTATAACTCTGTGGATAACCTAGGTATAAATCAAGGATAATCTGAGATAACATTGACATTTATCGCAAAGTCGCCTGAAAAGACTTAATCCATTGAAGGCTGTTTAAAGATCAGGCAAGAAAAAAGTCGTTCCAAATACACCGCACTTTTCCACAGAATCTTCCACAATGAATTGAATATAACTGTTCTAAATACAGACAAAAATTACTCATGTAGGATTTATCCAAATGTTATGTGGATAAATTTGTGACTGAAGACAGAATAAATGAGGAGAAAAGATAATTAACAATAAGACAAGATAAATTTTCATATATAAATCAATAATATAAATACAATAATCTAACTAAAACTATTCAGTAGAAAAAAGTGGAAGAAAATTGTCTAATTATTAAACGCGTTGGAAAATAAAAAAATCCCTCTACATCATAGAAGGATTTTATTTAGGTTATAACGATCTGCAATTTCCCAAAGTGCCGTCATCAATAAATTCACTCTCCACACCCTGTACTTCATATTGCTTTTCGCCGTCTTTAAAAAAGACAAAACCACCTTTACCCATTTTCACCCAATGTTCATTTTTAGTTAAAGGGAAGGTGGTGATAATGGTGACTTTATCATTACTCTTAGTGTAATCATTGAAATCAATGACACCATCATCATCAACGCGCTGTGCTTTACCAAAAGGCGCTTGACGAGTAATGTAATGCAAATTGGTTGAGCAATGGGCAATCATCCATTTTCCATTGGATAAAATAAAATTAAAGGTGCCATACTGCACTAATATTTGGGTTACCTCCTGAATCGCCTGAAAAAGCTCTGCATCTGCCGGCTTAGTAGGAAAATGTGTTTTTAAATATTCCGCAATATAACAAAATGCCGCTTCTGAATCGGTATCACCAATAGGTTGCATAAAATGAGTGGAAAGCTCTGGCAACTGCGTTAAGTTGCCATTATGTGCAAAAACCCAATTTTCTCCCCAAATTTCACGAATAAAAGGGTGGGTGTTTTCAATACTCACTTCACCTTGTGTCGCTTTGCGAATATGCGCAATCACGTTCAATGATTTAATGTTGTATTGCTTTACACAATCAGCAATCGGTGATAATGCAGCAGGTCGATTATCGCGGAAAATTCTGACACCTTTACCCTCAAAAAAAGCAATACCAAAACCATCTGAATGACAGTCTGTCAGTCCTGCTCGGCGGCGGAATCCTTCAAAAGAAAACACAATATCTGTTGGCGTATTACAATTCATTCCGAGTAATTGACACATAATAAAACTCACATAAAAACGACATAATGCTGATGATTTAACACCATCAGAACAAAAATAACAATCGATTTTAACAAATTGCTTAGAGCAAAATGCTATAAGATCAAACAAAACTATCTAAAAATAGACCGCACTTTTTTCACAAAATAAAAACCCTCGCGATTCACGAGGGTTGAAAGCAATGATTTTCGTTATAGCACGCCTTGCGCTAGCATTGCATCCGCCACTTTAACGAAACCTGCAACATTGGCGCCAACAACATAGTTAATATTGCCTTTTTCGTCGCTGCCGTATTTTTTACAGTTCGCGTGAATATCTAACATAATATTATGTAATTTTTTATCCACTTCTTCAGCCGACCAATATAAACGTTGTGAGCTTTGCGCCATTTCTAAACCTGAAGTTGCCACACCACCTGCGTTCGCTGCTTTACCAGGTCCAAATAAGACACCAGCTTCTAAGAAAGCATCTGTTGCTTCAATGGTAGTTGGCATATTTGCACCTTCCGCTACAAGCTGTACGCCATTTGCGATCAAAGCTTTTGCATTGTCTAAATCAAGCTCATTTTGAGTTGCACAAGGTAAAGCAATATCCACTTTTACTTCCCAAGGGCGTTTACCTTCCACATATTTTAAGCCAAATTGTTCTGCGTATTCTTTTACACGACCACGTTTAACGTTTTTGATTTCCATTAATGCCGCTAATTTTTCAGGGGTAAATCCTGCTTCATCATAAACATAACCCGCTGAATCCGAACAAGTCACCACTTTTGCACCTAATTGCAGTGCTTTTTCGATTGCGTATTGCGCAACGTTACCTGAGCCAGAAACTGACACTGTTTTGCCTGCAAAAGATTGTCCTTTTTCAGCTAACATCGCTTGAGCAAAATAAACTAAACCATAACCCGTTGCTTCTGGGCGAATTAAGCTACCACCAAATGACAAACCACGACCGGTAAAGACACAAGCAGCTTGGTTAGATAATTTTTTCATATAGCCAGATAAGTAGCCCACTTCACGACCACCAACACCGATATCGCCCGCTGGCACGTCAGTATCTGCGCCAATATGGCGATATAATTCGGTCATTAATGCTTGACAGAAACGCATAACTTCGCCTTCTGATTTGCCTTTTGGATCAAAATCAGAACCGCCTTTACCACCACCCATAGGTAATGTAGTTAAGGCATTTTTGAAAATTTGTTCAAAGCCTAAGAATTTTAAAATAGATAAGTTTACTGATGGGTGGAAACGCATTCCGCCTTTAAATGGACCAATTGCACTATTGAATTGAACGCGGAACGCGCGGTTGACTTGAGTTTGACCTTTATCATCAGTCCATGCTACACGAAATTGGATAACTCGCTCCGGTTCAACTAAACGTTCAAGTAAGGCTTGTGAACGGTATTTAGGATTTTTTTCTAAGAATGGCCATAATGAAGTTAATACTTCACGCACAGCTTGTAAAAATTCAGGTTGGTGTCCGTCACGCTGAGCCACATAACTCAGGAATTCCTCTAAAGAAGCAAGTTGGTTAGACATAATTTGTTTCCCTTTTTATTTTAATCATTGTGTTTGCATATCATAGCCAATCGTTTGGCTCCCAGATAATATGCAATAATTCTCAATAAAATCACAAATATTTTTTTGATGAATTAATAAAAAAATAGAGAGAATGAATATTTTTCAAAATTTTATTCAATTAAATAAATTTAATTTAACTTTAGAGCAAAAGAGAAAGTTTGAAAATGATTTAGAGAAGATTTTGTTAAACCACATATACAAAAAGTGCGGTAGAATTTACCGCAATTTTTTGTTTAGAACACGCCAATATTTCGCAACCCAGAGGTAATAATTTCTACACCTAAGGACATAAGCAACAAACCCATAATACGAGTGATGACGTTTGAACCTGTGGTACCTAGCTTATTAATCACTGGTTTGGAATAACGGAATAAGATGTAACAACAGAGTCCAAATAAGCTGATTGTAATAGAAGAATAAACATAATCGATAAATTCATGTTGGCTAGAACCAAAAACAATAGTCGCACTGATTGAACCCGGCCCCGCCATAATTGGCATGGCTAATGGCACGACCGCAATATTATTATAATCTGCGATATGCGCATGCTCTGTTTTTTCTTCTTTATTGATTTTATGTTCACCAATTTTACCGTTAATCATAGTAAGCGCAATGAGTACAACAATAATCCCGCCAGCGATACGGAAAGAATCAATGGAAATACTAAAAGATTTCAGAATAAAATTACCGAAATAGAAACTCACCAATAAAATCACAACGATAGAAAAACAAGTGACCATTGCAGTACGATTTTGCTGTTCTTTCGTCAGATCTGATGTCATTGTATAGAAAATGGGCACAACACCAATAGGGTTAACCAACGCTATTAACCCAATAAAGAATTGCAAATAGGTGGATAAATCCATATTTTCTCCATTAAACTGAAATAATCAGGCGTATGCTAAGAAAAATAAGCCGCACTGTCAATTTGTGTATTAACGCTCTTTAGATGAATCTAATTGTATTGGCAAAAATAAACTTAACGGTCTTTGCTTAATAATTTGACATAACGATTGCCCAATGTTTTTCCAACTGTCAATTTCTGTTCCAAGGGATCTTAATGCGACCCATAATGTTAATGAAAAACTGACCACTAAATTCACCAATCCAATAAGTAACACATATAGCAATCCTTGTAAAAAAACAGCTGAAGATAAATCACCGCTAACAGTCGCATAGCCTAAATTCGCAGAGGAAAAAGCAACATGACGAATGTCTAGTGGTAATCCCGTCCAATAACCAACTAACCCTGTTAAACCAAGTAATAAACCGAAACATAGGTTACCCATAATTGAGCCATAATTATCATGTACATAATCGGCAAAAACTTCACGCACTTTTTTAGTCATAATGCGTTTTAATAAAGGATGATGTCTTAAGCGCATTTTTAAATTCAGGTAATTTGTTCGGTTATCAAAGAAACCAGAAATAATGCCCGAACAAAAGAGCCATACGCCAGCAATTGCCGCAAACCAAAGTGTTCCTGAGAAAAGATCAATTGAATGTAATTGGTAAGCAACGGCTTCACTATTGAGTAATGGGGTTCCACTTATGGATTGGTAAAGGATCGCGATAATCATCGCCAAACTGATCGCAATAGAAATATTACCTAATACCGCAATACTTTGTGAACGAAATACATCCACTAACAGCTGCGCAAGCTTCATATCAACGATCTTACCCTGTGGATTTTTCTCTACGGCTTCTGCAAAACGGGCAGCAGTCATTGCTGGCTGTTTTGTTGCAACGGTACAATGCAACATAAAGATCACCACAAACCCAATGCCATAATTTAACACATACAGCAGACTTTTTAGTACCTTTCCATCAACCACATTACCAATGTAAATTTTAATTAACGCCATAAAGGCAATTAAAACACCGCCAGCTGCCGCGGAATAAAACATAGAAAAATATTCTTTCTTATTACGCGTAATATAATGTTCGCCATGATCACTGGTATTTTGCGTAATACTACGGGCCAACATTCGCACACTTTGTTTCCATAAACGAGAAACACTATGCTGATCTGCTGAAGCTATAGCTAAATTCCCTGTTAAATGAATTAAGCGACGAGGCAGAAAACGATTTGAACCAAAGGCATCCATTAATTCAGCTAAACGAACTAAGGTCTGCGATAAACGTTCTAATAAATGTGCCACACCTAAAGACGATCCCTCTGTGCTACCTTTCTTTTGTAAACGCTCAATCAACTCTTGGCTTTGCTCAAACATCACTTCTAAATGGTCAGTATCATAATTCTCATTATTCCGTTGTGCATTGACCCAATTATGTACTTCACGTTGTAAGCTTACAAATGGACTATCAGCCTCTAATAATTCAGGATCAAGACGCATTAATTCTGGATCCATATCTTCCGCAGCAATCCAAATAGAAAGCATTTCAATCGCAAATAGGCCTTCATAACGCAGATGATTGTATAAGGTTTCTCGCTCATGGGCGCTGGCATAGCGACTTAATAAACTCACTAAAAATTGCCAATATTGATTGGGAATATGGTTTATCCAATCTGCATCATTTTTATCATTGAACAATAAGAAAAATACATCTCGCAAATCTGTTGGGTCTTTATAAGAAGGATTAATTTTCTCATAAATACGATTTTTCATTTCTCGTCCAAATCCTTCGCGCGCCAGAATTCCACAGCTAATAAGCAGCGGATAAATGCGCATACTGCAAATCCAACGACACAATTGAGAAGCAAATTTTTGTCCTAAATCTTCATTGTGTTTTAGCGTTTTTATAATGAAATAAAAACGAGGTTGAGCATCATCTTTCCCCTGTCGTAACCAAGTGAATAATTCATCAAATAACCCAAAAACATCCTGCTGTGCTAATTTCTGTTCAATTAATTTTTCCAGTTGATGATGGTCTTGAAAATCGTTATGTAACAAAATCGTTTCCTATCGTAAATATTTATTCTGCTCAATTATAGAGAAATCCGAAGAAAGAAAAAAGTGCGGTAGATTTTGAGCAACTTTTAAGCATCGCCATTTCTATTAACCATCCCAAGACAGCTACATCATTTGGTGATGTTGATAAATCTCATTCCAATCTAAATTAGCATAATCCCAATACAATGAGCGGAAACGGGTTAAATTTTCTAATAACCAAGGTTTGGCTTCTGTATTAAAATGCACAATTAGTGGGAGCTCCTCCCCTAAATCTTCAATGTATTGAGCCATATTAAACCGTTGAAAGAGATAATCACAACCAATTAAATAATTGAATCCTCTATTTAATCGTAGCCAATGGTGTTGATTAAAAATCAAATTTAAAATGCTTTGGTCAGCATCGGGCATTTGATCAATATATTTATTAGATAAATCAATCGCCAATTCGGAAATGTTGTTCTTCCGCCATGCTTCAACATTAATAAGCATGACACCAGCGTTAAAATCAGTTTTCTGATGTATTTTTTCTGCAACATTATCTTTTACCGCAGCTAAAAAATAATTTTCAATATCAATCTGATATAACGACATTAAGTCGCCATTTACAACCAAATCACAGTCAAGATAAAGTGCTTTGGGTTCAATCACATAATCAGCAATAAAATAACGAAAAAAAGTGGAAGCGGAACTAATATGTTGATAGGTTCGATATTGCGCAATTTGCTGATTATTAATTTTTATATCAATAATTTCACTATTCAGGTGAGCTAACTTTTGGTTTAAATGATTAAAGGTTTCTGATGGAATATCTTTATTAAATAAGTAAAATTTAATGTTACGATTATGGTAACAGATAGACTTTATTACTGTGTAAATTTGCGGTAAATAGCGATTATCAGCGCCAAGAACAATAGGCAAACGAAATGGTTGTGAAGATGGCATGGTTTTATCCAATTAATTAGCTATAGATTTGACCAAAGTATAGCAGAATACTCTTCTGTGAGCGCTGATAAAAGAAAAAAGTGCGGTGGATTTTTACAGCGTTTTTACCTCAAAACCAATTTGGCGATAAAACTTTTGAAAAGATCCGATAAATGACTATAATTTTGATTAACAATCATTCATCAATAATAAGGAAGCGCTATGCTTGCAAATACACCTAATCTAAAAAATCGTCATTTCCTACGCTTAATGGATTTTACTCCCAATGAAATTCGTTATTTGCTTGATTTATCTGCGAAATTAAAAGCAGATAAAAAGGCAGGTACAGAAAAACAAACAATGAAGGGTAAAAATATAGCACTCATTTTTGAGAAAAGCTCAACACGTACTCGTTGTGCTTTTGAAGTAGCCGCATTTGATCAGGGTGCAAAAGTGAGTTATATCGGACCGAGCGGCTCACAAATTGGGCATAAAGAATCAATGAAAGATA
The DNA here is from genome assembly GCF_052384575.1 of Reella acinonychis. Lineage (GTDB taxonomy): Bacteria > Pseudomonadota > Gammaproteobacteria > Enterobacterales > Pasteurellaceae > JBQSUQ01. Next base: position 153,971 of record NZ_JBQSUQ010000007.1, on the reverse strand, counting down.
CAGCACGTGTGCTAGGCAGAATGTATGACGGTATTCAATATCGTGGCTTTGGACAAGAATTAGTACAGTTCTTGGCTGATTTCTCAGGCGTGCCGGTGTGGAATGGTTTAACGGATGAATTCCATCCAACGCAAATTTTAGCTGACTTTTTAACCATGCTTGAATATAGCGATAAACCGTTAAATCAAATTAAAATGGCTTATTTAGGCGATGCGCGCAACAATATGGGCAATTCTTTTGTTGAAGGCGCAGCATTAATGGGAATGGATTTACGATTGGTTGCACCAAAACAATTTTTCCCAGAACAAAAATTGTTAGATGAAGTTGCTGAACTTGCTACACAAACAGGGGCAAAAATTACTTGTACAGAAGATGTCGCAGAAGGCGTAAAAGATGTTGATTTCGTTTATACTGATGTTTGGGTATCAATGGGCGAGCCAGAATCAGCTTGGGAAGCAAGAATTAATCTGATGAAGCCTTATCAAGTCAATGCAGAATTAATGAAATTAACGCAAAATCCGAAAGTGAAATTCTTACATTGTTTACCTGCATTCCATGATTCAGAAACCACAGTAGGGAAAGAAATTGCAGAAAAATATGGAATGAATGGTTTGGAAGTAACAGATGAAGTATTTGAATCTGAGGCATCCATTGTGTTTGACGAAGCTGAAAATAGAATGCATACCATTAAAGCTGTGATGGTCGCTACATTAGGTGAATAAGACCATAAAAAGATAACTTTCACCGCCAAAAATAAAAGGACTGTTGCTGATATATTCAGAAACAGTCCTTTAAATTGTGGATTGTTGGGGGGAATTACATCATTCCGCCCATGCCTCCCATTCCGCCCATGCCAGCACCTAGGTCAGCTTTTTCATCTTTCGGTAATTCTGTTACCATACATTCTGTAGTAATCATTAAACCAGCAACAGAAGCTGCGAATTGTAATGCAGAACGAGTCACTTTAGTTGGATCTAAAATACCCATTTCAATCATATCGCCATATTGTTCTGTGCTTGCATTATAACCGAAGTTACCTTCACCAGCTTTAACTGCACTTGCCACAACAGAACCTTCTTCACCTGCATTTTCAACGATTTGACGTAATGGCGATTCCATCGCGCGTAATGCTAAACGAATACCCACATTTTGTTCTTCATTGTCACCGGTTAAGTGCGTTGCAACTTTGCTTGCTGCACGAACTAATGCAACACCACCACCCGCAACGATACCTTCTTCAACCGCTGCACGCGTTGCGTGTAGTGCATCTTCCACACGATCTTTCTTCTCTTTCATTTCAACTTCAGTTGCAGCACCTACTTTGATAACAGCAACACCGCCAGCTAATTTAGCTACGCGTTCTTGTAATTTTTCTTTATCGTAATCAGAAGTAGTTTCTTCAATTTGTTGACGAATTTGAGCTACGCGACCTTTGATTTGTGCTTCATCGCCGATACCATCAATAATAGTGGTATTATCTTTGTTAATTACAACACGTTTAGCTTGACCAAGATCTTCTAAAGTTGCTTTTTCTAACTCCATACCGATTTCTTCTGAAATCACTGTACCTGCAGTAAGAATCGCGATATCTTGTAACATCGCTTTACGACGATCACCAAAACCTGGTGCTTTCACAGCTGCTACTTTTACGATACCACGCATGGTATTCACAACTAAAGTTGCAAGTGCTTCACCTTCCACATCTTCTGCGATGATCAATAATGGTTTACCCGCTTTCGCCACACCTTCTAATACAGGTAATAATTCGCGAATATTAGAGATTTTTTTATCCACTAATAAAATAAATGGATTATCTAATTCAACAGTCGCTGTTTCAGGTTTGTTGATAAAATATGGTGATAAATAACCGCGGTCGAATTGCATACCTTCTACAACCGCTAATTCATCTTCTAACCCCGTACCATCTTCAACAGTGATAACGCCTTCTTTGCCCACTTTTTCCATTGCTTGAGCGATTAATTTACCCACAATGTTGTCAGAGTTTGCAGAAATCGTACCCACTTGCTCAATTTCTTTTGAAGTTTCACATGGTTTTGAAAGTGCTTTTAATTCTGCAACAACTGCAGTAACCGCTTTATCAATACCACGTTTTAGATCCATTGGATTCATGCCTGCAGCAACCGCTTTCAAGCCTTCGTTAACAATAGCTTGCGCTAAAACTGTCGCTGTTGTTGTACCATCACCAGCAGCATCATTGGCTTTAGAAGCAACTTCTTTCACCATTTGTGCCCCCATGTTTTCGAATTTATCCGCTAATTCAATTTCACGAGCAACTGACACACCATCTTTTGTAATGGTTGGCGCGCCAAAGGCTTTATCTAATACCACATTACGACCTTTAGGACCTAAAGTTACTTTCACTGCATCTGCTAATACATTCACGCCTGCTAACATTTTTACACGAGCATCGTTACCAAATTTTACGTCTTTTGCTGCCATTTTATTTTTCCTTTTTTAACGGACGCCAATATGACATCCCTATAAATTTAAACCAAAGTATTTGAGGGACAAATTATTCTACAATCGCTAAAATATCGTTCTCAGAAACGATTAATACTTCTTCGCCATCAATTTTTTCGCTTTTTACGCCGTAACCATCATTGAAAATCACAGTATCGCCAACTTTTACATCTAAAGGTTGCACTGTGCCATTTTCTAAAATGCGACCTTTGCCCACTGCAATCACTTTAGCGCGGGTTGATTTGGTTGCTGCTGAGCCGGTTAATACGATACCGCCTGCTGACTTAGTTTCAACTTCTTCACGTTTGATAATTACACGATCGTGTAAAGGACGAATTGCCATTTTGAATTTCCTCTAAAGTAAGATTTGTAACAAATGTGAGGATTATATGGGGAAGAAATTTATGCTTTCAAGAGTGAAATGTAAAATAATTTGATTTTAATAAAAGAAAGTACAAAAAGTGCGGTGCATTTTGAAGACTTTTTTGAGAGAAAGAAAAAATGGCTCACAACGAGCCATTTAGAAGAGATCTTAAGCCAATCAATTAGCCCATACCATATTGTTTTAATTTTTTGCGTAATGTGCCACGATTGATACCCAACATTAATGCTGCACGAGTTTGGTTACCACGAGTATGTTGCATAACCATGTCTAACATCGGTTGTTCAACTTCTGCTAAAACCAGTTCATAAAGATCGTTAACATCTTGCCCATCAAGTTGTACTAAGTAATTTTTTAATGCACGTTTTACTGAATCACGTAAAGGTTTGCTCACAGTTTGAGATTGTGCATTTAATTCTGGCACGATAAACATATTTGTAGAAGTTGTAGTTTGTTCAAACATTGTTGTTTCCATAGCGAATAAAATTAAAAAAATCTTCCAATGCAACTAATTGTTCATCCGCAGATGTAATCGCATTAAAAGTCTGTTTAAAATCGGAATCAGGAAAAATTCCTTGTAAATACCAACCCACATGTTTGCGCGCAATTCTGTAGCCTTTTTCAGCACCATAGAATTGATGTAATGCCGCAATATGTTGCAAAATTACACCGCACTTTTCTGCTAGGTCAGGTTCCGATAATAATGAATTTGTTTCAATTAAGCTGACCATCGACCGAAATAGCCAAGGCTGACCTAATGCCCCACGCCCAATCATTATGGCATCCGCTCCCGTATAATCGAGAACAAATTTTGCTTTTTCTACGGTTGTAATATCACCATTAGCAATGATTGGAATCGAAACTGCTTGTTTAACCGCTTTAATATTGTCGTATTCTGCCTCACCTTCAAATAAACATTCTCTTGTGCGTCCATGAATAGTGAGTGCTTGAATACCGCTTTGTTGTGCGATTTTAGCAATTTCTACGCAATTCCGATGTTGGCGATCCCAACCTGTGCGAATTTTTAATGTGACAGGCACGTCCACTGCATTGACCACCGCCTCAAGTATTTTTGCGACCAAATCGGGATATTGTAACAAGGCAGAACCTGCCAGTTTTTTATTTACCTTTTTAGCTGGACAACCCATATTAATATCAATAATTTGAGCGCCATATTCCACATTTACTTGAGCCGCTAACGCCATTTCTTCAGGGTCTGCGCCTGCAATTTGTACCGCATTTATACCCGCATCTTGATGATGAGATAAACGCAGTTTTGATTTTTCTGTATGCCAAACCTGAGGATTTGTGGACATCATTTCAGAGAAGGTCAACCCTGCACCATAACTTGCACAAAGTTTACGAAATGGTTGATCCGTAATCCCCGCCATTGGTGCCAACAAAATGCGATTTTTTAATTGATATTGACCAATTCGCATTATGGACTCCAATGTAAACAAAACAGAAAAAAGAAACCGAATATTATTGGTTAAATATTCGGCTATCGTTACCGACAAGGGATGCTATGATACGCACTTTTGAAGGGTTTGAAAAGCATAATTTTTAAACAAAACACAGAAAAATATGCCTTTCTCTAGTTGACTTTTACGAATTAAGCCAATTTCCCTGTAATTCGGCACCATTCCTCACGTTCTACCACAGGATCAAGACTGAATTTTTGTTGGTAAGTTTCACATACTGAAGGCGCTTGACTCGCTAAAATCCCTGATAAACCTAAATCACCATTGTCATTTGCCAGTTGGCTAATAATCGGGTAAAGCTCTTTTAGTGGCCCTGCCAAAATGTTCGCCACCACAATATCGGCTTTTAAATCTTCTGATTTTTCGTGCGATAAGAAAAGTTGTAGGCGATCTGCTACACCATTTTGTTCCGCATTATTGCGGCTCGCTAAAATTGCTTGCGGATCAATATCAATTCCCACCGCACTTTTCGCGCCTAATTTGAGTGCAGCAATCGCTAAAATACCTGAGCCACAACCAAAATCAATCACTGTTTTTCCTTCAAGATCTAAACTATCCAACCATTCTAAACAAAGCGCTGTAGTGGGATGTGTGCCTGTACCAAATGCCAAACCGGGATCAAGCATCACATTAACCGCATTTTCATCGGGCACTTCACGCCAAGTTGGGCAAATCCATAAACGCTTGCCGAATTGCATTGGATGGAAATTATCCATCCACTCACGTTCCCAATCCTTATCTTCAATTTGCTCAATTTTATAAGCAAAATCAGTTTCCAATAAGCCACTCTGCTGAAGTGCGGTTAAAATAGGCTGCATATCTGTTTCTGCATCAAATAACGCCATTACATCTGTATTGCCCCAAAGACGTGTTTCGCCCGGTAATGGCTCGAAAATCGGGGTATCTTGGCTGTCCATAAAGGTAACAGATACGGAACCTAATTCTTCCAAAAAATCGCTAATTTTTTCTGCTTTTTCATTGGTGCTATTCAAACGAATTTGTACCCAAGCCATAATCATTCCTTCTTATTCAAGTAAAAAGTGCGGTTATTTCCACCGCACTTTTGTTTGTTACTGTACTACAATCAACCCAATCGCGCCTTTATCTGCCTGCATTAAATCTGCCGCGCCAAAAATAAAGGGCTGCGAATTGGAGGATAAATTATCAAATTTCACTAATAATGAGGCTTGTTTTTCAATCCAAACCGCATCTTTCCACACCAGCTCATCACTTGTCGTTTGCACATTGTCTTTGCTTTCAATCAGGAATTTTGCCCCTTGAATACGAAAGCCAGTCGCGGACGAAACAGACAACGTCCAACGTTCCACTGAACCTTGTTTCGCATTCACATCAATGCGGCGAGGATCAAAACGTTTTTGATTAATCATTGAGTTGAGCGTATCCAAATGGAATTGGCGCTCTTGTGCAATTTCCGTTGGTAAACTAGCATACTGACTAAATTGGTAATCAGGTTTATTGGTGAAAACAGAAAGTAAACCTTCTGGACGCAATTCTAATACGGTATTGTCGCTAAGTTGGTTATCACTATCGAAGAAAAGTCCCACTTTATCAATAAAACCACGTTTTTTACCCACAATTAAACTAACGTTGCCACCTTCATTGAGATCCACCAATAATTCAATACGTTCACTTATTCCAAGCATGACAGAAGTCACTTTTTTAGGCTGTGGAAGAAATCCTTGATCCTGTGCAATAACGAAAAACTCGCGATCATCATCTAAACGTAATTCATAGGCTCTGGATAACGAAGCATTGACTAAGCGTAAGCGAACCCAACCACGTGCCACATTTAAATAAGGAGCTTCTTGCCCATTAACCAACAAACGATTACCGAAAAAGTGCGGTTCATTTTGTTGAAATAATTGCGTTCCCTCATCATTGAGTTGTACATCCTGCAGAATTAGCGGAATATCGTTGACACCATATTTATTCGGTAAATTAGCTTTGCGGCTTTCATCATCTTCAATAATCCACATCCCAACTAAACCGCGGTAATTTTGATAAGCGGAGCTCGCAAGGGAACAAGATTGATAATAACAAGTCGCGGCTGATTGCGTAATTGGCACAATAGGGGCCCAATGTTGCCCTGTTTTTAAGCCATGACCAATACCGCCGAGGATATCACTACTTACTTGCAATCCCTGAATATTCATCGCCACAAGTTGTGGCAATAAATTGCGATAATTCAGCTTAACAAAATCCCCTTTTCTCACCTTAACAGTTGGTCCTAAATATTGTCCGTTAAAACCCCAAAGTTCTACGATTTTTTCATTGTTGACCTTAACTTGCGTGCTTTCTAAGCTAAGAAAAATAGGTTTACCTCGACGACTTTCTAACAATGGTGGAATACGCAAAGCCTCTCTGCTTGCCGCAATTAACGACATTGGCAATAGACTAATTGCTGAAGCAATAGCGGTTTGACGAAATAATTGGCGACGAGATAGCTTCATAGATTAACTCTGCTGTGATTGCGCAATTTCTTGATCTAATTCATTAATACGTTGTAGCATAATCTGATGGCAATAGCCGGCAAATTCACGTACATTTTCTTTGCTAAATTGACGACTATCAATAGGCGGCAACATTTCGCAAATCACCTTGCCATTATCCCAACGATTAAGATCAATTTTTCCTTGTGTCGTCGAACAAACCACAGGCACAATAGGCACATCTGCTGCTAAAGCTGCGTGAAATGCACCCGTTTTAAATGGTAGTAAACCTCGACCGCGACTACGAGTACCTTCAGGGAACATCCAAACGGATAAATCATCTTCATTGATACGACGAGCCAATTCGCCCATTGTATTATGCGCTTTATTACGATTATCTCGATCTAAAAGAATATTCCCCGTTGCCCAATACACTAAACCAAAAAAGGGAATCCAAATCAGGCTTTTTTTGCCCACACTAACAGTTCGAGGTCTCATCATATAAGCGATGGTCACCATATCATAATTATTTTGGTGATTGCCGATGTAAATACAACGCCCAAATTCCTCCACGTTATCAGGAAAACGATGTTCCACTTTTAAGCCAAACAAAGGATATAAACGTCCAAACCAACGCGCGACTACACTGACATTATTCGGGTTTCTAAAATGAATAAGCGAATAAATTGTGCCTAATAAACAAATCAAAATACAACAAAGCACAACAACAATAATTCTCGCAATTTTTAGCATAATAAAGTCCTTACAAAAATTTTAGCCAGTATAGCGGAAATCATGACTACTGTGTAGGATTTCGGATAAATGAAATAAAAAGTGCGGTTAAAAATAAATGAGTTTTAAAAGCCCCAATCGCAAGATTAGGGCTTTGATAAAGAAAATTAGATTTGAACTCTCTCTTTTGCTTCCGCAATGGCTTCGGCAACACGAATTGGAGAGACACCACCTTTTGCACAACGTTTATCAAGACAAGATTGTAATGAGAGAATGTCGTAAACATCTTCATCAACTACATCGCTGAATTGACGGAATTCGGCAACACTGAGATCTTCTAAACCTTTTTGTACTTTGATTGCATATACCACTGTTTCACCAACAATATGGTGTGAATCGCGGAATGGTACGCCTTTCGCCACTAAGTAATCGGCTAATTCTGTTGCATTTGAATAGCCTTTTAATGCTGCTTCGCGTGTACGTTCTACATTCACTTTGATATCTTCAAGTACAAAAACAGCCATGCCTAAACAATCATGCCAAGTGTCTAAGGCATCAAAAATGCCTTCTTTATCCTCTTGCATATCTTTGTTGTAAGCGAGAGGCAAGCCTTTTACTGTGGTTAACATACCCATTAACGAGCCGATTACACGCCCTGTTTTACCACGAATGAGTTCACATGCATCGGGGTTTTTCTTCTGTGGCATTAATGAAGAGCCTGAAGTAACACGATCAGATAATTCGACAAAATCTGCTTCCCCGCTGTTAAAAATAATCATATCTTCTGCAAAACGCGAAAGGTGCGCCATACTTAAAGACGCTGCGGAAAGTAATTCAATAATATGATCGCGATCAGATACGCTATCTAAACTGTTACGTGTCGCGCTACTAAAACCTAAGTCTTTTGCTAATAATTCACGATCAATCGGATAAGCCGTCCCTGCTAAGGCACCACTCCCCAATGGACAAGTATTCATTCGGTTATAAGCATCTGTTAAACGAGAATAATCACGTTCTAACATTTCCACATAAGCCATGCACCAATGAGCAAAACTAATGGGTTGTGCACGTTGTAAATGCGTATATCCTGGCATAACTGCATGTTGATTCTGCTCAGCTGTTTGCACTAATTTGGCTTGAAATTCACGAATAGCATATTTCAAATCAATCACTTGCTGTTTGCACCACATTTTGATATCAAGTGCAACTTGGTCATTTCGGCTACGACCTGTGTGCAATTTTTTACCAAGATTGCCCACTTTATCAATTAACTTACTTTCAACCCAGCTATGAATATCTTCCGCGTCATCTTGCAAAATCGCTTGTGGATTTGACCGCACTTCGATTAATAATTCATTGAGCGCTTTCTCTAATTGTTGTTGTTCCTCTTGGCTCAGCACATTTACGGTGACTAAAGCCTTTGACCAACCAATCGAGCCTTCAATATCTTGTTCTGCTAAACGATAATCAAAACGTAGTGAATCATTAAAATCTTTAAAACGTTTATCTGCCGCTTGGGTAAAACGACCGCCCCATAGAGCCATATGTTATTCCTTTTATATTTTAAGTTATTTAATTAGGTGAAAGCGAAGTTAAGGTGTAATTCGGGTACCAATGATTTCGCCTGCAAAAAGTGCGGTGAGTTTTTCAGGATATTTCCAATTAGCAATATCAACCCCACTATTAAGCATTTTTGCTGCTTCCAATGCGGCATTCACTTTAACAATCATACCATCAGTAATCACTTTATCTGCGATTAACTGCTCAATTTGTGCGGCATTTAATTGCGGAATAAGTTGTTTATTGCCATCAAGCACGCCATTTACATCAGAAAGCATAACTAAATCAGCACCAATCAATGCAGCAATCGCAGTTGCGGCTTGATCTGCATTAACATTCATCAATCGACCTTGTTCATCAACAGCAATGGAGGTAATGATCGGTAAAAATGCGCCAGCGAGTAAATTGTCTAATAAAGTAGGATCATTTGGCACAACGTTCGCCACATGACCTAATTCTTCGTCTAATTGAGAGGCTTTGGTCATGTTACCATCGGCTAAGCAAAGCCCCACAGGATTGAGGTTAAATTTTGCAGCCTGCGCGACCAAAGTTTTGTTCGCGGTTCCCGCTAAGGCACCAACAATAATGTCGATTTGATCACTTGGTGTAACGCGCAATCCATTTTTCTTTTGCACTGGTAGATTTAAGCGTTTCATTAAATCATCCACTAGGCAGCCACCACCATGAACAATAAGCAGTGGACGAGCAAAATCTTTCGCATAATTAGCTAAAGCAGTGAATAAATTTTCCATTGCAACAGGTGTATCGAGCAATACACCACCAAGTTTTATCACTAAAGGTTTCATCTTATTTTCCTTATATTAATGCCAAGGCTTCAGGGTAACCAAAACGAATATTAGCACATTGGACTGCTTGCGCTGCCGCCCCTTTTAATAAATTGTCCTCTGCGCCCACAATAATAATGTGACCATTTTGGGTTGCAAAACCAATATCGCAATAAGGCGTGAATTCAACCGCTTTAATGCTAGGTAAACCCTGCTCATATAAACGCACTAATGGGCGATGATTATAATATTGTTGATAAGCCGATTTGATTTGTTCATCTGTTACGCCCGCTTTTAATTTAGCTGTAATGGTCGCGAGAATGCCACGTTTGAAATTCCCTAAGTGCGGTGTAAAAATCACTTCCGTTCCTAAATGTGTGGCTATTTCAGGTTGATGACGATGATTAAATACGCCATAAGCATTTAAGCTCACCTCACAGAAACTGCTAGTTAAAGAAGCCTTACGCCCCGCGCCACTAACACCACTCACCGCATTAATAACAGGCAAATGTGTTAACTCTAATAAATGATTTTCAATCAGAGGTTTGAGGCAAAGTTGAGAAACCGTCGGATAACACCCCGCCACAGCAACCAAATCCGTTTCTTCAATTTGTTTATAATTCCATTCCGCTAACCCATAAACTGCTTGCGCTAATAATTCAGGATATTTATGTTCAAAGCCATAGAATTGCTGATAAAACTCTGGGTTATTTACGCGGAATGCACCTGATAAATCAAAGACTTGGCAGCCATTTTGCAAGAAAATAGGTGCAATATTATGGCTGACTTCATGTGCAGTAGCTAAAAATACCATATCCGTCTGAATCGCTAAGTTTTCTAATTGCTCAGGCAAAGGCTGTAACACAAGATCACAAATTGAACGCAGCTGAGGATATAAATGAGAAATCGGTTTATGCGCATCTTGGCTTTGGCTCGACACATAAAGTCCGGCTAAGTCAAAATGGGGATGGCGAGTGAGAATTTGTGCAAGTTCTGCGCCAGTATAACCACTTGCGCCAATAATGATTGCTTTTTGTGTCATGATTTATCCCGTATAATATAAGAAACAGCCATTCTATTGATTATTTATGCTATTATTCTGCATAAATATTTAAAAATCAACCATTATAGGTTAATGCAATGAAAAAATTTCCATCATTTCTTAATATGTATGCTGACCTCATCGCTTCACCAACGATTAGTAGCCTCTCACAAAACGAAGATCAATCTAACCGCGCTTTAATTGAATTGCTCGCGACTTGGTTGCAAGATTTAGGTTTCCGAGTGGATATTTTACCCATTGAGAATACGCATAAGTATAATCTACTTGCTACTTATGGTGAAGGTGAAGGAGGATTATTGCTATCTGGGCATACGGACACCGTTCCTTTCGATGAAGGACGTTGGCAATTCAATCCCTTCAAACTTACCGAAAAAGACGGAAAATTATATGGGCTTGGTACAGCGGATATGAAAGGCTTTTTTGCTTTTGTATTGGATGCTATTCAACAAATTGACCTAACTAAATTAACTAAGCCATTGCGCATATTAGCTACCGCAGATGAGGAAACTTCTATGCTCGGCATTCGCACTTTTGTACAACATAGCCATATTCGTCCTGATTGTGCCATTGTGGGCGAGCCGACCTCCTTACGTCCTGTACGAGCGCACAAAGGGCATTTAGCCAAAGGGCTGCGCATTATTGGTAAAAGTGGACATTCAAGCGATCCTGCTCGTGGCATTAACGCCATTGATATCATGCACCAAGCAACAGGTTATTTGATTGAAATGCGCAATGAATTACAACAAAAATATCATCATGCTGGTTTTGAAGTGCCTTATCCAACCATGAATTTTGGTTCAATTCAAGGAGGAGATGCGGTCAATCGTATTTGTGCTTGTTGTGAATTACATTTTGATTTACGTCCTTTGCCTGCGATGACCGTCAATGATTTGGATGATATGTTACGTGAAAAACTGGCCCCACTCTTTGAACAATATGGCGATCGATTGAGTTTACAAAATTTGCATGAACCAACTCCAGGTTATGAATGTGAACATTCTGCCCAAGTGGTGCAAGTGGTCGAAAAATTACTAGGTGAGAAATGTGAAATTGTGAATTACTGCACAGAAGCACCATTTATCCAACAACTTTGCCCAACATTAGTGCTTGGACCGGGTTCAATAGAACAAGCTCATCAACCAGATGAATACCTGTCCACTGAATTTATTCAACCAACAAGAGACTTGTTGACCAAATTAATCGCTCACTTCTGCTAATCAAAAAGTGCGGTGAATTTCACCGCACTTTTGTTTTTTCTGACTCAAACCACTGCCTTGCTTCTCGTTCATCTTGCTGAATTTGTTCTTTAAGCGCCTCAAGTGAAGGGAATTTCATTTCATCCCTTAGCTTATGGCAAAATTCAACTTGAATATTTTCACCATATAAATTCTGATTGAAATCAAAGAGATGCACTTCCAACAATTGACGAACACCATTTACTGTTGGGCGTAATCCTATATTCGCAACGCCTTGTACTAACAATCCATTTTTCAATATCACTTGTACCGCATACACGCCTTTAATTGGTGTAACTTGCCGTTGTAAGCGGATGTTCGCAGTGGGAAAACCAATGGTGCGTCCCAATTTTTTACCATGAATCACTTTGCCCCAAATGCGATAAGGACGCCCCAATAAAGTCTGTGCTTGTGCCAACTGATTGTCGGCTAATGCTTCTCGAATCGCAGTGCTACTAACACGCAGTTCATTTAGACAAAAAGTGCGGTTATTTTCTACCTCAAATCCATATTTATTGCCGACCTCTTGCAACAAGACGAAATTACCTTGCCTCATTGCGCCAAAATGAAAATCATCGCCAATACTGAGAAACTTCACTTTTAATTTTTCAACTAATAAGGTATCAATAAAGGCCTGAGCTGTTTGTTCAGCAAAAGTGCGGTCAAATTTAGCGCAAATCACATAATCTACACCGGCTTGCTGTAAATAATGCAATTTATCACGTAACCGCATTAAACGAGCAGGCGCTTTTTCCCCCAGAAAATATTCTCGAGGTTGTGGCTCAAATATCATTACCGCTGTAGGCAAATTGAGCGTTTTCGCCTTTTGTGTTAGATGGCGCAAAATAGCTTGATGACCTAAATGGACACCATCAAAATTACCAATCGTTAGCGCACAAGCAGGAAAGTCTGAGGGAATTTGTCTTATTCCACGAATAAGCTGCATATTAATCTAAGATAAAATCTGTTTTATAAAAATGTGTCGACATTTTAATTAAAAATAATAAAAAATCCACTCAACTTTTCAGTTGAGTGGATAATTCATTAGTGAAAACTAATTACATCGCTTGAGTAAAGGTACGAGTAATTACGTCTTGTTGTTGCTCTTTAGTTAAAGAGTTGAAACGAACTGCGTAACCAGATACACGAATGGTTAATTGAGGATATTTCTCTGGATTTTCCATTGCGTCTAGTAACATTTCGCGGTTCATTACGTTAACATTTAAGTGTTGACCACCTTCTACTGTTGCTTCGTGGTGGAAATAACCATCCATTAAGCCCGCAAGGTTACGTTTTTGTGCTTCATAATCTTTACCTAACGCATTTGGTACGATTGAGAAGGTATAAGAAATACCGTCTTTCGCATAAGCAAATGGCAATTTAGCAACTGAGGTTAATGAAGCTACCGCACCTTTTTGGTCACGACCATGCATTGGGTTAGCACCTGGTCCAAATGGTGCACCTGAACGACGACCATCTGGAGTATTACCTGTTTTCTTACCATAAACCACGTTAGAAGTAATAGTAAGTACTGATTGTGTAGGTACTGCATTACGATAAGTTTTGTGAGTTTGAATTTTCTTCATGAAACGTTCAACTAAATCTACCGCAATATCATCTACACGTGGGTCGTTATTACCGAATTGTGGATATTCGCCTTCGATTTCGAAGTCAATTGCAACATTAGATGCAATAACATTGCCTTCTTTATCTTTGATATCGCCACGAATTGGTTTTACTTTCGCATATTTAATCGCAGATAATGAGTCAGCCGCAACAGAAAGACCTGCGATACCACAAGCCATTGTGCGATAAACATCGCGATCATGGAATGCCATTAACGCAGCTTCATAGCTGTATTTATCATGCATAAAGTGGATGATATTTAATGCAGTAACATACTGAGTTGCTAACCAATCCATAAAATTATCTAAACGAGGCATTACATCGTCAAAGCTTAATACTTCGTCTTTGATTAGATCTGTTTTTGGACCAACTTGTAAGCCTGATTTTTCATCAATACCACCGTTGATTGCGTATAATAATGTTTTCGCTAAGTTTGCACGTGCACCGAAGAATTGCATCATTTTACCTACAATCATTGGGCTCACGCAGCAAGCAATTGCGTAGTCATCATTATTGAAGTCTGGGCGCATTAAGTCATCGTTTTCATATTGAACTGATGAAGTATCAATAGATACTTTCGCACAATAACGTTTGAATGCTTCAGGTAATTGTTCAGACCATAAAATAGTTAAGTTTGGCTCTGGTGATGGCCCCATTGTGTAAAGGGTGTGTAAGATACGGAAGCTGTTTTTAGTTACTAAAGTACGACCGTCTAAACCCATACCCGCTAAGGTTTCTGTTGCCCACATTGGGTCGCCTGAGAATAATTGATCATATTCTGGTGTACGTAAGAAACGAACCATACGTAATTTCATTACTAAGTGGTCAATTAATTCTTGTGCTTCTTGTTCAGTGATAACACCTTTTTGTAAGTCACGTTCGATGTAAATATCTAAGAAGCTAGATACACGACCGAATGACATAGCTGCACCATTTTGAGATTTAACCGCTGATAAATACGCAAAATAGGTCCATTGAACCGCTTCTTGTGCATTTGTTGCTGGATTTGAAATATCAAAACCATAAGATGCAGCCATTTCTTTCATTTTGCCTAAAGCGCGGTGTTGTTCAGCAATTTCTTCACGTAATTGAATTGTTGCTTGGATATCTTCACCCGCTTCTAAGCGAGGTTGTAATGAAGCAAATTGTTTTTTCTTATCTGCCATCAAGAAATCTGCGCCATATACAGCTAAACGACGGTAGTCACCGATAATACGGCCACGACCATAAGCATCTGGTAAACCAGTGATTACGCCAGATTTGCGGCAGCGTAAAATGTCTGGGGTGTAAACATCAAATACACCTTGGTTATGCGTTTTACGATATTCAGTAAAAATATGTTCAACTTGTGGATCAAGTTTACGACCATAAACTTCACAAGACCCTTTAACCATTTTGATACCACCAAATGGCATGATAGCGCGTTTTAATGGCGCATCAGTTTGTAAACCAACAATCTTTTCAAGATCTTTATTGATGTAACCAGGTTTGTGTGAAGTAATTGTTGATGGGTTGTCTGTATCGAAATCTAACGGCTCATGCGTTTTATTTTCGATTTTGATGCCTTCCATCACTTGAGCCCACAACGCTTGAGTTGCAGGAGTCACTTCAGCTAAAAAAGACTCGTCGCCTTCATATGGGGTGTAGTTTGTTTGAATGAAGTCACGTAAGTTAACTTCTTCTTGCCAAACACCAGGTTTAAAACCTTCCCATGCTTTTTTTTGCGCTTCAGTTAATTGAGCCATAATACTTCCTTTAGTACTAATAATTGAAAGAAAAACGTTTATAAGTGCGGTCAAAACCCATACAGTTTTGACCGCACTTTTGAACTAAAATTCAGCAGTATTTGTTACTATTAATGATGATCATGTGGTCTATTAGTATACCACTGCATTAACGCAACACAAACACCGCCACCGACAATATTACCAAGGGTAACTGGAATTAAATTTTTCACTACAAAGTGATATACATCCAAATCCGCATATTGTTCTGGATTAATCCCTAGTGCTTGCCAAAACTCTGGGGTACTAAAATGTGCGGTAACCATGCCCATTGGGATCATAAACATATTCGCCACACTGTGTTCAAAACCAGCTGATACAAATAAGCCGATTGGTAAAATCTGAACTAAAATTTTATCCGTTAAGGTTTTACCTGCATATGTCATATATACAGCTAAACACACCATGATGTTACACAAAATACCTAAGCAGAATGCTTCATACCAAGTATCATGATGAATTTTATGTTGTGCGGTTTTTAATATTGTTAAACCCCATTGACCATTCGCTGCCATCGTCTGACCAGCAAACCAGATCAACATGACAATAAATAACGCTCCAACAAAATTACCAAAATAAACAACTACCCAGTTGCGAAGCATTTGGAAAAGAGAAATTTTTCCTTCTGCTTTTGCTACCATGGTCATGGTTGATGATGTAAATAATTCACATCCCAAAATAACAACCATAATTACCCCAACAGAGAAAACTAATCCCCCAACTAATTTAGTTAATCCCCAAGGAGCACCTGCACTGGCAGTTTGAGTAGTAGTATAGAAAACAAAGGCTAGAGCAATTAATGCACCGGCAGTAATTGCAGATAGGAAAGAATAGAATTGATGTTTTTTGGCTTTATACGCACCAGCTGATGAACAAATTTCCGCCATGGTAGCAGGTGTCGCCATTACCGTTGATACATTTTCTTCGTTTTTCATAGTTTAGTACCTTTTATGAATTATATTAATTAAGCACCCTAAACGACAGAGTAAAACTAAAATTTTTTTGAAAATTTACAACTTTTTTTAGGTCTCTAATTATAATCCTCTCGCCACTGAATGCCAAATAGATTTTTAATATAATACGCCCAAAAAATTGAGCTGGGTCAAAAGTTAGTGATTAAATTGCTATTTTAGCTATTTTCTGATAAAAAAGCGGAAAATGATGGCTATCTTATATTGAGGAATATTGTTATGGCAGAAGAAACTATTTTCAGTAAAATCATTCGTAAAGAAATTCCAGCGGATATTGTATATCAAGACGATTTGGTCACCGCATTTCGCGATATTGCACCACAAGCTAAAACCCATATTTTAATCATTCCGAACAAGCTTATTCCAACCGTTAATGATGTGACGCAAGAAGATGAAGCCATATTAGGTCGCCTTTTCACTGTTGCAGCAAAAATTGCCAAACAAGAAGGCATTGCCGAAGACGGTTACCGTTTAATTATGAATTGCAACAAACATGGCGGACAAGAAGTTTTCCATATTCATATGCATTTAGTTGGTGGCGAGCCATTAGGCAGAATGTTAGCAAAATAACGATGATGAAAAAAATTACCTTAATTTTAACCGCACTTTTACTGGCTGCTTGTTCGAGTAAACCCAATTTAGTGCACACTCAGCAACCTATACTCAATATTTCAGCGGAATTACATCCGCTGATTGAGGCTGAGGTATCAAGTCATTCAGCTTGGATAAAAAATAAAACCGGCCAAAATCTAGGCGTTAAATACGATTTATTTTGGTATACAGAAAATGGGGTAACTCAGCCTGTCAGCACAACACAGGATCAATATAGCGCAACACTATTATTAACCCCTTTACAAAAACAGGCAATTTCGCTTACTCGTCCAACACCTGAAAGTGTAAATTATCGTCTATATTTAAGATTACAATAATGTCAACTTTGCTTATCGACCTTAAGGGTCAACAACTAGAATCGCAAGAAATTGAATTACTTGAACACCCTTTGGTTGCAGGATTAATTCTTTTTAGTCGCAATTTTTACGATCGCGAACAAATTCAAGCCTTAATAAAAGAAGTTCGCCAGCGCGTCAAGAAACCCTTATTAATAACAGTGGATCAAGAGGGAGGACGTGTTCAGCGTTTTCGCGAAGGCTTTACTGCACTACCAGCTATGCAATCCTTCGCTGAAATTTATGATGATCCATTTCAGCAAGAAATACTTGCTCAACAAGCGGGTTGGCAAATGGCCGCGGAAATGACCGCACTTGATATTGATTTAAGTTTCGCTCCAGTGCTTGATATGGGGCACCAATGTAAAGCTATTGGTGATAGAAGCTTTCATTGCGAATTACAACATACCCTTCGTTTAGCCACTGCTTTTATTAAAGGCATGAAACAAGTAGGAATGGCAAGTACGGGAAAACATTTTCCGGGTCATGGGCATGTCATTGCAGATAGCCACCTAGAAACGCCTTATGATGAACGTCCAAGCGCGGTGATTTTTGCGCAAGATATTCAGCCTTTCCAACAATTAATCCAGCAAAATTTGCTTGATGCAATTATGCCAGCTCATGTGATCTATACGAATTGCCATGATCAACCTGCCAGTGGTTCAACATTCTGGTTGCAACAAATTTTACGCCAACAATTAGGCTTTAATGGTGCGATTTTCTCCGATGATTTAGGTATGAAAGGCGCAAGTTTTATGGGTGATTTTGTTTCACGTTGTGAAAAGGCTTTATCTGCAGGTTGTGATTTATTGTTGCTCTGTAATGAGCCTGAAGGGGTTGAGCAAGTATTGGATAATTTAAAACTTGCTGAAAATCCACCGCACTTTGCTGCTCGCCAACAGCGTTTACAAACATTATTCAAAAAACAGCACTGCACTTGGTCCGAATTAACCAAAACACAACGTTGGTTGGATAATCATAAATCCTTGGCAGCATTGCAAGAACAATGGCTAGAGAAAAAAGCGAGCTAACATGCATTGCCCTCATTATCAAAATGGCCGCTGTCGTTCATGTGCTTGGTTAGAAAAAGACTACGCACAACAACTTGAAGAAAAACAACAGCATTTAAAACAACAATTGTCTGAACTGGATTTAACTGAAGTTGAATGGCAGATGCCTTTTCAATCTGAACAACACGCTTTCCGCAATAAAGCGAAAATGGTGGTCAGCAACAGTGTTGAACGCCCGATTTTAGGCATTGTCAATGCGGATAATAAAGCCGTTGATTTAACCGATTGTCCGCTTTACCCCACAACTTTTTCCGCATTATTCCCTGTGCTAAAAGATTTTATTGCTCGTGCAGGTTTGGTACCTTACAACATCATTAAACAAAAAGGTGAATTAAAATATATTCTGCTCACAGAAAGCCGTTATTCTGGGCATTTTCTATTGCGTTTCGTGTTAGCCTCAGAAAAGAAAATCCCGTTGATTCAACGAGAATTAGCCGGATTATTGACAAAATTACCGCAATTGAAAGTCGTCACTGCCAACATTCAACCACAACACGCTGCCATTTTAGAAGGTGAAAAAGAAATATTTTTGACAGAGCAAACTGTACTAGAAGAACAGTTTAACCAAATTCCGCTATTTATTCGCCCACAAGGCTTTTTCCAAACTAACCCTCGCGTTGCTGAAGCCCTATATTCCAGTGCACAACAATGGGTGAAAGATTTGCCTATTCATTCATTGTGGGATTTATTTTGTGGTGTAGGAGGATTTGGCTTACATTGTGCACAAGCATTATCAACCCAAAATTCTCATATTGAATTAACTGGCATTGAAATTTCCCCATCAGCTATTTATTCCGCCAATTTATCAGCGCAAAAATTAGGGTTAAATAATGTCAGATTTCAATCCTTGGATGCTGCACATTTTGCGCTTCATCAACAGAACAAACCCGATTTGGTTATTGTAAACCCACCTCGCAGGGGAATTGGTAAGGCCCTAGCAGAGTTTCTCAATCAATTACAACCGCAGTTTATTTTATATTCCAGTTGTAATGCCACAACGATGGGCGATGATCTACAATATCTGACCGACTATCGTATGCAGAAGATTCAACTGTTTGATATGTTTCCACATACGAGTCATTATGAAGTGCTCAGTCTATTGAAATTAAAGAATTGATTTTTTAATTAACCCAATTACCATTTCTATCTATATATCCAGTATAGCCTTTGTAAGTAACTTTAGCTTTTCCTTTAATAAATCTTTCTGCATAATCTAATTCTGGTCTAATTACCCAATTCCCTTGCAAATCAATAAACCCCCATTTTCCATCTAGACATTTACCATTCGAAATATACCCTCCACTATATACTCCAGCCAGCCCATCACTTTCACTAAATGCAGCAACACTACAAAAATGAGGAGGAAGAATATATTCCCCAGTTTGATTAATAAATCCCCATAAACCATTATCAATTTGCACCGCGGCTCTTCCTCTTGAAAAACGACCTACATTTGCGAATTGAGGTGTAATGACTATATTTCCTTTTTTATCAATAAATCCCCAAAGACCATTTTGTTCGAATTTAGCTAAACCATCATAATATTTACTCTTTTGAGCAATTCGTTTACTTCGCTTTTCTCTCATTTCATCAAATAAATACAAATTCTCAATAAAAAGTTTTGTATTTTTACTAATAATCTCGTCCATGACATTTCCATTCAATCCTTGGAACTCAGGTACAAATTGCAGTGCTCTATTTATAACATTTGGATAATTAAAAAATGTAACATTTTCATGTTGCGGATCTGTTTCTACTAAAGAATAATTAATAAAAGAACTTAACATATCAAAATCAAAACATCCCTTTTTATTATTAGATCTAGAGTAGCAATTATTTACCCATCTTGATAATTCAGAAAAATCTTTCACTTTATAGGATTCATGAACGAAGTCACTTATAGTTTGACGCAATTGCTCATTTGTCATAACAAACTTATCTAACTCTACATTATGAGAATTTGTAGATGGTTCAATTACAGTGTCTATATTATCAACTCTATCTGCTTTGATGTGGTTATATACAAACATACTAATTATTGTAATCAATATAATACTAATCAACGCTATATTTGGGGAAATAGAAAACTTCCTTTTTTTTGGCAAGCCCAGTTCATTAGGAATAGGAGAATTCCAATCTATGTTATCTAACTCAATCGGGTAAAAAATTAATTTTGTATTTTTCCATTGATATAATAACCAAAATAAAACAGCAGTACCGACTATATCCAATCGATAATGATTGGAAAATTTCCAACTACCTAAACCAAAAGCAGCTCCAGAAATAATTGCTAATATAACAACTAAGAACAAAATAAAAATAAAATTACACCAATAAGCAAATTTGAATTTTTTATATAAACTGTAAGTATGTACTATAAAAATAAATGATAATATCCATCCATCATGTTCAAGTTTAAACATAGATAAAATAATGAGAGAAGGATAAAAGAGATATGTAAAAAAACGATAAATATAAAGGTTAAGACGTGAATAAAGCTGTTCCATAAAATTATTCTCCGATCAATTAACTACTATCAAATGACGCTTACGAATTCCAGTAAACGCCAACATTGAAAAATAGCTGATTGCAGCGAGGCTGATTAACCACACTAACCAATGTACACGTTTAATAAAACCCATTGCATTCCATTGTTCAAGGTTTGGACTGAAATAATAGACTAAGCTTCCCATCACAATCGCAGCTAGCAAAACTTTCGCAAAAAACACCGCACTTTGACGGCTAAAATGATAGATATCATCTTTAACCAAGCCGCGATAAAGCAAATAAGCATTTAGGGTCGCCGACATCACTGATGCCATAGCCAAACCAACATAGCTGAACCAATAAGCAAGAATGTTAAAACCCATATTGCTTATCATAGCGATAATACCAATTTTTACCGGCGTTTTAGTATCTTGGCGCGCATAGTAACCATTCGCCAAAATCTTAATCAGCATAAAACTGAGTAAACCCGTATTAAACGCCCACAATGATAAGGAAGCCGATTTTACATCAGTTAGTGTAAACTCACCACGCATAAATAAGGTGAGTAACATAGGTTGTGCAAGCACCGCAATACCGATCATTGCTGGTACGCCTAGCAATAAAATCATTCGCACGCCCCAATCCATTGTATGACGAAAATCAACGACACTTTGTGGATTGTCGCTTTGATTAACATGCTGTCTGGCCAAAGTTGGTAGAATTACAGTAGAAATAGCGATACCGAATAAGCCGAGAGGAAATTCTAATAGACGATCGGAATAATATAGCCAGCTAATTGAACCTGTCATTAAGAAACTGGCAATAAAAGTATCAAGCAATAAATTAATTTGGCTAACGGATACGCCAAATAAAGCGGGAATCATCAGTGTTCTGATTTTTTTCACTCCCGGATCATTCCATGCCCATTTGGGTTTGACTAATAAACCCGCTTTTTTTAAGAAAGGGATTTGGAATAAAAATTGCAGTAAACCACCAATAAAAATACCTATGGCTAACGCTAAATCAGGGCTTTCTAATTGAGGTGCTAAAAAAAGTGCGGTGGAAATCATCGCAATATTTAGCAATACTGGTGAGAAAGACATGACGCCAAATTTCCCTAAAGTATTTAGAATAGCGCCAGATAGAGCAACAAAGGTGATAAACCACAAATAAGGGAAAGTAATTTTGAGTAGCAAAGAGGCTTGTTCAAATTTGGCTGCGTTGGGTCCATCATTTAACCAATCCATAAACCAGCCAGTACCAAAAATCGCCGCAACAACAGGGGAAAAGAACATAGCGAACAAAGTCACTATAGTTACTAAACCACCCAATGTGCCAGATACTTTAGCAATAAATTGCTGCGTTTTGCTTAAATCACCTGATTTTTGATATTCAGCTAGAACGGGAACAAACGCCTGTGAAAATGCCCCTTCAGCAAATAATCGGCGCAAAAAATTGGGAATACGGTTGGCAAATAAAAATACATCTGCGGCAGCTCCTGCCCCAATAATATTAGCTATCACTACATCACGCACCAAACCTAAAATACGTGATAATAAGGTCATTGTACTAACAATAATGCCTGATTTTAAAAGTCGTTTACTCAAAATAAAAGTCCGCTGTATAAAAAATTAGCTTAATTTTATAGAAATTTCACATTTTAGCTATATTCTAATGAAAAAAACTGATAAAATCTCGCCCACATCGTTATTTTGATCGCTTAACGGCTTATAGCGAAACCCAAAACGGTGGAAACATTCGGTTGTGTCTCACCGAAACCAACAAATTTTGTAGAGCCGATAATCGGTAATTCGTTTAATTAACACAGATTTTTAGGAGTTTGACCTTGGCTAATATCAAGTCAGCAAAAAAACGTGCGATTCAATCTGAAAAACGCCGTCAACATAACGCAAGCCAACGCTCAATGATGCGTACATTCATCAAAAAAGTTTACGCAGCAATCGCAGCAGGTGATAAAGCAGTAGCAGAAACAGCATTCGTTGAAATGCAAAAAGTTGTGGATCGTATGGCATCTAAAGGCTTAATCCACGCAAACAAAGCTGCAAACCACAAATCAAAATTAAGTGCTCGTATCAAACAATTAGCATAATTATTTGATTTAAAATTGCATAAAAAGAAACCGCAGTTCAAATGAATTGCGGTTTTTTTATTGCTAAGCAATCACTATAATGTTTTGACTAACTTTTTCAAGTATTCTTTAAACTCTTTACCTAACACATTATGTTGCAAACCATATTCAACAAAGGCTTGCATATAGCCTAATTTATCTCCACAGTCAAAAGATTCGCCTGTCATTTGGAAAGCTTCGACTGTTTCTTGATTAATAAGCATATCAATGGCATCTGTTAGCTGGATCTCATCGCCAACACCAACAGGTGTTTTCTCTAATAAATCCCAAATTGCTGCAGAGAATACATAACGCCCTACAACAGCAAGATTTGATGGTGCTTCTTCTACACTTGGTTTTTCTACCATACGAACAATTTTAGCACTCTCACCATTTTTAAAATCTACGCCATCACAATCAGCAATCCCGTAGCTACTCACATCTTTAGGATCGACCGCTGCAACCATAATCTGACTTGCCTGAGTTTGTTTAAAACGCTGAATCATCGCCGCTAAGTTCTCTGTTTTTTGGTTTGCGGTAAAATCAGCAAGTAACACGTCAGGTAAAACAACAGCAAATGGCTCACGACCAACCACAGGCAAGGCGCATAATACAGCATGTCCTAAACCTTTCGCATTACCTTGTCTAACGTGCATAATAGTCACATCTTTCGGGCAAATAGAACGTACTTCTTCTAAAAGCTGACGCTTAACGCGCTTTTCTAGCATGGTTTCCAGCTCAAAAGAAGTATCAAAATGGTTTTCGATCGCATTTTTTGATGAATGAGTAACAAGGACAATTTCTTTCACCCCTGCATTAATACATTCATTTACCACATATTGAATTAAAGGTTTATCAACCAAAGTTAGCATTTCTTTTGGAATCGCTTTGGTTGCAGGCAACATACGTGTTCCTAAACCCGCAACAGGAATAACAACTTTCATTTCTTTTTCCTTAAAAAAGACCGCACTTTGTATAAAGTGCGGTGTGTTTTATACTTATTTTATTGGCGTAATAACGCTAAAATTTCATCGGTTTTTTCTTTCATCAGCGCTTTATCACCGCGTGTTTCAAGATTCAAACGAACGACTGGTTCTGTATTAGAGCTACGTAAATTAAAGCGCCAATTTGGATATTCAATACTGATACCATCAATTTCATTCACATCTACTGCATCTTTCTCATAAGCTGCACGTACACGAGCAATAGAGGCTTTTGCATCCGTTAATTTACTATTGATTTCACCTGGTGATGGGTAAGTATCAATACTTTCATTCACTAATTCGCCTAATGTTTTACCGGAAGTGCACACTAATTCCATCACTAATAACCATGGAATCATACCACTATCACAATAGTAGAAATCGCGGAAATAATGGTGTGCTGACATTTCACCACCATATACTGCATCCACTTCACGCATTTTTTCTTTAATGAAAGAGTGACCGGATTTAGACATAACAGGTACACCGCCATTTCCTTCCACTAATTTAATCGTATTCCAAATTAAGCGTGGATCGTAAATAATTTTCGCACCTTGTTGTTTTTGGCTAAATGCTTGTCCCAATAAACCAACTACATAATAGCCTTCAATAAATCCGCCTTTCTCATCAAAGAAGAAACAGCGGTCAAAGTCACCATCAAACGCAATACCCATATCTGCTTTATGCGCTAACACCGCATCAATGGTGTCTTGACGGTTCTCATGCAAAATTGGATTAGGGATACCATGAGGGAAAGTACCATCTGGATTGTTATGGACTTTAATAAATTCCACAGGCACACGACGAGCTTTAAATTGTGCTTCGATCGCATCAATAACATGACCTGCCGCACCATTACCCGAATTGATCACTAATTTTAATGGTTTAATGTTGTCCAAATTAACATAGGAAAGTAAACGTTCAACATATTCGCCAATCACAGATTGTTGTTTGTAAGTACCGCGTTGCGTAACGGCTGGGAAATTATTTTCTTCCGCTAAGCGTTGAATATCAGCAAGACCTGTTTCAGAACTAATTGGACGAGATCCCTCGCGAACTAATTTCATACCATTGTAGTCCATTGGGTTATGGCTTGCGGTAACTTCAATACCACCATCTGTATTCAAGAAAGACGTTGCGAAATAAACTTCCTCTGTTCCCACTTCGCCTAAATCGATCACATTTACGCCTGAATCTAACAAACCATTTGTTACCGCACTTTTTAGCTCTTTACTTGTTAAGCGGACATCGCCGCCTACAACAATTGTTTTTGGTTTTAAGTATTGACCAAAAGCACGACCAATGCGATATGCAATATCAACATTTAATTCGTCACCTAAACGACCACGAATATCATAGGCTTTAAAACAAGTTAATTTAGACATAGGGATCTCCTTATTCAATCTCAGGCTGCTCGGCATGTTGAGATTTGATTCGTTGATAAATTTCTTTCCGATGAACGGAAATATCTTTTGGCGCTCTCACACCAATTTTTACTTGATTGCCACGTACATTTAATACAGTAACTTCAATATCATCGCCAATGAGCAAGCTCTCACCAATTTTGCGTGTCAAAATCAGCATACAAACCCTCCTTATATGATTTTAATAAGTGTTTGTAACATCCTTATTTGATAACACTCACTACCATATCCCTTACGTCTCCTTTAATATGGTAGCTTTTCGTTAAAATTACAGATTCCCTGTTAACCATTCCTGTGCAACACTTAATGCAGATGCAACATTCTCAGGTTGTGAGCCACCAGCCATTGCCATATCAGGACGACCACCGCCTTTACCACCCACATGCTGAGCCATCAAATTAACCAATTCTCCAGCTTTCACTTTATTGGTAAGATCAGAAGTCACCCCAACAATTAAATTCACTTTATCTTCTACAACAGAAGCAAAGACCACAACTGCGGATCCTAATTGATTTTTCAGATCATCCACCATTACACGTAATGCTTTCGCATCCAAACCATCAAGTTGCTGTACAATAGTTGAAACACCATTTATTTTCACCGCACTTTGCGCTAAATTTGCACCCGCCTGCATTGCGGCTTTTTCTTTCAATTGTTGCAACTCTTTTTCTGCTTTTTTCGCTTTATCTTGTAGCTGATGAATTTTCTCAGGCAGTGAAACCACATCAGATTTCAATAAGTCAGCGGCTTGCTGCAAAATAGATTGTTGTTCATGTAACCATGCCAATGCTTGCTCACCTGTCACCGCTTCCACACGACGAATGCCAGCAGCAACAGCCCCTTCAGATACTAGCTTAAATAGCCCAATTTCCCCTGTTTGTGTCACGTGTAAGCCACCACAGAGTTCAATAGAGAAAGGACTCATAGACACAACGCGCACCACATCACCATATTTCTCACCAAACAATGCCATTGCACCTTTTGCTTTCGCCTCATCAATGCTCATTTCTTCGGTGATCACAGGATGATTTGCACGAATATGATGATTAACAATACGTTCAACTTCCGCCAATTGCTCTTTTGTAACAGCCTCAGGTTGCACAAAGTCAAAACGCAATCCTGAATCTGTAACCAATGAACCTTTTTGTGCTACATGATCGCCTAACACTTGGCGTAATGCCGCGTGCAATAAATGGGTAGCACTGTGATTTAGTTTTATGTTCTGGCGTCTTACCACATTCACTGTCGCCGTCACTGTTTGTCCAACCGCTAAGTTGCCTTGCGCTAATTCACCAATATGTCCAACAACTTGACCATATTTTTGTGTATCTTTCACATCAAATTGCATACCAGATGCGATAATTTCGCCGCTATCGCCAATTTGACCTCCCATTTCTGCATAAAATGGCGTGTTATCTAAAATGATAACAGCACTTTGTCCCGCAGAAATAGATTCAACTGCTTCGCCACCTTGGAAAAGTGCGGCGACTTTTGCTTGAGTTTCTGATGCAGTATAACCTTCGAATTGTGTTTCGCCATCAACTCGAATGACATTATTGTAATCCATACCAAATTGGCTGGCAGATTGAGCGCGTAAACGTTGTGCTTCCATTTCTTTTTGGAAACCATCTTCATCAATACGGATATTACGTTCGCGACAAACATCTGCGGTTAAATCCAATGGAAACCCATAGGTATCGTACAATTTAAATGCTACTTGCCCAGACAGCTCACCGTTCTTCACATTGGCTAGCGCTTCATCTAACAGGGTTAAACCACGTTCTAACGTACGTGCAAATTGTTCTTCTTCTAAACGCAATAATTTTTCAACGTTGGCTTGTTTTTCTTTAACTTGTTTACCCGCTTCCGCCATAACCTCAATTAAGGTTGGCACAAGCTTATAGAAAAAGGTTTCTTTAGCACCTAATAAGTGACCATGACGTACCGCACGACGAATAATGCGACGTAATACATAACCACGACCTTCATTTGATGGAATCACTCCATCTGCAATTAAATAGGCACAAGAACGAATATGGTCGGCAATCACGCGTAATGATTTATTATCTAAATCTTTTACGCCGAGAATTTCTGCGGTCTTCGCAATTAATTTTTGGAAGATATCAATTTCATAGTTGGAATTAACGTGCTGCATAACAGCAGTCATACGCTCTAAGCCCATGCCAGTATCCACTGATGGTTTTGGTAATTTTTCCAAAGTCCCATCAGCCAAACGGTTAAATTGCATGAACACGATATTCCAAACTTCGATATAACGATCGCCATCTTCTTCAGGTGTACCCGGCAGACCGCCCCAATGTTGTTCACCATGGTCATAGAAAATTTCAGTACAAGGACCACAAGGGCCAGTATCACCCATAGCCCAGAAATTATCTGAAGCATAAGGTGCACCTTTGTTATCGCCAATACGAATAATATGCTCTGCAGGCACGCCTACTTCGTTATGCCAAATGTTATAGGCTTCGTCATCTGTTGCATAAACAGTGACATATAATTTTTCTTTTGGTAATCCCAGCCATTGTGGCGATGTTAAATATTCCCAACCGAATTGAATCGCATCATGTTTAAAATAATCACCAAAACTAAAGTTACCCATCATTTCAAAGAATGTGTGGTGACGAGCGGTGTAACCTACATTTTCTAAGTCATTATGTTTACCACCAGCACGAACACAACGCTGTGCAGTTGTCGCTCTAGTGTATGAACGTTTTTCTAAACCTAAAAAAACATCTTTAAATTGGTTCATACCAGCATTGGTAAAAAGTAAGGTAGGATCGTTTTCAGGAACTAAGGAACTACTTTCCACAATTTGATGACCTTTACTGTGGAAAAAGTCTAAAAAGGATTGTCTAATTTCTGCAGTTGTTTTCATAAATGTTATGATTTTTTTATTAATAATTTTTCATACCTATTTTGGCATAAATTTCACTTTTATAGAATTATTTTTTTATTCTATTTTTAAAGGCTTCCAACACAGGCGGAGGCACGAAATTATTCACATCTCCACCATGCAAATAAATTTCACGCACGATGGTAGAAGACACGTAAGACCACTGCTCCGTCGTTGGTAAAAATAAACTTTCAACACCTTTGGTCAGCACGCGGTTTAAATGCGCTAATTGTAACTCATACTCGAAATCCATGGTGGTTCGCATACCACGAATAATCACTGTCGCATTATGTTCTTGTACCACATTCGCCAATAAATTGGAAAAGCCAAGCACTTGAACATTAGGTAAATGCTGCACCGATTTTTGTACCAACTCAATCCGCTGCGCCAAATCAAATAAGGGTTTCTTACTTGGATTTGCCGCCACTGCGACAATAACTTTGGAAAAAAGCACCGCACTTCGCTCAATAATATCTAAATGCCCATTGGTTATAGGATCGAAAGTACCAGGATAAATTACTGTTGCCATATTATTTCTCTAAATAAGGTGTTAATAGCACTAATAAACGCTGCAATGCGCCTCTGTTTTCAATTAACACTTCATAGCCTGCCTGACCAAAGCGTTCGCACAAACTTGGTGAAGATAAAAAGCATTCCACTGCATCTGCAAGTGAATTCGAGTCAGAATTGACTTCCAATACAGCATTAACCATCAGCAATTTATGGAAAACTTCAGGAAAGTTGAAAGTATGCTGACCACTGATCACTGGTAACTTGAAAGCTAATGGTTCTAAAGGATTGTGCCCACCATGTTTAACTAAACTACCCCCCACAAACGCAATATCTGAGACACCATACATCAACATGAGTTCACCCATACTGTCTCCCAGTAAAACTTGGCTTTGCGCGCAATCCTTCAAATTTTGACTACGTCGACAATAAGTTAATTTTTCTTTCTCAATAAAGCCTGCAACTTGATTAAATCGTTCTGGGTGGCGTGGCGCTAAAATCAATAATAAATCAGGATATTTGTTTAGCAAAGTGCGGTGTGTTTCTAATATAATTTTTTCTTCACCTTCATGCGTACTTGCTGCGATCCATACGGGACGTGAACCTATCCATTCTTGCTTAAATTCCGTAATTTTTTGACGTAATTCATCAGTAATGACTAAATCATATTTTATATTACCAGTTAAGGTAAGCTGTCCTTTGTAGCCGAGATCTAAATAGCGCTGACCACTAATATCATCCTGTGGTGCAATTAAACGAATTTCATTTAAAACATTAGTTAAATATTGTTTAACCCAACCATAACGGCGCGCAGAACGTGCAGATAATCGCGCGTTAGCAATAATAAATGGCGCATTACGCAAATTCAATTGGCGAATTAAATTAGGCCAAATCTCTGTTTCAATCACAATGCAAGCTTTAGGTTGTATAAATGCTAAAAAGCGTTTTAATGCATCGGGCAAATCATAGGGCAAATAAAAATGTGCAACTGAATCACCAAATGCTGATTTAACCCTATCAGATCCTGTCGGCGTAACCGTTGTGACTGTAATGGCTAAATTGGGATATTCTGCTTGAATACGTCGAACTAATGGCGTTGCTGCAATAACTTCGCCTACCGAAGCAGCATGAACAATAATCCCATTCGGTTTTGTTTTTTGCTGCGTTGCATAAAAAAGTCCATAGCGTTCATTTAAACGTTTACGATAATTAGGTGATTTAATACTACGACCTAACATAAAAAGTAAAATGAACGGCTGCAATGCATACATTGCTAACGTATAACAAAGACGTAACATAAGTTAATTCAATTATTGATTGGCGTTAAGCATAGTATAAAGAATTTGGAAGCAATATCAAAAAAATGCGGTCAAATAGACCGCACTTTTTATCTCATTATTGAATTAAGCTTTCGCAGCTGCCGCTGCTTTTACGATCACTGCGAATGCAGGTGCTTTTAATGAAGCGCCGCCCACTAATGCACCATCAATATCAGGTTGAGTAAATAATTCCGCAGCATTTGCGTCATTTACAGAACCACCGTATTGAATAATCACTTGATCCGCTACTGCTTGCGATTTTGCCGCGATGTGATCACGAATGAATTTATGCACTGCTTGAGCTTGTGCTGGAGTTGCAGATTTACCTGTACCGATCGCCCAAATTGGCTCATAAGCAATAACCGCGCCGTTGAATGCATCCACACCTAATGCATTAATCACCGCATCGATTTGACGCGCACACACTTCTTGTGTTTTACCCGCTTCGTTTTCTGCTTCACTTTCACCGATACATAATACAGGGACTAAACCGGCTTCTTTT
Source organism: Reella acinonychis (assembly GCF_052384575.1). GTDB lineage: Bacteria > Pseudomonadota > Gammaproteobacteria > Enterobacterales > Pasteurellaceae > JBQSUQ01. The sequence goes on along the minus strand of NZ_JBQSUQ010000007.1, from coordinate 123,140 downwards.
AACGCAGCAAATTTTTTCACGATGAATTCATCACTTTCATTGTGATAAGTACGGCGTTCTGAGTGACCAATAATAATATATTTCGCACCAAAATCTTTTAACATCGCAGTTGAAATATCGCCAGTAAATGCACCCTGTACATTCACATCAACGTTTTGTGCACCTAATTGGATTAAATCTTTACTGCCACAGCAGCAACTGCAACTTGCTAATGCTGCTTCTGCTTCAGCTAAATACATAACCGGTGGGGCAATTGCCACATCACAACCAGTTACGCCATGTAATTCTTCTTTTAAACCAGCAATTAATTCTTTAGTAAACGCTTTACTACCGTTTAATTTCCAGTTTCCCATCACTAATGGTTTACGCGCTGCCATTTGAGTTCTCCATAGTTAAATTAATAAAAAATAAACAGCATTAATATAGCAAATTTTCTCTTGCTGTTTTGATTTTTTTTATAGTTTTTTGATCTAGTAGATGATTATTTTATGTTTAACAGGTAAAATCTACTGTATAAATTTGTTATTTTTTAATCAATTCAACCTAAGACCAAGTTAATTATGCGTATCTTTAAAGCTGAACAATGGAACCTTGCTGTATTGCTTCCACTATTCGAAGAATATCGTTTATCCCATGGCATGGCAGAAAATCCCGATCGGACATTAACTTTTCTCAATAACCGTATTCGTTTCAGCGAAAGTATTTTTTTCATCGCATTTGACGATCAACAAAAAGCCGTTGGTTTCATCCAACTTTATCCTCGTCTCTCTTCTTTACAATTACAACGTTATTGGCAACTTACAGACATTTTCGTGCAAGAAGGCAGCAAAAAAACCGAAATTTACACCGCACTTATTGAAAAAGCGAAAGAATTTGTCAGTTTTACTCAATCCAATATGCTGACGGTTGAGCAAGATGAGAAGCAACGTCAAATGCTAGAAATGGAGGGCTTTCAACTTAATCCGAAGAAAGCCGTATTTGAATTAATCTTAAATTGATGAATTGATGAGATCCCTCACTTGTTGAGGGATTTGTTTTGGCGAAGGGATAAAAAGTTGTTTATGTCGTTGTAATTCGCCTTTTTCTAATTGAATACTGCTTTTCGGAACCTTAAATAGCTTACTCAAAAATTTCAATAAATGGGCGTTTGCAGCACCATCGATAGGCGGTGCAGTAATGCAAATTTTTAATTCACCATCATGCAAACCCACAATCGCATCTTTACTGGACTTAGGTTGTAAAAAAATGCGCAACCTTAATCCCTCTTGTAATTGTTCAACTGCAACCATAAAAAACGTCTTTTTATTTCACCGCACTTTTACACTAATTGCCACAAATGTGGAATAAGATCAAACATCACTTTATTTAACCAGAAGAGTAAGAATGCAACGACCATTGGCGAGAAATCAATCATTCCTGTTCTTGGTAAAAGGCGACGGATCGGGTTTAAAATAGGTTCACCTAATTGATATAACAAATAAGAAAGCGGATCATTGCCCCTTCTAAACCAACTTAAAATCGCACCAATAAACAACACATAAAGCAACATTTCACCAAATACTTTCAGCACGCTTAATACACCAACCAATGCTAATGTACTGATATTGGCAAGCATACCGTCCAACGACCAATTCCCGCCTAAAAAAGATAAAATTGGAAATTTGAAAAAACCGATTAAAAATACAAGCACTAATGCGGCAATATCAATGCCCTTTTTCGCATTTAAATATTTGCGCAACGGATTTAATACAGGATCAGTCATTTTCACTACTGATTGTGAAATAGGATTATAAAAATCAGCCTTGCAATATTGTAACCACATCCGCAACATTACCAACAGCATATATATGCCCAATATCGTATTTACCAAATATTGAATAGAATTCATACATTTTCCTCTAATCGAATCATATTTAGGCTAAAGATGGGGGTAAATGACAAGAAAATCAAGAAAAATTACAATGGACTTTCCACTTGTAACTTTTGATAAATATCACTAATAGTCAGAGTTAGGCAAGAACGTAACAATTTTTCGTGACGTAATTGTTTCATTTGAAAAACTAAAGAATCTGCACTTTCTTGGTTAGGTGGAAAATTCAAGAGTACTTTGTCCTGTAATAAATTTAACGAACGAGCAAACTCAACGATCACATCATCTGCAAACTCGTATTCTTTCTCATCATTATTTAATTTCTCTTTCATATGAATGAAAGTAAAAATATCTTCAAAAATGTCATGAGAAATCACACCTAGTCCTAATAAGACTTTTAGGCGGATAGAAAGATCGCATAAGGGACCTGAGGTTTCAAATAAACTATCCACCACTGATTTAACGGCAAAATCACTTTTGCGAAAAACGCGATTAATTAATTGATCCACAGCTTCATCGAAAATAGCGACAGTAGCGGTGATAAAACCCCGAATAGAAATGGATTCGTTTAATTTTTCATAAATTGGATCATCAGACAACACAACTTAAATCCCTAAAATACAAAGTGCGGTGTAAATTTCGTCTTTTTTAATTTAAAACTATATTAAAATACACCGCACTTTTTTATTATGCTAATTTATTATAAGCTTCAACGATTTTCGCTACAATTTCTGGCTGTTGTAACTCAGTGTATTTTTCCACCGTCGCCAATACGCCATTTTGCGCTAAAGATTGTTCTAATTCTAACGCTTGAGGATCATCTTGATTACGATAAGTTAAGGCATAAGCAATGGCTTGAATTAAGTTATCATGAGGTAAAACATACTCTAGAGTACCACGTAAAGGTTTAATTAAACGATCATTAAAACTTAATTTACGCAATGGTTGACGACCTACGCGATCCACATCATCCACTAAGTAAGGGTTAGCAAAACGTTTTAAAATCTTCTCAATATAAGCTGCATGTGCTTGAGCATCAAAACCATAACGTTGAATTAATACAGCACCACTTTCTTGCATAACCGATTTTACGAAATCCTTCACTTCAGCATCTTCAATACTTTCTTTCACAAATTGATGGCCTTTGAACTTGCCATAATAAGAAGTAATTGCATGACCAGTATTTAAAGTGAATAATTTTCGCTCAACAAATGCCATTAAATTATCCGTTAATTCCATGCCTTTGATATCAGGAATGGCACCTTTGAATTGTGTTTTATCCACAATCCATTCACTAAATTCCTCTACAGTAACCAATAATGGATCGCTATCATCCGCTTGTACAGGAGGAACAATACGATCTACTGCACTATCAACAAAACCAACGAATTGTTCGACTTGATCTTTTAACTCAGGTTTTAAATGACTGAACACCTCTTCTTTTAAAAAAGTTGTTCCACGTACCATATTTTCACAAGCAATGATATTTAATGGTTTGGTATTACCTGACGATAAACGCAATTCCAGCCCTTTAGCAATAGTGCTAGCAATTAATTTCAACACTGTTGGACCAACTGCTGTCGTCACAAAATCAACCTCATTAAATAATGCAACAACGCCAGCTTCATCTTTTGAATTAACACCCGTCACATTTTTCACTTGCTCAATTTGGTTGAGGCTATCACCAACAATTTTTACATTATAAGCTTGTTGGTTTTTTAATAGCTCAATGACTTTATCATTCACATCAGCAAAAATCACTTGTACACCACTATCAGCAAGTAGTTTACCAATAAAACCACGTCCGATATTACCTGCACCAAAATGTAATGCTTTCATATTTATTCCCTCTAGTAAGATGAATGGCGTGAAAATCACGCCATTTTTAACCGCACTTTTATGCTTTGAGTAATTCTAATACTTTATTTACATCATTGGTAGATGTGAGCAAATGAATTGCTTCTTCACTATCCAAGGCATTTGTAATTGCGGATACCACTTGAACATGCTCATTATTACGCGCTGCAATACCAATAACCAATTTCGCAACACCATCTTCATCTTCGGTAAAGCGAACACCTTCAGGATATTGACATACCACCACACCGGTTTTAATTACTGCATCTTTCGCTTCACTTGTACCATGAGGAACTGCCACACCCTCGCCCAAATAGGTAGAAACTAACTCTTCACGAGCAAACATTGCATCTACATAGCTTGGTTGAACAAAGCCGAATTTCACTAATTGCTCACCAGCAAAACGAATAGCATCTGCTTTATTATCTGCTTTTAAGCCCAAGAAGATTTGATCTTGCGTTAACGTAAATTTAGTACCATTTACTTCTACTTCATTTTCAACCGCACTTTCTGCTTTCTTATCACCTGAGAAATGCGCTTTTAAGTCATCCACTAAACCATCATAGAATTTGTTATCTAAGAAGTTATGTAATGAATAATGCATTGCAGTAGGAACTTGTTTTTGCGCACGTGGTGTTAAGTCTTGGTGAGTAATGACCATGCGTGCATCTGCTGGTAAATCATTAATTGCACAGTTAGTCACTTCAAGTGGTAAGCCAGCATCTTTTACTTTTTTACGTAACATGCTTGCACCCATTGCACTTGAACCCATACCGGCGTCGCAAGATACGAAGATTTTTTGTAAGCCATTAAAGTCAGTGACAACTGGTTGTGTCGCTTGGTTACCTTTCATTGCTTTTGATGCTGCTTGCATATCTTCTAATGAATTACCTTCACCTTCTTTTTGAATTTTTAAGAAAAATGCTGATACCACAAAAGAGACTACAGAAGCAGCAATAACAGAGCAGATTACCCCAACAAATGATGCTTTAGGTGTCATTGCTAACACAGCGATGATAGAACCTGGCGATGCTGGCGCTTGTAAACCTGCATTAAACATCACTAAAGTAAATACGCCTGTTGCACCACCTGCGATCACTGCAAGGATTAAACGAGGATTCATTAACACATAAGGGAAATAAATTTCGTGGATACCACCAAAGAAGTGGATGATCGCTGCACCACCAGAAGTTTGTTTTGCAGAACCTTTACCAAACAACATGTAAGCTAATAACACCCCTAAACCTGGACCTGGGTTTGCTTCAATTAAGAAGAAAATTGATTGTCCAAATTCTTGTGATTGTTGGATACCTAAAGGTGAGAAAATACCATGGTTAATCGCATTGTTTAAGAATAGAATTTTCGCTGGTTCAACAAAAACAGATGTTAATGGTAATAAGTGATTTTGTACTAATACATCTACACCTGAAGCAAGTACTTGGGAAATCACTTTTACAGCCGGACCCACTACCCAGAAGAACAGGATAGCTAAAATCATACCAATAATACCAGATGAGAAGTTATTAACTAACATCTCAAATCCGCTCTTGATTTTACCTTCTGACCATTTATCAAAAGATTTGATTGCCCATCCACCTGTAGGACCTGCGATCATTGCCCCTAAGAACATAGGAATATCAGTACCAACTATTACACCTGCTGTGGTAATCGCACCAACAACAGCACCACGTTCACCACCGACTAATTTACCACCAGTATAACCAATAAGTAATGGTAATAAGAAAGTGATCATTGGCCCTACTAGCTTAGCTAGCATTTCATTTGGTAACCAACCTGTAGGAATGAAAAGTGCGGTAATAAAACCCCACGCAATAAATGCCCCAATATTAGGCATCACCATATTTGATAGGAAACGTCCAAAACCTTGGATTTTCACTTTTGCATTTGCTGATAGCATATATAACCTCAATAAGAATTGACTGATTAAAATTGACGCAAAAATAGCATAGTGGCTATGTAATGCAAATTTTTTAATCAATAATTGTGAAGTTGATCACAAAATATTTTCAAACACAAAAAATCAAAATGTGATCAAGATCACATATTTACACTCAAGAAATTTATTGTGTGACAAAGATCACATTTTCATCCTTAATTTTTAATACATAATGAATTATGAACATTTCACTGATTTTTTCTGCCAACGTATAAAATTTACTGTAACAACTGATGATTTTTTGGTACATTAAGCACAATTTTTGCTATGCCTAAAATTAGGGCAAATTATCACCAAATATATCACCCAATAGTAGTGGAACACTTATGTTATTTAAAAAAATTCGCGGTTTATTCTCAAACGATCTTTCTATTGATTTAGGTACAGCCAACACCTTAATTTATGTAAAAGGTCAAGGTATTGTATTAGATGAGCCTTCTGTGGTGGCTATTCGTCAAGGAAAAGCAGGACAAAAAAGCCTCGCTGCAGTGGGTAAAGACGCCAAAATGATGTTAGGTCGTACATCAAATAATATTGAAGCTATTCGTCCAATGAAAGATGGCGTTATCGCTGACTTTTCTGTGACAGAAAAAATGCTACAACATTTTATTAAGCAAGTGCATAGTGGCAACTTTTTACGCCCAAGCCCTCGTGTGTTGGTTTGTGTTCCAGCCGGTGCAACACAAGTTGAACGCCGCGCAATTAAAGAATCTGCCATTGGTGCAGGCGCACGTGAAGTCTATTTAATTGAAGAACCAATGGCAGCAGCAATTGGTGCTGGCTTACCTGTTTCTACTCCTATCGGTTCAATGGTAATTGACATTGGTGGTGGTACCACAGAAATAGCGGTTATCGCCTTAAATGGTGTATCTTATTCTTCTTCTGTACGTGTTGGAGGCGATAAATTAGACGAAGCCATTATTTCTTATGTGCGCAAAACCTTTGGTTCAATCATTGGTGAAGCAACAGCTGAACGTATCAAACATGAGATTGGTACCGCTTATATTGAAAATGATGCTGATGTTTTATCAATGGAAGTGCATGGTTTAAACCTTTCTGAAGGGGTACCAAGACCATTTACTTTAACCTCGAAAGATGTATTAGAAGCGATTCAACAACCATTAAAAGATATTGTCGGCGCAATGCGTACCGCATTAGAAGAATGTAAACCTGAACACGCCGCAGATATTTATGAGCGCGGTATGGTATTAACAGGCGGTGGCGCGTTATTACGCAATATTGAAGTGTTATTAGCAAAAGAATCAGGCGTACCTGTGGTTATTGCTAAAGATCCGCTCACTTGCGTTGCACGCGGTGGTGGCGAAGCTTTAGATATGATCGACATGCACGGTGGCGATATTTTTAGCGACGACCTTTAATTAACGAAATCATAAAGTGCGGTCAAAAAATCCGGTATTATGTAGCAGTTGCACAAAGATTTAACTCACTAAAAATCATACAATCCTTATCAATATTCATCATTTGATAAGGATTTTTTTATTATGATAGATTCTGATGTCATTACAAGGTTAAGACAAGAAATTAAACGCTCTCAGAAAGCACATAAATCTGTCACTCAACAGATTAAATCATTGCAACAACAAGAAGAAAGATTAACTCGTATCATTGTAGCATTGAAAACGGTCGTAAAAAACTTTCAAGACTTCAATGAGCGTTTTGCACCCCCTCACCGCTCATATCAAAAAATCTTTTCACAACATGTCTGTGGTTTAATTGCTCAGGTGTTCAAGCAAGATAATGATTGGAAGGATGTTGAGAAGATTACTGAAATGGCAATAGCCTTAGACAAGCAAGAAGGGATAGCTTACAACAAGGCAAAACATGCGGTTTACACCGCACTTTGTCGATTGCATAAGAAAGGAATTGTTGAGCGGTCAGGCTCTCATTGGCGGTTAAAAGCAACGATTTGCCAATGAACTTCTCTACGGCTCACTTGCGTACGAGTGATTAAACCGTTTTGATGGAATACATTGAGTTGCTTGCGAACAGAATCAAGATGTTTTTCGGAAGGTGTATCGGTATTCCCTTCAATCTTAAAAATTCGTAGTGTGAGTTCGGCAATAGTAAAACCTTTGGTGGGTTCATTTCGCATAATCTGTAAGATATATTTGCGAATTTTCCCTTTAAATAGCTTGTATCTACGGCGATAGACAAAGTTTTCCGTATTGTATAATGTCACATCACTTTCACTTTGCATTAATGCTATTGCACGCTTTATTACGTCAATGTTAGCATCGAGTAAAGCGAGGTGATGTAGCACTTGCTTGCGTTCAAATTCAAGGTCTTTAAGTTTGCGGTCGAGTGTATAAGCCATATTGCTTCCTTACTGCAATATGACTTCTTGAGGAACAATTTTACGTTGCCAATAACCGCACCATTCATTGTTTTCATTGGTTGTATTCAGGCATTTACTGAGAATGTCATTAAATTGCCATCCATTCGGTTTTCTACGATTATCTTCACGATAGGCAACTTCATTGGCATAATTGAGTAAGTAGAGATTACTCATTTTATGCACTTGTCCGTAGTACATTCTTTTGAAACGTGAGAAGTAACTTTCTGCTTGGTTATTGGTTACCCCTAAATCACTGCGGTATTCTTCTTTGTGGTTGACGGTACAGAGATTGTAAAATGGCATGAGGACATCATAGGCATTACTTTCATCGGTATTGATTCTTGTCCCACGAGCCACGATGTTATCGGCTATCTGTTTAATGGTCGATTGGGTTTCGGCATAAGATACCGTCACGTAGGTCGATTTTGCCCCACGAGCATCACGATTAGCTTGTTTTTCCGCTTCGGTGTAATGCTCACGAGCCACAATAATGCAACGTTTATCAGGGTTTTGATTTTCTTTTAAACGATAGTCTATGCGGTCAGCTTTCTTATTCGCCTTGCGGGGTGCAGGGTGAACGTAAGTGCCGTCCATATCTACTTCCCCTGACATCATCGTAGATTGTCGATGAACCAATAAGGCTTTACGCAACTTTTGAGCCAACACGAAAGCGGCTTTATATTGCACATCTAATTCTCTGGATAATTGTAAAGCAGGCATACCTTTCACTGCATTGACGAACAAGGCAATCGCAAAGAGATACGTTTTTAACGGTAACTTATGATTGGCAAAAATTGTCCCTGATGTAATAGAAAAGGTATGTTTACAATGTTTGCATCGCCACTGCTTGCGAGTAGAGATAAAGTAGGCTTTATGTTGCACGCCACATTTCGGGCAAACCACATCTTCTTTACTTCCCCATCTGCGATAGCAAAGGTGATCGAATACTTGTTCGTCCGTCAAGGCTGCGACCTCTGTGATAGAGATGGTTCTTGATGCAGATGATATGAGAAAGTGTTGTGTCATTTTGCTATTTATTTTAATTAGGGGTAAACTACCAAATGTTAATAAGTACGCAACATTGTGTGTTATCTATTGTTTTATAATGCCACAAATAGCGTAAAAGTCAAGTCGGTATGTCATTATGTGTATAGCTAAGAGATTAAAAGATATAATTGAATCACAATCCTTGAGTATCAAGGCTTTTGCAGATAAAACAGAAATTCCATATCGTTCAGTGCAAAGCTATCTGTTGGGGGAACGTAGTCCAAGTGCTGAAATTTTAATCAAGGTAACAGAGTGTTTTGGGATAAATGCTAACTGGTTATTATTGGGCGAAGGTGAAATGTTTGCAAAAAATACCGCACTTTCTAAGCAAGAAATGCAGCTATTACACAGTTACAGCCAATGTAGTGATGACGTAAAACGTAAAATTATGGTGGCAATCAATGCAATTGCATTAGATTCAGTAGAGAAATAAATGAAAAAACTCATTCTAACTGCATTAGATGATAATGATGAAATTTGGTATCGTTGTTTTATCCCATTCATTCTAAGTTTAAGAAAAACAGATTACTTAGGCGATATTGGGGTTATTAGTTACCAATTATCATTAGAAAAACAACAAATATTGAAAGCGAATAATATTATTGTCTTTGAAGCGAAACATCAGTTTTCTGAAATGTTAGTTGATCGGCATTTTTCAGCGGCTGAAATTGCTCAAGATTATGATCAACTGGCTTTCTATGATGCAGATATTTGGTTTCCTTACCCCAAATTAACGGTTTTTGATCAAATTCGGGATAATCATTCTCTCTATTGTTGTTATGATGTAATCATTCCTCCATTCTTAGAAGAACCTTTACCTGACAAAATTTCAGAATCAACACGATTAAAATTTAATCGCCTGTTATCTTCTCAAAATGCTTTCTGGCAAGCAGGATTAATTATTGGCTCAAATCAGGCTTGGAACAATTATTTCCATTATATAAAGCAAGATCTACTCTGCTTATCTGAATTTAAAATGGTTTATGGCATAGATGCAACAATTTTGAATTTATATGCTTGCGATAAAAATAATGTAAAACATATATCGGAAAAATATAATTGTTTACCTTATTGGGGAATTAGCTTTGTAGGGCTGAATTATTTTAAGTTGAATGACAATACCGTTGAATCAGTGCATATTACTCGTTATCATAGAGATAGCAAAGAATATAATTATATTCACTTGAATAAATCAATCTATCTGAGTAGAGGGAAAGATTTTTCAATTGATGCACCAAAAATGTTGCATTATTTTCAATGCGGTCATCTATTTTCATCACTTCCTCAAAATACTAATTTTCCTGTCTTATCCATAGAAGAAATCTATTGTACATCTCTTTTTGCAAACACAGATACAGATGGAAAATTTTATAAGAAAGATAGCGTTATCTTGGATTGTAGTGCTAATGCTAAAATTGCACTGAGAAACCCATTAAACCAAGAGATTGAAATTTTATTTTACTTTCAGGAAAAACCTAATTCTGTTCTTCCTTGCCATATCGAATTTAAACAAAATGATAAACAACTTAATCTTGAGAGAAATACATTATATACAATAAGCCTTTTACCTTATGATCATCTTGAACTGATAACAAATGATATATGGCAGAATCGTTGTGGTATTCGTTATATTTTTAACAATGTAAGGTTTATTTAGATGAATAATTTTTCACTTTTAAATATTCTTAGAAAATTAGTTAAAATTGATACTTTACTATCAATTCATCATAGAAATCCAATGCTATTTCATCAGAGAGCAATATTGCTTGCTGACATAGGTTGCAATTCTCTTGCCATGAGAGATATATCACTTGCTACATTGTTAGAAAAACAAAATAATATTGAATCAATCAATCAATCAATCAATCAATCAATCAATCAATCAATCAAATTAAGTATAAAGACCTATCTAATTCTTTTTCAATATTATTTGAATTGGAAAAAGAGACTATTTATTACGATCTGGTCTATCAAATCGTTATTAACGACAAGTATTTTCATAAAGAAACCTTAGACCCAATGCACTATATCGCTCGTGCAGGTAATTTGAAAAAATTAGGTTTATTTCAACTTACCTTGAGAGATTATAAACAAGGGATGGAGTGTCTAGGGAGTTTTCCACAAGAGCTTGCCATTGCTTGTATGGATGCAGGTATGTTACTCAATCTATTAGGTGATTATGAGTTTGGTTGGCAACTTTATGAAAAACGTTGGGAGAGTAATTATAAGAGTTTCCAAAATCCGATTATATTTCCACGCCCTCGTTGGAATGGGGAAGATATTTCACAAGGCAGATTACTTATTCATTCAGAACAAGGAATAGGTGATAATATTCAATTTATCCGTTATGCTATTTATTTAAAACAGCAAGGTTTGGATGTTTTAGTTTGGAATAATGAGCATATTGACGATTTTTTGTCGTTTAATCTTGCAAAATATGGTATTGCTACTGCCAAAGGCGGAGATGAAGTACAATTTTCTCACTGGATTCCAATGATGAGTTTACCTGCAATATTGGAAACTCGCCTTGATAATATCCCTTATACAACAAGTTATCTCTTCTCAGAAAATAGCTATTTGCAAAAATGGAGAAAAAAACTACCGCTTAATAAATTCAAAATTGGGGTTGCTTGGCGTGGAGGGGCAGCCACAGATGTTGACAAAATTCGTAGTATTCCATTAGAAATATTCTCTCATTTATTTTCTCTTAATGCTGATTTTCACGTTTTACAGAAAGATATTAATGATAATGAACAGTCGATATTGGCTATATTTAATAATGTCTATGATTGGCATAACGACATTGATAACTTCTTCGATACATCTGCAATCATTGATCAAATGGATTTAGTGATTTGTGTAGATACTTCAGTTGCACACCTTGCTGCTGCAATGGGGAAACCAACTTGGATTCTCATTAATTATAGCCCTGATTTTCGGTGGTTACTCAATCGAGAAGATTCGGTTTGGTATGATAGTGTAAGATTATTTAGACAGGATTTAGATTATGACTGGAAGTCAGTGATAGATAGTGTTTTGAGTACGTATGCAATAAAATATTTTTAAATAATCAATAATGCTCTTGCCAACCGAGTTTAGTTCTTTTAGAATAGTATCACTCTCCAGAAACAAATAAACCACTCAGGTGAGTGGCTTATTTTCGTTTATTATGTCTGGTTTCTTTACCAGATATGTTTATTATGTCTAAATTTTCAAAGTAAAGCAATAGCTTTATCATTTTTATTCTGTTTTTTTGCCAGATATTCCACTCCACAAAATATTGTGGGTAATTATTTTCTATATAGGAATATTTTATGTATAAAAAACATAATAATACAGCAAAAACCGCAATTACTTTATTAACAGCATTAGCCACAGGGCAAATTTTTGCTACACCAATTTCTATTCAAGGTACTGCAACATCTGAAAACGCAGTGTCTATTGGAACAGATAGTTTTGCAACGGCATTAGATGGTGTTGCAACTGGTAAAGGTTCTGTTGCAACAGGAAATGGCTTTAACCGAGAGGATTTTGCCAATAAAGTCAATGCACAAAATGCGTTGTTGAGTGAAAAAGCCACTAAACAAGAGGAGCTTGACACTATCAATACCAATTTAGAAGCTAATGATAAAACCCAAGATAATCTGAATAAACAAATTGCTGACTTAACTAATCTTATTGATAGTAAAGAGCAAAAATCTGATCAACTTGATAATCTAAATGATGAGTTGGCTAATAAAGGTAATGAATTAACTGGGTTAACGCAAGATTTGGATAATGCTAAAAACAGTTTACCTAATGAGTATCTGATTGGTGAAAATAAAAATGTAGCTGTTGATTTTACACCTGTTCTTAATAGTTTAGATTACAACAAACTCAATAATGCTGATGGTCGTTCTGAGCTTACTCAGGACTTAAAGAATAAACTAGAGGGGGATTTTCCTGATATTCAAGGTATGTTCACCGATAAACAGTATCTTGACGTCTTGAATGAATTTATCAATAAACGTTCTTCTTATGATGCTTATCGTAATATTTATGATGCAGAAATGGGAAATGAAAAGTATAGAAATATTTCAGTTGGCAGTGATAATACAAGCGTGCCACTTAATACAGGGTTAGCACTCGAAAATATTTATTTAAGACTTGGTAAATCTATCCAAGATATTTCACGTGATGATATTTACACTCATTTAGAGAATGATGAATATAATCACACGAATTCTACTTACCAAGATAATAATAATTTGAGTAATAAAAATTTAACTCAAAATGATTGGGACAAGGCTCGGAACTTTAAACATTCTGATTTACAACGCAATCTTTATGATCAACTTATTCTTAGTCATTTGATAGCGGATACATCTACAAATACTCATGCCATTGCTACACAATATACAAATGTTCAGTATTTCAATCGTGAACGTAATGCATCAAACGGTCATGATAAAGATTATGTGTTTAAGCTAGCTCCCTTAAAAGGTAATTACGATCAAAGCAATCCATTTCAGATTATAAAAAAAGCTGTTAAAAGTGAAATTGCTCCTAGTAAAAAACAAACAGGTTTAATGGTATATGTTAGTGGAGTTGATGCTGTTGTAGAGCGTATTATCAAAGATAAAGCCTTATCAGATGAAGATTTAGAGTATATAAAGCACCGTTACGATCAGTTCAATCTTTACTCAGATACTATTGACTATGATTCAGATAAATGGGTTGTAGATAAAGATCATTATCGTGAGAATTTACAAAAAGTCTTAGATTTTAATGCAAAATTGGAAGAATACCGCCAAGTCAGTGAGCAAATTCGTAACGATGCTGTCACTAATAATGTAAGAGATGAATTGCTTGCTCGTCAGATTAACCTCAAAAAAGAAATTGAAGCCTTAAATGTTGATTCGTCTTATTTTGAAAGAATGTCTGTGAGATTTAATGAAACTGGTAAAAATGAAGTGAATCAAGGGATTGATTATGTCATTAAGCAAGAAAATTTCATTGATAAAAATTTACGTTATTATGATGGCAAAAATGTCATTATCACAAAGGTTCAAGAGAAAATAAAAGAAATCCAATCTGACATTTCTCAAGCACAGCAAGCTGTCGATAGAAAACAACGTGAAATTGACGAGCTTAATAAGCAAATTACAGATTTAGCTTTAACTCCAGACGAACAAGGTGCAGCAGACTTAAAAGCTGAAAAAGAACGTGAATTAGCGGATAAACAGGCTGAAAAAGCACAATTGGAAGATGATAAAGCAAGAAAGCAAAACGAACTTGATGAAATCAATCGCCAATTAGCGGATTCTAGTCTAAGAGATCTTGGTCTGCGTTCACAAGCTCATGGTTCAAATGCCTTTGCTTCAGGTAATGATTCCATTGCGATGGGGACTAATTCAACAGTAACAGCAAATGATGGTATTGTTATCGGACGTGATTCAATGGTAACTGGACTTGGTTCTGTAGCTATCGGAACGAACAATCAAGTACAATCAGCAAACGCAGTTGTACTCGGCAATAATATTACCGTTGGCTCAGGATTTGATAATGCTGTTGTATTAGGTAATAGTTCAACTGTCGAAGCTCCAAATCCAACCGAAAACATAGTGATTCGTGGTGTAACGCATAATTTTGCGGGTATTCAACCAACTTCTACGGTCAGTGTAGGTGCGGAAGGTGCTGAACGTCAAATTGTGAATGTGGCTGCAGGACGTGTTAGTTCAACTTCAACGGATGCAATCAATGGTTCACAATTATATGCTGTTGTTGATGCAGTAAATAGACTAGAGTTAGGTGCGGTAAATCCTGATGATGTATCTGATGCTATTAATAATGCGATTGCGAATAACATCAAAGCAGGGGATAACGTAACTATTGATGAAACAACTGATCCTGATAGTGGTGCAAAAACTTTCACTATTAATGCGATTGTACCAAAATCTCCATTAACAACAGTGAGTACGGGTGCAGGATTGGCATTAACTACTACCACAACCACTAATGATGAAGGTGTATCTGTTACCGATTATCATATTGTAGCAACAGGTAATGACAATCAAGAAGTTGTAGAGGAATCAGTCAGTGCAGGAAGTGAAAACTTAACCGTTAAACAAGAAGGCGTAAATGAATCGGGCGGTAAAAACTTTGTCGTGGATTTAAACAAAAATCTTGATTTAACCGATAAGGGGTCAGTGAAACTGGGTGATGTGTTGTTATCAAGCGATCAACTTAATATGGGTGGTCATACTATTACCAATGTTGGTGTACCAGTTAATGACAACGATGTAGTAAACAAAGCCTATGTGGATAATGGTAAACCAACGGTGACATCTAAAGATGCAACAGTCAGTATTACTGAAACCGTAGTTAATGCAACAACAGGAGCGATCAATTACGATTTATCTGTAACAGGTGGTTTACACGTTGAAACTGACGATGGTACATCTACTCAGCATAAATTGGGTGATACGATTTTTGTAACGGGTGATGGTAAAAATATTTCCACTGCAACAGTAGGTGGCAAAGTCCAAGTGAAACTCGCTGATGATGTGAAAGTGAACTCAATTACCGCAGGTAATGTTTCGCTTTCAACTAAAGGTGTAAATGCGGGTGGTAAAAAAGTCACTAACGTTGCCCCTGCGACTATCAGTCCAACATCAACCGAAGCAGTAAATGGTTCGCAATTATTCGCAACTAACCTACATGTTCACCAAAATACGCAAAATATTGCAAAATTAGGTGATCGAGTAAATCATTTAGATCACAAAATTAATCGTGTGAATAAAGATTTACGAGCAGGTGTAGCAGGTTCTGCTGCCATTGCAGGTTTGCCACAAGTTCGTGGTAATGGTAAATCAATGGTATCTGCTTCAGCAGGTAACTACAAAGGACAAAGTGCGATTGCCGTAGGTTACTCAAGAGCTAGTGATAATGGCAAACTATTACTTAAATTAAGTGGTAGTGCCAATACACAGGGGGATATTGTTAGTTCTGTGGGAATTGGCTATGAATGGTAAATAAAATTCATTCCTTCATGTAATTTAAACGTAAAAAGCAACGGTTCTTGAACCGTTGCTTTTGTATTTACGTTGTTCTAAAATAATTCACTATAAATTGGAATTGAAATAATAGATTTCAATTTATCACTTGCTTACGAATAATTTTCGCCTTTCGCCTTGTTTACAAGGCAAGATGGCTCGCTAGATAAGTGACTATTTCATTGCTTATCTATCATCGACAACGACCGCAATAGGCGGTCGAATGTTGGTTTGAGCTTATCTTGGCATTTGTCACTGAGTATTCAGTGCGGTACGGTATTCGAAGCACTAAACGCTTTGAGCCGACTTGAGTTTTCAGGTGGGCGATTTTTCATATCTGGCGTTTAAGAAAAGGGCTTTGAGTACCTTGTACACACAAGGAATACTTATGGCACAACATCATTTACTTTCAAGCAAATCAAAAACCTTATCTATTATAGACATTGCCCGTTTATCCGAAGAAGAAGCCTTTCATCGTTTAAAAGTCAATCGTTGGGGAAATCCTCATAATATCAAGGATGTCTGCTGTCCGCATTGTGGCATCCGCCATCACGCCTATTTCGTGAAATCTCGTAAACGTTGGCAATGCAAGCATTGTAAACGCTATTTTTATATCACCACGAATACCGCTTTAGTTTTCCACAAACTTTCTTTCGTTCAGATATTGGTAGCGATTCAGCTTTTTGTCAGTCAAGCGAAAGGCATGTCCGCTATTTCCATGAGCCAAATTCTCTGTATTAACCACAAAACCGCCCATGCCCTTTGCCAAAAACTGCGTGAAGTCTTATTTAAAACTCGTGATTTAAGTCCATTGCAAGGTGAAATTCATGAAGATGGAGCATGGATTAACTTCACGCTAAGAAAGCCAAACTTTCGCAAGAATCATTACAAACAGAAACAAAAAGCCGATAAACAAGGACGAAGATTCCCGAAATTTAGACCAACTAAACGTTGTATCATCAATTTTAGTCAACGTGCATCGAATGATAGTCACTTAAATGGTTCAGACAGAACCATTGTGGCAATGGATTACAGTGAAAGTGCCGAAACCATTTTGAAAATGAATCAACAATTTGTCAAACAAGGTAGCGATATTTTCTGCGATGGTTTAGACTTCCACTACACCAGATGGTCAGTCAATCATCAAGAGTGTTTTAGTAAGTGTAGCGTGAACAATAATCTTGCCGAATCCTTCAACGCTCGTTTTCGTGATTTACATCGTGGCGTACATCATAAATGCGACAATAGATATGCTTTACTGTATGCCAATCAAGCAGTCTATATGTCAGATAACCGTCACAAATCAAACGGTGAACTGTTTGAAGATGTCCTCAGACGTTGCTTATGGGTGTTACCACTGAAAGAATGTGTAGGTTACTGGCAAGGTAATCATCGTACTGAAGAACTTATCGGCATGGCTGCGTTCAGTCCTAAAGAAATTTCCCAATCGTATTTTCGCAATCTCAATGAGCGAATGAAGTATGAACAAGAGCAGTTAGTCGCTTAACGTCAGTTACCCACTTCAATTGACATTTCAATGAGGGAAAATAGCTTACCTGAATCAAGGTTGAGCAAATTGCCTACGTCTGTATGTAGGGAAAATGGGATGGATTGTGTGTAAATAAGGGAATGTTTAGGGAAAATTCCCCAAAATAGACCAAAAAAAATGCCCTTAACCTTGTTCATCAGGCTAAAGGCATGCTATTTTATTGCAGTTAAAATGCAGTTTTACGGCTTTGTGCAACTGCTACATAATACCGAAAAAATCCTTTGTTTTTAACCGCACTTTTTGTTTTTAGTTTGGACTGCCTATGAAACCTATTTTTGGAAAATCCCCGCCTCTCGGACTACGTTTATTTTTAGTCGTAGCGGCGTCGATTGCTCTAATTCTTTCCGACGGAAAAACCAATACGGTGATCAAAGCCCGATCAGTTATGGAAACAGCAATCGGTGGACTTTATTATTTGGCAAATACCCCCCACACTGTACTTGATAGCGTTTCAGACAACCTGATTGATACCAATAAACTGCAAATTGAAAATCAGGTACTCAAAAAACAACTGATTGAAAAAAATGCAGATTTGTTGTTATTAGATCAGCTCAAGGTAGAAAATCAACGCCTGCGTTTATTATTGAACTCACCATTGCGTAAAGATGAATACAAAAAAATTGCGGAAATTTTAACCGCAGAAAGTGATATTTATCGTCAACAAGCGGTGATCAATCAAGGACAAGGCTCAGGCGCTTATGTAGGGCAACCTGTGATTGATGAGCGCGGTGTGGTTGGACAAATCATTTCAGTAGGCGAACACAGTTCCAGAATACTGTTACTCACTGATGTTGCTCATGCCATTCCTGTGCAAGTATTGCGTAATGATGTGCGAACCATTGTGAGTGGTACTGGAAGAACCGATGAATTAACCCTTGATCATGTACCTCGCTCAGTGGATATTGTCAAAGGGGATTTATTAGTGACTTCGGGGTTAGGTGGACGCTTCCCTGAAGGCTACCCTGTTGCCATTGTTGAAAACGTATCGCGTGATGGATCTAATTATTTCGCTACTATTACAGCAAAACCCTTAGCTTCCTTAGAACGTTTACGCTACGTATTGCTTGTTTGGCCAAATGGCGAAGAAATGCGTAAGCTACAAGCACATTCACCAGAAGAAGTACGCAAAGCGGTACAGCAACGTTTAGCGAATAAAAATAATGTTCCAGAGCAACTGAAAAAAGAGCCTGTAACAGATGAACAAGAGCCGACACAACAAAGTGAAGAGCATTTAACGGAAAGTTTACCTGTTGAGATGAATTCAAATGATACTCAGCTTGATCCTGAACTTAAAGAACATCGGGAGGAAGACTAATGCAAACGCGTTTTCTCGTTCAATTCATTAGCTTGTGCTTGATCTTTATTATTGCATTAGTCATGGAAATTATGCCTTGGCCAGCGGGCTTTCAAAGCTTTAAACCCTCTTGGTTGGTCTTAGTACTGACTTACTGGGCATTATCTATCCCTGAAAAAGTCAGTATTGGCTCTGCTTTTGTTTTAGGTGTTTTATGGGATTTAGTGCTTGGATCAGTAATGGGGGTGCATGCTTTGGTACTTTCTTTATTTATGTACCTTGTCGCCAGAAACCACATTTTGCTACGCAACTTATCCATTTGGTTACAAAGCTTATTGGTCGTGGTGCTAGTGTTTGGTATTCGAATTGGCGTGTTTATCGTGGAACTACTCATTCATAACGCCACATTCCACTGGCAAGAAATTTTCGGCGCCCTGATTAGCGGTTTGTTATGGCCCTGGTTATTTTTGTTATTGAGAAAGATTCGACTCAAATTACAGTTAAGTGAATAAAAAAAGTGCGGTGGAAAACACCGCACTTTTTTCATCTTTAATAAAGTTTTAATGATGGGCGAATAAAGCGATTTAATCGGCCAATCAAAATGATTAATCCCGTTTTAAAACAACCATGTAAACGTTGTTGGTGTAAACGATATAGAGAAATATAAGCTAATCTCGCTAAGCGACCTTCAACGGTTAATGAGCTTTTCTTACCTGTAGTAATGTTACCTAATGCAGTAAATTTAGATAAAGACACTAACGAACCTTTATCGCGGAATTCAAAGGCTTTAAGATCGTTCTTGCCTGCAAGTAAGGCTAAAATATTTTGTCCACAGACTGTTGCCATTTGTGTCGCTGCCTGACCGCGAGGAGGCACCGGTGTACCATCTTTCTGCATTAAGAAAGCGCAATCGCCGATAGCAAAAATGCTATCATCAACTGTGGTTTGTAAAGTATCTTTCACCACAATTTGATTAATGCGGTTCAATTCTAAGCCGTCAAATTGTTGAGTAATTGGCGAAATACAAACACCAGCCGCCCATACCATTAAGTCCGCTTTAATCTCTTCACCGTCTTTTGTGAGCAATGAATTTGGGGTTGCTTCCGTAATCATGGTGCCAGTGCGCACATCCACACCTAGCTCTTCTAATTCCACGCGTACAGAATGTGAAATACGTTCAGTTAAGGCGGGTAATAAACGATCGCCTGCTTCAATTAGAGTGACTTTCAAGCAATCGCTACGAATTTTGCCATAACCATAAGAGGATAAGTGTTTCGCCGCATTAAAGAGTTCAGCTGACAATTCCACGCCAGTAGCACCACCACCAACAATGGCAATATTCACTTTATCTTCTTGAACTAAACTTTGTTTACTTTCATCTTCACCGATTTCTGATAACGCATTGTTTTCAGAGAATTTTAAGAATAATTCCAACATTTTGTGTTGGAAACGTAATGCTTGATTTGGCGCATCTAAGAAAATACAGTTTTCAGCAACACCTTTGGTATTAAAGTCATTTGATTTACTACCAATAGACACCACTAAATAATCGTAAGGGATACGACGAGCAACCACAATCATGTCGCCATCAGCGCCATAAACGGGTTCTAATTCAACGTATTTATTAACACGATCAATACGCGCAATGGATCCCTGCTCAAAGTTAAAACCATGATTAAAGGCGTGTGCGCGGAAACTTACTGCATCAGTTTCAGCATCTAATACCCCTGTTGCAACTTCATGTAATAAAGGTTTCCAAAGATGCGTTTGGTTACGATCTACTAACACCACATTGGCTTTCTTTTTACGTCCTAATTTGTTGCCTAAAAAGGTAGCAAGCTCAAGCCCGCCAGCGCCACCACCAACAATTACAATATTTTTCATAGGTTAGCCTCAAAAAATTTCACAAAATTTCAACAATTCTAATATGTAAGACATCGAAAGTCTATTGATTACGCCAAAAGCATTAAAAATAGGTATAATAATTTCCTTTTTATGCATTTTACAAAAAACCTTGTGAAGAAAACACGCATAATTTTAACCGCACTTAATCACAGAATATGAAACTGAATCCGCAACAACAACAAGCCGTTGAATTTACTACGGGTCCTTGCTTAGTTCTGGCTGGCGCTGGCTCAGGCAAAACACGTGTGATTATCAATAAAATTGCCTATTTAATTAATCAGTGCAACTATTCGCCAAAACAGATTGCCGCAGTTACATTTACCAACAAAGCCGCAAGAGAAATGAAAGAACGTGTTGCCCATTCTATTGGCAAAGAACAAAGCAAAGGACTCATTGTGTCCACCTTTCATACGCTTGGCTTTGATATCATCAAACGTGAATATCAGCATTTAGGTTTTAAATCGAATATGACCTTGTTTGATGAATATGATCAAATGGCGTTACTTAAAGAACTTACGGAAGATTTACTCAATGATGACAAAGAATTGCTACGTCAGTTAATTGTAGTGATCTCTCACTGGAAAAACGATCTCATTTTACCTAAACAAGCCAGCCAATTAGCGGCGGATCCGAAATATCAATTATTCGCTCAATGTTACGAACGCTATAATACTCAGCTGCGCGCATACAATGCCTTAGATTTTGATGATCTCATCATGCTCCCCACTTTATTGTTTAAACAAAACGCTGAAGTGCGGTCAAAATGGCAACAGAAAATTCGCTATTTATTAGTTGATGAATATCAGGACACGAACACAAGTCAATATGAATTAATCAAATTATTAGTAGGCGAGCGCGCTTGTTTTACGGTTGTAGGCGATGACGATCAATCCATTTATTCATGGCGCGGTGCGAAACCTCAAAATATGGTGCGCTTACGTGACGATTTCCCTAACTTAAATGTTATTAAACTGGAACAAAATTATCGTTCGACGCAACGCATTTTACATTGTGCCAATATTTTGATTGATAATAATGATCATGTATTTGCCAAACGTTTATTTTCCAATTTAGGCGAAGGGGAAAAATTACAGATCTTAGAAGCTAAAAATGAAGAGCATGAAGCAGAGCGCGTGGTGGCAGAATTAATTGCTCACCGTTTTATTCATAAAACCCAATATAAAGATTATGCCATTTTATATCGTGGCAACCATCAATCGCGCTTGCTCGAAAAAATGCTGATGCAAAATCGTATTCCTTACAAAATTTCTGGCGGCACTTCATTCTTTAGTCGCGCTGAAATCAAGGATATGATGGCGTATTTACGTGTTTTAGTAAATCAAGACGATGATGCCGCTTTATTACGCATTATCAATACGCCGAAGCGAGAAATTGGGCCTGCAACCTTGGAAAAATTAGGTTTATTGGCAAATGAAAAACAGATGAGTCTATTTGATTCGATTTTTGATTTTGAATTAATTCAACGTGTTACACCAAAAGCTTATAATGCCTTACAGCATTTCGCTCGCTGGATTGTGGAACTCAACGAAGAATTACAACATTCGCCAGAAAGTGCGGTCAAAAAAATGCTCGCACAAATTCAATACGAAGAATATCTTTATGAAACCGCGTCTACGCCAAAAGCAGCGGAAATGCAAAGTAAAAACGTAGCAACCTTATTTGAATGGGTGGCAGATATGTTACGTGGCGATGAATTTAATGAAGCAATGTCATTAAGCCAAGTTGTTGCACGTCTAATCTTACGCGATATGTTGGAACGAGGCGAAGATGACGAAGAAAGTAACCAAGTTCAATTAATGACATTACATGCTTCCAAAGGTTTAGAATTTCCTCATGTTTTTTTGATTGGCATGGAAGAAGGTTTATTGCCACATCAAACCAGTATTGATGAAGATAACGTTGAAGAAGAACGCCGCCTCGCTTATGTAGGCATTACCCGAGCGCAACAGAGTTTACATTTTATACTTTGTAAAGAGCGGCGACAATATGGCGAAATCATAAGACCAGAGCCTAGCCGCTTCTTATTAGAGCTACCGCAAGACGATATTCAATGGGAACGTGATAAACCTGTATTAACGGAACAAGAAAAAGCAAAATCCAACGCGGAAAATTTTGCCAGATTACGTGAAATATTGAACGGAACGAGAAAATAATTGTAGAGGAATTAAACAAACAAACGTTTTTTATCAAAAAGCATTTGACTTGTTAGCAGAAAACCGTATCATATCGCCCACAAACCAATTGCGGTGAGATGGCCGAGCAGGCTGAAGGCGCTCCCCTGCTAAGGGAGTATGGGGCTAAACACTCCATCGAGGGTTCGAATCCCTCTTTCACCGCCATTTTTGTAAAACCTAATTAATTGAAAAATCTGCACCCGTAGCTCAGCTGGATAGAGTACTCGGCTACGAACCGAGCGGTCAGAGGTTCGAATCCTCTCGGGTGCGCCATTTCATCTTCTACTCTGGATAAAATGGTTTAGATATCCAATCAATTCTTGAGCACCCGTAGCTCAGCTGGATAGAGTACTCGGCTACGAACCGAGCGGTCAGAGGTTCGAATCCTCTCGGGTGCGCCATTTCCCTTTTATTATCAATAACGAATTCCCTTTATTCTTATCCTTTTTATTATTTTTCGTCAAATTTCGTTCTAAAATCGTTATAATATTTCGTCTGATTAAATGGATGGAATAAAAATATGTTAGCGAAAGAAACCCTGCAAAATTACACCGCACTTATCTTTGATATGGATGGCACACTCATTGATACCATGCCAAGCCATGCAAAAGCTTGGGAAAAAGTAGGCGAGGTATTAGGCTATCCCATTAATGGTGATTTAATGTATCAACTGGGAGGTGCCCCTGTTTCTGTCATCGCCAAAATGGTCATGCAACGCTACGATATTCCGGCAGAATTATTAGAAGAAATCATCCGTTTGAAACGTGCCTTTGGTTTTGAAATGGTAGAACAAAATGCAACGCTACTCCCCGCTTTTGACATTGTCAAAACCTATCATCATCAATTTCCTATGGCATTAGGCACTGGCTCACATGGCAATATGGTCAATTTATTATTAGATAAATTTAATTTGCGTCCTTATTTTGATGTCATCGTCGATGCCGATCAAGTGACGCATCACAAACCTAATCCAGAAACCTTTTTACGTTGCGCCGAATTGTTACAGGTGCCACCCCAACATTGTTTAGTGTTTGAAGATGCAGATTTCGGCATACAGGCAAGCTTAAATGCAGGGATGGATGTGTTTGATGTAAGAATTCAACAAATTATTCAAGCGAAAAATGGTTGATTTTTTAACCGCACTTTTAGGCGAATACAGCCTTTGCTTGATGTTTGCTAGCGCCTTTCTCAGTGCAACCGTCTTGCCAGGCAATTCTGAAATCGTCTTTTTAGCTTTAGCCGCCAAAATTCAACTTGTTGCTGAGCAATATTTTAGTTTGCCTATCATTCAATTATTCGCAGCAGCTACCTTGGGCAATACATTGGGTAGCTTAACAACTTATTGGCTTGGGCGAATTTTCCCTTCGCCACAAATCAATCCGCAAACCAATACAAAAGCGCGGTGGATTTTAGAGAAGTTTTCCGCTTACGGTACCTTTTTATTATTATTGAGTTGGCTACCTGTGATTGGCGACTTAGCTTGTGCCGTCGCTGGCTGGCTACGCTTAAATCCTTGGCCTTCAGCTTTTTATATTCTCATTGGAAAAGGATTCCGCTATTTATTTTTACTGAGTTTAGTGATTGGTTATACCTTTTTATAACAATTTAAGTGTACAATATCCGCCATAAAAAAGCCGCTCACAAGGAGCGGCAAGTATAACCTAAGGAACCAATTTTTTATTATAAACACAACTATATGTTGCTTGTAATATAAGACCAACTAGAGGTTAGAAAGTTCAACTTTTTTTAATTAAAGGATCTTTTATGCCATTACTCGACAGTTTTAAAGTAGATCACACTATTATGAAATCCCCTGCGGTGCGTATTGCCAAAACCATGCAAACCCCAAAAGGCGATATTATTTCTGTTTTTGATTTGCGTTTTTGCCAACCCAACAAAGAAATCATTTCGCCAAGAGGTATTCACACCTTAGAACATTTGTTTGCTGGATTTATGCGCGATCACTTAAATGGCGATGATGTAGAAATTATTGATATTTCACCAATGGGCTGCCGCACAGGTTTTTATATGTCATTAATTGGCACGCCAGATGAACAACGCGTTGCAAAAGCTTGGTTAGCCGCAATGCATGATGCCTTAGCAGTGAAAGATCAACATGCTATTCCTGAATTAAATGAATATCAATGTGGCTCTTTCAAAGAACATTCATTAGAAGATGCACACAAAGCTGTTCAGCACGTTATTGATAGCGGCATTGGCATTAATAAGAATGAAGATTTAATGTTAGACGAGAAATTACTCAATCCCTAAGGAGTGAAAAAATGACGACAATTGGTACCGCACTTACCCCAAAAGCAACCAAAGTAATGATGCTAGGTTCTGGCGAATTAGGCAAAGAAGTAGTGATTGAATTAATGCGCCTCGGCGTAGAAGTGGTTGCAGTGGATCGCTATGCCAATGCGCCCGCTCAGCAAGTAGCACACCGCGCTTACACTATTTCTATGTTAGATGGCGCTGCATTACGCGCGCTTATCGAAAAAGAAAAACCAGACTACATTGTGCCAGAAGTGGAAGCCATTGCCACAGACACATTAATTGAGCTTGAGCAAGAAGGCTATAACGTCATTCCAACAGCGAAAGCCACCAAACTCACTATGAATCGCGAAGGTATTCGTCGTCTTGCCGCAGAGGAATTGGGTTTGCCGACCTCTAACTATCAATTCGTGGACAATTTTGACGATTTCAAAAGTGCGGTGGAAAAAATCGGTATTCCTTGTGTTGTGAAACCAATTATGTCTTCTTCCGGTCATGGTCAATCTGTGATCAAATCAGCCGATCAAATTCGACAAGCTTGGGACTATGCACAACAAGGCGGTCGCGCTGGTGCAGGTCGCGTCATTGTAGAAGGCTTTATCAAATTTGATTATGAAATCACCCTATTAACTGTTCGTCACATCGGCGGCACCTCATTCTTAGCGCCAATTGGTCACCGTCAAGAAGATGGCGACTATCGTGAAAGCTGGCAGCCACAAGCCATGTCTGAAGCCGCATTACAGAAAGCACAGCATATTGCAGAAAAAATCACTAGCGCATTAGGTGGACGCGGCATTTTTGGTGTCGAAATGTTTGTACATGGTGATGATGTTATTTTCAATGAAGTCTCGCCACGCCCTCATGACACAGGCATGGTGACGCTGATTTCACAAGAACTTTCCGAATTCGCTTTACATGCACGTGCGATCTTAGGTTTACCAATTCCTACCATTAATTTAATCAGCCCAGCAGCATCTAAAGCGGTTGTGGTAGAAGGGAAATCAACGCAGGTGCAATTCGGCAACTTAGCAGAAGTATTGGCAGAACCGAATACCGATTTACGCATTTTCGGCAAAGGTGAGGTGGATGGTCATCGTCGCATGGCGGTTGTTTTAGCGCGCGATATTTCCGTTGAAAAAGCCTTAGAAAAAGCGTTACGCGCCCATGATAAATTAGAAATTACCTTATAAAATCAAGGGCGTTTATAACGCCCTTTCATTTTTTTCGATGTCTATCACTTCAACCACGCCTTCCGCACAAAAGCAGAATTTCACATTATAATCCGCTAAATTGACACCATAAACACGCTCGCGGATTTGCCCTTGTTGATAGGCAGGGCGCGGATCTTGCTGTAATACGTCGCTGACAAAACGCTGAAAGTGCGGTTGAAATTGTTCGATTTTTTGCACCGTACTTTGTGCTTTTTCTTGCCACACCACTTGTAACTTCACTTCGGGTTTCTGCTGTGCAAAGCCTGAAATGGCATTAGGTTCGCTGTCAGCATAAGCAAGATAAGGTTTAATATCAAAAATCGGCGTACCATCCACCAAATCCACCGCACCTAAATGCAGCAACACTTTGCCATGTTGACATTCCACTCGACGCAATTCTACTTTGGATAACCCTAACGGGTTTGGACGATGTGTGGCTCGCGAAGCAAAAACTCCGACCCGTTGATTGCCGCCTAACCGCGGTGGTCGAACAGTGGGTTGCCATTTCCCCACAGGAATTTGATCAAACTGAAAAATCAGCCACAAATGGCTAAATTCTTCTAACCCACGAACTGCCTCGGGCGAATTATAAGGCGGTAACAATTCCACCACGCCTACGCCATCTCGCACCAAATTTGCTTGGCGCGGCACCGAAAACTTTTCTTTATAAGGCGTATGGATAATGGCAACAGGCTGTAATGTGAGGCTCAAATCAGACATATTTTATATTCTATGTTAAACTGTGTTCCTTATCATACCTGAAACCGCCTCAAAGTGCGGTAGATTTTTGAGTAGTTTTTTATGGCAACAATGAAAGCGTGGTTCGACACTGCTCGACCAAAAACCTTACCTCTAGCAGTAGCAATTATTTTAACAGGATCCGCATTAGCACAATGGGCAGGACAACACAATTGGGCTATTACGCTATTGTGTTTGCTTACTGCCACGTTATTGCAAATTGTCTCGAATTTTGCCAATGATTATGGCGATCATCAAAAAGGTTCGGATACAAGCGAACGCATTGGTCCTTTGCGTGGTATTCAACAAGGGCAAATGAGCGCAAAGCAATTACGCAATGGATTAATTGCTGTCAGCTTCGCCAGCTTCTTATCTGGCGCAACCTTAATCGCCATTGCTTATGAAAGTGTAAATGATCTAATCGCTTTTGCCATACTCGGCATATTGGCCATTGTTGCTGCGATTACTTACACTGTTGGCAAAAAACCCTATGGCTATTTAGGCTTAGGCGATATTTCCGTTTTCTTATTCTTTGGCTTGCTTGCAGTTTGTGGCACTTACTATTTACAAACGCATCAACTTTCAGCGGATATTTTCCTACCTGCAGCAGCTTGTGGTTTTCTCTCTACTGCTGTATTAAATATCAATAACTTACGTGATATTGAGCAAGATCGCAAAGCAGGGAAAAATACCTTAATCGTGCGTATTGGTGCTGAAAACGGGCGTATTTACCATTGCATCTTACTCTCAAGTGCGGTGATTTGTTACACCCTTTTCGCGATACAGCATAAACCCTTGCTACTTGCACCAATTGCAATGATTGCGATTTTATTAGCCAAACACGCTATTTTTGTTTATCAACATAAAGCGCCAACAGAATTACGACCGATGTTAGCCAAAATGTCGATGTTAGCTCTTCTTAGCACGATTCTATTTAGTTTAGGCTTGCTAATTCTATAAAAACAGGCATATACTAACCAAGCTGAAATAATTAATTTGAAAGGAAATCCTATGCATATTGATACTTCTGAACTCTGTGATATCTATCTTGATCAAGTAGATGTTGTTGATCCTATTTTCTCCAGTTTCGGTGGCTTAGCCTCATTTTATGGCAAAGTAACTACTGTTAAATGTTTTGAAAATAACGGGCTCATCGCTGAACTATTAGAGGAAGATGGCACAGGGCGCGTATTGGTTGTTGATGGTGGTGGTGCTGTTCGTCGCGCATTGATTGATGCGGATTTGGCACAGCTCGCAGCGAATAACGGCTGGGAAGGAATCATTGTTTATGGTGCAATTCGCCAATTGAGCGGATTAGAAAATATTGATATTGGTATTCAAGCGTTAGCGCCAATTCCTGTGGGCGCGGATAACCAAACTCATGGCGAGAGTGATGTGCCAGTAAATTTTGGTGGCGTAACTATTTTCCCTGAAGATTATGTTTATGCTGATTTAACAGGCATTATCCTTTCTCAAGAACCATTAGAATTGGACGACTTAGAGCAAGAATAACGTTAGTTTTTTTAAAAAGCGCGGTGAATTTCTAAATAAAATTTAACCGCGCTTTTTTATTTTTAGAACTCTGTCACAAAACCATAAAAAAATTGTTGCTTTTTTTTAACAATTAGATAACGTGAGACAATCAGTTACGATAAAACATAGGAGAACACTATGGAATTCACGCCAGAGAAGAAAACACTACTCAACCCTAAAGGCGTTATTTTACTTTTCGATATCGCTTTATTTTTCATCTTGCTTAACACCTTACCTTTTGCGCCAAATGAAAATAAAGGGCTTGCCTTACTCGCATTTGTTGCAGTGCTTTGGTTGACAGAAGCCATACATGTAACCATCACCGCCATTTTAGTGCCTTTATTAGCCATTGGTTTAGGTTTGGTTACAACCAAAGAAGCACTCGCCGATTTTGCTAACCCAACGATTTTCCTCTTCTTTGGTGGTTTCGCATTGGCCACAGCGTTACATATTCAAAAGCTCGATCGTATGATCGCTAACCGAATTATGTCTTTAGCACGTGGCAATTTAATGGTGGCTAGCCTTTATTTATTTGGCGTTACCGCGTTCCTTTCTATGTGGATCAGTAACACCGCAACAGCCGCAATGATGTTGCCATTAGCCATGGGCGTGTTAAGTCAATTAGACAGAGAAAAAGAACACAACACCTATGTTTTCGTGCTGTTAGGTATTGCTTACAGTGCAAGTATTGGTGGTATGGGAACCTTAGTGGGTAGCCCACCCAATGCCATTGTTGCTTCACAATTAAAACTCACTTTCTCTGATTGGCTCTGGTACGGCTTACCAATTGCCATTGCGCTTTTACCATTAATGGTGGGAATTCTATACCTTATTTTTAAACCTAATTTGAAAATCCGTTTTGATCAACAATTTGAAAAAATTGAAATGGATCGTCAACGCGTGATTACCTTAATTATTTTCGTCTTAGTGGCTTTATGTTGGATTTTCAGTAGTTCAATCAATCCGGCATTATCATCCGCCCTTGGATTAAGCAAAAAAATTGCAAGCTTTGATAGCGTAGTCGCCTTATTTGCAGCTGTGCTTGTGGCGATTTTTGGCGTAGCGTCTTGGAAACAAATTCAAGATAACACCGAATGGGGCGTGTTAATGTTATTCGGTGGCGGCTTAACCTTAAGTAGCGTGTTAAAAAATTCAGGCGCAAGCAAAATTATGGCGGATGGTATTGTCTTTATGATTGAAGGGGGACATTACTACCTAATCGGACTGATTGTTGCCGCCTTTATTATCTTCTTAACTGAATTTACCTCAAATACCGCAAGTGCTGCATTATTGGTGCCAATCTTTATTTCTATCGCACAAGCCTTAGGTATTCCAGAAACTGGCTTAGCCTTGATTATCGGTTTAGGTGCATCCTGTGCATTTATGTTGCCAGTGGCAACCCCACCAAATGCGATTGTCTTTGGTTCTGGTCAAGTTAAACAAAGCGAAATGGTACGTGCAGGTATTGTACTTAACCTACTCTGTGTATTTGTTATCGCAACCGTTGCTTACCTTTTCTGGTAATGAATTAAAACATAAAATAAATAGACCGCGCTTTTTAAAAGTGCGGTCTATTTTTTTGAAGAAAATTTATAAAAATTTTTATTTCCTAATTTTCCCCTAATTTTTCCTCTCTAAAATGCTCAACATCGAAAGGGCGAGAACATCAAACTTGCGATAAATAATCCTCTATTTATCAATTAATTTCCAAACAAGGAGCAAAAGATGAAAAGATCAGTAAAAACATTCGCAGCAACTTTATTAGCAGGCGTAGTGGCATTTGGTGCAATGAGTACAGTCAATGCTATGTCACCCAAAGAACAAGAAGCTCTAAGCAAAGCACAAATTACCGCAGTACAAGCCTTATCTACTGCACAAGCTAAAATTGGTTCAGATGCAAAAGTGAAAGAAATTGAATTCAAACATTCTTTTTACGGTAAAGATTATTTCCAAGTAGAAATGTTTGCAAATGGTCAAAAACATGAAGTAGATGTAGATGCGACAAATGGTGAAATTTTAGCAGTTGAAAGTAAAACACCGAAAAAAGTAAAACAACATGCAGATATTGTACCCAAAGTAACCTTTACTCAAGCAATTGAAACTGCTATTGCTAAAACGGGCGGTAAAGTAGCAGAAGCGGATTTCAAAAATAAACATGGTAAATCCTATTATAAAATTGAAACCATCAATAACGGTCAAGAATTTGTAGTAACTATTGATGCGGATAATGGGCAACTCATTGATTTGCCTAAAAAAGAGAAAAAAGACAAACACCATAAAAAACACGAACATCGTGAAGGTTATGTCAATACTGATACAGTAGAAGGGAAAACCAATTAATTTTAGTTAGCCCCATCTCAAATGGGGCATTTCAATAAGAAGGAATGAATTATGCAAAACATTAAAATTGATACAGTAAAACAAAATTTACAACAAATTATTGAACAAGAAAATGCAAAATTAACTGAGCAGCTCGAAGGTATTTTGAAACAAAATACACATTTCTCATTATTAGCTGAACAGTTACAGAAAAATCTCAATCAGGAAATAATGAAAAGCCAACAGTTACTTGAATTGATGGCAAGACGATATAGTGAAGATGTCGAAGTAGCATTACAAGGTTTTATAAACACAATAGAAATGGAAGATGAAATGCAACAAGCTCTATTATTACAGCGTGAATCACATCGCTTGGAGCAAGCAATTTATCAAAAATCGGCTGAGTTGGAAGTTGAAATTACATTATTAAATCAAGCCTTAACGACATTAATAAGAGATATTCATACTGAGCTTCAATATGCAGTTGAAACACCGAATAAATTTGATAAAGTGAAATTAGCATTTCAACAGAAATGTATGCCTAGCTTAAAGAAAAACTGGCGACATGGTAGTGTATGGTTAGGTACGGTATTAGAACGTTTTGCTTTAAAATTAAAAGCAGCATAAGTATAAATGGGTAGATTTATTTCTACCCATCCTTTTGTTAAACTCTAGTCAATTTTATTACTAATTTTTATTATGAGAATTTTATTAGTCGAAGATGACAAAATGATTGCTGATGCCGTTTATGAGGGGTTAAAGAACGCTCGTTATGCGGTAGATTGGGTAAATAATGGCAAAACTGCTGAACAAGCCCTCAATAGTCAACAATATGATTTAGTTTTACTTGATTTGGGTTTACCAGGTCAAGACGGTTTGCAGGTGCTTCGCCATTTACGACAAGATAAAAATAATGTTCCTGTACTTATAGTTACTGCTCGTGATGATTTGGATAGCCGA
Organism: Reella acinonychis; assembly: GCF_052384575.1. Classification (GTDB taxonomy): domain Bacteria; phylum Pseudomonadota; class Gammaproteobacteria; order Enterobacterales; family Pasteurellaceae; genus JBQSUQ01. The sequence goes on along the minus strand of NZ_JBQSUQ010000007.1, from coordinate 91,041 downwards.
TTATCTGGACTAGATGGTGGTGCGGATGATTATATTATTAAACCTTTCGATTTATCAGAACTATTAGCTCGTATTCGTGCTGTACTTCGCCGTCAAAGTGGGCAAAGTACCCCTTTACTGACTAATGGTGCGATCACATTAAACCCAACCAATTACCAAGTCACTATTGCTGATCAACCAACGCCCATCGAATTAAGTAATAAAGAATTTGCAATCTTACAAGCGTTAATGACACGTTCAGGGATTATCCATTCTCGTTCTGATTTAGAAGATAAAATTTATTCTTGGGGCGAAGAAGTTGAAAGTAATGCAATTGACTTTTTAATTCATAGCTTACGAAAAAAAATTGGCAAAGAACATATTAAAAATGTAAGAGGTGTGGGTTGGCTAGTTACCAAGCATTAATTGCAAAAACAAGCAAGTTATCTCTAATACTTATTATGACGACTGAATAAAGGTACTTAATTAGAAATCTATGAAAAATTCAATCCAATTTAAACTTACCCTTGCTTGTACCGCCTTATTTACATTAGTGGCTGCTATTGCTGGTGGTGTGTCTTTTTACGATACCTACCGAGAAACTTATAAATTACAAGATGACATGCTCGTACAACTTTCATCTTTTATTCACTTTTCAGATGATTCAACACCTTATTACCCACTTTCTGATAATGATGCTCGTGTGTTTGTTTATTTTGAACACCGAAACAAACACCTTAATACAATGCCAACAAACTTTCCGCAACAGATAGCTGATGGTTTTCATACGCTCAAAAAAGACGGTAAAAAATATGAGAAAGTGAATCCTCGCAAGGAAAACCGCTTTTGGTTTACTTTAAAAAACGCAGATGATTTATACCGCACTTATGTGCGAAGTACCCCAAAAGGTAAAATGATCATTACGCAAGAAAATGAGTATCGTGAGGATCTTGCTGTTCGCAGTGCATGGCAAAGCATTTTACCTTTGTTGATTTTATTACCTTTAGTCGTCTTACTTACCATTATCATTGTGCGTTTAGCAATGAAACCAGTCGATAGATTATCTCGTAAAATAGAAAAACGCCATGAACAAGATTTAACCCCGTTACCAACTCAAAAAATTCCTAGTGAAATTCGAGGTTTTGTGATAGAAATCAACCGATTATTAGGGCGTACAAATGATTTCATTCAGCAACAAAAACGTTTTATTGCAGATGCTTCACATGAGTTGCGTAGTCCAATGACAGCCCTTTCACTACAAATTGAGCAACTTGCATCACAAAATTTACCTATTGAAGCGAAAAAACAACTGATACAAGTACAAAAAGGCGTTCAACGCAGTCGAAATTTACTAGAACAACTGCTTTCGCTTGCTCGTATTCAAAATAAGGCGACACAACACTATACTCATTTTAATATACAAGATATTTTTAGACGTGTGATTGAAGATGTTTTACCTTTAGCCCTTAATAAAGAACAAGATTTAGGTGTAACAAACAATCAAACTGTCAATTTCTATGGTTCTGAAACCGATATTTATTTGCTCGTAAAAACACTGGTGGATAATGCTATACGTTATACGCCAAATGGTAGTCAAATTGATTTAAACGTAAAGAATAAAGGAAACAAGGTTATTATTCAGGTAGAAGATAATGGTAATGGTATTCCTAAAGAAGAACATGAACGTGTATTAGAACCTTTCTATCGTATTCTTGGAACAGAACAACAAGGCTCAGGTTTAGGTTTAGCGATAGCACGAGAAATTGTATGCAATTATTCGGGAACAATAGAGCTGAAAGAAAGTATCAATTTCAAGAAAGGGTTATTGGTAGAAATTTGTTTACCTAATGAAATGAAGTGAACTGTTTCTCATCAAGCCTAAGCCTATGTTATCACTCATTATAATCAAGTTATTGTACATTATTGACATCACATAGAAAACACAAAAAAATAAACCGCACTTTTTAAAAGTGCGGTCTATTTTTTGAAGTCTGGAACAAGGAAATACTTTTGAAGAAAGAAAATGTGCTTAGGTAGGGCTCCCCACACCTACACACGATCAAAGAAGATATTATTTCAATCCTCCGCCTGCGATCAGGGAGATTCATCGCTTTTCTAAGCACATTTTTGTCATTAGGTAGGGCTCGAAACACCTACACACGATCAAAGAAAGTAAAATCACTTTCCGCCTGCGATCCTCGAGATTATCATCGCTTTTCTAACGACAAAATAGAATATACTCTCGATAAAAATTGAAGTCAATCTTGCTAATTAGCTCGATAAAACACAAAAAAATAGACCGCGCTTTTTAAAAGTGCGGTCTATTTTTTATTAGTTTTATTTTAATGATGACTATCTGTAATCATTACAGGTTGGTTTTCATCAAATTCTGGTAATGGTTTATGTCTTGTTGCTACATAAGAATAAATCACCGGCAGAACAAACAAGGTAAATAGCGTACCAATGGCCAAACCTGACACAATCACAATCCCCATACTAAAGCGCATTGCTGCACCTGCGCCTGAGGCATAAAGTAATGGGATAAGACCCGCGATCATTGCCGCTGTTGTCATTAAAATTGGGCGTAAACGAATTCTTGCCGCATACATAATCGCATCAATACGGTTTTTGCCATGTAAAAGTTGCTCTTCTTTCGCTACTTCACACATCAAAATACCATGCTTAGTGATTAAACCAACTAATGTGATTAAGCCGACTTGCGAATAGATGTTCAATGTTGTACCCACGAAGTTGGCAATTTTCATTCCCGTTAATAAACTCAATACATTTAAAGTGAGCAAGGCTCCACTTAATGCAAGAGGAACGGATACAATAATCACTAATGGATCGCGTAAGGATTCAAACTGAATTGCCAATACTAAGAAAATAATCACAACTGCTAGTAAGAATGTAGTTGCTAAAGCATTACCTTCTTGTACTAATTGACGTGCTTCACCAGTCCAATCGTAGTTATAGCCTTGCGGTAAATCCTTAGCAGCTTCTTTTAACCATTTTACCGCATCACCAGTTGTTGATGTTGGAGATGCCACAGCTTGAATAGTCGCAGAATTTAATTGGCTAAAACGCGCCAATGAAGTTGGTTGAGTTTCCAATTTAATATTTAATAAACTACTTAAAGGAACACTTTCACCATTCGCCGCCGTAATATAATAATGTTTGAAACTTTCTGGTGATAAACGATCTGCGCGTTTTACTTGTGAAATCACTTTATAAGCGCGCCCATCAATATCCACACGCGTGATAGTCGCTGCCGATAAATAACTACCCAACGTAGAAGCAATCTGTTGCATACTAATGCCATAGGTACCCGCTTTTTCTTTATCGATGGTAATGTTCATCTCAGCGGTATCAAATTGTAAGCCCAATTTGGTGTAAACGAACTGCCCTGAACTTTTCATCTTAGTTAAGAAATTACCCGCTACTTCAGCAAGATCTTTTACACTATTCGGCGTACTGATAACAAAACCAATTGGTGGACCACTTTCCCCAGTATCAATTTCAGGGAACGCAAAGCCTGTTACTGAAATTTCAGGAATAGAAGCCGCTTTTGCATTCATCTCCGCCATAATCTGTGCTTGTGAACGAGAACGTTCTTTCCAATCTTTTAACGTCGTCACAATTAACGCACTATTTGACGATGGCACACCCGCAATTACTTGCGAATATTGACGCTCTGGTAAATCATCCAATAATTTTTCGTATTGTTTTGCTGCTTGCTGAATATAATCCACATTCACATTAGAAGGCGCTGTCGCCATACCTAAAAACGCACCTTTATCTTCCGCTGGCGTCAGCTCACTGGATAAGGCGTTGAAAAGGCTTGGCAAAGTAGCAAAAATAATCATCGCAAACACTAGCATAGTTTTACGTGCGCTCATCACTAAACCTAATACATAGCCATAAAAGTTGGTAAGTTTAGTTAAAGTGCGGTTAATTCTTTCCTCAAATTTTGAGCTTTCATGTTTTAGCAATCTGCTCGACATCATTGGTGAAAGGGTTAATGCCACTATCCCAGAAATAAATACCGCTCCCGCTAAAGTTAACGCAAACTCTTTAAAGAGTGTCCCTGTAATACCGCCCATTAATGCCATTGGTGAATATACGGCAATTAATGCAATGGTCATGGAAATAACAGGCACCGCAATTTCCCTTGTGCCAATAATAGCTGCGCGGAAAGGTGTTTCACCTTCTTTAATATGACGATCCACATTTTCCAATACTACGATTGCGTCATCCACTACCAAGCCGATTGCGAGAATTAAAGCAAGCAATGTCATCAAGTTAATCGAGAAATCGAAAACCTGTAACAACATAATTACCCCAATTAATGAAATTGGAATGGTAATAATTGGAATAATAATGGCGCGTAAAGAACCAATAAACAGCATAATCACCACAAGTACGATAATCACAGCTTCAACAATGGTGCTTACCACATCATTAATGGAGCTATTAATCGCAATAGTGCGGTCGTATAAAACCTGCCCTTTAATACTGTCAGGTAAATTCTTTTGAATAGATTCAAACAAAGGGCGAACATCAGCCGCAACGGTTAATGGATTAGCTTCAGCGGTAGGCTCAATAGATAACACCACCGCTTCCGCACCATTTGCTGTTGCTCTGGTGCTGTCACTTTCTTTATTTAATTCCACATCAGCCACATCACGCAAACGAACTAAGTTATCGCCTTTGGAGAAAACAACTAAGTTACGTAATTCTTCCACGTTTTTCGTAGTGGTTTCGACCTTATTTTTGTACACATTGTAGTAACCATTAAAACTACCCGCGGCAGTTTGTACGTTATTACTTGCCAATGCATTCATCACTTGTGTTGCAGATAAATTTTGCGCGGCTAGTTTTTGTGGATCTAACCAAATACGCATTGCATATTCTGATGCACCAAAAATTTCAACTTTCGCCACACCCTGTACAGTAAAAATCTGTGGTTTTACTACACGTTGAATATAGTCCGTTACTTGACTTGCATCTAATCGATCCGACGTAAAGCTGATATACATAATCCCCGTTCCCCCAGTTGATGAGGTCACTGTTGGATCTTCAATTCCTTTTGGTAATGCAGAACGCACTGAGTTCACTTTTGCCAATACATCGGCTAATGCGGTATTTGGATCCGTATTCAACTTCATTTTCGCCGTAATTCTTGAGGTATTTGGTAATGAAGTTGAAGATAAGTAATCAATGTTATCCGCCTGCGCAATGGCTTCCTCTAATTTTGAAGTCACAAACGCTTGGATTAGATTAGCATCTGCGCCTGGATATACAGTGGTTACGTTAATAACTGTTGTCGTCATTTTAGGGTATTCACGCACGCTTAATTTTGAAATCGCTTGCAGCCCTAAAATTACAATCAATAAGCTAATTGAAATAGCTAAAATCGGACGACGAATAAAAATATCCGTAAATTTCATTGACTATATCCTTAACTTATAGATTGGTATTCTTCGCAGGTTGAGTTGTACCTACACCTTCTTTCTCTGTCACAAGAACAAGGCTACCATTATTTAAACGTTGCATACCGCCAGTAACCACTTTTTCGCCTGGTTTGATATCATTGCCTTTCAATTGGGCATAAATTCCTTGACGATCTTTAGTAAAGACGGTGACTTGCTGTACTCGATAAAGCTTGTCTAAATTCTCATCCCCCGCCATTTTCTCTTTATCTTCATCAGATAATGGACGCAACACATAAGAAAATTCGCCATACATATTGTAGCTAATCGCTACTTGTGGAATGACAATCTGGTTACGTTCTGTTGAGAGCGCAAGGCGTAAACGGGTAAACATACCTGATAATAATTTCTTAGCATCACCATCTTCAAAAGTCGCCTGCACATCAACCAACCCAGTTGCTGCATTTACCGCAGGTTCAATCGCAGTCACTTTCGCTAAAAAGGTTTCGCCTGTTTTCGCATCTGAAGTAGCAGTTACTTTCTGACCGATAAAGAGTTGGTCTAATTGATTTTGCGAAATAGAAAAATCCACCTTCATTGAACTATTATCTTCTACGCGCACAATTGCTGTACCCGGTGAAATAAACTGCCCTTCATTTACTTGAACAATACCAGTTACCCCATCAAAAGGTGCCAAAATCTTACGGCGATCAATGCTTGCTCGTAATGCATTGATATTGGCAGACATTTGCTCAAATGCCGCTTTCGCTTTATCTAATTCAATTTGTGAGACGCTTTGTGACTTAATCAAATTCGCATAACGTTGGTAAGTTAAACGTAATGCTGGCAATTGCGCTTCGGCAGCACGTAAATTTGCCATTTCAACATTACTATCTAACTCTACAAGCACATCGCCTTTCTTCACAGATTGTCCTGATTTCACTAAAACTCGGCTAATAGTTCCTGATGCTTCTGCGCTTAACATCGCCCCTTGATTTGGGCGTACCAAGCCTGTTGTTTCAATTACGGGTGTCCACTCACTTGCTTTGACTGTTGTCACCGTAACAGGATTACGAGGTTCAGGTAAATTAGAAATGATTTCTTTTACTTTCATATTCTTAAGAAAATTCATTCCTATGACACCAGCAAAAATCAACACAGCAACAACTAAGCCCACTTTTAATAAAAAAACATGAGCGCGTTTTGGACGCTTGTTTTGTTGTTCAGTCATAAAAACTCCGTTATTTAAAAATAAAATTTATTGTTGAATAGCACGCCATGTCCGCTCAATAACGTTTTCTAATGTGCTTTCAGAGAACTCTTGATTAAAATAAATATGGGCATGAACTAAGTTCACCGCACTTTCAAGACTTAAAGAAAATAAAACCTTTATTGGCAAATCGCAAATTTGTTCACTCGCAATTGCTTTTTGACAAAATACCGCCCAATGTCCTTGATTTTGTTGCTCAGAACAGACCTTAACAAAGGAAGGTAAAGACCAATATTGCCCCATATTTTTAACTAAAATTGGGTTATTCGTGAGATGGTGCCAAATGTTCCACCACATAATGCGATATTGCTCAAAATAAGGTTTATTTTCGTCATAATCTTTCGCTAATTCTTGCGAAAAAATTGTAAATATACGACGAGCAAGTTGCTCTAACAGCTCATCTTTACTCTTAAAATAAAGATAAATTGTGCCTGCTGAGATTTTGGCTTCTTTTGCAATCTTGTGCATTGATAAATTATGTAATCCACCTTCTGCCATTAATCGCTCAGTCGCTAAAAAAATTTGCTCCGCCATATCAATTTCTGATTGACGCATAAATAATCCAATTTAGGTTAATAAAAAAGACAAACAGCGGTAAAAAACACCGCTGAATGAACGTTCGTTCATTTTAATGATTTTTAAAAATTAGGCAAGAAAAAGTGCGGTTAAAAAACAATAAATTTTTTAACCGCACTTAAATTCAACAGAAAATGGTTACATACCGATAATCACACAACCCGCAATGGCACTTGCTTGTTGTTGTGCAGCGGTTGCTGCTGCGCGATCTCCAACTGGCCCAATCAATACACGATTCCATTTGCCACTTTCCGTAATACGAGCATTTAACCCTGACATAGCAAGACGGGCTTGTAAATTCTCCGCTTTGCCACGATCATTGAAAGCACCACATTGTAAGCCAAATTTACCCACTTTCGATCCATCTGATTTTTTGCTTTCTTCTTTCTTCGCTGTTTCAACCTTTACAGCTTCTGCTTTTTTCGCTTGTTCCGCTTTTTTACGTTGTTCCGCAGCTTTGCGTTCTTGTTCCAGCTTTGCAGCCGCTTCTTTTGCCGCCATATCTTCAGTTGGAACAGCAGGTTTTGCTGTGGTTTCTACTGTTGAAGAAAGGTTATTTTCTGCCGCTTTATTGGCTTTCTCTAACTTCGCTTGCTCTTCTTGCTGTCTTAATTTTTCTAACGCAGCTTGTTTCGCTTTTTCTTCTTCCTCCAAGCGTTTTAATTCTGCTTTTTGGCTCTCATTTAATTGAATATTCTGGTTATTGGTAACTGTTCTACTTTCCAATTCTTTAATATAAGACCAAGTTTCTTCAGGGCGACTTGGCAACTGACTTTTTTGTTTCGCTTTCTCGTTTTTTACTTCCTGTTGCGCTTGCACCACTGCTTCAGGTGCATTTGACTTTAATAAATATAATCCCGCAGCAAAAGCAATGACGATACCCGCCGCGATCACAAATAAAAGGGGCTTATTTACGCCTGATTTTTTCTTTTTAGAACCGTTACGAACGGCATAATCTCGCTGTACCACAATATATTTCCGATAATCTATAGATAAATTGTTACAATTTTACTGAAAAATGGGCAATTTTACTAGAAAAATCAAGACAGATCTTGTGGATCCACATCCACATTTAACCGCACTTGACCGACTTTATATTCATATTGCAATGAAAAATCTCGCAGAGCCTGCTGTAAAACGGCGCGTGAGGCATGCTGTAATAGAAGTTGCCAACGATATTGATCAGCCTTTTTAGCAAAAGGCGCAGGCATAACGCCCAAAATCTGTAAGTGCGGTTGATTTTGGTTGAGTTTCCATTGCTGAAAAAATGCTTCAATCTGGTATAAGATCTGCTCTGCTGCTTGGCTTTGGCGACTCTGCGCCTTAAATAATACTTGCGAACTAAATGGTGGCAATCCCATTAATTGCCTGGTCTGCAATGCTTGTTCCGCAAAGGATGAATACCCCTGTTGCAATAAAGAGTGCAGCAAAGGGTGTTCAGGATAGTAGGTTTGTAAAACCACTTCACCCTGTTTTTCGCCTCGTCCAGCACGCCCCGCGACTTGAACATATAACTGCGCTAGGCGTTCTTCTGCACGAAAATCAAGGGAAAATAAACTGCTATCAACATTGACTAACGCCACTAAAGTGACATTAGGAAAATGATGCCCTTTGGCAAGCATTTGAGTGCCAATCAAAATTTGGCTTTTTCCTTGTTGAATATCACTTAAATGACTTTCCAATTTTCCCTTGCGCGCAGTGCTATCACGATCGATCCGCGTAATCGCATACTGTGGGAAGTATTGTTGCAAGCTTTGTTCTAATTGTTCTGTTCCAACACCCGTTGTGACCAAATTCGTCGAACCACATTCTGCACATTGGCGTGGAATAGGGCGTTGTGAAGCACAATGATGACAACGCATTGCTCGTTGTTGCTGATGATAAGTGAGCGGTTTATCGCAATGAGAACAAGTAGCAATCCAACCACATTCATGGCACAACAAAGCGGGGGCAAAGCCTCGACGATTAAGAAACAACAAAACTTGATTTCCTTTCTGCAAATGCTGTTCTATTTTTTTCAGTAAGCTGACCGACAAACCATTCACTAAATTTTGTTTTTTTAGATCAATCAGTTGTCCAACAACAATGTTTGCGTTACCCGCTCGTTTTGATAGCTTAATATGTTGATATTTGCCTAATTTTACATTGTTGAGGCTTTCCAAACTTGGCGTAGCCGAACCTAAGACAATCGGAATATTGAGTTGCTTAGCGTACACTAACGCTAAATCCCTAGCATGATAACGCCAAGCATCTTGTTGTTTAAATGAAGCATCATGTTCTTCATCAATCACAATCAAACCCAAATCATAAAACTGGCTGAGTAACGCAGATCTTGTGCCAATAATCACCGCACTTTGACCGCTTCTAACTCGTTGCCAAACCTGTAAACGCTGGGTGTCATTCAAATTGGAATGTAACACTTCAATCGGCACATTAAAACGTGCCATAAAACGCTGTACTGTTTGTGGCGTTAAACCAATTTCAGGTACCAACACCAAGGCTTGTTTACCTTTTTTGAGCGTTTCTTCAATAAGTTGCAAATAAATCTCGGTTTTGCCCGAGCCAGTTACGCCATCCAGTAAAAAAGCAGAAAAACCTTGTTGGAATAGCATTTGACTCATTGCAAGCGCTTGCTGCTGATTTAACACCAAACGATTTTCCGCTTTAACCATAGGCAAATCACCCAAAGCTTGTTGCCAAGAGATTACGTCTATGGTTTGCTCAATTTCCTCAATAAATTGTTTTGCTTTTAATTGTGACCAAATCGCCGTATTAAATGGATTATTGCCTTTCTCCAGTGGCGACTGCTTCAAGGATTGCAACGCCTCAAGCTGTTTTTTGGCTTTCTTCAAACTACCATTTTGCAAAGCTTGTTCACCAAGTGCGGTTAAATTCCACAAAGTTTTTGTTTTTTGCACCGCACTTTCGCCATTGCGCAATTTTACAGGTAAAGCGGAGATCAACACCTCACCTAAAGGGGCTTGATAATAAGCTGCAGCCCAAGTTAATAATTGCCAACTTGAAGGATTAAATAGCGTTTCCTGATCTAAAACAGCAATCACTTCTTTAAGTTGCTGTGGAGAGACATCTGATTTTTCAGGCAGATCGACCACAATCCCCACTTTTTTTTGCGCACCAAAAGGCACAACTACCCTTGCACCAACAACGGCATGGCAATCCGCTGGCAACAAGTAATCAAAAAAACGCATTAAAGGCACCGCTAACGCGACTCGTGCTAATCTCATCATTTATTCCAATCAGCTAAATTATGGGCATTATAACTAAAAATCTTGCTTGAATAATCCATTTTTTTCGGTATAATTTCTGCTCTTTTTAACGTGCCTTCAGAATTTCAATGGCAAATTCGAAGGTGTAATATTAATCACACGCGGTGTTTGAATATCGAATGATGATTCTTATAGCGGCGTGGCTTCAATTTGAGGTTCTCTATGAAACAAGGTATTCACCCAGAATATAAAGAAGTTACTGCAACTTGTTCTTGCGGCAACGTAATCAAAACTCGCTCAACTGTGGGCAAAGATTTAAACTTAGACGTTTGTGGCAAATGCCACCCATTCTACACTGGTAAACAACGTGTTGTTGACACTGGTGGTCGTGTAGAACGTTTCAACAAACGTTTCAGTATTCCAGGTTCAAAATAATTTGAATAAATAAACCCCACAATTGTGGGGTTTGTTTTATCTATCTTAGCGTGATTATTCCATCACATTCTACGTCTCCGGCGATGAAACATCGTTGCACTACTCAATTTTGATTTAGTAATTTTTATAGGCTCTGAAATAGCACGTCTGGCTCGACGATAATGGCTTAAAAAATAATGCACAGAACTGGCTAAAATAATTCCGGCTAGGAAGACGATAATTAGTTCACCATACAGGCGTGAAAAAATGTGATTAATTTTATTTTGTGTCGTCTGTCCGTATTTATCATCGAAGGTCACGCGTAAAAAACCCACAATGCCATTTGCTGAATAAATAGGTTCAACAATTTGTTGATTACTCAGCGTTTGAGTCTCGTCCAAACCAAGCTGATGCCGCAAACTTAAGGAATGACTACTCTGCGCTAACAGCTCGCCATTATGTCCATACAAAGAAGCGTCCAAGACAAAATTTTCTCGAGTTAAACTGTCCAAATTTTCCACTAATTTTTCTGTATTGGCATTATTGACTAATAAAATAGAAAACAAGTTTGTTTGTTGGCGCACCAATAAATGCGACAAATTCGCCACCTGATTGACACTAGCTAATTGCGATCCAATTTGGAATTGTTTTACACCGAATAAGATAACAGACATGACTGCAACACAAAGCATAATAATCATTAACATCATGGCTGACTTTGTGATTTTTTCTTTGATTATTTGCAAGTTCTTTTCCCAAAAATTTTCAAATATTGTATGATTGTAACACTATCGCCCAAAATTTACAGGATAAATTCATGCAAAGTATTATTCAAAAATTTCCTCAATTTCCCACCGCACTTTTACCCGATCAACCTTTTGAACAAAGCCATGGATATTCCATTTTATTCGGTCGCCATTTGGATGTAGAAAAATTAATGGCATTTCAGAAAAAGTGCGGTCAAAATTTTTATATTTTGGATGCTTGGACAATTTTAGACAATAATGTGGTGTTGTTTTCCAGTGAATTTAGTGCCGATATTATCACCAAAGCCCATGAATTAAGCATTGATTCTGCGGTGATTAATTTTAACGCCCGTTTAAGCCAAGCGGGTTTATTAGTGATGGATATGGACAGTACTGCAATCAAAATCGAATGTATTGACGAAATTGCTAAATTAGCAGGAACCGGCGATGAAGTATCAGCCATTACAGCTGCTGCTATGCGTGGTGAATTAGATTTTGAGCAAAGTTTACGCCGTCGTGTTGCCACCTTAAAAGGCGCACCTGAAAACATTTTAGAGCAAGTAAAATGTGATTTACCCTTAATGGAAGGCTTAATTGAAACCCTGCACGAATTAAAAAAATACGGTTGGAAAACAGCAATTGCTTCCGGCGGCTTTACCTATTTTGCTGATCACTTAAAAACGGAATTACAGCTCGACGCAGCGGTATCGAATCAATTTGAAATTATTGACGGCACATTAACAGGTAATGTAAAAGGTGATATTGTACATGCTCAATATAAAGCGGACACATTATTGCGCCTTGCTAACGAATTTAAGGTTGAAGCAAAAAATACCGTCGCTATTGGCGATGGCGCTAATGACCTTGCCATGATGGCTGTGGCAGATTTAGGCGCAGCTTTCCACGCGAAACCGAAAGTACAACAACAAGCACAAGTTGTGGTAAACTTTGCTGACCTCACTGGCTTAATTTGTTTATTAAGCGCAAATGATCGAATTCAACAGCTTTAATTAGGAGAAAATTATGCCTTCATTTGATATTGTTTCAGAATTAACTATGCATGAAGTGCGCAATGCCGTAGAAAATGCTAATCGCGTATTAAGTACACGTTATGATTTCCGCGGAGTTGAAGCAGTAATGGAATTAAATGAGAAAAACGAAACAATTAAACTCACAACAGAATCTGATTTCCAATTAGAGCAATTAATTGAGATCTTAATTGGTTCTTGTGTGAAACGTGGTATTGAAAGCACATCCTTAGATATTCCAACAGAAAGTGAACATCATGGTAAACTTTATTCCAAAGAAATTAAGTTAAAACAAGGAATTGAAACGGAAGTAGCGAAAAAAATCACAAAATTAATCAAAGACAGTAAGTTAAAAGTACAAACTCAAATTCAAGGTGAACAAGTACGTGTAACAGGTAAATCTCGCGATGATTTACAAGCTGCAATTCAGTTAGTAAAAGGGGCTGATTTAGGTCAACCTTTCCAATTTAATAACTTCCGAGATTAATCATCTTATTGTAAAAAAGGACGTCAATGACGTCCTTTTCTTTGTTCTCTGTTATTTATGATCCATTAATTTTCGCATCCGAATATTTAGAATTTCCACGACAACGGAGAATGCCATTGCAAAATACACATAACCTTTCGGGATATGTACGTCTAAACTCTCGGCAACAAGTAAAATACCAATCATTACTAAGAATGCTAATGCCAAAATCTTCAATGTTGGGTGAGAATCTACAAAATCGCCAATTGATTTCGCTGCAAGCATCATTACACCAACAGCTATCACAATCGCAATAATCATTACTTCGATATTATCTGCCATACCTACCGCGGTAATCACAGAATCCAAAGAGAACACAATATCTAAGATGGCAATTTGCACTAAAGTGAAGAAAAAGCTAGGGTGTTTAGGTTGTTTACCGTCCTCGTGTTTATCCCCATGTGGCGTCATTTCGTTATGAATTTCATGGCAACTTTTCACAATTAGGAACAATCCACCCAATAACAAAATCAAATCACGACCAGAAATTTCTTGCGCAAACAAGGTAAATAAAGGCTCTGTTAATCGCATTACCCAGGCCAATGATAATAATAATAAAATTCGCATTATCATTGCTAACGACAAACCGATAAAACGTGCAGATGGTCTGAGTTTTTCAGGTAGGTGTCCCACTAAAATACTAATAAAAATAATGTTATCAATACCCAATACAATTTCTAAAGCAGTTAGGGTTAATAAAGCAACCCAAGCTTCTGGGTTTGAAATCCACTCAAACATAGATAATCCTTAAAAGAAATAATAAGTTGTCGATTTTATAACTTTGGCTGAAAAAACCAACATTTATTTATCAACAATGGAAAAAATTTTGCAGAATTTGTGCAGTAAAAGGTTTACGCAGATAAAAACCTAATGGTAAGGTCTCTATCACTTCGCCATTTTTACCAATTCCTTTGGTTAATGCACGACTATTTGCCCCTTTTGGACGTAGCTGCAATACTTCGCCAATAGTTGCATTAATCTGTTCAACCTTGCCTAACACAATATAATCCATTAATTCTTCCCAATCTTGTCGTAATTGCTGCTCTTGCTGTGCATTGGGTTGCCACAAAACAGGATAACCAATTCTACGCTCAGCCAAAGGTAAATGGCGTTCCCCTTGCACTGGGATCCACAACACTTTGGCTAATTTATGTTTAACATGGGAATTATGCCAATCAATACCTGAATTCTGAATTAAAGGCGCTAAACAAACAAAAGTGGTTTCTAATGGATAACCTTCTGAATTGATAGGAATGGTTTTTAATTCAATACCTAAATGTGCAAAATCTTGCTCGGGTTTACTACCTGCCTTTGCTCCTAAAGACATTTCAATCAACTGACCAACCCAGCCTTTATCCCGTTTTAAATCAGGTGGCACGCTAATATTAAGCTCATCAGCAAGCTCGCCGAAACTTAAACCAGCAATAGCCTGTGCTCGTTGTAATAATTCAAATTCAGATTGAGGTGTTTTTGACATAAAGTGCGGTCAATTTTTGTATTGTTTTAGTAACTTTTGCTTAACGAATTCCACGCCTTTATCCACATAGTGAATTTGCTCTAAATTCAGTAAATAACGTTTAGCAGGCAAACCTCCTCCAAAACCTGTGAGTTGGCGTTGTTTACCTAACACGCGATGGCAAGGAATAATAATGCTGATAGGATTTCTCCCTACCGCTCCTCCCACCGCTCTCACCGCATTAGGTCGATGAATTCGTTGCGCTACTTCGCCATAGTGGCATATTTCGCCATAAGGAATTTGGCGTAGTTGCTGCCAAATAGCAAGCTGAAATGCGGTTCCTTTTGGTGCCAATGGAATAGCAGAAAACGTCTCTTTTTCACCGTTAAAATAGCGTTTCAACGCTGATTTTACTTGTAAAAATAAAGGAAGATCATTATTTTCTTGCCATTTTGCATTTGGCTCATACTGCTCCAATTCAAAATCAAGATTGGTGAGATGGTCATTTTCAGCCAGCATCAACAACCGCCCTACAGGCGACATATAGTAACTATAATAAATCATAAAATGAAAAAGGGCGTATAAAAATACGCCCGATTATATTTTAAATTGATTAGAAACGGTAGTTTAAGTTTAAACCATAGAGATTTGCTCTCGCTTTGGTTTTCACATCAGTTACGATACCTGCTTCAGTTTCTTTAAATTGGTTTTTCGCACCACGTAAGTGAGCAAAACCTGCATCAATTGATAGGTTCGGGGTGAAGCGATACGTTGCACCTACGCTGTACCATACACGATCTGTATCTGGAATTGAGATAGAATGATGTGTGCTTGCTGCAGTTTCATCATAAGCAATACCAGCACGTAAAGTTAATGCATCATTTACATTATAGGTCGCACCAATAGCTAAACGTGAACTATCGCGGAATTTTTCTGTTTTATCAAACAATACTTTACCTGTTTGAGAACCAACCGCTTTTAATTGATCTAATTTAGACCATTGCGTGTATTTCCAGCTATAGTGGAAAGCAAATTGATCTGTTACTTGGTGGAAACCAGAGAATTCCCAATAAGCAGGTAATGGCAGAGTTAAACCACCCGGTTCATTACCTTGAGATAAAGGACCTAAAATAGCTGCACCAGCATCACTGTATTGGCCTTTAAAATTAATATCAACTTGGGAATGATAAGCTAAACCAAAACGGCTACGTTCTGTTAATTGATACACTAAGCCAGCATTCCAGCCAAATCCCCATTTATCACCTTCGATTTTACGTAATAATGCGTCTGGAGAAACCATTGCTGCTTTTTGAGCTAAAGCACCATAATATTGCGCTTTCGCTAAATCGCCCGCAGCTGCAAATTGTTTAGCTGCTAGATCAGCTTTAGCCGCTGCTGCTTTACCTGCAACACCAACATGACGTTCAATTACAGCATCTGCATGAACAACATTTAAACCTACACCAAACGCAAGCTTATCTGTAATTTTATAAGAACCACTTAAATTAAAGTTTAATGCTGTTAATTCTGTTTTACCCGCAATAAAACCTGCCGCATAATCTGTTGGGTATTTAGTTGCTAAACCATAGTTCACATTTAAACCTGCACCCACAGCAAATTTGTCATTAATTGGGTAAACAGCATATAAGTTAGGCACAACCGCACCTTTTGCAATATCTTTTGCATTTGCGTTTGTTGCAAATGGTGTACCACTTAATGTTGTTGCTTCAATATCAATATTTGGATCTACATAGATTGCACCTGCTGCAATTTCTGGACGAGTAAATAAACTCATTAACGCTGGGTTAGTTGCAACTACACCTGCATTATCAGCGATCGCTGCTTCACCTGCATAAGCACGACCTAAACCAGAAGTTGAAACCTCTGCTAATTGGAACGCAGCAGCATTTGCTGCACCAGCAGCCACTAATAAAGCAGAAGAAAGAAGAGTTTTAGTAAAAAGTTTTTGCATAAAAATTCCCTATGTATTTGTCATCATTAGAGTAAACTTGCGGAATTCTAAAGAACGATCCCACTTCATTCAATGCTTTTTAGCGCTCCACTTGACTGTTCAGACCAGTGAAACGGGAACTTTTGAATCCAACCCAAAAGGGTGCTACACTCAATTTGGTTAAATTTTATAGAGGACAGAGTAAAATGAACTTATCTCAACGAATTGAGCAAACCAGTAAATGTTGCACTAAAAAAGAGCAACAATTTTTTGATGGCGTAGAAAGTGCGGTGCAAATTTCACAAATTTTTTCTGATGAAAAAGAAATCGATATGGCGCTAGATAAGATCGTTCAACTAGCACGTCAACTGGAAAGCGAACCTTGCAGCATAGAAAGCAAAACTACAGCGGTTGAGCAAGGTATTTTATTAGAGGTAAATTTACAATTTTGCTGCCAAGCAGAAGCAGTTCTTTTTCAGATGAAATACAGATAAAAGGAAAAGGTTATGCAAATTTTTTTAGATACCGCTAACATCAACGAAATTGAACGTTTGGCGAAGATTATGCCTATCGCTGGCGTAACAACCAATCCAAGCATTATCGCGAAAGAAAAACGAGATATTTTCACCGCACTTTCAAGTATTCAGAAAATCATTGGTAAAGATAAGTTGTTGTTTGCGCAAACAATGGGGCGCAATGCTGATGAGATGGTAGATGATGCATTGCAACTTTCTGAGCGTATTGATAATTTGATTATCAAAATTCCTGTTACAGCAGAAGGATTGGTTGCAATAAAAGCCTTAACAGAAAAACAAATTCCTACATTAGGTACTGCGGTATATGGTGCTGGACAAGGCTTTCTCGCAGCCTTGTGTGGCGCACAATATATTGCTCCTTATGTTAATCGCATTGATGCTCAAGGTGGCAGCGGAGTTGAGGTGGTCAAAGATTTACAACATTTATTGTCTCAACATCATTGTAACAGCATGGTTTGTGCCGCAAGTTTTAGAACTGCACGCCAAGTGTTAGATTGTATGCTAGCTGGTTGCCAATCCATTACGGTTAGTCCTGACATTCTGGCGCTTTTTATCCAAGATCCAGCAGTATTCAGTGCTATTGATAAGTTTGAACAGGATTGGCATAACGCATTTGGACGGTATAGCTTAAGTTGATTATTCTTCTAATATAAATGAGGGAAATTTATATAAACTTAAATCTTTCAAATTAAATTTTAAAATAAAACTTTTTTCTTTTATTTTAAAAGTTTTTGCTTTTTTGTGATCTAGGTCACAGTTTTAAACAAAATATTCCGGTATTATACAGAAGCTGAACATCCAAGCCTTATATTCAGCTCGCTAGAAAACTTTCACTCTAAAACTTAAAAACTTTCATTTTAAAACTTCTAAGAGGTCATTTTATGGAATACATCACTCATGGTGCAGAATGGTTCATTGGACTGTTCCAAGAAGGTGGTAAGGTTTTTGTTAGTATGGTAACAGGAATTCTCCCTCTCCTTATTTCATTATTAGTTGTAATGAACGCATTAATTAAATTTGTTGGTCAAGAACGTATCGAACGTTTAGCACAACGTAGTGCGGGCAACCCAGTTTCTCGTTATTTAATCCTTCCTGTTATTGGTACTTTTATTTTCTGTAACCCAATGACATTAAGCTTAGGTCGTTTCTTACCTGAACGTTATAAACCAAGCTACTACGCTGCAGCGTCTTATAGCTGTCACTCAATGAACGGTTTATTCCCACACATTAACCCAGGTGAATTATTCGTTTATTTAGGTATCGCAGCAGGTTTAACTAAATTAGGCTTACCATTAGGCCCTTTAGCGATCAGCTACTTATTAGTTGGGATGATCACAAACTTCTTCCGCGGCTGGGTAACTGACTTCACCACTGCATTTTTCGAAAAACGTATGGGCATCACATTAGATCGTGAAGTACATTTAGGTAAATAACGCACAGTAAAAAATTGATAGGTGAACATAATGAGTAAAGCACTTTATATTGAAAAAGGTAATGGCGGTTGGGGTGGTCCTTTAACATTACCTGTTGTTGAAGGTAAAAAAGTCCTCTATATGACAGGTGGAACAAGACCTGCTATCGTTGACAAAATTGTTGAACTTACAGGTTGGGAAGCTGTTGATGGATTTAAAAATGGTGAGCCTGCAAGCGAAGAAATCGGTATCGCAATCATTGACTGTGGTGGTGTATTACGTTGTGGTTTATATCCAAAACGCCGTATTCCAACAATCAACGTTCATGCAACAGGTAAATCAGGTCCATTAGCAGAATTCATCGTAGAAGATATTTACGTATCAGCAGTTAAAGAAAATAATATTAGTTTGGTTGATTCAGATGCACCTGCAGCTGCCGCAGCACCAAAAGCAGAAGCTGAAAAACCACAAGCAAAAGAATATGATACAACCAAGAAAATCACAGAACAAAGTGACGGCCTATTAGCTCGAATTGGTATGGGTATGGGTTCTATCATGGCAGTATTCTTCCAAGCAGGTCGTGATACTATTGATACCGTATTTAAAACAATTCTACCATTTATGGCTTTCGTTTCTGCCTTAATTGGTATTATTATTGCATCAGGTCTGGGCGATATCGTTGCAAAAGGTTTAACACCATTAGCGAGTAATCCTATTGGCTTAGTCACTTTAGCACTAATCTGTTCATTCCCACTATTATCTCCATTCTTAGGCCCTGGCGCAGTAATTGCACAAGTAATCGGTACACTTATCGGTGCGCAAATTGGTCTTGGTAATATTCCTCCTGCATTAGCATTACCAGCATTATTTGCAATCAATGCACAAGCAGCTTGTGACTTTATCCCAGTAGGTCTATCAATGGCAGAAGCAAAACAAGATACTGTACGCGTTGGTGTTCCTTCCGTATTAGTGAGCCGTTTCTTAACTGGCGCACCAACAGTATTAGTTGCTTGGGCTGTTTCAGCATTCATTTATCAATAAAATAGTGGGCGCTTAAGCCCACTTCTCAAAAAGGAACAGAAAGAATGACGACTATTTACGAAACTGAATTTACAAAAATTGGTGACCTTGCAGTTGAATCATTAAATGAAAATATGTTAATCACGTTCAAACAAGGCGCACCTGCTGATGTGGAAGAATACTGCTTCATGCACAATCCAAAAGAGCTTACCGCAACTTTACAAGTTGGCGATATCGCTGAATTTGATGGTGTAGATTACCCAATCACTGCACTAGGTGATGTTGCTAGCACTAACTTAAAAGAATTAGGCCATGTAACATTCCGTTTTGATAGCGCAGCTGCTGCGGAATATCCAGGCACAATTCATGTAAAAGGCACAACACCTACATCACTTAAAGTGGGCAGTGTGTTAAAAATCAAACGTTCATAATTTAAACTCAATCAGAAGGAAAATCATATGGAATCTTCTAAAGTAGCTATCGTTGTTGGTGGTGGTCAAACTCTTGGTGCATTTTTATGTGCGGGTTTAGCTGAAAATGGTTATCGTGTTGCTGTTGCTGACTTAAATGAAGCAAATGCACAAAAAACAGCAGCTGAAATCAACCAAAAAGTAGGTAAAGAAGTAGCCCATGGTTTCAAAGTTGACGCAACAAGCGAAGAAAGTGTTATTCAATTAGCAGCAAACGTTGATGCAACTTTCGGTCGTTCAGATTTATTAGTTTACAGCGCAGGTGTAGCAAAAGCAGCGCCAATCACTAGCTTTGCATTAAAAGATTTTGAATTCTCTGTTGCAGTAAACTTAACTGGTTACTTCTTATGTGCACGTGAATTCGCGAAATTAATGGTTCGTGATGGCATCAAAGGTCGCATCATTCAAATCAACTCTAAATCAGGTAAAGTGGGTAGTAAACACAACTCTGGTTATAGTGCAGCGAAATTTGGTGGTGTAGGTTTAACACAATCTCTAGCGTTAGACTTAGCGGACAACGGCATTACCGTAAACTCTCTAATGTTAGGTAACTTATTAAAATCGCCAATGTTCCAATCACTTATTCCACAATATGCGCAAAAATTAGGTATTCCTGAAAGCGAAGTTGAACAAGTATACATCGATAAAGTACCTCTAAAACGTGGTTGCGATTATCAAGATGTATTAAATGTTCTTATGTTCTACGCAAGTGAACAAGCTTCTTATTGCACAGGACAATCAATCAATATCACTGGTGGTCAAGTGATGTTCTAATATTAAGAGGGCACGTTAATGTGCCCTTTTATCTCCTCTCAAATTATTATAGAATAACCTTGTAAATCTATTTTTCAGAGAAAATCATCTTAATGTCCGCAACAAATTCATTAATCCTAATCGCCATTGTCGCTTGGGTACTTCAAATTATTTTAGGTGGCATACAGGTTAGCCGTTTTAATCGCGCTTTTAGTGCTTTATCAAAAAAAGGAAGAATTGGTGTCGGTCGAACCAAGGGGCGTTTTAAAGCTAAAGTCGTCATTGCTATCGCTTTCGATGATGATTTAACCGTTGTAGATGCCTTAATGATGAAAGGATTTACTGTATTTTCATCTCCACAGCCAGTTCCTGAATTAATTGGCTTAAAGCACCATGAAATCAAACCTGATTTGCTTTTCCCTAATAATCCCAATGCGCAAGATGCTTTATCAGAAGCGATACAAATAAAAGAATAAAGGATACGCAATGAAACCAAAAGAGCGACAACTGGAAATCCTCAATTACCTTCGCACGCAAGGTAAAACATCAGTTGAAGAACTTGCTAGTCATTTTTCCACCAGCGGCACCACAATTCGCAAAGATTTAACCGCACTTGAAGATGAAAAGAAAGTCGTACGCACTTATGGTGGCGTTATTCTGGTTACAAATGATAACGAAGATGATGATTTGCCGATTATCAATAAAGCCTACATCAATTTAGAAGCCAAAAAATTAATTGCAAAAGCAGCAGTTAGCTTACTTAAGAATGGCGATTCATTGATTATGGATTCAGGAAGCACAGTGCTACAAATGATCCCTTATTTTAATCAATTTGAGAATCTGACTATTATGACCAATAGCTTGCATATTCTCAACGCAATTTCTAATCTTAATACTGAGCATGAATTACTGACTTGTGGTGGCACCTATCGTCCCAAATCAGGTTCTTTCCATGGTATTTTGGCTGAAAAAACCTTTGAGTATTTTTCATTTGATAAACTCTTTATTGGAACAGATGGTTTTGATATGAATTTAGGTCTAACGACCTTTAATGAAGTGCATGGAGTGAGCAAAGCCATGTGCGATGCTGCAAAAAAAATCA
This sequence comes from Reella acinonychis, assembly GCF_052384575.1. GTDB lineage: Bacteria > Pseudomonadota > Gammaproteobacteria > Enterobacterales > Pasteurellaceae > JBQSUQ01. Next base: position 69,143 of record NZ_JBQSUQ010000007.1, on the reverse strand, counting down.
TTGTGCTGACAGATTCAACAAAATTCAATCGCCGCAGTCCCAATATCGTCTGCCCATTAGAAAAAATTGATACCATCATTACAGATAATGGCATTGAGCCTAAAATTCATCAAATGTTGACAGAGAAAGGCATAAATATCATCATCGCTGAATAAGTACCGCAATAAAGCATAAGAAAAAAGGAATTAGATTAATTCCTTTTTTTTCACCTTTTTCTTAAAAATCATTCAAATTTTCACCGCACTTTTATAAATTTTTATCCTGTTTTTCCAGTAATTCGATCACATTTGATCAGAATTATATTAGAATCCTTGCGATATTAACTTCAAGAGAGCGTCCAATTATGCATGATATTGTTCTAAAATTCGAAGAAATCTTAAGATGGATTGTTGATAATATTGATGGTCCATTGTGGGATATTACGGTCATTACCTTATTATTTACCGGCCTATTTTTTACTATTTCCACAGGTCTTGTTCAATTACGCTTATTGCCACAAAGTATTCGCGAAATGTGGTTTGGACGTGCGTCAACAGGTAGTTCATTAACGCCATTCCAAGCATTTGCCACTGGCTTAGCAAGCCGCGTAGGTGTTGGTAACATTGGTGGTGTTGCCACTGCAATTGCTTTAGGTGGTCCGGGAGCAGTGTTCTGGATGTGGGTTACTGCATTAATCGGTATGAGTAGTGCCTTTGCTGAATCTTCTTTAGCACAAGTCTATAAAATTCAAGATGCGGATGGTATGTTCCGCGGAGGCCCTGCTTACTATATTTCAAAAGGTTTAAAAGCCCCTTGGTTAGCGGTCGCTTTTGCTATCACCCTCATTTTCACCTTCGGTTTCGCCTTTAATGCAGTACAAGCCAACTCTATTGTAGAAGCAACCCGTAATGCTTGGGGTTGGAATCCAAACTACGTGGGTATTTGCTTAGTGATTTTAACTGGCTTAGTAATTTTCGGGGGGGTAAAACGTATCGGGCAAGTGTCATCTAAAGTGGTACCGACCATGGCGCTTTTCTATTTAATTATCGCCGTTATTATTCTTGGTATGAATATCAGCAAAGTGCCTGCTGTACTTGCAAATATTGTTACTAGCGCCTTTGATTTCTCTGCAATGGCTGGTGGTATGTTCGGTGCTTTATTCTCAAAAGCTATGTTAATGGGGATTAAACGCGGTTTATTCTCTAACGAAGCAGGTATGGGTTCTGCGCCAAATTCAGCGGCAACATCAAATGCAAAACACCCTGCGATTCAAGGTTTAATCCAAATGCTTGGTGTATTTGTGGATACCATCATTGTTTGTACCTGTACCGCAGTCATCATTTTAATGTCTGACGATTACGGTTGCGAAAGCTTAAAAGCGGTATCATTAACCCAAAAAGCGTTAACATTCCATGTTGGCGAGTTTGGTTTACATTTCCTCGCGTTCATTATTTTATTATTCTGCTACACCTCAATTATCGGTAACTACGCCTACGCAGAAAGTAATATTCGCTATATCCGCAACAAACCAACTATGGTCTTAATCTTCCGTCTCATCGTGTTGTTCTTCGTTTACTTCGGTGCAGTACGTGACGGTGGTATCGTGTGGGCATTCGCAGATACGGTAATGGCATCAATGGCAATGATTAACCTTGTGGCTATTATCTTGCTTTCCCCAGTGGTATGGTTAATTCTCAAAGATTACCGCAAACAACTTAAAGCGGGACAAGAGCCAGTATTCAGTGTGGAAGATCATCCTGAATTATTAAAACGTGGCGTTGATCCTCAAATTTGGGGCAAACAAGAATAACACCAAAACATTCAAAAAAAATCACCGCACTTCATCAAAGCGCGGTGATTTTTTATATTGTTTGTACTGATTTTTCAGATACAGAAATTACGACTTCTTCCAATCTTTCAACGCATTGGCAAAAGCGTTATTGCTGAATGAATTGCGCAGTGAATTCCCTTTGTTACTGGATTTTGGCGCTAAAGTGCGGTCCATTTTGGCCGAGTTTTTATCGTGATTTTTCACTGCAGTTTCATCCATACGCATGGTTAAAGCAATACGACGACGAGCAACGTCCACTTCTAATACTTTCACTTTCACTACATCGCCTGTTTTGACCACTTGATGTGGATCTTCCACAAATTTATCCGCCAAAGAAGAAATATGCACAAGACCATCTTGATGAACACCGATATCCACAAAGGCGCCGAAATTAGTGACATTGGTGATCGTTCCTTCCAATATCATGCCCGCTTTCAAATCCGTAATTTCTTCTACGCCATCCATAAAGGTTGCCGTTTTAAATTCACCACGCGGATCGCGTCCCGGCTTTTCTAATTCGTTGAAAATATCCATTACCGTTGGCAAACCAAATTGTTCGTCAACGAATTTTTTGGCATCTAACTGGCGCACTAAGCTGGCATTGCCCATTAGGGTTTGAATAGATTGCTCCGTTGCTTGTAAGATTTTTTCCACCACAGCATAGGCTTCTGGGTGAACACCTGAAGCATCCAATGGATTTTTTCCAGCTAGAATTCGCATGAATCCCGCACATTGTTCAAAGGCTTTTGCACCAAGTCTTGGTACTTTCTTCAAATCGTTGCGACTTTCAAAACGCCCATTTTCATCACGATAAGCCACAATATTTTGTGCAAGGGTTTTCGTCATGCCCGCAACACGAGCTAATAAAGGTGCAGAAGCGGTATTCAAATCGACGCCAACCGCATTAACACAGTCTTCCACTACCGCATCCAATTTACGCGCTAGCTGTGATTGATTGACATCATGCTGATATTGCCCCACGCCAATCGCTTTCGGATCAATTTTCACTAATTCCGCCAAAGGATCTTGTAAACGACGAGCTATGGAAATTGCGCCACGCAAGGACACATCCACATTTGGAAATTCTGTTGCCGCTAACTCTGAAGCAGAATAAACTGAAGCACCAGCCTCACTCACCACCACAGTTTGCGGTTTTTGACCATCAATTGCTTTAATCACATCTTTAGCAAAACGCTCAGTTTCACGAGAAGCGGTGCCATTACCAATAGCAATGAGTTCAACCCCATGTTTATTAATTAAAGCATAAATACTCGCCATTGCAGCGTTCATTTGACCTGAAGAATGTGGATAGACCGTATTAGTATCGAGCAATTTGCCTGTATTATCCACAACAGCAACTTTCACCCCAGTACGCAAGCCGGGATCTAATCCCATTGTCGTTTTCGCTCCCGCAGGTGCTGCCATTAAAAGCGCGGTTAAATTTCGGGCAAAAACATTAATAGCTTCATCTTCCGCTTTCTCACGCAAGTTTGCCATTAACTCTGTTTCTAAATGTAGGGCGACTTTGATTTTCCACGTCCAAGCAACCACTTGTTCACGCCATCTATCCGCTGGCTGCCCCGTAAAACGAACCTGTAAATGATCACGAATAATCTCTTCGCAATAGCTTGAACGGCTACTTTCTTCCGCATCAGGATCTGCATTTAAACTCAGTTGTAAAATGCCTTCATTACGCCCGCGGAACATGGCTAAAGCACGATGAGAAGGCACATTATTTAAGCGTTCTTGATGATCGAAATAATCTTGGAATTTTGCACCTTCCGCTTCTTTGCCTTCTAAAACTTTTGAAACTAGCACCGCACTTTGCAGTAAATATTGGCGAACTTTTGCTAATAATTGAGCATCTTCAGCAAAACGCTCCATTAAAATATATTTCGCCCCATCCAATGCAGCTTTGGTATCAGCAATGCCTTTTTCAGCATCGATAAAAGATGTCGCTGTCTGCTCTGGTTCATGCTGTGGTTCGTTCCATAACAAATCTGCTAAAGGCTCAAGCCCTGCTTCAATCGCGATTTGTCCTTTGGTGCGACGCTTCGGTTTGTAAGGCAAATACAAATCCTCTAATTCTGTTTTGCTTTGCACCTGTGCAATTTTATCGCGGAGGTCATCCGTTAATTTGCCTTGCTCTTCAATTGACTTCAAAATCGTTTGACGACGTTCGTCCAACTCGCGCAAGTAAATTAAACGGGTCTCAAAATGACGCAGCTGCGTATCATCTAAACCGCCAGTAACTTCTTTACGATAACGTGCAATAAAAGGAATGGTATTGCCTTCATCTAACAATTGGATCGCGGCTAAAATTTGTTGCGGACGAACGGTTAATTCAGAGGCAATAATTTGACTAATTTGTTGATTTAACATAAGGATACTTCTTAAATAAAAAATTGCGGGATAGCATAATATGTTTGCTTATAAAAAGAAAGTGGCGAATCAAGCCACTTTATCTGAAAGTGGGGGCTGAAAAGTGCGGTCGATTTTTATGTGGTTTCATACCAAATACGATTGACATAAAAAGTCATTTTCCCTGAAGGCGTTTCAACAGAGATATCGTCATCCACTTGCTTACCAATTAAAGCGCGCGCCACTGGTGAATCAATAGAAATCCAGTTTTTCGCAGGATCAAACTCATCACAACCGACAATGCGATATTGCTTTAATTCGCCCTGTTCTGTTTCCAATTCAACCCAGGCGCCAAAAAACACTTTGCCTTCTTGCTTAGGGCTATAATCCACAATTTGTAGCACTTCCAAGCGTTTCATTAGAAAACGAACTCGGCGATCAATTTCACGCAAACGGCGCTTACCATAAATATATTCCGCATTTTCACTGCGATCACCTAAGGCTGCCGCATCCGATACAGCCTGCGTGACTTTTGGTCGTTCTTCTTTCCAAAGATACTTCAATTCTTGATCCAAGGCATTCCAACCTGAACGCGTGATGTAATTTGATTTAGCCATTTTTACTTTATTTCCTAACATAAATTGCCCAGATTATAGCATAGTTAGACAAAATAATTCCTTTTGGCTATTGTTCAAAAAGGCTAAAAACGGTATATTCTCACTGTTTTTATCATTAACTCAAAATAAGGAAAAACTATGGGCGGAGTAAGTATTTGGCAAATTCTGATTATTCTTTTAATCGTTGTTGTATTATTTGGAACGAAAAAATTACGTACCCTAGGTTCTGATTTAGGTGCATCAGTCAAAGGTTTCAAAAAAGCAATGGCAGAAGATGAGCCAAAAGACGCTGAATTTAAATCATTAGAAACCCCTGAAGGTACTTCAGCGGAAAAGGCAAAAGAAAAAGAACAGGCTTAATCTGTGTTTGATATTGGTTTTTCTGAATTAATTTTAATCTTTATTGTGGGTCTAGTAGTGCTAGGTCCTCAACGTATGCCTGTTGCCATTAGAACCGTAATGAAATGGGTGCGCACTATTCGAGGATTAGCGGCTAATGTTCAAAATGAACTGAGTCAAGAACTAAAATTACAAGAACTACAAGAAAGCATTAAAAAAGCAGAACATCTTAATTTGAAGACCTTGTCGCCTGATTTGGCTAAAACAGTGGAAGAACTGAAAGAATCGGCGCAAAAAATGAAAGCCGATTTAGATAAACAAGCTGCGGACGCCAATAAATCCTTACAAGAACAAATTAAAGATGTAAGGGAAGCAAACTTCCAACAAACCCAAAAAAAAGCCATTGATGTTGCGCAACAAACTGAAAAGCCAACCGAAAGTGCGGTAAAAAATTCAGAAAATTTAACCGCACTTCATGACTCAACGCCAGAGGAAGCGCAGAACAATATTGAAGATGAAGTGGATCTTGATGCGCAATTAGCGAAATATATGGAGCAATATCATCCACTTGATGATCAGCAACCCTCAACCAATAGCAAATATAATGCATAAATCTCATGAGTAAAGTAGAAGAAACTCAACCCTTAATTTCTCATTTAGTTGAATTACGCAACCGTTTATTACGTGGCGTTATTTGCATTTTAGTGGTGTTCTGTGCATTAGTTTATTTTGCTAATGATATTTACCATATCATTTCCACCCCGTTACTCAATGCTATGCCGGCGGGCTCTACCATGATTGCGACCAATGTCGCAGCACCATTTTTCACACCGATTAAATTAACAGGAATTGCCGCGATTTTTATTTCTGTGCCTTATTTGCTCTATCAACTTTGGGCATTTGTAGCACCAGCATTGTATAACCACGAAAAACGCTTAGTGTACCCATTGTTAGTGTCTAGCACGATTTTGTTCTACACAGGTGTAGCTTTTGCCTATTATGTGGTATTCCCATTGGTATTTAGTTTCTTAACTAATACCACGCCAGAAGGTGTTGCGATGGCGACGGATATTAGCAGCTACCTCGATTTTGTGTTAACCCTCTTCCTTGCATTTGGTATTTGTTTCGAAGTGCCTGTGGCGATTATTTTACTCTGTTGGACAGGCATTACCACACCTGAAGATCTCAAAGCAAAACGACCTTATATTATCGTTGCCGCCTTTGTGATTGGGATGTTGCTCACCCCTCCTGATATTTTTTCGCAAACATTATTAGCCATTCCAATGTGCTTATTATTTGAAGTAGGCATTCTCTGCGCTAGATTTTATCGTCCGAAAGAGGATGAAGAAGAACAAAGTGAATAAAAAGAAAAGGGGCAATGCCCCTTTGTGCATTTTTGATAAAAGGAAACAACATGACTCAACAAATTTTCACAGGCTATCCTGCTCGTCGTTTACGCCGTATGCGTAAACATGATTTTAGCCGCCGTTTAATGTCAGAGAATAAATTAACCGTAGATGATTTAATCTATCCCGTCTTTATTATGGAAGGCGAAAATCATCGCGAGCTTGTACCTTCAATGCCAAAAGTGGAGCGTCTCACTCTTGATCAATTGCTGATCGAAGCCGGGTTATTAGTGAAATATGGCGTACCTGTTATTGCATTATTCCCTGTGATTGAGCAAGACAAAAAATCCCTAATGGCAGAAGAAGCCTATAATCCCAATGGTTTAGTACAGCGTGCGGTTAAAGCATTGAAGACTGCTTATCCCGAATTAGGCGTACTCACTGATGTAGCGCTTGATCCTTACACAGTGCATGGACAAGATGGCATTATCGATGACGAAGGCTATGTATTAAATGAAATCACTAGCGATATTTTGGTCAAACAAGCACTTTCACACGCAGAGGCTGGCGCCGATATTGTGGCACCAAGTGATATGATGGATGGTAGAATTGGCAAAATTCGCACCGCACTTGAGCAGCAGGGCTTTATCAACACCTTAATTATGGCTTATGCGGCAAAATATGCCTCAAATTATTATGGTCCATTCCGCGATGCAGTCGGATCAGCAGCTAATCTAAAAGGTGGGGATAAAAAGACTTATCAACTTGATCCAGCTAACAGTAACGAGGGCTTACAAGAAGTGGCGTTAGATATTGAAGAAGGCGCGGATATGGTGATGGTTAAACCTGGCATGCCTTATTTAGATATGGTCTATCGCGTAAAACACCAATTTGGTGTGCCAACCTTTGCTTATCAAGTTTCAGGTGAATATGCTATGCACTGGGCAGCCATTCAAAATGGTTGGTTAAAAGAGAAAGAATGTATCATGGAAGGATTGCTCTGCTTCAAACGTGCAGGTGCTGATGGTATTCTGACCTACTTTGCGAAACAGGTTGCTGAGTGGTTGTATGAAGAAGGTAAAAATAAATAATCTTTATTGAATAGAACAAAAGTGCGGTCTTTTTCACCGCACTTTTTTAATGCCATTGACGCTCAATAAACGGCAAAATATCCACTAAGCAGTCTTTAATGGAAATCACATGTAAATTCTTTTCCACTTCTTTTTTAAACGGTGGGCAGAAGGCAATGTGCTTATCTGGTGCATTAATCGGCTGCCAGCGGCGAGGAATAGCAGATAGACGGCTTGGATAAAAACCAATGGTCGCCACATTTAAAGCGCCACAAACATGTAAAGGCCCTGTTGAGCCAGCAATAAATAAATCAGCACAAGCAAGGGAATGCGTAAAATCCACTAACCCGTTATTTTGATCATAAACCACCACATTTTTATGATTAACCAATGTTGCTAATTGTTGTGCTTTTTCGCTTTCATTTGGCCCAGCGGTTAGCACAACTTGGCAATCAAAACCTCCTAAAATGCCTTGAATGAGCTCAGCATATTGTGATAAAGACAAATTATTGGCAGAGCCACCGGTTCCGCTATGTACAAATAACCATTTTTTATCTTTATCCAGTCCCAATTGCTCAGATAATAAAACTTTCTGTTTTTGCACCGCACTTTGTTCAAGCTGCAAATAAGGTGGTTGAACATCTTTCACTTCAAAATGATGATCTTGTAAAAATTGACGCGCCAAATCCATATTGTATGCAAATTCGGCTTTTTCAGAGCGGGAACGACGTTGCGTTAAACGCTGATTATATAAAAATTGAAATAATTTGGTGGCGGGCGCCAAACGATACGAAATGCCAGATTGCCAAGTTAATTTGGCATTATACCAATCAGAAACAAAGCTAATCACCGCATCAAATTTTGCTTGTTTAATTTGCTGTAAAGTGCGGTTAAATTCGGTTGAGTTTTTCTTATCCGTTGCATCAATAATGATGTCATCAATGTAAGGGCAAATTTCCGCTAAAGGTGCGGTATATTTTGGCACCAATGCGGTAATTTTAATATGAGGTGTGGATTGTTTGATTAATGCTAATGCAGGAAAAATCAGGATGAAATCACCTAATTTATCATTTCGGATAACAAGTAAATTTTGCATAATGAAAAGTAACCTTAATCAATTTAAGTGATTCATTCTAACAAAAGGCAATCATAAGATAAACCTTGCTTTTCTAATAAAAAAATGTATAATTTTCAGGCTTTTTGTCTATATATACAGAGAAAAAAGTAAGCATTCCTGCTCCTTCGATGCAGGTTTTCTTTTATTATTAAACACTTAGAGGAAGGTTATGGTAACCATTCGTTTATCTCGTGGCGGAGCTAAAAAACGCCCATTTTATCAAATCGTTGTTGCTGACAGCCGTTCACCACGTGACGGTCGTTTCATTGAGCGCGTAGGTTTTTTCAACCCATTAGCAACAGGTAAAGCTGAACGTTTACGTTTAGATTTAGATCGTGTTAATGCATGGTTAGAAAAAGGTGCAAGCCTTTCTGATCGTGTTAGCGTATTAGTGAAAGAAGCGAAAAAAGCAGCATAATTGCTAGCGATTTGAGCATTTAGATAGGTGGATAATATGGAACAACAAAGAATTGAAGTAGTTGGCAAATTAGGTTCAACTTATGGTATTCGTGGTTGGTTACGTATTTATTCATCAACAGAATACGCAGAAAGTATCTTTGACTATCAGCCTTGGTTCTTAAAAATTAAAGGACAATGGCAACCAACTGAATTAGAAAGCTGGAAACATCATAATCACGAACTTATTGTTAAATTAAAAAATATTAATGATCGTGAAACGGCACAAACCCTTGCCAATGTAGAAATTGGCGTGGATTTATCCGTATTTCCTGAGCTAGAAGAAGGCGATTTTTATTGGCATGATTTAATTGGCTGCCAAGTCGTTAATTTAGAAGGTTACAACATGGGCACTGTATCTGAAATGATGGAAACAGGTTCTAATGATGTGTTGGTAGTTCGCGCAAGCGCCAAAGATGCTTTTGGCAAACAAGAACGGTTAATTCCGTTTTTGTATGAACAAGTAGTTAAAAGAGTAGATCTCACCACTAAGACTATTGAAGTGGATTGGGACGCTGGTTTCTAATCTCAGGTATGCTGTTGCGCTTTGAGTAGTAACATTTTGACACAAAGGATTAACTATGTGGATTGGGATTATTAGTCTTTTCCCAGAAATGTTTAAAGCAATTACAGAATTTGGGGTGACGGGCCGAGCTGTTAAACATAATCTTCTGCAAGTGCGGTGCTATAATCCAAGGGATTTTACCTTTGATAAACATAGAACCGTTGATGATCGCCCTTATGGCGGTGGTCCTGGAATGCTGATGATGGTGCAACCTTTACGGGATGCAATTCAATTAGCAAAACAAGAAGCAGGAGAGGGAGTTAAGGTAATTTATCTTTCTCCTCAAGGACGTAAGTTAGAGCAAGCTGGTGTAAAAGAACTCTCACAAAATGAAAAAATCATTTTAGTGTGTGGACGTTACGAAGGCATTGATGAGCGGTTGATTCAAACAGAAATTGATGAAGAATGGTCAATCGGTGATTATGTTCTAACTGGTGGGGAACTTCCTGCAATGACGTTAATTGATGCTGTTGCAAGATTTATTCCTGGGGTATTAGGCAAACAAGCCTCAGCGGATGAAGATTCATTTGCTGTTGGTTTATTAGATTGTCCGCATTATACTCGCCCTGAAATGTTAGATGGCTTAGCAGTGCCACCTGTGCTGATGTCGGGTAACCATGAAGAAATTCGAAAGTGGCGATTGAAACAATCCCTAGAACGAACTTGGTTAAGACGCCCTGAGCTACTGGAAAAACTAGCTCTGACTGACGAACAAAAGAAACTGTTAAAGCAAATTAAAGCAGAAAACAGTTAATATCAGTTTAATCTAGTAAAAAAGGTTTAAAAAATGAGCAACATTATTAAACAACTTGAACAAGAACAATTAAAACAAAACGTACCTAGCTTCCGTCCTGGTGACACATTAGAAGTTAAAGTATGGGTAGTAGAAGGTTCTAAACGTCGTCTGCAAGCATTCGAAGGCGTGGTTATCGCAATTCGTAACCGCGGCTTGCACAGTGCATTTACGTTACGTAAAATGTCAAACGGTGTTGGTGTTGAGCGTGTTTTCCAAACTCACTCTCCAATCATTGATAGCATCAGCGTTAAACGTAAAGGTGCGGTACGTAAAGCGAAACTTTACTACTTACGTGAGCGTTCAGGTAAATCTGCACGTATCAAAGAGCGTCTTGGCGAATAATTCTAAGATCGCAATGAATATAAGCCTTGGGAAATCCCAAGGCTTTTTCTTTTCAAAAAGAAAACGACATAACAAATAACTTTCTACATCCATTTTTTAGAATTGTGATCTAACTCTCCTTTTCTTTATAGTAATTCTGCTAGGATATCTTTGATTTTATTTCAATTAAGGAGATAACTATGAGTGGAATGACGCTTATCATTGGCTTTATTATCGCCATCATTATTATGATATGGATGATTTCAAAATTAAAAGTCCATCCATTTCTTGCATTAATGACGATTTCTTTAGCACTGGCATTAAGTGCAGGTATTGATCTCAATAAAATCCCAGGTATTGTAGGGAATGGTTTTAGTGGTACCTTTAAAAGTATTGGGATTGTAATTATCTTTGGTGCCATTATTGGTACAGTTCTAGAAAAAACAGGGGCAGCCTTAAAACTTGCTGATATCATAGTTAAATTAGTGGGGCAAAAACGTCCTGAATTAGCTATGTTAATTATGGGTTGGGTTGTTGGTATTCCCGTATTCTGTGATAGTGGTTTCGTTGTTTTAAACCCAATTCGTGAAGCATTACGTAAAAAAATCGCTGCCAATCCTGTTGGCATGGCTGTTGCACTAAGTGCGGGTCTTTATGCTGCTCACGTATTTATTCCACCAACACCAGGGCCAATTGCAGCCGCAGGCGCATTGGGTTTAGGTTCTCAACTATTACTTGTTATTTTAATGGGTGTGGTTGTGTCAATTCCTGTACTTCTAGCTTCTTATTTATTTGCGAAATATATTGGCGGTAAAGTTAATATTGATGAATCAGAAGCAGATGCTGTTATCAATAAAAGCTATGACGAACTGCTCAAGCAATATGGAAAATTACCAAGTGGTTTTCTAAGCTTAGCGCCAATTCTTATGCCAATTATCTTTATGGCCTTAGGTTCTATTACCAAAATCATGGGCATTGAGGGTGGCTTTGGTAACATCATGTTATTCTTAGGAAATCCAATTATTGCTTTAGCAATTGGTGTGATTTTCTCTGTATTCTTACTAATTAGCACTGGCAAAATGGCAGATTTTGGCGATTTAACCAACGAGACGCTAAAAACAGTAGGTCCAATCCTCTTTATTACTGCTGCTGGTGGTGTATTAGGTAAAGTGATTACTGAAGCAGGCTTTGTAGAATATATTAAACAAAACGCGCATATTATTAGTATGGCAGGTATTTTCTTCCCATTCTTAATTTCAGCAATCTTAAAAACAGCGCAAGGCAGCTCAACTGTTGCAATTATCACCACAGCCTCCATTATGGGTATGTTTAATGCGGGCGACTCTTTAATGGCTGTGTTAGGCTTCACTAACGAGATTGCTGCAGCTCTTTGTGTTATGGCGATTTCTGCTGGTGCAATGTGCGTTTCCCATGCAAACGACAGCTATTATTGGGTAGTCACTAACTTCACCAAAATGACACCGCAACAAGGTTATCGTACACAAACAACGCTCACATTTATCATGGGTATCGTGGGTATGTTAACCGTTTATGTGTTGTCTTTAATCCTTCTATAACCACATCAAAGCAGGCTAGCTTATGCTAGCCTGTCAAAAATGATGCAAATTTTCTCAAAATATTTTTAAATGACCATTCCTATTTTAGTTCATTCAATACCTCGATAGGTTTAATCGCAATCTCTGCAGTTGTTTATGGATTATTTTTAAATTTCATTTAAAATGCCATTTTTCCTTTATTGCTAGTAAATTGGCCATAAAGGATTTTCTAAATTTGAGAAGAATAAAATGATTAGTGTATTTGATATGTTTAAAGTGGGCATTGGACCTTCTAGCTCACACACTGTAGGTCCAATGAAAGCGGGCAAACAATTTGTAGATGATTTAATCACCCAACATCTATTAGAAAAAACAAGCAGACTTCATGTTGATGTATATGGTTCACTTTCTATGACTGGACGTGGCCATAACACAGATACTGCGATTATTATGGGATTAGCAGGCTATTTGCCTCATGATGTAGATATTGAATTAATTCCTAAATTTATTCAGGAATTAAAACAAACTGCACATTTACCCATTGCACAGGGTGAGAAAATCGTTGATTTTAACTTTGATACCAATATGGTCTTTCATCAAAGTTTCTTATCCTTACATGAAAATGGCATGAAAATCACCGCACTTGATGATGAAAGTGCCCCCCTTTACCAACAAACCTACTATTCTATTGGTGGTGGTTTTATTGTAGATGAAGCACATTTTGGACAAGAACAAGAAACTGTCACACCAGTACCTTATCCATTCAAAAGTGCGGCTGATATTCTAAGACATTGTAAAGACAATGGTTTAGCGCTTTCCACTGTGATGATGGAAAATGAAATCGCCTTAAATGGCAAAGAAGCAACACAAAAACATTTATTATTGGTGTGGCAAACCATGCAAGCTTGTATTGATCGTGGTTTACATACTGAAGGGTTATTACCAGGGCCATTAAAGGTACCAAGACGTGCAGCTACACTCTATCGTATGCTACAAGCCAACACAAACTTAACCACCGATCCAATGCGTGTTATTGACTGGGTCAATATGTATGCTTTAGCGGTGAATGAGGAAAATGCAGCAGGTGGACGTGTAGTAACCGCGCCAACAAACGGTGCTTGTGGTATTATTCCTGCTGTATTGTCTTACTATGAAAAATTCGTCTCGCCATTGGATCAAGAAATTATTGAACGCTATTTATTAGCCTGTGGCATGGTGGGGGCATTATACAAAATGAATGCGTCTATTTCTGGTGCTGAAGTCGGTTGCCAAGGCGAAGTAGGCGTTGCCTGTTCTATGGCAGCAGCTGGTTTAGCCGAAATTTTAGGGGCAAGTCCAGAACAAGTTTGTATTGCGGCGGAAATTGCCATGGAGCATAACCTAGGTTTAACTTGCGATCCCGTTGGCGGTCAAGTTCAGGTGCCTTGTATTGAACGTAATGCGATTGCCTCAGTAAAAGCCATCAATGCAAGCCGCATGGCGTTGCGCCGCACCACAAACCCTCGCGTAACCTTGGATAAAGTGATCGAAACCATGTATGAAACTGGCAAAGATATGAATGCCAAATACCGCGAAACATCACAAGGTGGCTTAGCCATCAAAGTCATCTGTGACTAATTACTGAAAACCTAAAAGTGCGGTGGAAAAATTGCACGTTTTTACACCGCACTTTTTTATGGAAATTCAGCTATAATAGCGTCCAAGATTAGTTGTTCAAGAGAAATACAATGACGCAAATTGCTGAAAACCCACTGGTATTAGTGGACGGTTCTTCCTATTTATATCGTGCATTCCACGCATTTCCCCCATTAACCAATACCCAAGGCGAGCCAACGGGTGCCATGTATGGCGTACTCAATATGCTAAAAAGCCTGATTGCACAGGTGCAACCAAGCCATATTGCAGTGGTTTTTGATGCCAAAGGGAAAACCTTTCGGGACGAAATGTTTGAGCAATACAAATCTCATCGCCCCCCTATGCCCGATGAATTACGCAGCCAAATTCAACCTTTACACGATATTATTCGTGCTTTAGGTATTCCATTGCTTTCCATTGAAGGCGTTGAAGCAGATGATGTGATTGGTACCCTTGCGGTTGAAGCGTCTCGGGCGGGTAAAAAAGTCCTCATCTCAACAGGCGATAAAGACATGGCGCAATTAGTTGATGACAATATTATGCTTATCAACACCATGAATAATAGCCTGTTGGATCGTCAAGGTGTAATGGATAAATATGGCATTCCACCAGAATTAATTATCGACTATTTGGCATTAATGGGCGATAGTGCAGACAATATTCCTGGCGTAGCTGGCGTAGGTGAAAAAACAGCACTTGGACTATTACAAGGCATTGGTTCAATGGCTGAAATTTACGCTAACATTGACAAAGTTGCTGACTTATCCATTCGAGGTGCGAAAAAGCTGGGCGATAAATTATTGGAAGCCAAAGCAGATGCAGATTTATCCTATGCACTAGCTACCATCAAAACCGATGTTGAATTAGAAATCAGCGCAGAACAATTACAGCTCGGTGAAGCAAATAAAGATTTATTGATTGAATATTTTGCCCGTTATGAATTTAAACGTTGGCTCAATGAAGTACTAACGGGCGAAAGTTCCGTTACCAAAGGAGCGGAACAAGCAGTTAAAATTTCCCCTGCCGCAACAGAATCAAAATCAAGTGCGACGAACAAAAGTACGGTGAAAAAAAACATAAAAATTGACCGCAGTTTATATCAAATCATCCGCACAGAAGAACAACTAAAACAATGGATTACACAAATTGAACAAGCAAAATTTGTGGCAGTGGATACGGAAACTAATGCGTTAGATCCAATGCAAGCCGAATTGGTGGGCATTTCTTTCGCTTTAGAAAATGGACAAGCCTGTTACATTCCACTGGCACATATTCATCAAGTTGCAATTGAGCAAGAGCAAACAGATCTATTTGACGAAGTGCCTGAAACAACAGAAATGCAATGGCAACTTTGCCCAAATCAATTAGATAAAACCCTTTGCTTAAACTTACTCAAACCTTTATTAGAAAACCCTGACATTCAGAAAATTGGGCAAAACATTAAATATGATTTAACCATTTTTGCCAATAATGGTATTGAATTACAGGGAGTTGCCTTTGATACCATGTTGGAAAGCTATGTGTTGGATAGCACAGGTCGTCATAATATGGATGATTTGGCTGCGCGCTATTTAGGTTATCAAACCATTTCTTTTGAGACTTTAGCAGGTAAAGGCAAAAATCAACTGACTTTCGACAAGATCGACTTAGCACAGGCTGCCGAATATGCCGCAGAAGATGCGGACATTACCATGAAACTCCATCAAACCTTGTGGCAAGATATTGAACAAAGTGCTGAATTAGTTGAGCTTTATCAAAACATTGAATTGCCATTAGTGGAAGTTCTTTCTCGCATTGAACGTAACGGCGTGTTGATTAATAACCAAGCGCTTGAACAACAATCGCAAGAAATTGCCCAACGTTTAACCGCACTTGAACAAGAAGTACATCAACTCGCTGGTGAAACCTTTAATTTGGCTTCAACCAAACAGTTACAAGAAATTCTATTTGAAAAATTGGCGTTACCAGTCATTGCCAAAACGCCAAAAGGCGCACCTTCTACCAACGAAGAAGTATTAGAAGAACTGGCACAGCAAGGGCATGAAGTACCAAAATTATTAATGGAACATCGCGGTTTAGCGAAGCTCAAATCCACTTATACAGATAAATTGCCACAAATGTGCAATGCCAAAACAGGACGAGTTCATACCTCTTATCATCAGGCTGTAACCACAACAGGACGCTTATCATCCAGCGATCCGAATTTACAGAATATTCCTATTCGTAATGAAGAAGGTCGCCGTATTCGCCAAGCCTTTGTGGCAAGAGAAGGTTATAGCATTATCGCCGCTGACTATTCTCAAATTGAATTGCGAATTATGGCGCACCTTTCCAACGATGCAGGCTTAACACAAGCATTTAATGAAGGAAAAGATATTCACCGCGCCACTGCCGCTGAAATCTTTGGTATTCCTTTAGAGGATGTTAGTAGTGAACAACGCCGTAGCGCGAAAGCCATTAACTTCGGTTTAATTTATGGCATGTCAGCCTTTGGGCTTTCACGCCAATTAGGCATTTCTCGTGCTGATGCTACTAAATATATGAATCTCTATTTCCAGCGCTATCCGAATGTGCAGCATTTTATGACGGATATTCAGGAAAAAGCAAAAGCACAGGGTTATGTGGAAACGCTTTTTGGTCGCCGTTTATATTTGCCAGAAATTAATTCGAGCAATGCAATTCGTCGCAAAGCCGCAGAACGTGTGGCAATCAACGCACCAATGCAAGGCAGTGCCGCTGATATTATTAAACAAGCCATGATTGCGATTGATAAGGAAATTGCGCAGGATCCTGATATTTATATGATTATGCAAGTGCACGATGAATTGGTATTTGAAGTGCGTTCAGAAAAAATCGCACAATATAGCCAATTAATCAAATCATGCATGGAAAGTGCTGCCAAACTGAGCGTGCCACTCATTGTGGATGTTGGCGTTGGACAAAATTGGGACGAGGCGCATTAATAAAATGATACAACCAACGGATAATAAACAAGGTTTTTGGCTTATTACGCAAGCACAAAACATCTACTTCCCACAACATAATTTACCTTTTGGAACTGCGGAAGAATTAGGATTACAACATAAACTCACCACAAAAATTGGCGAATGGGATAATGCACCGCTCTATTTGCTATTAGAGGAAGACAATGCCCAATATGATTGGATTGCATTGCGTTCCTTATTGAATTTACCGAAGAGCAAATTCAATCTCTTAAACCGCGGTGTTGAATTAAATCATTTTTATAACACGCATAAATTCTGTGGCAAATGTGGGCATGAAACCGAAATGCCACAAAATGAATGGGCGGTGCAATGCAAAAATTCCTCTTGTTTACACCGCACTTATCCCGTCATTTGCCCGTCAATCATTGTGGCGATACGTAAGGATGACTGCATTTTGCTCGCAAGTCACCGTCGCCATATGAACAACGATGGCAGAGCCGGACTTTATACGGTGCTCGCAGGATTTGTCGAAGTAGGCGAAACCTTTGAGCAAACCGTTGAACGCGAAGTGTTTGAAGAATCCGGCATTAAAATTAAAAATATCCGCTATTTTGGCAGTCAACCTTGGGCATTTCCAAACGCACAGATGGTGGGTTTTTTGGCTGATTATGATAGTGGCGATATTCAAGTACAAGAAGAAGAGATCGTTGAAGCAAAATGGTTTAAATACAACGAGCCTTTGCCTCAATTACCTGAACATGGCACCATTGCCAGAGAATTAATAGAAACCACATTACAACTTTGTGCAAATGCAAACTAATTAATAACAGGAAAAAACTTTGAAAAATACAACCGCACTTTATAACGCCCTTGCTGAACGTATTTTAATTTTAGACGGTGCAATGGGGACGATGATCCAAGAATATAAGCTCACTGAAACCGATTTCCGCGGTGAACGCTTTAAAGACAGCACCATTGATTTACGTGGCAATAACGATTTACTCACCCTGACTCAGCCTTTGCTTATCAAGGCTATTCACGAGAAATATTTAGCGGCTGGTGCAGATATTATTGAAACCAACACCTTCAGTTCCACCACCATTGCACAGGCAGATTATGAATTGGAAAGTATTGCCTATGAACTCAATTTTGCAGGGGCAAAATTAGCGAGATTGGCTGCCGATAACTATTCTACGCCCGATAAGCCACGCTTTGTGGCAGGTGTGTTAGGTCCAACCAACCGCACAGCATCCATTTCCCCTGACGTAAACGATCCAGGCTTCCGTAATGTAACCTTTATGCAATTGGTCGATGCCTATGCTGAAGCGACCAAAGGTTTAATTGAGGGCGGAGCTGATATTATTTTAGTGGAAACCATTTTCGATACCCTTAATGCCAAAGCGGCAATTTTCGCCATTGAAAATGTATTTGAAGAATTAGGTGTGACCTTGCCTGTGATGATTTCAGGCACGATTACTGACGCTTCAGGTCGTACGCTTTCAGGGCAAACCACAGAAGCATTCTATAATTCGTTACGCCACGCCAAACCAATCAGCTTCGGCTTGAACTGTGCACTGGGTCCAAAAGAATTACGTCAATATATGGAACAGCTCTCCAAAATCTGTGAGTGTTATGTTTCTGCTCACCCGAACGCAGGTTTACCAAATGCTTTTGGCGGTTATGACTTAAGTGCGGTGGAAATGGCGGCACATTTGAAAGAATGGGCAGAAAGCGGCTTTTTAAATATTGTCGGCGGTTGTTGTGGTACCACGCCTGAACACATTAAAACCATCAGTGAAGCGGTTAAAGATTGCAAACCACGCCCGTTGCCAGAAATTAAAACCGCAATGCGTTTATCAGGGTTAGAACCCTTAACCATTGATGAAAACAGCTTATTTGTGAACGTGGGCGAACGTAATAACGTCACAGGTTCAGCGAAATTTAAACGTTTAATCAAAGAAGAAAAATACGCGGAAGCCATTGAGATCGCCATCGATCAGGTAGAAAACGGGGCACAAGTGATTGACGTCAATATGGACGAAGCCTTGTTAGATTCAGAAAAATGTATGACCCGTTTTCTCAATATTATGGCAACTGAGCCTGAAGCGGCAAAAGTGCCAGTGATGATTGACTCATCAAAATGGGAAGTGATTGAAGCTGGACTACAAACCATTCAAGGCAAAGGGATTGTAAACTCCATTTCTCTCAAAGAAGGCGAGGAAAAATTTATTCATCAAGCCAAACTCGTTCGCCGTTATGGTGCTGCGGTTGTGGTAATGGCATTTGATGAAGTAGGACAGGCCGATACCGAAGAGCGAAAAGTAGAAATTTGTACGCGTGCTTACCGCATTTTAGTGGATCAAGTCGGTTTCCCACCTGAAGACATTATTTTCGACCCGAATATTTTTGCTATCGGCACTGGCATTGAAGAACACAATAACTACGGGGTCGATTTCATCAACGCAACAGGTCGCATTAAACGTAGCTTACCGCACGCCAAAATTTCAGGCGGTGTGTCGAATGTATCCTTCTCTTTCCGCGGTAACAACCCAATGCGTGAAGCCATTCACGCGGTGTTCCTATATCACGCCATCAAACAAGGAATGGATATGGGGATTGTCAATGCAGGGCAACTTGCGATTTATGATGATCTCGACCCAGAACTACGCGATGTGATTGAAGATGCGGTGCTAAATCGCCGTTCTGACGCCACAGAACGCTTATTGGATATTGCCGACAAATACCGCAATACAGGTGCTGATGAACAAGATAATTCCGTTGCGGAATGGCGTACTTGGTCAGTGGAAGAACGTTTAAAACACGCTCTAGTAAAAGGGATTACCACGCACATTATTGAAGACACCGAAGAAGCGCGGTTGAAATTTAGCACACCTTTAGAAGTGATCGAAGGGCCGCTAATGGACGGTATGGACGTGGTCGGCGAACTGTTTGGCGACGGTAAAATGTTCCTACCGCAAGTGGTAAAATCGGCACGTGTAATGAAGCAGTCGGTTGCTTATCTTGAGCCTTTTATCAATGCCACTAAACAGAAAGGCTCATCGGCAGGTAAAGTGGTGATTGCGACCGTAAAAGGCGACGTGCATGATATTGGTAAAAATATCGTCAGCGTAGTAATGCAATGTAACAACTTTGAAGTGATCGACTTAGGCGTAATGGTGCCTGCGGATCGCATTATTGAAACCGCAATCCGAGAAAAAGCGGACGTGATCGCATTAAGTGGTTTGATCACCCCGTCACTCGATGAAATGGAATATTTCTTAAGTGAAATGACTCGCTTGAAATTAAACTTGCCAGTGATGATCGGCGGTGCAACTACTTCGAAAGAACACACCGCAATCAAACTCTATCCGAAATATGCACACGAAGTAGTTTACACCACCAATGCTTCGCGCGCTGTTACCGCTTGTGCTGCGCTGATGAACCCAGACACCAAAGCGGAATTATGGGAACGGATGAAAAAAGAATACGAGCAAATTCAGCACGCCTTTGCAAACCGCAAACCGCTACGCAAACAGCTAGCCATTGAAGAAGCACGTAAAAACCGTTTCAACGCGTTCGCAGGCGAATGGGCAGATTATCAAGTGCCGCAACCAAAACAAACAGGCATTATTGAATATAAAAATGTGCCTATCGCCACCCTACGCAAATTTATCGACTGGTCGCCATTCTTTATGCTATGGGGATTAATGGGCGGCTACCCTGATGCCTTTGATTATCCAGAAGGTGGCGAAGAAGCACGCCGCGTATGGAATGACGCCCAAAGAGTATTAGATGAATTAGAACAAAACGGAAAACTCAATCCAAGCGGTATTATGGGCATATTCCCAGCCTACCGCACTGGCGATGATATTGAAATCTATCAAAATTCTGACCGCACTTTATTGGCAGGCAAATGCTACCACTTACGCCAACAAACCGAACGCGGCAAAAACAGCAAAAGCCCATACAATCTCTGCTTGAGCGATTTTATTGCCGACCGAGAAAGCGGACAACGGGATTGGCTCGGAATGTTCGCCGTCTGTGCTGGCATTGAAGAACACGATTTAGTGGAAGGCTACAAAGCCGCAGGCGACGACTACAATGCCATTTTATTGCAAGCCGTAGGCGACCGCCTAGCCGAAGCAATGGCGGAATATCTCCACTTCGAACTTCGCACAAAAGTTTGGGGTTATTCAGAAGAAAGTTTTGATAATCAGGCCTTGATTGATGAAAAATACGTCGGCATCCGCCCTGCTCCCGGCTACCCAAGCTGCCCAGAACATACCGAAAAACAAATCATCTGGGACTTACTGGAAGTGGAACAACGCATTGGAATGAAACTTACCGAAAGCTACGCAATGTGGCCCGCCGCTTCCGTATGTGGTTGGTACTTCTCCCACCCTGCAAGTAACTACTTTACCTTAGGACGCATTGACGAAGACCAAGCGTTAGACTACGCAAAACGCAAAGGTTGGGATGAAAAGACAATGTTGAAATGGTTGAGTGTGGCGATGAAGTAGGATGTGAAATCGCTGGCTGAGAAGATGTGATTGTATGGAGGGCATAAGCCCACCTTATCGTAGTGGCGGGTTTTAACCCCACTACGATATTTATACAGGAATTCCTTTTTTATTTGGATTATTAACCCATTTAGAAATTTTTCCAATAAAATCCCACACATCTCCATCTTGTGGCTTTATATAACCACTTGAGCTAGGATTATCTCCCATTTTCTCAAAGATGTTCTTTAGCCAATGAGACTTTCCTCTTTCAATATCAAGGTCAGATAGCCACTGCTCAATTTCTCCAACAGGAACGACTGCACAACCATACTCAAATAAATTATCAAAAACATTTTCACAAAATTCTTTATCAGAATTACATAATAAACTTATTCCACCATTCCGTTTAAAATCTTGGCCTGTTGCATTAAAAGCAGTACATAAGTTTTCTCTATCTTTTCTATAAGAATCACAATTACGTTCAGGTAGAAAAATCCCATTTAGTACTTTATTCCAGTTTTCTCCACCTTCTTTAATTACATCAATATCAACAATTCCTACAGCAGGTATTCCTAACTCTCTTAATGGTTTTACAATATCCCAAACAGTTTGCTTATTTTGAGCATTTAGAAATAAGCACCCTTCAATCCCTCTGGGATCTCCAGCTTGTAATAAACGCTCGTTTATTTCTTGATAAAAAGCTCTGTCAGCATCCGCTTCGGTAACAACAACAGCATTATAAAAAAGAGCATTAAATACACCGATTGAACGTAGTAAAGGATTCTGCATTAATGGTTTTAATTTTTCTTGTGTTAAAACACGAGCTGTAGCCCCTTGTAGGTCATGAGTTAATCTAACTATATTGATTCCAACATTATTTTGTACGCATCCCATTAAAAAATTTGCACTATGTGTTGAAATAAATAATCTTTGATGATTCTCTACAAAACTAGATATTTCCTTACCTAACTTATAAGATAATGTTGGGTGTAAAAATGCTTCAGGTTCATCAATTAATACAATTTTAGATTCATCTACAAGTATAGATATAATCAGACCTATGAAAGCTTTTATACCGTCACTAGATTCTTCAACCAAGATAGCATCTTTCTGGAAAGCTATTCCTTCTTCTGTAAGGGATTTTTCTATATTATTTTTAGGTTCTTTTACAGATAATCTTAATCTTAAACTACCGAGATTTGTTGGATCTATAACTAAATATTTTTTAAATGCATCAAAGATAACTTCTCTTACCTTTTCCATTAATTTATCATTCTTGAATAACTTTGAAAAAACATTTGTTTCTTTTTCAATCAAATCTCCTGCTGATTTAGAATTTATCAAAGATAGTCGGTTATACCCATCAAGCTTTAAAGTATAATATGAAAAAACATCAAATATACCAGAGTTTTCTTTAGCCGAATTAATATCATCTATACTGTCTAATACACCAGGTAAATAAATTTGACACTTATTTTCATATTTTCCAATATATATATTACCTTTAAACAATGGTCTATTCCCTATAGTTTCTGGAAGTCTTAGACCATTTATAAATTCTGTTTCTAATCTATTCTTGTCTAAAGACTCAAACTCTATATGTCTAATTATTTTCAAGTTTTCTTTAATTCCTTTCGATACTAGCCCTTCTATCTCAATTAAAGTTTGAGACTTGCCGCTATTATTAGGACCAATAAAAATAGTAATTGGTTTTAATTCTAGTTCTAATTCATTTCCTGAATCTGGAGATGAACCTGATTTAAATACTATCTTTTGTAACATGCGAACTCCTTTTTAAGGTAAATTATACAATTTATGTGTTCTAAATTAAATATGTTACTCACAAGCGGTCACTTACCGATAAAATTTTGCAAATTTTACTCACAATCTGACCGCTTGCATTTCTCTAAATTCCCCCTAAACTTATTCTATTTCTCACTTTATAACAAAACCAAATGCATCATCCCCATATTTACATCGGCACTGGCGGTTATAGCGATACGGATTTAGTCGGTACGCTTTATCCTAAATCATAGGGGATCGGAACTTTATTTCGTTATAGCGATACGGATTTAGTCGGTACGCTTTATCCCTTTGGGACGGATAAAACGGAATTTTTGACGATTTATAGTCAGCATTATGATGCGATTGAAATCAACAGCACTTTTCACGCACCGATTGGGGCGAAGGCATTGCAGGGCATGGTGGAAAAGGCTCAGGGGCAGTTGCAGTTTTCGGTCAAGCTTCATCAAGATTTTAGCCATAAACGCACCGCAACAAAAGAACAAGCGGAAGCCTTTTTGAATGCGTTGCAACCTTTAACAGAACAGCATTGTTTGGCGAATTTATTTATTCAATTTCCGTCGAGTTTTGAACGAACGCACGCCAATCGTTACTATCTCGCTGAACTGGTTTCGTGGTTTCAAAATTATCCCTTAGCCATCGAATTTCGCCATCCGAGCTGGCATACGCAGTCGGTGTTAGGCTATTTTCAAGGCAAAGAAAATCTGATTTGGTGCAATGTGGATTATCCACAATATATCGGTTTGCCTGCCTTTCAGTTTTACGCCAATCAACGCACCGCCTATTTACGCCTACATGGTCGTAACCCAAACTGGTGGAAAGCTCAATCAGCTCAAGAGCGACACGACTACCGTTATAGCGACGCAGAAATGCAAGCGTTGGCGAAGTTGCTTCATCAACGCAAAAACGAATTTGATCAACTCTATCTCTATTTTCAAAACACCACCAAAAGCCACTCGTTCTACAATATCGAGTGTTTAAAAAGTTATTTGGCAGAATATGGATTTGACGTAAAAAGCAAACCTGAATTTTTAGTCGGTCAGCAAAGTTTGTTTTAAGTGCTTGTAACAGAAATTTCCGCTATCATAATGCGTTCAAATTAACTTCATTTTCTCGGCATTTTATGAATAAACTGAAACTTATTGTGCTAACGGCAACGATTTCTACCCTATTTGCTTGTACGCAGACCAAAACGCAAACGCAGCCAACCAAGCAAAAAGGCTATTTAAAAGACGACATTAGCTACGCAGAATTAGCAAATCCAGCCCATTACAAACGCTATTACTATTTTTGCCGTAACTTTGAAACAGGTGGCACATCTTATTTAGTGAATTATTTTCCACTCTCCAGAGAAAGTCGTTTACAGGAAAATTTTGGTATCTATTTCCAATTAGACGGTGGCAAAGCACAACCTTTCGACCATATCGAAAACAAAACCTTAAACGCCCGAGGCACACGCTTTGAAGTAGTTTACCGTTCATACCACCCAATTGAAGGGGCTTACATTGACCTAATCGCCCGCCACAGCAGTTCAATTTACTACAAAAACCACCAAGGCACCCGCACGCGTTGGTTAGAGTGTAGAGAGAATTAATCGACGATAAATGAATAAAAGTGCGGTTGAAAACAAATTTGTTTTTAACCGCACTTTAAGATAACTCACTAAGGTTTTATCGCAATCAGTCTGATAACAACCAATCCACAATGTAAATAATTTCTATCCCATTAATTTCTGTTTGTTCGTAATATTTACCTGTGATCAATATTTTTCGATAATTATCCTTAATATGTAATAGGTTATCCGTTTCCCTTGTATTTTCAGGGATTTCAAAAGCGACTTGGACATATAAAATTTCATCAGCTTTACGTGCGATAAAATCAATTTCCTTACTTTCAAGTTTTCCTACATCAATGGTATAGCCCCGTCTTAATAGCTCTAAAAAGACAATATTTTCTAAACGATTTGCATAATTTGCCCCTTTCTTACCAATCGCCTGTCGTCTTAAACCATTATCAACAATGAAATATTTGGCATTTGTTTTCAAATAACCTTTTCCGCGAATATCATACTGTTGTGCTTTATAGAATAAGAAAGCATTTTCAAGTAAATCTAAATATTTACTAATTGTGTGGTTAGATGTAGGAACACGCTCAGAAGTTAGTGTATTACTAATTTTACTTGGATTAACTAACTGTCCCACATTATCCGCAAGGAATAAGATCACACTTTTTAAAATATGAGTGTCTTTTACACCAGCCCGATAGGCAATATCATTTAATACAATCGAGTCAAATATACCTGATAAAATCGTCTCTTTAAGAGGCTCATCGGCTATAACAACACTTGGGAAACCACCATATTTTTCATATTCTTGATAAGACTTATCGACAAGTCTGGAATGATGATCGATATTTTTGGCATCCAAAAACTCTTTAAAAGATAAGGGATAAATTTTAATTTCCACATATCGCCCACTGAGTAAAGTAGCCAGCTCTCCCGAAAGGAGATTAGCATTTGATCCAGTAATAACAATATCTGTATCAAAACTCACTCTTAGTGAATTAATGATTTTTTGCCAATCTTCAACAAACTGAATTTCATCTATTAGGAAATAAACCTTTTCTGTCGAATTAGGCAATAGATCTCGAATAAGTTGTTGAAAATCTTCTGCATTTTTTACCCACTGATATTCGAAACGCTCAAAATTAATGTAGATAATATTTGTAGGTTGGATGCCTTGCTGCTGCAAATAGTCACGATACTGCATCAAGAGAACAGATTTCCCCGAACGTCGGACTCCAGTGATTATTTTAACGAAATCCGTATCTTTAAATTGGATAAGTTGTTGTAGATAGTGCTGTCGAGTTATCATATAAAACCCCATTAATTTTAGAAGTTAAGTTCCAATTTATCAAAATTAAAAATAAATTGGAAGTTGATTTCCAATTTTTTTTAATATTTCTATGATTTATGATCTAAACTTCCAATTTTCTTATATTGATAATCTCTTTCCTTTCCCGATCAATCTCTGCCTTAATTTTAAAGGCTTGGGCGAGATTGCTTTCTGTTAGCACTTGTTCGGTTTTGCCGCTTGCAATGATGTTACCTTTCTCCAACAAAATCACTTCGTCACAGAATTTATAAGCCAACGAGAGATGGTGGATGACCACCACACAGGTGTGTTGTGGGGTGAGGGATTTGAGTTGTTCCATAATATCGATTTGATAATAAGGATCCAGTGCGGCGATGGGTTCGTCTGCGAGCAAAATTGGGCTCTCTTTAATGCAGCAACGTGCCAGCTGAACTCGCGTTTTTTCACCGCCTGAGAGCTGTTGGTAAGGCTTGTCGAGCAAGTGTGAAATGGAAAACTTGTCGGAAATTGACCGCACTTTTTGTGCTTCATCGGCGGTGGGTTGATTTAAACCGAGAGCAATCACATCATACACGTTGAGATCCCAATGAATTGCGGTGCTTTGGGCAAGATAGGCGATTTGCTGGCTTTTCTGTTTAGGCGACATTGCACTTAATTTGCAAGAATTTAGCCAAATCTCACCGCTTGCAAGCGGTAAGATCCCCGCCATACTTTTCAACAGGGTCGATTTTCCTGCACCATTTGCCCCCATAATGCCGACTAATTTTCCTTGTGGAATTTGGCAACTGACTGCGTTCAAGCCGTAAGGCAAGCTGATATTTTCGATCTTAATCATACAATCTCCGTTGTTGTGTCAGCAAAATCCAAATCAGCACTGGTGCCCCGATAATCGCAGTGAGCGTGCCAATATAAATGTGAGAGAAGAAAGGCAGATGTAAAATCGCCAAATCGGCAATGAGCAACAGCAAAGCACCGATAAGTCCGCTCGTCAGATAGAGTTGCGATGGGCGTTTTTTCAGCAAAATGCGAGCAAAGTGCGGTGCGATTAAGCCGATAAATCCAATCGTCCCCGTTTGCGGAATAGTGGCACCCACTAATAAAGCGACACCGAAAGTAGTGATAAAAAAGCTGCGTTTTACATCCACGCCCATTGTGCTTGCGGTTTCTTCGCCAAAGGTGAGTAAATCCACATAGCGACGTTGGCGATAAATGCAGAAAAAGCCAAGTAAAACAATAGGTAAGGAAACAAGCAAAGTGTCTAATTTCGCCCAAACCAAAGAGCCTTGCAACCAGCGATAAAGCTCTGCCAATGCCCAAGGACTTTGTGCATTAGAAAGCAGCAAAGCGATAGCCGAACCGAGCAGCATATTGACCGCTAAGCCACTTAAAATCATCATCGTTGTGCCATAATTTTTCGCAATCAAATAGACCAACAGAAAGCTGAGCAGCGCCCCTGCAATGCCACCCAAGAGCAACAACGTGAAAGGGGCAGAAAAATAGTAGAGAATAAAAACGCTCGCCGTTGTCGCCCCATTCGCACTACCGAGCAAGCCCGGGCTGGCTAGCGGATTTTGAAAAATCCCTTGCATTGCATTGCCTGCCACCGCCAAACTTGCTCCTGTTAAAATGGCGAGTAGAAATCTCGGTAGGCGAATGTCAAATAGCACCAATGACCGCATATCCGTCAGCACACCATCGGCATTCAATAAAGCGGCAAAATCGCCCAGTTGATAACTGCTTGCTAAAGCAATAATGGCGATCAGCAAAGCAAACAAAATAAAATTTAACCTATTGATATTCATCCGTTTTATTTCCTTTCTTGCTGAAATTGTTGGTAAAGTTGCTCTGCCCCTTGCCATAAGCCTTGATCGACACAGTAAGTATATTTCAATGGAATTGTTGCAAGCGGTCGGTTTTGGAACATTTTTTGCAAAATTGGATGTTTTAGCAGTTCCGCTTGTTCGTTGTAGCCCTGTTTGTCGCTGATTGAAATCAGTTGGTTCGGCTGGCTCAACAGCACTTTTTCTAAGGAAAAATTTTGTGGCGTCAGCGTGGTTTTGGTGGGTTTTAAACCGAGTAAGTCGAGCAATATTCGGTATTGTGGAAAACTGGGCTCGACCACGCCTGTATCAGAGAGGATTAGCGTTTCTGCAAGCGGTCGGTTTAGCTTAAAATTTTGCGATGAAAGCTGAGCAATCAACTGCTCTGCTTGTGCCACGTTGCCCGTTAATTGCCCCAAGTGAGAAACGAATTCAATGAGCTGTTCGGGCGTTTGTGGATCGCTCATTGGCACAATTTTCACGCCAAGTTCTCTCAGTTTTGCCACTAATTGCGGGTAAAAACTTTCGTTAATCAGCAAGGTTTTATCCAAATAAGGTAAAAGTTGGCTCAAAGTTGGCTCAACGGTGGGTTTACTGACATTGACTTTATCCAACATCATCAAAGGATTAGTAGAATACGGCGATTGAGCCGCGATTTGCTCAGGGCGAGCAAGCTCAATCAGCAGGCGATCGCTACATAAATTCAGCGAAACAAATTGCTCCGCCTGTGCGGTGCCGAGAGAAGTAAAAAGTGCGGTGCAAATTAGGCAAGTTTTTTTCATTGCATAAAACAAAATGGTGGGCAAAACGCCCACCGAGTTGATTAGAAACTACCTTTTAAGCCAACGTAAACATTGCGTCCGTCTTGACCGTAGCCAATGGTATGCTCATATTTTTTGTTGAACAGGTTATTCAAATTCGCATAAACATTCAAATTCTTAGTGATTTGGTAATTCGCCCCTAAATTCACTAAGGTATAAGAAGGCAATTTCACGCGAGAAGCCGCATAAGTAACTTCATCAAAATGGGTATCCGCACGTTTTCCAACGTAGGCTAAATTCACATTTGTGCCAAATTGCTCTGTGACTTGGTAAGCAAGGCCTAAATTCGCGGTATGTTTTGCACGACGCACTAATGATACGCCTTTGCTATCCTTCGTATTGGTGTAAGTGTAGTTTGCATAGGCGGTTAATACGTCGTTTAATTTGCCGTTATAAG
The DNA here is from genome assembly GCF_052384575.1 of Reella acinonychis. Classification (GTDB taxonomy): domain Bacteria; phylum Pseudomonadota; class Gammaproteobacteria; order Enterobacterales; family Pasteurellaceae; genus JBQSUQ01. The sequence continues at coordinate 39,993 of NZ_JBQSUQ010000007.1, read as the reverse complement.
CCAGTTCTACGCCTTTGATTTTTGTTTTTCCATCAAGGTTAATCGCTTGTGTTGTGGATACATAAGTCACAGGATCAAAGGCAAGCACTTTAGAACTAATGAAGTTTTCTACGTTACGAGCGAAATAAGTCACATCTAAGCTGTGTTTTTTATCATTAGAAGTAATCAATAAACCGATATCGCCACCACGACTTTTCTCAGGTTTTAAGTTTGGATTGCCGATGAAAGAACCATTCCAACCAAAATATTCCGTCATTGTCGGATTTTGAATGGCTGAACCATAACTTGCGTGAGCTTGGAAGTTCGGTGAAAGTCTATAAGCCCCCGAAATTCTGCCCGTCCAAGCATTTTTATATTCTGAACTATCAATGTAACGACCACTAATTGCTAAGCTATGATCATCTTCGCTAAATAGACGATACTCCGCCGCCACACTTTTTTCAGTCAGGTGTTTTGGTACAGCATAAGCGGTTGAGTCATAGTCAGAACGTTGAAATTCGCCTAATAAACTGACCGCTTGGGTAATCGATCCTTCACGATCAAAATTGATATCTAATTGATAATTCGCATTTAATTTTTTCGCATCATAAGCACTTGCCCAAGCACTAAAGGTGTCGCTATCTGTTTTTAAATGGCTGATACTTGCTTGGTGTTTAAAGAGTTCTTGATCGTTACCGAAATAACCACTCAATTTGAATAGGGTATCACGAACACGCGTTCTATCATCGAATGATTTCTCGCCAGCTAAACTGCCGTCATAACGAGCCGTTTGAGATGAATGAGAAGCAAGCACTTCTAAACCACGTGTTTCCCCTGCATAGCCGAAGCGTAAAGAAGCGTTGTCACGATGGAATTTGTCTTTTTCTACCGCACCACCTGTTGTGATTTTATTGCCTTGTTCGCCTGTATAGTGGAATTTATTTGAGCTATAAGCAGAAATGCCTTTTGTTGTATGGCTATCCCCATGTAACGCATAGTAGAAACCATTCTGATAGCCAGAAACAGTCGCAGAACCATCAAAGGTGCCATTTGAACCTGCACCGAAATCAAAATCGATGTTAAAGGCTTTGTCTTTGTATAAGCCTTTCTTGGTGGTAATGTAGATTACGCCACCCATTGCATCACTGCCCCATAACGCAGATTGCTCACCACGTAATACTTCAATACGATCAATATTGCTTAATGCAAGACCACCGAAATCAAAGCCATAACCTGTAACAGGGTTCATTTTTACCCCATCAATGACCACTGCTAAATGGTTCGCATCCGCACCGCGTAGGTAAAAATTGGATAGCGTACCACGACCACCCGAAGCACTAAATGCCATACCCGGAACAGTTTTCAGCACATCGCTCACATAGGTAGCATTGCGATCGGCAAAATCTTTTTCAGTTAGAACAGTAACAGATGACGCGGTTTTATCTTGATTGATCGGTGCGGCATAAGCGGAGTACACCGTAATAGGTTTAAGTTCTGCTGCTTGCTCAGTTTCAGCAAAAGCAAGTGCTGGCAAAGCCAAAAGAAGTGATGTTGTGATGAGATTTTTTTTCATTGTTAGGTTCCTACAATAACAAGGTTAAAATTAATATGACGGGTTAATATAATCAGAAACAAACAAAAAAAGAAGACCTTGTTTATAAAAAGGTCTTCTTTTTTTTCATAATCAACGTTAAAAAAATTAATCTTTAATTTTAGAATGGTTGTTTCCATATTATTTGGGAATGTAAATTATAAAATTATTTTAAATCAATTAATTAAACACTAATCTACCCAGATTGAAGTATGAATACGTAAAAATAAAGTATAAAAAGGCTAGATTTCAGATTTTATTTTTACACAATGTATTTACTATAAAATACCAAACAGATAATATTTGTCCATAAATTCATTGGGTTGATGATGCCATTTTTACACTTATTGACTAATCACGATTAAATCCACCTCATCAGTCAGTAACTTTTCAAAATTTGACACAATATCAATGTTGGGGAACCATGCTAATGCCCGAGTGGTTGAACGCTCAAAAAATTTTATCACGTTAAACCGATGATCATTTTTAAAAAAGGGAACGTGGAAAATACGGGTAGAATACCCACTCCCCACAATGGCAACATTAATTTTCTTCATATTTGGCTATCCTTAATTAATAAAATTGTGGCGAGTATAAGATCGTTTCTATCTATCCGCCATTTAGGTTATTTATACAGAATATCTAAATAGATTTAACTTTTGACATCTTTTTTCCTAAATAAAAAGAACCAAACCAAAAATCTTGTGCTGTAAGCCAGCGCAATTAAAATCGCAAGAAAGTCAAAATAAAAGACCGCTTGCGGTTCATCATAATTGAAATAGGCAAAATCTACTTGTAGCAATAAATAGGGTAACAACTCTCGTTGCACAAAAACGAAAATACCATAAGCGGCAATAATCAGCCAACAAGCTGGAATAAGCCTGCGTGCAAGCCAATGTTCAAGATCTAAACGGTAGCCATTTGCGAATAAATTAGCAATAGGTTTCCAATGTAACCCCAAATGTACACCCACTAAAATTTGCAACCAATGGGTGCTGGTCATATGAATTTTTCGCATTAAATCTGTGGTAGAGTGGAATAGCATTTCCACCAATAGATGTTTAGAAAGCATAATGCCACTGATACAAGCGGTTAAAAATAACAAAAAAGTTGCAAAATTGACCGCACTTTGCAAAATGCGATAGCTGTTATAACTGCCTGAAAAGGTCTTTTTGAGCCACCATGTATTCAGTGAAAGATGTGAGATAATCAAAGCAAAAAAGACCAAGCCGAGCCATTCGTGCGTGATTTCTTCATAAAGATGATAGCCAAAAAGAGAAAGCAATATTGCCGTTAGAACCAAATCTTGAGCGAGTTGGAGGAGATATTTTTTCTTCATAAAATTGAAATTTAAATGGTAGGGACATACGCTGTGTGTCCCTACATTTTTATTTTGTATAACCATTTTCGGTTAAGAATTTAGCTAATCTTTTTTCCACTTGTTGTTCAGCCCTTACCGTTTTATGCAAATACGCCTCAAAACCGTTTTTCACGTTGGCTTGTGGTTGAAGTTGCTGAATATCTTTATCCGTTCCACCCAAACGACTGCCACCGTGACCAACCACCGGCACAATATTTTTCCCACTAAAGTCTACTTGCTCGAGCAAAGAATAAAGCGCCATTGGCATTTTGTACCACCAAATCGGATAGACCAAAAATACCGTATCTACATCGGTTATCATGCCAAGACAAGTGAAATCGAGGCATTTGTTTGGGGCAAACGTGATTTGCAAACCGCTTTGGCTTTAAAGCAGCGTTTAAAAGAACTCAAAGTAAGCTATGAACGTATTGCCGGCGATAATTGGGATGCTTTTGTAAATGCGTTTTCTGATACCGGTGACCAATGGGTGGGTAAGCAACATACTAAAGTGATTGAGGGTAATAACTGTCGGATTCGGCACAGATTAAGCAGAGCCGTCAGGCGCAGTTGCTGTTTTTCCAAATCAATGTTTTATCATGTTAAATCTTTTAATATTGGATTTTAGGCAATCAATCATCCCAAACAAATTTAACCCAGTACACTTTTCAGGACACCACCAGTAATTTTTTTGAATTGGCGGTGGCGATTTCCTTGTTTGGCTTGCATTCGGGCGCGGCGTTAGCGACTGTGGTTGGTGTATTGGTTGAAGTGCCTGTGATGCTCTCACTTGTTGCATTGTTAAACCGTTGGAATAGGCAGTGATAAGCAGTGGGATTTTCGCGATTTACAAATTTTCACGAAAATCCCTCTGTTTTTTATGGTTAGATACCACTATTCCACTTTAAACATCCCCATCATACCGAGATTTTCATGTTCCAAAATATGGCAATGGTACATTTTCAACCCAGTGTGTCCTTGCTTAAAGCGAATAATCACTTTTTCATAAGGGCGCAAATTGACTACATCTTTTAACGCCCTGCCTTCTGGCTTGAAGGTTTTGCCGTTTAATGTATGTTGAATCACTTCAAATTGAGTGCCGTGCAAATGGAACGGATGATCCATATGGCTTTCATTGAAAATTTCCCACTGTTCCACTTCATTCAATTTGGCAACAAAATCAATACGGTTCATATCAAAGGTTTGACCGTTGATTAAGAACATACCATTCATCATTGGTGGAATAGGGTTATCCGTTGGTGTTGTAGTAGCGTGATGTGTACCGTGATTCATCATTGGCATATTCGTATGGTTCATCATTTTTTCACTAAAGCGAATTTGGCGAACCTGCTTTGGCTCATCCCAGTTAGGCAAGGACCTTAAGCTTTCAGGTAACTGAACAGGTTCTGATTTCACCTGAATTGTGGCTAAAGTGAGATCTTTAGGCTGTTCTTGAACCATCATCTTACGGCGATCATAATAACCGCTTTGTAAATTGACTGTTCCTTGCGTTTCACCCACCATAATCACTTCAACGCGTTCGGCTGGTGTAAGTAGCAGTTCATCAACAGGCGAGCGAGGTTTTTCAAGTAAACCACCTTCGGTACCCACCACAATCCATTTCACCCCTGGAATGTTTAAACGAAAATAACGAGCGCTAGTGGCATTCCAAAGACGGATTCGTTCATTCGTTTTCACTTGAATCTGGGGCTGATATTGACCGTTGATTAACACAAATTCCCCCTCACGACCATTCATCCAATCTAACATCGTATTTGCTGGAATGGTGCCATCGGCATTTAAACGCAGATCGGAAATCACCCAATGTTGTTCAGGAAGGCGTGCAAGCGGATCATTTTTCGCTTTAACAACGAAAGTGCCTGCTAAGCCTTTATAGACTTGCTCGGAAACATGGTCATGTGGATGAGGGTGGTACCAATATGTCCCAGCACTGCCTTGAGGTAGCGTAAAGCGATAGACTTTTTTCCCTTGCGGTTCAACCATATCCATCGGGTTACCATCCGCTTCATTTGGTACATCTAAGCCGTGCCAATGTACTGTTGAGGGTTGTGGTAGGTGATTGATAAATTCAATTTCTACGGTGTCGCCTTCAAATACTTCAATTTGTGGCCCTGGTAGTTGTCCGTTATAAGCCCAAAATTCCGTTTCTTTATTGTCTGCGAGGCGAATTTTAATTGGCTCTGCTTTTAAAGTGGCTGTGAATAGCCCTGCTTGAGTCGATTGATTAGCAAGTTTTGGCAATATCCCATTAAGCGATAAACCTGAAGGCATTGCCTCAGTTGGCATTAGGCCAGTAGGTACTGAATGCATCATCGCCATATTGCCATGTTGTGCGTGGTTCATCATATTCGCAAGGCTATAAAGCGAGCTACTGGCTAAGCTAATTCCAATTCCATAACGTAAAAAATCTCGACGTTTCATTCTTTCCCCCCTATTGGTTATAGGATTTGAACACTTCACTTTCACCGTTTTTCTTAATTAAAACAACATCATAAGGATCTTTGCGTCCGCCGTATGCTTCACCGTCCATACCTGGTGAACCAATCGGCATGCCAGGTGCGGACAAGCCAACTGCATCGGGTTTTTCTGCGAGTAAACGTTTGATATCCTCAGCAGGTACATGTCCTTCAATCACATAGCCATCAATCACGGCTGTGTGGCAAGAAGCATGTTCATATTTAATGTTAAAGCGCTTATGAGCATCATAATTGCCTGTTTCGTTGACTTTAACCTCAAAACCGTTTTTCTGCATATAGCTGATCCATTCATTACAACAGCCACAAGTCGGGCTTTTCCACACTTCCATAGAAAGTGTTTGTGCTTGAGCAAAAGCGGTTATGCCTAAACTTAAAAGCAACAATGAGCGGGTGAATTTATGTAATTTCATAAGATGTCCTTATTTTTTATTGAGATTGAATGGACATCATTTTAAAGCTTAACCTAGGGTTAAGGTCAAGTAATCTGAAAAAATTCTATCATTTGAAAATTTTTCTCAAAATCCTACTGCTTGTAGTAGAGATATGCCAACGTACCATTACAGTGCAAAAAGGCGATTTTGTTGTATTGGGCGGAGCGACCAGCTCGGTAGGCATTGCCACCATTCAAATCGCCAAAATGCAAGGGGCAAACGTGATTGCTCTGTCTCGCACGCCAAAGGCGATGTGCTTTTACAGAAAGGGGCGGATTTTGTGATTGCCACCAAAGAAGATGACGTTACGGCTAAATTACTAGAAATTACAAACGGCAAAGGCGTGAATTTGGTGTTCGACCCTGTGGGTGGCAAAGAAGCAGCAAAAATTATCAACGCAATGACACAAGACGGCAAATACATCATCTACGGTGCATTAAGCCACGATGATATCGCCGTGCCTGTGTTCCCAATTTTAGGCAAACACTTAACCGTGCGAGAATTGTTTGAAATCACTACCGTACCAGAAAAACTCGCTCAAGCGAAAAAATTCGTGTTTGACGGCTTAGCAAGCGGTCAATTAAAACTAGAAATTGACAAAGTTTTTGCTTTTGATGAAATGGCGGAAGCTCACCGTTATATGGAAAGCAATGCACAGATTGGGAAGATTTTGGTAAAGGTTTGATTGTTTTAAGGTAAATATGCCGTCTGAAAAATAAGTTTCAGACGGCACATCGTTATTTTACCTGCCGATTAAGCCACCACACTAGCGAGAGCATCACAGGCACTTCCACCAGCACACCGACCACCGTTGCCAATGCCGCCCCCGAGTGCAAACTGAACAAAGAAATTGCCACCGCCAATTCAAAAAAATTACTCGTGCCAATCAAGCACGCAGGGGCGGAAATTTCGTGTGGTAATTTGAGCTATTTTGCCAAAACGTGAGCCAAGGCAAAAATGCCGTAAGTCTGTGCCAGCAAGGGAATGGCAATCAGCAAAATAATCAAGGGATTGGCAATAATGGTTTGGGCTTGAAAGGCAAACAGCAACACCACCGTCAAAATCAAACCCATAATGGAAAAAGGTTTCAGGCTGCCTGAAAAATATTCCGCTATTCTTTTTCTTTAATACCTTGAATAATCTGACACTTATCAACCGTTTTATTTTCACAACCCACAAATTGCATTAGAAAAGTTTTAACTTGTTGTAGTTCTGTGATTTGTTCGTCCAAATATGCCAAATGTTGCTCGGCAAGTGCATTGATTTCATTGCATTGTTTGTTAGGCGTTTGTTGTAATTGCAACAGCGTTTTGATGTTACTTAAAGAAAGACCGATATTACGGCAAGTTTTAATAAAGCGTAATTGTTCTAACTGATTTTCATCAAACACACGATAGCCGTTTTGTTGATGTGTAGGGGCGATTAAGCCTTGTTTTTCATAATAACGAATGGTTTCCAAATGTACGCCTGTTTGTTCACTGGCTTGTTTTATTTTAAAAAATTTTGACATTTTGGCTTGACCCTGTAATGACTACGGAGTTTATAGTATAGCAAATTTCATCTTAAAACAGGAGCAAAAAAAATGGCGTGCCAAAATTGTTGTGGTTCAAATCAGCCCATTCATCAATCGCCCAAGTACAAAAAAGCCTTGTGGATTGTCTTGATATTAAATTTATCAATGTTTTTTGTGGAAATTGTGATGGGGGTTAAATCAGGTTCAACTTCGCTGTTGTCGGACAGTTTGGATTTCTTGGGCGACAGTGCCAATTATTTGATAAGTTTGATTGTTTTGCCAATGGCGTTAAGTTACCGAGCCAAAGCATCTATGGTTAAGGGGCTAACGATGGGCGGTTTTGGTTTATTTATTTTAATGACAACCATTTATCGTGTGTTTTATGGGGAAATGCCCAGTTATTCTGAAATGAGCATTGTGGGATTTTTGGCGTTATTGATCAATGTGTCGGCATTGTTGATATTATTAAAATTTCGTGATGGCGACAGCAATGTCCGCAGTGTGTGGCTGTGTTCCCGAAACGATGCGATTGGTAATGTGGCGGTAATTTTAGCGGGTATGGCAGTTTATTTTTTTCAATCAAAATATCCTGATTTAATTGTGGCGTTTGTTTTGGCATTTTTGGCATTACAAGCCAGTCAAGAAATCATCAAAAGGGCTTGGGCGGAATTAAAAGTCAGTTAATTTAAAACACCGTTTTCGTTGGGTTGAAAGCGGTGTTTTTGTTTTTAAAATGGGTAAAATAAACTTTTTAAGGCTGCCTGAAAAAAACCTATCCCCCAAGCCCCTGTAAAATCGAACATTCTGGCATATCATCGCCACGACAGGCATCACGCCACGCCCCAAGAGTAGTTTTCATTTCTTCTAATTCCTTGATTTTATTTGATAAAAATTCAATGTGCGTATTTGCCAACGCTTTGACTTCACAGCTTTTGCGGTGTGGATTGTCTTGCAGTGCCAAAAGCTCGCCAATTTGGGCAAGCGAAAAGCCCACGCCCCTTGCTTTGGCGATGAATTTTAGGCGAGCGATGTCATTGGAGTTATAAATCCGATAACCTGCTTCACTGCGTGATGGGTTAATTAATAAGCCTGCTTTTTCATAATCACGGATTTGTTTGACGGAAAGTTGGGTAGATTTAGACGCTTGTCCGATGTTCATTGTTGCTCCTTATTGAGTGGTGTGTAAAAAAATGTTATCAAGTAAAAATAACCCTTGATCCTAACGCAAGGTTAGGGTTTATGATGCACACATCAAAACAAAAAAGCAATGCTTTTAATCGCTTAAAAGCACTTTGTTTTGATAATCCACTTTAACTTAACATTCGGAGAAACTGTTATGAACGCTGATTTTGTTCAAAACCGACACGCCCATTGCGGCTGCCAGTCTTGCACGGGGCAAAACTGCCGTCCGGACTGCCAATGCCAAAACGGCAAGCCCTGCATTTGTGATGACTGCACTTGCAACGGCTGTGCGTGTGAATCGTAAAACCAAATAGTGAAATGGACATTGGGCGAATCTGTCATTTGCCCAATGTTATCAATGCCCATTTTGACAAGGAGAATCCAATGACATTCATCAAAAACCGTGCCGTACATCTTGTCGCTGCCGCTGTTGTTTTGGCGACTTCAACCGCTTTTGCCGACGGCAAAAACGAAGTGCCGACGCACTCGATGGCGTGCGACAATAACTACACCCAAACCACCCACGACTGCCCAAATAACCAAAACGGGCACGCAGCGGTGAACCACGCCAATATGAACCACTCTGCTATGGCGATGGATACTCAAAATGCTCCGCCCCATACCCAAGCCTATCTTGCAATGATGAACAAGATGGGCGATGAGATGAGCAAAGCGGGCAATCTTGCCGATGCTGATACCGCTTTTGCCAAAGGTATGATTCCGCACCATATCGGAGCAGTTGAGATGGCAAAAGTACAGCTTGAATTTGGCAAAGACGAAACAATGAGAAAACTTGCCCAAGCGATTATTGATGGACAACAAAGTGAAATCGACCTGATGAACGCTTGGCTGCCGGGTAAAGACACCGCAACCCAAAACCCGCAAGCCCCGCACGCCAAGGCCTATGCCGCAGGCAAGGCGCACCACGAGGCGATGATGGCGGCAATCAATGAGCCAAACCCTGATGTTGCCTTTGCCAAAGCAATGATTCCGCATCATCAAGGGGCGGTCGAGATGGCAAAAGTGCAATTACAGTTCGGCAAAGACGAAAAAATGAAAAAGCTCGCTCAAGACATCATCAAAGCCCAAGAACCTGAAATCAAGCTGATGCAAGACTGGCTAAAACAGTAGGGGCAATAAGGCAAAAACACCGCTTTTGATAAAGCGGTGCTTTTGAGGTCGTCTGAAAACAGGTTTAAGGCTTTTTCAGACGGCATTTGGGGTTTTCAGGCAACCTTTAAAACAAGCCCCAAGGAAATGATGATGCCGACTTGTCGGACACATCGGCAAGCGATGTTCTGAACCTTCTGCTTTTTCAGACGGCATCGGTATTTGCAGGCAGCCTGAAAAAAACCGTCATTCTGACCGGCCCAATCCGTACCTGCTTTTTCGGTAAACGACCGGTGATGACCCTATGAACCCAACAGGAGAAATTGTGATGAAGCAAGAAACACACAAACCGCCCAAACACCACGAGTGCCGACACGGACACGGACAGCACCGCCCTGTGCAGACACCGTCCGATGCAGCGGCTGCTTCGGGCTACACCTGCCCGATGCATCCGGAAATCCGGCAAGACCGCCCCGGCAACTGCCCTCTTTGCGGTATGGCATTGGAGCCGCTGATGCCTGAATTGGACGACGACAATCCGGAGCTGCGTGATTTTTCCCGACGCTTTTGGTACACGCTGCCCCTGACGGCGGCAGTGCTGGTGCTGGCGATGTTCGGCGAGCGTCTGAACCTGATGGATATGGCCGCACAAAGCTGGGTAGAGCTGGTGCTGTCGCTGCCGATCGTGCTGTGGGCGGGGCTGCCGTTTTTCTCACGGGGTTGGCAGTCGCTGGCAAACCGTAGTCCCAATATGTGGACGCTGATTGCACTGGGAACGAGTGCAGCCTTCGTTTACAGCGTTGTTGCCACCGCTGCACCCGGCATCTTTCCGGCATCGTTTGTATCGATGGGGCGGGTCGGCGTGTATTTTGAGGCGGCGGCCGTCATCATCTCGCTGACCTTGCTCGGCCAGATGCTCGAACTCAAAGCCCGGTCGCAGACTTCGGCGGCAATCAAGGCCCTGCTCGGACTGGCGCCCAAAACCGCACGGCGTATCGGCCCGGGCGGTGCTGAAGAAGATGTGCCGCTCAGCCACATCCACATCGGCGACCTTCTGCGTGTGCGCCCCGGCGAAAAAGTGCCTGTCGATGGCGTGGTGGTTGAGGGCGCAAGCTCGGTAGATGAATCGATGCTGACCGGCGAGCCGCTGCCGGTGCGCAAAGCCACCGGCGACAAAGTCATCGGCGCCACGCTCAACACCGGCGGTGCGCTCGTCATCCGCTCCGAGCGCATCGGTTCGGAAACAGTGCTTTCGCAGATTGTCCAGATGGTGGCCCAGGCGCAGCGCTCCAAAGCACCGATGCAGCGTATGGCCGACGGGGTGGCAGGCTATTTCGTACTGGCGGTTGTCGCCGTCGCCGTTGCCACTTTCTTTGTCTGGGGCGTGTTCGGCCCGCAACCGTCTTGGGTGTTCGGGTTGATCAACGCCGTTGCGGTCTTGATTATCGCCTGCCCCTGTGCACTGGGACTGGCCACGCCGATGTCGGTGATGGTCGCCACAGGACGCGGGGCAGGCAGGGGCATATTGTTCCGTGATGCCGCCGCTATCGAAAACTTGCGGCGAGTAGACACTTTGGTGATTGATAAAACCGGCACACTCACCGAAGGCCGACCCGCCTTTGACCGTGCCGTTGCGGCAGCAGGCTTTTCCGCCGAAGAAGTGCTGCGTTTGGCCGCCAGCTTGGATCAGGGCAGCGAACACCCGCTGGCCGACGCCATTGTGCAGGCCGCACGGGCACAACAGCTGAAGCTGAGCAAACCCGAACAGTTTGATTCAGGCAGCGGCATCGGCGTGAGCGGCGTGGTTGAAGGGCGTGCGCTGGCACTGGGCAACACGGCGTTTATGCAGCAGAACGGGCTTAGCGTCGAACCACTGATCGAGCAGGCCGAATCCCTGCGCAGTGAAGGTGCCAGCGTGATATATCTGGCTGCGGACGGACATCTTGCGGGACTGCTTGCCGTCTCCGATCCTGTAAAAGACAGCACCCCCGAAGCATTGGCCTCGCTCAAAGCAGCCGGCCTGCGCATCATTATGGCAACCGGCGACGGATTGACCACGGCAAACGCCGTGGGCGCAAAACTGGGCATCGACGAAGTGCACGGCGAAGTCAAGCCCGCCGACAAACTGGCACTGATCGAGCGGCTTCAGAACGAAGGGCGGGTGGTCGCAATGGCAGGCGACGGCATCAACGATGCCCCCGCACTGGCCAAAGCCGATGTCGGCATCGCAATGGGTACCGGCACCGATGTGGCAATGAGCAGTGCGCAAATCACGCTGGTCAAAGGCGATTTGCGGGGTATTGCCACCGCACGCAAATTGTCTGAGGCCACCGTGCGCAATATGAAGGAAAACCTGTTATTTGCCTTCTTATACAACGGCCTGGGGGTTCCCGTTGCCGCCGGCGTGCTGTACCCCTTTACCGGCTGGCTGCTCTCGCCGATGATTGCCGCACTGGCGATGAGCCTAAGCTCGGCATCCGTGGTCGGCAACGCACTGCGGCTGCGCAAAAGCAAGTTGTAGACCACAGCCCCGCAGGCTTCTTCCAATGACAAAACGACCTCAAAAACACCGCTTTTGATAAAGCGGTGTTTTTTATGCCGTCTGAAAAGGTCTTTAATACTTTTTCAGACGGCATTGTGTTTTTCAAACAGTTTCGCAGTGTGCGTCATTGCACCAACCCAATATTTCATCAGGAAAATGGTGCAACAAGTTGCACCCTACATCTTTGATGCTTTTTTAAGACGGCATTGTTTTATTCAAACAGTTTTTGACAACCAAACCAGTCTGAAAAACAACCGCACTTTTTTAAGACGGCATTTTTTCAGACGGACTAAAACGCCCAATCTTTCCATTTTTAAAAACCAACTTCCCATTTTTCGCCATTCTTATTGTTATTTTAAAACGCTAAAATACGCCCATTTTTAATATAGGTCAAAACAATGAGCAAACAAATCCAATTTACAAAAACAGGTTCGCCTGATGTCCTGCAAATCGTTGATGTACAAATCCCCGCCCCAAAATCGGGCGAAGTGCAAATCCAAATGCACGCTTTGGGACTAAACCGTGCCGAGATGATGTATCGGGAAGGGGCGTATGTGATTGACTCTGTGTTCCCTGCGACTTTGGGTTATGCAGGGGCAGGTGTGGTCGTGGCGGTGGGCGATGACGCTGGCGAATTTCAAATCGGCGACAAAGTGAGCGTCTGATCTGCACCCCAAAAGTTGGACTAAAAACCAACTGATTAAGGTGCAGATTTTTTATGACGAAATACAACCAATCTTTCAAACAAGAAGTGATCGCATTTTTTCTCCAAAACGGGAAAAATTGCTCACTCACTCGCCAGCAATTTCAGCTTAAAGCCTCCACGCTACGCCGTTGGATTTCGCAATATAACTATAATGGAATCAATAGTTTAGCCGTACTGGGTAAGAAGCAAAAATATTCCCCAGAATTTAAATTAACCGTCATACAAGCGGTCAAAAAGGGGCAATTTTCTGCAGAAAGTGCTTGTCTGCATTTTGGTATTGCTAATTCAGGGGGGATTAGCCAGTGGTTGCAAGCCTTTGAAAAACAAGGTATAAACGGCTTATTTCCAAAGCCGAAAGGACGACCAGCAATGAAACCGAAATACCCGAAAATGCCTCCCCCACCCAAAACCGAAGAAGAACGCTTGCGTTATCGGATTTTGGAATACGTTCATAGCTTACTTTGAGTGCTTTTAAACGCTACTTTAAAGCCAAAGCGGTTTGCAAATCACGTTTGCCCCAAACAAATGCCACGATTTCACTTGTCTTGGCATGATAAGCGTAAATCAGCCAGATTTTGTTTTTCTTATTTCCAACAAATGTATGGAACTCATCAACTTGTAAAGTGTCGTAATGCTTTTGTTTGGGTGTGATTTGATGATGGCTGCGTTTTAAGGCAGCCTAGACTTTGTCACGACGGCTATAAGCCGTTATGGAACAAATAGCGCGGATACCGTTTCCGATGATATGCAAATGGCACTAATGGCGACCCCACAATATTTAGAAAAAAATGGTACGCCTCAAACAATTAGCGATTTAGTCAAACATAAATGTTTATGTGTACGTATGCCGACTTCTGAGGGCATTTTTGTTTGGGAATTTCGTTCCCCTGAAACAAAAGAGGTGATTAAATTTACCCCTTCGGGAAGATTGGTGGTTAATAATAATTTTCTGGCGAAAAAAGCGTGCCTTTCCCATTTAGGTTTAGCATTAATGCCTAAAGATCGAATGGCAAAAGAGCTAGAACGTGGGGAAGTAGTAGAGGTTTTAGATGACTACGCAATGAGTTATGAAGGCTATCATCTTTACTACCCAAACCGCCGCCAGAATTCGCCGTTGTTTAAGGCGTTGGTGGAGGTACTGAAAGGCTAGAAGTGCGGTCATTTTAGAACGTATCTTTATTGAGATAAATTAGGTTTAGTTTTGTGAAAGCAGGACAGCTATTGGGAATTTCTTCCTCATCCTTAAGCCATAGCATGAAAAATTTAGAGACACGGCTAAACCTACTACTATTCAACCGTACAACACGCAATGTATCGCTAACCAAAGCGGGACAACAGCTTTTTGAACAGCTTTTGCCGCTTTATCAAGCCATAAACCAAGAAGTCGATGCATTAAATGATTTTTTGAATACGCCATCGGGATTGATTCGCATCAACGCCCCGGCGATGGCAGCGGAAGCCGTGTTGTATCCAAAATTAAAGCCGATTTTGAACCAATACCCGAAAACCCGCTTGGAAATCGTGGTGGACGATCGTTGGCAGATATTGTGAAAGAAGGGGTTGATATGGGCGTGCACCTAGGCAACGACGTGGCGTAGTTCAGTACAATAGTGTTTGACGCGCCATTAAACTGCTGTATCTCTCCGGCCAGAAGAAGTAGATGTTGACGAAAATTGTTTTCTACTCTACCCATCAAGAAGTTTAATAGGTGTGAAGAGATTGTCTGAAAATTGATTTTCAGACAATCTTTTGTAGAGACTACTATTATAGTAAAAATCATCCTATAAATTACCTACGTTGACGGTTAACAGCAATAAGAGGCTTATTTAAAGTAATTTGGGTCATACCATGCATATATGCATTATATTGCCATACAATAAATTGCTGTTTATATCGCTCATTAATTTCTTCCAAACGTTGTACTTGAGCTTTTAAATTCTTAACTTGCTTTTGCAGATAATCCACAGTTACATTTGGTATAGGATTAGCTTTTGCTCTTTCTTTTATTTTTTGTTTTCGTCTAGTAAAGGCTGTTTGAATATCTGAATAATTTGCAAGAGACTGTCTCTCAATACTTTTAACATTCAGTAGTTCTGCCACTTTATGACAGAGTAAATCCCATGTTAATTTACCCTCCCAAGTATTAATCAACATGATTATATCTTCTAAATTTTCTTCTGTAATAAGAATTTTAGGCATACTATAACTCCATTAGTCTATATAAATCATCGTCTAACTTAGCTGTTTCTTTCTTCTGTATATCTAGATCCATTCCTCTTTCCAACAAAGCTAATTTAATAGGGGAAGGATCATACTCATCAGGCATCCTTAATAAGGAACCATTTGGGATGCTCTCATTTTCTAAGAATTTAATTTTAGTTTTTATGTGAGTTAGTCTCCATCCTAAATTACTTATCCAGCGATCTGCACCAAAAACACCTATTTTATGGTGTTCTTTAGCTTTATTAAATTGTTCGGTTATCTGGGCTTCACGCACCTTTAAGATTTCTAAGGAGTGCTCTAAACCTTTAATACAAACAAGCTCTTTACATGTTTCGCAATCTCCATGACGAGAACATGGAGACATTGCATAATCATGTTCACAGATCCCTATTTCTGTTACCGTTGCGATTCCAATTCTATCTTTCCCTAAGTCTTCATAGGTAATAGGAAGATTCAAATGAATTTTATCTAAGATAGAAATATCTTCGGGAATGAGTAAATTCCTAACTGATTCACTTTTTTCTTCTTCTGTTCTGTGATCATAAGCCTTGTTATCTGCAACTCTTGCTCGTCCTGCCCAATTAGCTAAAGTTAACTCATCCATTCCTCCTCGTTCAGCTTTTGTACTTAACCAATGTCTTGCATTGTGTGATGGTAATCTTATGAATTCTCCTTTGGATGTGCCTATACAATGTTTTTCCCATAATGATGTTTTAGGACGAGTTTCAGAATAGCAAAACCTATCATTAATTTGATTCACCGTTGGTAACACAAAAGAAAAACTTTTAGGGGAAAAGTCATCATGAAATTCATTTTCTCTAAATAATAATAAAGCTTCAGAAACCTTAACATTTTTATGTTTATCAACATAAGGCCAATTATGAAATTTTGATGTATATTTTTTATTTAAAAAATTGTTTTGATGTTATTAGATCTATATTAGGTATAGCTTTATCAATTTTAATATATAAATTTGGTTACTAATATGGTTACCATAATTCAATGTGCTTCAGCAATATGATCAAAAAATGATCTCTTTTCAATGTTCAGCTCAATCGCTGTAAAATTATACTAAAATTCACAAGAAAGTTAAATTTCAAGTTATTTTACGATAATTTTGGTGTAGGCTTGTAGTGCAATATTGGTCTTGTTCAGTTTACATCAGTTGTTGATGTATTCCTGTTTCAGTCAATATTGCGTATTGTTCATTAACAATATAATGTCATCAAATAATGTTTGGTATTCAATTATCATTATTTCATTTATTAATTTCTAATCATTAATATCTGATATGGGATAATAATTTGTTACTCATACATCATTACAATCATATTCAGCATTATTATCTGATATGGAATGACATTATGTTACTAAAATAAGGAGTAAAATGTACAATAGAAAAAATTACACGTTAGATGACTTTAACCGCAGTTTATCGCAACAGATAAAATAGACAGATTGCTTTGGTGATGGGGTTTGGTTAAATCAAAAAGAAGTCGCATTAACACATAAGTATATTCAATTTAACGATTTGTTTATTAAATTTATGGTGTTTGATGTAGACCGTGAAAATTCAGCAATGGATTGGGAATTAGTGGGTTTACCGAGTCCGAACATTGTGGTGCAAAATAAATTAAATGGCCGTTGTCATTACATTTATGCACTTGAATCACCAATTTGTAATACGAGCAATGGACGCATAAAACCAAAAGTTTACTTTGAAAAAATACGGCAAGCATACGTTGAAAAATTAGGCTAGGATAAACACTATGTGAATGTGTTTACGAAGAACCCTAATTGCGATTTTTGGCGGACATTTGTGTTTAATGTGCCTGCATACAGTTTAGACTATTTAGCTGATTTTGTTGATTTGTCGAATAAACCTGTGTTTTATCAACATATTGATGAAGTTGCTGAAGGTCGAAATTGTGATTTGTTTAATCAAATTAAACGCATTGGTTATCGTGAAGTATTACAATTTAAAAAAGCAAACAAAAATTTATCGCAGTTTAATGAATATTTGTTGTCGTTATTAGAACAACTTAATCAACATCAGCAGCCACCATTAGCCTATCGTGAATTAAAAGGTATCGCAAAAAGTGCGGCTCGTTGGATTTGGGAACGATTTAGTGAAGCACAGTTTCGTGAAATTCAATCAAATCGTTCGAAAAAACGTTGGAAAATACAACAACAAAATAAAGCATTATTCATTGCACAATTTAATCATAATCAACTGAGTGTGTCGCCTAAACAGCTTGCAGAACAATTTAATGTTAGCGTTAGCACAATACATCGTTGGTTAAAAGAAGTAAGGGTTATTAAGTCAAAAAATCAGTCGCAATCAATGTACGAACGCATTTTAGTGTTGAAAAATCAAGGGCTAAAATGGCAAGACATTGCACAACAATTATCTGTTTCAGTCGGTTGTGCAAAAATGTGTTTTAAACGCAATCACCAAATATCATAAAACAAAAGCCGCCAAAGTAATTTTGGCGGCTTTTTTTATAATTGGCAACTGTTAATGTAGTCTAAGACCTAAGATTCGGGAATGCGAACTTGTCGTCCGAGTTTAATTGCGGTGAGTTTTTTCGCTTCGATTAAACGTAAAATCGTTGAACGGCTGAGTCGTAAACGATTTTGTAGGTCTTGAATTGTCAAATAGTAGCCGACATTGTCTTGAATAAGCATAATAATCTCCTTTTTTCATTAGTATTTGTCAGGAGGTTAGCATAAAAATTTTTCAAGATAACTTTTTATTGACAATTTTTTTAATTTTTCGAGCAAGTAGATATTTTGCTTGAGGGGTACGTTGAAACAAGCGCAACAGGAAAATAAGGTCTTCGGGTTCAAGTTTGTTCAGCAAACATTCAAGTAAGACATCAGTATCTACATCATAGTGCGGTGGAAATTTACGCAGTTTTGTTATCATTTTTTATTCTCGTGTACACAAAATAATATGTAGTTATTTATTCTGCACGAGAATGATCCTAAATGAAGCACAGAGACACAATTTGAGTGAAAATTAATTATCCGATTTAGTAGATGAAAAAATCACCAGAACATTATTCTGGTGATTTTTTAGCAATTACGATAAGTAATTGGATTTTGTGGTGCTTTATAATCTTCATTGGAGGAATAGGTTAATTTATCAACCAGTTCTTGGTAGATCGGTGAATCTTTAGGTAAAATTTTTCCTTCAAATCCCCATCGTCCTTGCCGTTCAATAGGTGCTTCAACCCAATGAGAAATTTCATAGACAGCCAATGTCCAACCTCGATAAACAGCAACGGCATATTTCACTTTTTCGCGGCGTTGGCTCATTTTCCAATAACCACGAGTTCGATTATAAATTTCTTGTTCAATATCAGCTTGTTTAATTTCACCTGATTTAAGTTTACGTTTTAAATCATTATAATTTCTATTAATTGTGATTAAAACAATAGGCAAATCCGTTTTTAATTCTTGTGGATCATAAAGATTTTTCAATTCAGATAATGACATCAAGCCTTTTTCAGATGAATGCGTTCCACCTTGAATATTTGTTAATGGTTGCTGATTAGGTTTGACTAATGATAATAAATCAATCGCTAAAGCCTCGTATTCTAATGCTTGGCTCTCGGTTTGGATATTATGACGAAGAATGTAATATAAAGGTTCAAGTCCTATTTGATAAATGTCTTTAATTAATTCAATTTTTTCACTTTCTTTCGCTTTTCCTGTCAAAACTCCTTTCGCGTGTTGAAATACGCGGTTTCCTTTGCCTTTTCCAACATAAAAAATATTTTGGTCACGAGGATCAACTAAACAGTAAATGTAATAATTGATTTTTTCTGTGATTGAGATTGAAAACATATTAATTAACCAATTACAATTCTTGCTCTCGAACTAAAGTGAATTTATGGTTGCATTTACTACAACAGTAGTAATAACGTTTTTTTACCATTGTTGTTTGCATATATCGCTCACGAATTTTTCCCGATGCCATTTTTTCACGGACTTTTGTTTTTCCTATCCAGCGATCTATTTCTTTTGTGCTCTCTAATTCAACATCTCCAGAATCACAATTAGGGCATTGAATTAAAGAAGTATTACTTGTAAAAAGTAAAAAAATTAAAATAGCTAAGGCTACGAAAAATACGGTTGTACCTTTTCCTTGAAAAAAATTGCCACCGCCCTGAAAAAATTCAGCCAAATATATTAAAACTATCAAAAATGATATTGTTCCAGCGATACACCTAATCAATTTCCAAAGAATACGCAATGTCAGATCCTCATTTCAACTAATTTGGAGTAGATTGTAGTCAGAAAAATTTTGAGTTCCACCAACAATTAATGTATAGTAAACACACAAGTTGTTGTAAACACTAACGAATTTGTAGGTATGAAATGAACGTAAACGAGAAAATTCGCAAGATCAGAGAAGCAAAAGAGTGGTCGCAAGAGCAAATGGCAGAAAAAATGAGTATGTCATTGAATGGTTATGCCAAGATTGAGCGAGGCGAAACAAAGTTGTATTTGGATAAGCTAGAACAGATCGCACAAATTTTGGATATTGATATTGTTAGTTTAATTTCACCTGATGACAAAAATGTTTGTGTTCAAATTAGTGAGCATATACATTTAAGTCCTGTATATCAAGGAAATAACGATCAATCATTAATTATTGAGATTGAGAAATTAAAACTTGAAGTTAAACATAAAGATGAATTACTTGAACAAAAGCAATTAGAAATTAATAGATTAGATCGTATTATACAATTATTAGAACAAAAATAAGTGAAAGCTGTTGTTGAGAGACAACAGCTTTTTTACATTACAATTCAACACTTTGATTCATACATTGTTCAACAAAATTCCCCCAATCGTCCATTAATGGTTTACGTTGTTCGAGATAGGTAGAACGATTGTAAGCATTTCGTACTTTATTTTGGCTTTTATGCGAAAGGCAAGCCTCAATAATTTCAACATTCAAATCAATAAATTTTTCACTTAGATAAGTGTTTGCAATAGAGCGCAAACCGTGTGATGTCAATATACCCTTGTAACCCATTTGTTTGATATTGTTATTGGCAATTTGCGCACCAATGGGTTGCGAAGGTTTTTTGATGCTTTGGAAAATGTAAGCACTACGACCTGTTATGGGTTGCAATTTTTGTAAAATTTTAACCGCTTGTTTTGAAAGTGGGATTGTAAAGGGCTGCTTCATTTTCATTCGTTCAGCAGGAATGTGCCAAAGTGATTGTTCAAAATCAATTTCAGCCCATTTGGCATTAGCAGCTTCTTTAGGACGAGCAATCGTTAAAAGCAAAAATTTAATCAATGATTTAATGATGAAATCAGCGTGTGAATCATTTAGTGCAACGAAAAATTCAGGCAAATGTTCAGGACGAATGGTTGGGTGATGAGTGGATTTGGCTTTAACAAAGGTTTCAGCAATATCAGTACATTTATTGTATTCGATAATGCCACGATTCACCGCAAATCGCATTATTTCGTTGATTGTTTGCAATAACGATATGCCTGTTGCATTAACACCACGTTGGAACAAAGGGGTTACCATTTGAGTAACTTCAATGGGTTTAATTTGAGCAATGGGAATATTGCCTAATGTCGGAAAAGCATAGAGTTCAAGACGACGCCAATGATTTTTTAATGTTGCGGTTTTGATTTCAGCTGATTTTTTTGACTTCCATTGTTCAGCAATCGCAAAAAACGTATTTTGTGTTGCTTGCAATTTTTCGTACTTTTCAGCTTTGATATGTTGTTGTGGGTCAATGCCGTTAGCAACAAGTTGTCGATATTCATCACGCAATGCACGTGCTTTTGATAGACTGATTGCAGGATATTGACCCAATGACATTTTGGTTCGTTTTTTCGTAATCGGCTGATAATAGTTGAATCGCCACGATTTTGACCCCGTTGTCGAAATCAACAGAAATAGTCCGCCACCGTCAGTCAATGTATAGGGTTTATCAGCTGCTTTTGCTTTTTTGATTTCAGTATCAACCAGTTGATGTACCTTTTTCGCCATTGTTCACCTCGTATAAGTTCAAAACATGAACATAAAATCATCGTTTATAGCTATAATAGTAACCATAAAAATAACCACCTCAATGATTGGATACCAATATGGTTACTAAAAAGCTGGATTTTGATGCGATATTATGAATTATAATGAGTTATTCAAAATATGTAAACCTATTGATAATTAAGGTATTTTGCTATTTTGTGGTATACTCTGAAATATTAGAGCAATTTATATATAAAAATTTTCCTAACACCTCATAAGTTATAATTCCATCATTTTCACTTATTAAATTTTTAAACCATTTAGTATTAGTGCTATTTTTGTCAATATCTAGTACTTCAAAAATTTCACTTTTAGTTAAAGGCTTTTGGTATAAAGAACGGGATGGCGCAGCCTCTTTATTGGATAACATCAATATATTAGGATTTTCTTCTGCAAATTTAGCAACTCCTCTTGCTAGGGTGCCTATATTTGTTAAGCGTTTAACGGCTTCAACAACAATATCTTGCATACAGCTAGGAACCCATTTTAATCCCACTTTACCATTTTTTGCGGGTATCCATCGAATACCTAATTGCTTATTTCCTAAGCTATCATTCTCCCATTCTAAGCAATTAACAGATAACGACATTAACTCAGAACAACGAGATGGAGCAACCATAAGTAGAGCCATAACAGCTGTGTAATATTCAGTTTCTTTGTCTAAATTGGGGGCATCATGAAAGAGTTTAGCTACCAACATCATTTCTTCATCAGTTGGCATTTTACTGGAGCGGTATTCTTTTCCTTTTTCATCCAGTAATATAGTCAAATCTCTAGGGCGTTTGTAAGGACTTTTCCATAAAGGTAGTTGAGGTGTAATTTGATTTTCTCTACAAAAATCAAATAATTTTTGAATTTGATAACCTAATTTATTGACTGATTCCGTACCTTTTTTATATTTTTTTGATACGATATTTTCTACTTCATGAATAACTAAATAATCAAGCTGAAGTATGTCAGCTTTTCCTTTAATATTGTAGAGAGCCATTTCAACTATACGTAAAGATTCAGTATGTCGGGCTAAATTCCGAATAGGATTTAGAGAATAAGTATAACGAATATAGGCTTTGGCAAATTCAATGAATGGTGCAGCTAATGGCTCATATTTATAAGCTGTAGATTTAATTCTTTCTGTGGAAAAACGAACCTGAACTGGATAAATGCTGAATGTTGTTTTCCATTGGTTGTTTTCCCAGCAATCATTTCCAAAGGTAGTAAGCTGATTTTTACTGAAATTAATAAATTGCTCTAAATTAGATTTAGGATTATTATCTTGTGGAGTAAAAATTAGATTATTCATAATTAGTGGCTCCCAATAGTTCTTTTCATATCATTGCAAGCTTGAACAACATACTCAACAGCTAAAATAATACGATCTTTGGATGATGCATAATCTATGCTTTTGGTTTGTTTTAAACGTTCTTCCTTTTCCTCATACAACTTATTTAAGATTTGTTGATGAGGACCATCAACGAGCGGTCTAAACTTAGGACATAAATAACAAGTTTCATAGCCAGTTATACAAAAATCATTTGTACCACAAGCACCTATTGTATCTATTCCGTTATTGGTTATTAAAGATGTTGGATCGTGCCCCCTCTCGCTTTCATTTAAGTTAGAAATAATTCTACCTGTAAATGCTTGAGCTAGTTTTCCCATTTCAGCACCCATAACACGATCAATGTATTGCACTGTATCAGCTGTATTTTCAGTATAAACTTTAACGTTTTGTGTATCTGTATGATCTAGGAGCTCTGCTATAATCGTTGCCCCACCCCCTTTTCTTCCTAGATTTGTTCCTCTAGTATGGCGAAAACGTCTTGCTGTTACATGAATAATTTCACCTGTTCGTTCTGAAATTGCTTTTTGGTGAATACAGAATTTTCGTAATGCGTATAGCTCCAACGAAGAAGCAGAATAATGAAAAATATCTTTGTTTAATAATGAAAGATCAAAATTCCTATTTTTGATATTCTTCTTTAAACAATTCCAATCAATAAACATTGGTAATTTCATTTTATAACTAGAAATAAAGGTTTCATCAACCAGACTAAGCAATTTCTTATATTGATGTTCCATAAAGTTTAGGAGAATTAAATATAAGTCCTCTGTGATAGCAAGCTTTTTAAACGTTTCTCTAAATAGCCCTCCTCTTTTTTTTGCACTAGGGATATTTAGAAAATAATTCCATGTTCCTTGAGAGATTTCCTTTCTTAGGTCTTCAAATTTTAAATGGCGTATTTGAATGGGTCTTCTAGCTGTAGATTGAAGTAAGTGAATATATGCATATGTTTCAAATGAAATAAGATCTTCTCTCCAAAGTCTAGCTAGTTCAGCCATTAAAGCTAAAATTTCATTTTCGGTAAATGCTCCTGTATAAGGGCATCTCATTAATACCGATTTACCTTTATCATTTCCACTCAAAGTAAAACTTTCTAGCAACGACACAACAGATTTGTCAACTCCATAATAGCCATACTCATGCCATGACAGTAAAAAACCCTTTAATGCTCCTAAATGCCACTCACGTTCTTTACCTAAAGTAGCTTTCCAATTTATTATCACAGATGTATCAATAATATTTGAGTTAGTAGTCATTACAAATTCTTGGAATCGACGATGCATATTAAAAGTATGGTAGCTAGAATATTTTTCAGCATAAATAGCAAGTGTTTTTTTAAATCCTTCTAGTGTTTTATGATCTATATCTAATACAGATTGAGAGAAATTAATTGTAATATCTTTACTTATATGCCAAGAGTTTTCATTTTCATCAAATACATACCCATCTCTTGACTGTCTAAAACGTTTATTCTGATTCATAATTATCAACCTTTTTTTGAAAGTCAATCTGAAGATCTAATAATATTTTGTTAGCTTTTTCTCTTATATAACGTTGATTATAAATATTTCCTGATTTCTCGGATGTATGTCCCATAAGATGTTGTCTCATCTTTGCTTCTTTTTCGGGAGAAATAAAATCTTTATGAGAAGAATCATGATTTACATTTTGATTATTTTTATCCACCTTTCGTGAAAAATCTAAGTTCCATTCATGACGAAACATATGTGGATGAATAATCGAAAATTTAGAATCTATCTTTTTCATCGTTGGTACAATAACATTATCAAAAGAACTGGTACTAATTGGGTTTCCTTGTGTTTTTCCTTTTCGATGGGTTACAAATAAATATGGATGTTTATTAGCGTTAGGAATCTTAGAGCGATAGTTCATAATATAGTCATTGATAAGTTGAGCTATATTTTGTGAAATAGGAAGTCGCCTTTCTTTCGTTTTACTTACAGCTTGCTTCTTCCTTGTGTCAAATTTATCATCATGCGTGCGTCTAATTGTAATTGAGGATTTAGCTGTTCCTATATCAATAAATGGGATTTGAATTGATAATAGCTCTCCTCTTCTAATCCCTAATTCCTTTAATAAGATAAACATTAAATGGTTTCTTTTTCTAATTCCAATATCTTGAAATGGATTATTAGGATTAGAAAAGCTAGCAATAGACATAAACTCATCTAACAATCCATCAGGTAGCTCACTTTCTGGTTTGATAGATAATGTTTTATGATTTTTAGGTCTTGACTCTTTAATTAACGTAATTAGTTTCGTCAATTTTTCAATATATTCATTAGATACATTAATTACTTTAGATAGAAATAATATGTATTCTGAAAGCGTTGTTAGTCTATTATATTGATGACTAAGAGATACGGCAGAATAAATATCAATAAATTGAGTCCTACCTTTCATTAACACACTTTTTTTTGTATTGATTACATTCTTTCGCTTTTTTACATTTATTCTCATATGTTGGATAAGAGATTCTAATTGGTTTTCTGTTAAGAGTACTTTGTTATGAATTAGATCACTAATAACAAGATTATTCTGTTTTTCCCAATTCATTATCCACTGTATAGTTCCCAGCTTATTTCTAATTGTGTTTACTGCGGATTGATTACGTAGTTCTACAGTTACCCATAAGGTTGAATAAAAATCAGGAATACCAGTTTTAACATTAACCAATATAGGAAAACGTTCTCCATTTGAAAAAAGGACTGTTTCTAATCTATGCATATCCATTTAATTTACAAAAATATCATATATAAATACTATCAAATTAAAGATATTGTGTCAAAATTAATGTAAAAAAAGAGAACCCTTTTAAAATAAAGGGTTCTCTATATTTATATGGATTTTATTTTACAGTTTTAAATTATATGTAACTCAGAACGGAATATTATCATCCCCGAAATCATCTACTGGCGCTTGAGTAGGTTGAGTTTGTTGCATAGGCGCTGACTTAGCAGCTGGTTTGCTATAACCTGTATTGCTACCAAAACCATTATCTTGTGGTGCAAATCCACCTTGGTTTGCATTGCGGCTATCTAACATTTGCATTACATCGCCTTGAATTTCGGTGGTGTAACGCTCCTGACCAGATTGATCTTGCCATTTGCGTGTACGTAAGCGACCTTCTACATAAACTTGTGAACCTTTACGTAAATATTCCCCTGCAACTTCCGCTTGACGACGATAGAACACAATACGATGCCATTCAGTCACTTCGCGGCGTTCGCCTGTATTTTTATCTGTCCAACTTTCACTGGTTGCCACACTAATATTTGCGACTGCTTCGCCATTTGGCATAGTGCGAATTTCAGGATCATTACCTAAACGTCCTACGATAATTACTTTATTGATACCCGCCATAATTTCCTCTTTTGACTCAAAATTTGTTGTTTATTGTGCCTGAAAACAACTGGAAAATCTATAAATTTTCACTGGTTATTTTAACAGATATAAAAATGTGTGATAATAGTTCCAGTTTTAAAAAATAATGTTGTGATATTGGAAAGCGAAATGGATCAAATTGATATTCGAGGGGCCAGAACCCATAATTTAAAAAATATAAACCTCACTATTCCACGTGATAAATTGATTGTCATCACTGGTTTATCGGGTTCTGGAAAATCCTCTTTAGCCTTCGATACGCTTTATGCTGAAGGGCAGCGTCGTTATGTGGAAAGTTTATCTGCTTATGCACGTCAATTTCTTTCCCTAATGGAAAAACCAGATGTGGATAGCATTGAAGGTCTATCTCCCGCCATTTCGATCGAACAAAAATCAACGTCGCACAATCCTCGTTCTACAGTGGGTACGGTTACCGAAATTCACGACTATCTTCGTCTTTTATTCGCTCGAGTGGGGGAGCCACGCTGCCCTAAACATGATGTGCCATTAGAAGCGCAAACTATTTCGCAAATGGTGGATAAAGTATTAAGTTTACCTGAAAATAGCAAAATGATGTTACTTGCTCCCGTAGTGAAAGCGCGTAAAGGCGAGCATGTCAAAGCGCTAGAGCAAATTGCAGCGCAAGGTTATATTCGAGCGCGAATTGATGGCGAAATCTGTGATCTTTCCGATCCTCCAAAATTAGAATTACACAAGAAACATACCATTGAAGTGGTGGTTGATCGATTCAAAGTGCGGTCTGATTTAGCCACAAGATTAGCGGAATCTTTTGAAACCGCATTGGAACTCTCGGGTGGTACAGCGGTTGTTGCTGATATGGATAATCCAAATGCAGAAGAGCTTATCTTCTCCGCTAATTTTGCTTGTAGCCATTGTGGTTATTCCGTACCCGAATTAGAGCCACGGTTATTTTCATTTAATAATCCAGCAGGCGCTTGTCCAACCTGCGATGGCTTAGGTGTGCAGCAATATTTTGATGAAAGTCGCGTGATTCAAAATGCATCGATTTCTTTGGCAAATGGGGCAATTAAAGGCTGGGATCGTCGCAATTTTTATTATTATCAAATGCTCACATCCTTAGCGAAACATTATCAATTTGATATTGAAACACCTTATGAGGACTTACCTTCGCATATCAAACAAATTATTTTACATGGCTCAGGGCACGAAGAAATTGAATTTACCTATTTAAATGATCGTGGTGATAGCGTGATTCGTCGTCATAGTTTTGAAGGTATTTTAAATAACATGGCTCGCCGTTATAAAGAAACGGAATCTATGTCAGTCCGCGAAGAATTAGCTAAAAACATTAGCACGCGACCTTGTGTGGAATGTGGTGGCTCACGATTACGTTCAGAAGCGCGTCATGTTTATTTAGCGAACACGACACTCCCAGATGTGTCCGAAATGAGCATTGGTGAAGCATTGGTTTTCTTTGAAAATCTTTCCTTAACAGGTCAAAAAGCGCAGATTGCAGAAAAGATCTTAAAAGAAATCAAAGAGCGACTTTCTTTCTTAGTCAATGTTGGATTAAATTATTTATCTCTTTCACGTTCAGCGGAAACCTTATCTGGTGGTGAAGCACAACGTATCCGTCTTGCTAGCCAAATTGGTGCTGGATTAGTCGGTGTCATGTATGTATTGGACGAACCTTCTATTGGCTTACACCAACGAGATAACGAACGTTTACTTAATACTTTGTTACACTTACGTAATTTAGGCAATACAGTGATTGTGGTTGAGCATGATGAAGATGCCATTCGTGCCGCAGATCATATTATTGATATTGGACCAGGCGCAGGGGTTCATGGCGGACAGGTGATCGCACAAGGCACCGCTGCACAAATTATGACAACGCCAGAATCCATTACGGGTAAATTTTTGTCGGGCGA
The DNA here is from genome assembly GCF_052384575.1 of Reella acinonychis. Taxonomy (GTDB): domain Bacteria; phylum Pseudomonadota; class Gammaproteobacteria; order Enterobacterales; family Pasteurellaceae; genus JBQSUQ01. Next base: position 12,131 of record NZ_JBQSUQ010000007.1, on the reverse strand, counting down.
GGAAGCAATAAAAATTCCCCAAAAACGCACCGCACTTAATAAAGAAAAATTGCTCAAACTCAATGGTGCAAGCGGGAATAATCTTAAATCCGTTGATTTAGAAATTCCTGTTGGACTATTTACTTGTATCACTGGTGTTTCTGGCTCAGGCAAGTCAACGCTGATTAACGACACGCTATTTCCTCTAGCTCAGAATGCGCTAAACCGCGCAGATAATATTCATTTTGCGCCTTATAAATCCATTGAAGGTTTAGAACATTTCGACAAGGTGATTGATATCAATCAAAGTCCTATTGGGCGAACACCACGTTCAAACCCAGCCACTTATACGGGATTATTTACCCCAATCAGAGAACTCTTTGCAGGCGTACCTGAAGCACGAGCAAGAGGATATAACGTAGGACGTTTTAGCTTTAACGTGCGCGGTGGACGTTGTGAAGCCTGTCAAGGTGACGGCGTGATCAAAGTGGAAATGCACTTCTTACCTGATGTATATGTGCCTTGTGATCAATGTAAAGGTAAACGCTATAATCGTGAAACCTTAGAAATCCGCTATAAAGGCAAAACCATTCATCAAGTACTTGATATGACAGTGGAAGAAGCGCGTGAGTTTTTTGATGCGATTCCTGTAATTGCACGTAAATTACAAACCCTTATTGATGTGGGATTATCCTATATTCGTTTAGGGCAATCTTCTACTACTTTATCTGGCGGTGAAGCACAACGTGTTAAATTAGCCACAGAATTATCTAAACGTGATACGGGGAAAACCCTTTATATTTTAGATGAGCCAACCACAGGTCTGCATTTTGCGGATATCAAGCAATTATTAGAGGTATTACATCGCCTACGCGATCAAGGCAATACCATTGTGGTGATTGAACATAATTTAGATGTAATTAAAACGGCAGATTGGATCGTGGATTTAGGTCCAGAAGGTGGCTCTGGTGGTGGACAAATTATTGCCACCGGTACACCAGAACAGGTTGCTCAACATCCACATTCTCATACTGCACGATTCTTAAAACAGATATTAGAGAAATAATAAAATGGCTTAAACTGATAGAAAGTTTAAGCCATTTTTATTACCTTAAAATTAAGTTAGAAAATCACTTCTAAACGTAAAAACGCACCGAGATGATGTTTACGATCATGCTTTCTATCATTGTAGAAAGTCAGTTCAGGTTGAATAAAGACCCACTCGCGCAAGATTGGTTGTCGCCAGTTCACAAAAGGTCCATAATGATTAACATCAAATTTCTTACGCCCAATATCGCCCCCAATAGAAAGACCATAGTTTAAACGTTTATAACCAGCGAAATTATGTTGGCGGTAAAGACTGTTGCCCCAAGTTGTGTTTTCATCCTCATCATGTGTATATTCCAGATAAGTATGGTTATTGAAAAAGGTGCTATCAGAATCTTCAAATTTATTCTCTAGGTTAGTGCGTAAATAATGCTTACTCTTAATTCCATAACGATAAATTTGCTCTAATCGGGTTGAGAATTGGTCATCATGTTGCCATGTTTTACTTGCTTTGAAACGTAAAAACACATCAGCGCCTGAACGAATACCTAAATCGACATCCGTATCAATTCCCCATTGTTTAATGCCATCAGACCAGCGGATCGCAAAGGAATTATTGTCATGACGCGCTTGTTTCTTATCGTAGTGTTTATCCTTTTCCAATGGGGTGCGATAATTAGGTGCCGTTTGGTTACCATCGCGAGATTGGTTATCTAAATCTTCATCCCCCATCACCACGCTAATATGTTTTTTCAACGCAGGTAAACGAATTTTCGCGCGCACTCTTGGCTTTATTGAATAACCATCATAATGATTCCAAGCGCTATCTAGCATCAGACGTAAATTGGCGCTCGCGGGTTTATTCGGATCTGGTGTTCCCACCCAATCATCAATGGTATTCGACCAACTATGAAGCGTTTCTTTTACTTTCGCATGCTGTTGATCCACGACAGTATCATTTGCTAGTGCCATGGTTGGCAGTAAAAATACCACAATTGGCATCGCCCGTTTTATCTGTTTCATGGAATCCCCCTCATAAATCAGCTTTCATATTACGCTAAAATAAGAAAAATCCAAACACAATCCTCTTTTCAAAAAGAAAAATTTTGAATACAATTAGCGCGCCTCAATTGAGGTAATTTATAACTAAATATAATTAAGGAAAATCAATATGAAAATTAGTGCTCGTAACCAATTAAAAGGTAAAGTAGTATCTTTAGAGCGTGGCGCGGTAAATGCGATTGTGGGAATTGACATTGGTGGACAAGTCATCACTTCAACTATTTCTGTTGCAGCAGCTGAAGAATTAAAACTTGAAGTTGGCAAAGAAGCTTATGCTGTAATTAAAGCAACTTCTGTAATGATTGCAATCGACTAATCATTATCCAAAAAGAAAGAGGCAATTTATTGCCTCTTTTTCGTTTCTGACGACTGAAAAAGTGCGGTGGATTTTCTTTCATTTTTATTTTCGCTATAATGCCAAGCTCAATGTAGAGGGACTTCAACAATGACGCAATATAATAAATTACGAATTGAATGGGATTGCAGACGCGGTATGTTAGAGCTTGATAAAGTGATTATGCCATTTTATCAGCAACATTTTGATGAACTATCCGAAGCACAAAAAAATACCTTCATTCGTTTGCTTGCTTGTTCCGACCTACAATTATTTTCTTGGTTTTTCAACCGCACTTCTGCGCCTGATGAAGAATTACAGGCAATGGTTGACTATATCCAACAAACACTTCAATTAAATAAATAACTTTTTGCAAGATTTTGAAAAAAGATTGAACTTTTTACAAAAGGCTTGCTCTAATTCAATACAAGACACTTGCGGCTTTTCAGTTAAGCAAGTAACAAGAGAAAATATGGCTGAGCAAATTACAGATCAGGCTTTAGTAGAAAGAGTGCAGCAAGGGGATAAAAAAGCCTTTAATTTGTTGGTTTCTCGTTATCAAAATAAAGTCGCAGGTTTATTAACACGTTATGTGCCACGAAATGATATTCCTGACGTTGTGCAAGAATCCTTTATCAAAGCGTATCGCTCAATGGATTCCTTTCGCGGTGAAAGTGCTTTCTACACATGGCTTTACCGAATCGCTGTCAATACAGCAAAGAATTATTTAACGGCGCAAGGTCGCCGACCACCAAATGAAGATATTTTAGCAGAAGATGCTGAAAGTTATGATTCAGGTGTCAATTTACGTGATGTCGATACGCCAGAAAATGAACTTCTGTCGGCAGAATTAAAGAAAATTGTGTTTGATACCATTGATTCCATGCAAGAGGAATTAAAAACAGCAATTACATTACGTGAACTTGAAGGTTTAAGTTACGAGGAAATTGCCGAAATTATGGATTGTCCAGTTGGCACCGTACGTTCTCGCATTTTCCGCGCTAGAGAAATTATCGAAAATAAAATTGGTCCGTTGTTACAACGATAATGCAAACGTTATAACAATGACAAAAAATTAATATTGGGGTATTTACATGCAAAAAGAGTTACTTTCCGCATACATTGATGGTGAACAAGTAAGTAACGAATTCACTGCAACATTATGTCGTGACGAGGGCTTACAACAAAGCTGGCAAAGTTTCCACGCAATTCGTTCAGTAATGCGTGAAGAAACACCAGTTTTCCTTGGTGCTGACTTTACAGCGAAACTTGAGAGTCTCATTGGAGCCGAAGAAAATATTCAAGTATCACAGCCGTTGCCAGAAGAAGTGAATACATCACCATTTATGCAAAAGCTCAAAGCTATGTTAATGCCATTAAGCCAAGTTGCAGTGGCCGCAACAGTTTGTTTAGTTGCAGTGTTAGGCGTGCAAAGTTTTAATGCAAATCAAGCAGATAAAAGCGCAGATACACCGGTTTTACAAACCTTACCATTTAACAATGGCGTGCAACAAGTAAGCTATAATGCGCCAAGCAAAGATGTCATTAGCAATGAACAACTTGAGCAAAAAAATAAACGTATGGGCGCGATGTTACAACATTATGAACTACAACGCCGCTTACATGCAGATGGCATGAACTTAGGTCAAAATCACAAGTAATTCCCTCTTTAATAGATGATCACCACCCTTTGAGGTGGTGATTTTGTTTAGGACAGCATATGGCAAAAATAATCAAAATTTACACCGCACTTTCATTATTCTTTGGACTATCCTCTGCAGTATGGGCGGAAACAGCATCGCCAAAACAATTATTAGAATCCATGCACAAAGCACAAAGTCAGCGAAATTATCAAATGCTGTTCGTGCAAAACAATGTAGCGGGTTTACAAACTTTCCAGTACAAACATATCAATACGGACAATAAAAGTTACGCGCAATTAACCAACTTAGATGGCGCTAAGCAAGATATTATTCGCCGCGATAATTTAGTCAGCTACTTACACACCAATTTTGCGCCATTTACTATTAAAGCGGCACATATTGTGGATCATTTGCCACAAATTATGTCCTCCAATATCAACAAGTTAGCTGAAAATTATGACTTCTCAGATTTGGGGCGCAATCGTATTGCCGATCGCTTAGTGAAAATCATTAAAATCATGCCAAAAGATAATTTTCGTTATCAATATGTCGTCTTCATTGATGATGAAACCCAACTTGTTTTACATAGCGATATGATTGATCGTGCTGGCAATGTGTTAGAAAGTTTTCATGTGGTTAACTTAGAATTAAATACGGATAAACAATTAAGTGAACAACTGGATAGTTTGACTTACCCTCCATTATTAACAGAGCAGCATGAGGCTCAACAAAAAATAACCAACTGGACAACCACTTGGCTGCCAAAAGGTTTCCACATTATTCATGAAAGCATTGATGTAGAAAATAAAGAAAACGAGAAAATAATAGAAAGTCGTTTATATAGCGACGGTTTGTTTTCATTTACCATTTATGTGGCAGACAAAATCATTAATGAGCAACAAGAAAGTCTATGGCAGCAAGGGGCGAATACTATTTATAGCGAAACCATTAACGACAAGGAAATTACCTTAATCGGACAAATTCCTGCTGCTACTGCCAAACGTATTGTGCAAGATATCAAATTCAAATAGGCAAAATATGATTACCGAAAAAGCCATTGTGATCGACTATCAAGCGGGCATTGCTACAGTGCAATGTCAATCAAAAACCGCTTGTGGTAGCTGTTCAGCCAAACAAGCTTGCGGTGCAGCTGCCCTTTCTGAGCTCAATGGCGAAAATACGCATCATATTTTTACCTTGCCTTGCATTACGCCATTAAAAAAAGGGCAAATTGTGGAAATTGGACTATCGGAAAGTGCGGTGCTTTTTTCCGCATTATTACTCTATGTTATTCCATTGATTACGCTTTTATGTACCACTCTAATTAGCGCTCATCTGTTTGACAATGAATTGATCAGCGCTATTTTTATCCTTTTTTGCACCGCACTTTCCTTTTTTGCTATTCGTATTTACGCAAAAAAAGTACAAAAAAAATCGGCATTTCAGCCGATTTTATTAAGAGTGGTAGCGTAAAGCTATTCTGCTTTTTCTGTTGGTTTACGTCGCTTACCAATATTTTTACTGTCTTTATGACGTACTTTTTGTTTCGCGGTTTTAGTCGCCGGTTTCTTGGTGTGCGTCGCTTTTCCTTTGGACTTCGACTTCTTACTACTTTTCTTTTCTTCACCCTCTTTCGGTGCTTTAGTTCGAGGCTCAAGTCCTTCAATAATGCGAGGTTTCAATAATTCGCCCGTATAGCGTTTAATTTTACCCAATAAGTAATAATCATGCGCTTCAACAAAAGACACCGCTGTCCCTTTTTTACCTGCACGAGCAGTACGACCAATACGGTGCAAATAAGTATCCGCACTATAAGGCAAATCAAAGTTCATCACATGGCTGACATCTTCCACATCTAAACCACGCGCTGCCACATCAGTGGCGACAAGAACAGTTACTACGTTATTTTTCAGTTTATCAATGGCATTATTACGTTGCGTTTGCGCCATTTCACCCTCTAAATAAGTGCTACGAATCCCCCGTTTACGTAAGGTTTCAGACAGTGTTCTTGTTTCTTCACGACGACGAACAAAAATAATACCTCGGCTTACTTCTTCATCAGCAATAAAGCGTGCCAATAATTTGGTTTTATGCTCTTTACTGTCTGCATGATAATACCATTGATTGATTTTCTTACGCTCACGACGGCTTGGTTCAGCATCAATTTGCACCGGATCTTGCAATAAGCGCCCTGCAAAGTCCGTTAATAACTCGCCTTCCAAGGTTGCAGAAAATAATAGGGTTTGCTTACGCCAACGGGTTTCTGCCGCAATTTTTTCTGCATCTTGCCCAAATCCCATTTGCAACATGCGATCCGCTTCGTCAAAGATCAAAATCTCAACAGAACGGCAATCAAAATTTTCTTCTTTAATGTATTGCAGCAAACGACCTGGCGTAGCAACTACAATATCTTGGTTTTTATTAAACACTTCACCATGGTTTTGATACGCCACACCGCCTGTAATAGTCGCAATGCTTAAATGAGTAAACTGAGCTAATTCTTCCGCTTGCTCCGCTACTTGCATGGCTAATTCACGCGTTGGAGTAAGTACCAATACTCTTGGTGGACCCGGTTTTCTTCGTGGATAATCTAGTAAATGTTGGATTGCTGGTAATAAAAAAGCAACGGTTTTGCCTGTACCTGTTGGTGCAGAACCTAACACATCTTGTTCATCCATCGCCGCAGGAATGGCTTCCGATTGAATAGCAGTTGGGCGGTTATAACCTTTTTTAACTAATGCTTTTAATAGTTCTGGCGAAAGATCAAAATCATCAAAAGTCTGTGCTGACATTATTTTCTCTACTTATCGTTGTCAAAATTGTGCTAGATTATACCGCACTTTATGGGCTTAGGGGGATTTATGTCAGGCTTTCGCTTTAAACAATTTCATATTCAGCATGATCGCTGCGCAATGAAAGTGGGAACGGATGGCATTTTATTGGGTGCTTATGCGGATATTTGCCAAGCACAGCGTATTTTAGATCTCGGCACAGGCACAGGTTTAGTTGCGTTAATGCTGGCACAACGTAGCAATGCAACAATTTATGCCATTGAATTAGATAATGCGGCTTATTTACAAGCACAAGAGAATATTCAACATTCCCCTTGGCAGCAACAAATTCAACTTATTCAACAAGATGCGTTGGAATTTTGTCAAAAGTGCGGTGAAAAATTTGATCTTATTGTAGCAAATCCCCCTTATTTCGCACCGGGCATTGATTGCAAAACAGAGGCAAGAAATCAAGCGCGTTATATGCAACAATCCCATTTAGCTTGGTTAGAAAGTGCAGCACAATGTCTTGCACCTAATGGAAAAATCCAATTTATCTTACCTTTTGATTGTGCAGAAACTTTGATAAAACAGACCGCACTTTATTGTGTGGAACGTTTAGAAATTATGACTAAATCAGGCAAAGCGCCACAACGGATGATCGTTTCTTTTCAATCTCAACCCAAACCCACAATCACAAAATCGCTCACCATTTATAACGAACAAAACCAGTACAGCCAAGATTTTGTTGCGCTAACCAAAGATTTCTACTTAAAAATGTAAAAGGGCGTAGAAAACGCCCTCTTAATTTATTTTAATTTTCCGCTCTGACCAACTTCGTCCAGTTCCAATAGCCATATAAGGAATTTAGCAAGTAAGCACCATACATCAAGTACATCGCTGGCGTATTTTGCCACAACACAATGGAAAGCACATTCACTGCAATCCATAAAATCCATTGTTCACGATAACGCAAAATCATCAACAACTGTGCAACCACCACTAATACCGTCGTTAATCCGTCAATATTGGTTGAGCTACCACCTGCTGCAATCAGCGCTTGCACAAATAAGAAAGTACCAATAGCAATAGTCGCAAGTAAAATTATCCAACCTTTCGGCGTTAATGATTTGGCAATCACCGCTTCTGAATTTTGCTCTTTTTGTAAGTTTTCTTTCCACAGGAAGTAACCAATAAATTGCGCAGGAATATATACATACAACGTGGTATTCATTTCCCCTAAAAAGTTATTTCCCAAAGAAATGTAAAAATAAGTATAAGCGAAAATTAAACCGAAAAAGTAGTTACTCACTTTCCCTTTACTCACAAACACCACACAAAGAATACCAGCGATCCCTGAAACAATTTCTAATAGGGAACTTGGTTGTGCTGCTTGAGTGAATGCCCAAATTTGTGCAGCGATAAAAATCGCTAACCAAATCAGTTCAAAAGGTTTCCACCCACCGAAAAACTCATTTTTAATTGTTTGAAAATTCATCTAAATGCCCTCTTATGTTTTAAACTGAGCAAATTCTTACACCACGAACGACAAAAGTCAATGATAAATTACAAATTCAATGAAAATACACCAAACTTTTTATAATTTTGTTATATATAGAATACAAAATAGAATATTTATCTCAACAAAACCCAAATTTTGAACTTTTTATGCTAAAGAATCAGGCATAAAAAAACTGCATTCTACTCGGGAAAACCCTTTCAAATGCAGTTTAATTAGTTAATTAGCTAACGAAGTTAGCGAGGTATTACCATTGGTAACCCATACCAACACCACCAGATACATGGCCTTGGCTATTTGCAGTACCTTGGATCTTCAAGATAAGTTTACCATTGTCACTTGCTCTTGAGTAACCCACTGCAACCGCAGATGCGCCACCGTATGTACCAGCTGCTGCTGCTACCATTGATTTACCAGGAATGTAAACCTGTGGTAAAGAAGCTGCTGCTGCTGCACTTGCACCAACGCCACGAACACGTTTATCAAGTTTGTTCACTTTGTTGTTGACATTTGCAACATCACCTGCCACTTGATGTAACTGGCTACCATTTACAGCGTCCTTACTGTCTTTCGCAATACGTCCTGGTGCAACGTTAGTGATCTTGACTGCTTTACCGCCTTTACCACCAACTTGTAAATCACCATTCTTATTGTTAGTGATATTCACAGATGGACCTTTACCATTGTTCAATTCAACACCTTTGAACTCTGGAGTTTCAGCAATTTCTACTACTAACTCACCGTCTTTGTTAGACACATGAGTATTCTTCGCTGAAACTGGTTTAGCAGGTTTACCACCTTTATTTTCAATACCACCACGAACAGTTAAGGTTTCGTTCAGTTTCTTAACAACTTCTTTACCGTCGTTACCTTTGAACTTCAAGCCGTCGTTTAAGGTTGCCACTTTCTCTTCAACTGGGTTACCTTTCGGATCTACCGCAGGTTTACCTGTTGCAGGATCAACTGGTGTATAAACGATACGTGGTTTACCATCAACACCGTCTTTGCCAGGGATACCTGGGAAACCGTCTTTACCATCAACACCAGCAGGACCTTCACCGATCTTCAAGGTTGCGCCAACGCCATCTTTACCGTCTTTGCCTTTCGGACCTTGTAAACCGATAGAACCATCCTTACCATTGATAGCAACTGCTGCGCCATCAGCACCTTTCGCACCGATCGAGCCGTCTTTACCATTAATAGCGACACCAGATTTACCATCTTTACCGTTTACACCGATATATCCGTCAACACCGTCTTTACCCGGTTTGCCGTCTTTACCTGGTACTGATGGGCTACCAAGCACTACGTTATCTTCTAACGCATAAGTCACTTTAGTTGTTGAGCCATCTTGTTCTTGTTTCACTTTCAAGTTTTTACCTGAATTGAATTGAACAGTTTCACCAGGTGCAACAACTGATGGTGGGTTACTATCTGTTTGTTCAAAGTCTTCTTTATCTTTACCAGTCGTTGCTTTCCAACCACCATTGTTGATAACAGTTACTTCTTTAACAATTTTCTCTAAGTCAACATTGACTTTCACAGTACTAACTTTACCTTCATCATCAGCTTTAACTTCTACTGTGGTACCTGTACCATTAGCAAAGTTTACAGTGTCGTAAGGTTTCACAAAGTCAACTGGAGTGCCATTGCCTTGTAAGTTCCATCCTGCATTCAAGATGTCGCCAACGGTTGCTACATTAGTTACTTTGTTTTCAACACCATTTGGTAAATCCTGTGCTTTCGTCACTGGTTCACCATTTTTATTTACCGCATCTTTGTTATAAGTGTCCGGTAAATTAGACTTAATGTTGTTAATCGTAACTGGCGCTGGGTTACCATTTTCATCACGACCTGCAAAGGTTACTGTGTTTTTATTTTCATCTCCTGGATGACTTACGATAGTGATTGGGTTCACTTTCTTCGTATTATCATTAGGATCTGAAGTACCAATCGTCAAGCTATTGAAGTCTGGGTTTTCAGCAATCTTAACAATTAACTCACCATCTTTGTTTTCAACATAAGTATTCTTATCTGAAACTGGTACAGATGGAATCTTAGCATTTGGATCATTTGGATCTACTTTACTATCAATACCACCTTTAACTGCTAAGGTTTCGTTCAATTTCTTAACGATTTCTTTGCCATCGTTACCAACGAACTTCAAGCCGTCGTTTAATGTTGCCACTTTCTCGACCACTTCTTTATCACCGTTTTGGTAAACGTATTCGATACGTGGTTTTTGTGGTTTACCATCTTTACCGTTCAAGCCATCAACGCCGTCTTTACCGTCAACGCCAGCAGGACCTTCACCGATTTGAAGTTTAGCTGAAACTCCGTCTTTACCTGGTTGACCGTCTTGACCATCCTGACCATCTTTACCATCTTTCGGCTGTTTAAGCGTAATGGTTTCAATATCTTTCAAGTCTTTGTCAACATTAAAGGTAACATTGCTGACTTTACCACCTTCAGTTACTGTTACATTCGCTTTAGTATTTTTACCATCAACAAATGCGACTGTATCATAAGGTTTCACAAAGTCTTTCTCAGTTGTATTCTCTTTCAAGTTCCAACCTGCATTCAACACATCACCAACAGTTGCACCGTTATTAAAGATTTCATCTTTATTAGCAGGTGCAGATTGAGATTTAGTTTCATCACCTTCAGCAACTTCTGCATTTTCTGATGGTTTACCACCAGTAGGTGCGTCAGAACCGTCTGCATTAACAATTTTCTTATCACCTTGATTGTAAGTGTTCGGTAAGTTACCACCTACATTTGATAACTGCATTGGGTTTGTTTTGGTGTCATTGTCTCCATTGTTCATAGATGCGATGACATCACCTTTATCAACTGGCGTACCTGAACCATCTGGTTTGGTATTAAAGGTTACTGTGCCATCTTCAGCTACTTGTTTATAAACTTTGTCACCAGCTTTGTTTGTGTAAACCACAGGCATATCTACGTTTACGGTAATTTTACGTAAGTTATCACCTTCGTTTTTACCTTCAACGCGTACAGAACCTTCACCAACAAATTGAACTTCGTTCGCATTTTTCACAGTATTACTGTAATCGTTGTTTTTCGCAGAAACAACCCAACCCATATTACGTAAGTCACCAACAGTTGCAACATTGTTGTCTGATACATAATCAGGAGCGTCTTTATCACCACCTAAGTTGACTAAACCATCAGCCGCTTTCTTGGTATCAGGAGCGTCAGCTTGAGTATATGGTTTCAACCCACTGTTCACATTACCAATTGTGATCGGCGCACCTTTATCATTTGGTGCAGCATTTGGATTCACCGCATTTACCGTTAAATCTGCTGAATCAATTGGTGTTGAGTTCAAATCAGGTTTACCGTCAATGCCCACTTTGTAGAACTTATCGCCTACTTTAGCAACTGGATTGCCTTCAGAATCTGTAAACTGAACTGGCATACCAACAACATTTACGCTAACGTTGGTTACCGTGCCGTTTTCATTTGTTTCAACAACATGTTTAGTGTTTGCTCCATCAACAAAGTTTACTGTGTCGTAAGGTTTCACAAAGTCACGATCTTCACCGTTTTCTTTCACATTGAAACCAGCATTCAACACATCACCAACAGTTGCAGCGTTAGTTACTTTGTTTTCAACACCATCTGGTAAATCCTGTGCTTTCGTCACTGGTTCACCATTTTTATTTACCGCATCTTTGTTATAAGTGTCCGGTAAATTAGACTGAATGTTGTTAATTGTAACTGGCGCTGGGTTACCATTTTCATCACGACCT
>NZ_JBQSUQ010000006.1:0-39105 GCF_052384575.1 Reella acinonychis | reverse complement strand
GAAGGTGGATTTTTACTTTTAAAAACTTAAGTAATTTCCACCGCACTTTTAAGTGTTCAAACTACTTAACAAAAGGGTTATTCTGTTTCTCATATCCTATAGTTGTATGAGGTCCATGCCCAGGTAGAACGAGCATATCATCTGGTAATAAATACATTTTTTTTTTGATTGAATCCATTAAATCTTGATGACTTCCCCCTTGGAAATCCGTACGCCCAATCCCCTGTTTAAATAACACATCGCCCGTAAACGCAACTTTTTGTTGATGTTCAATAAAACCAATGTGTCCTGGCGTATGACCTGGTAAATGCAAAATCTCAAAATTAAATCCTGCGACAGAAATCATTTCGTGTTCATTATCTAACCAACGATCAGGTTCAAAGGCATCAATTTCAAATAAACCAAATTGACGAGACTGTTGCGGAAGGGATTGAAACCAATATAAATCTAAGGAATGAGGCCCAATAATTTCAACATTAAAATGTTGTTTTAATTTCATGGCTGCGCCAACATGATCTAAATGGCCATGAGTCAATAAAATCATTTGTAAATCTAATCCAAGTTCTTCAATTCGTTGGATTAATTTAGGTGCTTCACCACCGGGATCAATAATTGCAGCCTGTTTTTCATCATTCCAAATAATAGAGCAATTTTGCTGAAAAGGTGTGACTGGCACAATATCTATATTCATTATGAATTCCTTATTTAAAATATAAAACCGCAAAACTGCGGTCTTATTTTCATGATTTTATCTACCACGCCAAGTGCGTACTGGCCCTGTATCAACATGGATAAAATTACTAACTGGGTAATATCCTACTCCACCATTATTCAAACTTTCCGCCGCATTTCTAATGCTTGCTAAAGAAACGCCAGGCACACGAAAATCCACTGCTTGACCTCGAATATGATAGCTATTAGAAGCAACACCTCTGCTACGACGACGTAAACCACTATTGGTTGCTGCTGTTCTATAACCAGATAAAATTTGGATCTCTGTATTGCGCAATCCAAGTTTACTTTGAATATTATAGAGTTTTGTAAATAGGTTAGGATCCATATTACGTGAACGATTTACATGCCAATCACGCATAAACCAATTGAATTTACCTAACATTGAAGAAGAAAGCCCCTTTCCTTGTGAAAATTCAGAGCTAAAAGTTTCTCCTGTATTAATATTTCTTAAGCGCAAAATTCGTGGTTTTGGCGTAGATACAACCGCTAAAACAGAGTTAGGTAAAATCGTTGTACCCAATACAACGCCACCTAAAGATAACCACTTGCGGCGACTATGGTTAATTGTTGTCATTAAAATGTCTCTCTTTCTATGAGCCCGAATATCTTATTTAGTCAGGCTAAAGTTACTTTAGTTCATTATTTAATCAAAAATATTATAAATATTTCTGTACAGTATGCCAATTGACATAACTTGGCGCTTTAGCACGATCATAACCGTAAATATCTGGTAAGGTTTTCACTTTACCATTTTCAACCCAAGCTGTCACATAATATAAATAAACAGGATTATCCGATTGAATCGTTGCTGAAGTGGTTTTCTTACTTGCTAACACACTTTGTTTCTTAGCAGCAGACCAACCCGCTTCTTTTAATAAGATTGTCGCTAATTCATCTGATTTTGCTACACGCACACAACCAGAGCTTAAAGCACGCGCTGTTTTACTAAATAAACCGCGGTTTGGTGTGTCATGTAAATAAATCGCATCGGAACTTGGCATATTAAATTTAAAACGACCAAGAGCACTGTCATCTCCCGCTTTCTGACGAATACGGAAAGGCACTGATTTACTATTAATATATTGTGACCAATTTACACTGTAAGCACTAATTTTATTGCCTCTGCTGTCAAAAATTTCAAGACTCGCACGATCAGCATAACTTGGATCTCGTGCCAACTTAGGTACTAAATCTTTCGTCAAAATAGTATTCGGCACATTCCAAGGTGGGTTGACCACTACATTGCTTAATTTGCTGTACATCACAGGGGTTCTGCGTGATTCTTTACCCACAATAACACGTGAATTTAACACTAATTGTCCATCACGATAATACTCTAACTGATAACTTGGAATATTCACAAAAATACCATTATCAAAGCTTGGAATAATGCGTAAACGCTGAGCATTAATAGCTAATTTATATAATCCCGCTTGATTTTTCTTATCTGAAGCTAAATTCGTTGCAATATGAGCTAAGGTTTGGCGATATAAATGATTATCAGAAGACAAATTCTTCACAAATGTTAAATGTTGCTCATTTTTCACCGCACTTAACCAGGCCGCAATAGATTCATCAGATGGCTTTTCTGGCTTATAACTATTAACAGAATACAACCAACTTTGTGCTGAAGAAGACACTCTTTTCGCATAATACATATAGTCTAAAAAAGCATCCGTTAATAGCATATCGTATACAAGAGAATCATTCTGAGCCGCACTAATCGCTTCTAAGGAATTTGCTGAGCGATGAGAAATACCACTCGCCACCATCGCTGCATATTCACGTAAGAATTGTTTTTCAGCCGCTTTATCAGCCCAAATTGGCGCATAATCACGTTCAGCATAAATCGTTGCTACAGTACGCTGAAATTGTAAAGGCGTATTACCCATTAATTCCGCAACTTTCGCTTCCGCTTGCATTTGCTTCTCTTGTGCCAATTTTGCTTCTTCAGCCTTACGCTCAGCTTCTAAACGCGCAGCCTCAGCTGCCTTTTCTTGCTCCATTTGCTGAGTTGCCAAATCAACGTTAATGCTTTCTTTATTCACATTAGCATTAAAATAATTTGATACTGTGCAACTCGTACATAATCCGGAAATTAAAATTACAAGAGGTGCAAATTTGAATTTGTCAGTTTTTGCTTTCATTCAGAAATCCTTAAAAATCAACCGCACTTTATGCCATATCCCTAATAAAAGTGCGGTGTAAACTTACTTAGTTTTTCGTTTTTTCCTGTTGTTTGCGTTCTGTCTTGCCTTTCTTTAAGAACGCTAAATCCGCTGCCATTTTCTTCGCTTCTGTTAAGAAGAAATCGGGTGCTTCATAATCTTTTGGTAAATCATCGATATTTTTCAACAAGGCTTTACCTTCACGTTTAAAACGCTCATTAATGTCTTTCAAACGTTTTGCTTCATCTTTATCATTTTCTGCTTTGCGCACTTGGTAATTTAATGATAAATATTTGCGCTCACGACGCTCCTGACGAACTTTTAAATTCTCCGCTAAAGCAATAAATTCAGGATCTTTTGCAATACGTTGCTCATGTTTTGCTTCTAACTGAGGAACTGCATCACGAGCCGATTCTGATTGAGAATAATTCGCTGATGGAATTTTATCCCAAGCTAACGCATTATCTTCTTTTTCCTCGCCAGTTTCTTTTGCATCAATAATTTCAGGGAATTTGATATCAGGTGCAACCCCTTTGATTTGTGTACTGCCACCATCAATACGATAGAATTTCTGAATCGTATATTGAATAAATCCAAGTGGCTCTTGATCTAAATCATAGACAAAATTTAGCGTACGGCTTTGTTGTACCGTTCCTTTACCAAAGGTATTTTGCCCTACAACAATACCGCGATTATAGTCTTGGATTGCAGCCGAGAAAATCTCAGAAGCTGAGGCACTATGACGATTAATCATCACTAATAATGGACCAGAATAAACTTGCGCATTATCAGGGTCTTCATGCACGCGAATACGATTGTAAGCATCTCTCACTTGTACTACTGGACCATCAGAAATAAACAATCCTGTCAATCCAACCGCTTCTGTTAAAGCACCACCACCATTCTCACGTAAATCAATAATTAATGAAGACGCTTTTTTCGCTTTCATTTCTTTTAATAATTTACGCACATCGTCGGTTAAACCAATATAAAATGTTGGAATTTTAATTACTGCAACATTTTCTGAACCCACTTTTTCTACGGTTAGTTTCGCTGCACTATCTTCAATACGAACTTTATCGCGCACCAAAGTGATGATCTTGGTTTTGCCCCCTTTTGCTGGCTCAACTTCAAGACGAACTTTACTACCTTTTTTCCCTTTGATTTTGTCAACCACATCATCTAAACGCCAACCGACAACATCTTCAATTTCGCCAGTTGCCTGCCCTACACCAATAATTTTATCTCCTGCAGCTAATTTTTTACTACGTGCAGCAGGAGCACCCGGCACAAGAGATTGAATAGTTGTAATATCATCTTCTTGACGTAATGTTGCCCCAATCCCTTCTAACGACAAATTCATACTTTCGTTAAAGCTTTTGGCTGCTCTAGGACCTAAATAGCTTGTGTGAGGATCAATTTCACGCGCTAAAGCGTTCAAATATGTCTGTGTAATATCGTCTGATTTCGTCTGTGTTAAACGACGAATCGCCAAATTATAGCGTTTGACTAATGTTTTCTTAACTTCAGCCCAATTTTTATCTTTTAATTTAAGATCAATGATATCCTGTTTAACACGTTGTTCCCAAAGTTGATCTGCTTCTTCTTTTGTTTTTGGGAATGCAGCTTTGGTGCGATCAATTTCAATTTGATCTTGACCATTTAAATTAGGCTCTTTGTCTAATAAGGATAATGCATAAGCATAACGTTCATAACGTCTGCGCGTCATAAGATCATAGATCGCAAAAGCCGCTTCTAAATTACCTTCATTCAATTGATCATCTAACACATTAGCGTATTTAGCACGTAATTCATCCACATCAGATTGAATAAACAAATTATGGCTATAATCTAACTGATTGATATAACGGTCAAAAATCTTATTAGAAAAAGCATCATCTAACTGAAATTTACGATAATGAGATTGCGTCAAACGTGTTGTTACGCGTTTGGTTGCTAACGAATTTTCTTCTGTCGAAGACGGAATTTTGATCTCATTAAATTTAATATTTGGCTCAACCGCTGTGACACTCGCTGATAATAACAACGAGAAAACCGTTACAGCATACTGCTTAGAATTCATCAACTTCATTTAGACATTCCTAATAAAGAAAAAACATCAGATAGATCAATCTATTGATGTATTAATGCTGCTTGCGCAGCATTATGAAATAAATTATGCAAACAAACGATCCGCTGCAATATTAACAACTAAACCATTGTCTAACTGCACACGTGCAGAATCTTTCATTGTTTGTAGCACAACAGCATTTTTCACACTATCGCCTACTTTGACTTTAACTTTGCCACCTTCTTGCAAATCATCCAAAGAAACTGCGGTTAATTTCGGCATCGTTTTTTTATTCGCCATTGGTTTCTTAGCGAATTTTGCATTTTTATCGACCTGTGGTTTACGTGCTGGACGTTTTTTCACTTGTTCTTTGTTTGCTGCGCGTTTTTCTGCTAATTTCGCTTTAGCTTCCGCTAGCTGTTGTTGCGCATGCTCAACATGCTCTTGCTCTAGTACACCCGCTGGATTACCTTGCAAATCCACGCGAACAGCACCTAAACGACAACCATGTAAATAGCGCCAATTTGATGTGTATTGACGCAAAACGTGGCGTAATTGTGTTTTACTCACATTATCATCATCAGCCAATGCTTCTGCTAAATCTTGGAATAAACCAATTTTTAATGGCTTAGCTTCCCCCTCAACTGAAAAGCATAAAGGGAATTTTTCGGCTAAATAAGCAATCACTTCTTTATTTGACCATTTGCCGCTCACTTCTTCTGTGGCGGTTTCTGTTGATAACGCTTGTTGTTCAGTTTCAGCAATTTCAACTTCTTGATTTTGGACTTGTTGTTCCGTCATTTATGAAAACCTTTAAATAAAAAATTCCGCGTATTCTACCGCACTTTGTCAAATCTACGCAATATTTAGGCAAGTAAATTTCCTTTTCAGGCAAGCCACTCTCTCGATTATCTAAACGATTCTTAAAAAATATTGACAATGTCTAATGAAACCGCTATTTCTATGCCTATCTATTATTATTTTGGGAGAAAAACTTATGCCTCATTTATCAGTAGCAAAATTTGGCGGAACAAGTGTTGCCAATTTCAATGCAATGGTGTCCTGTGCCAAAATTATCATGGCAGATCCAAACACACGTGTGGTTATTTTGTCTGCTTCAGCAGGCGTGACCAATTTATTAGTTGAGTTAGCAAAAGGCGTTGACAGCGTACAACGTGAAAAATTAATCGGTGAAGTGCGTCAAATTCAAGAAAACATTTTATCTGAATTAAAAGATGATGCTTTGGTTCGTCCCGAAATTGAACGCTTATTACAAAATATATCTTCTCTTGCTGAAGCGGCAAGTCTTGCTACTTCTTTAGCATTAACAGACGAATTAATTAGCCATGGTGAGATGATGTCAACACGTTTATTTGTGGAAATTCTACGCGAATTAAACGTGCAATCCACTTGGATTGATGTCCGAACAATTGTGGCAACAGATAGCCATTTTGGTAAAGCAAGACCAAATGATGAACAAACCCAGAAAAATAGTGACAATATTTTAAAACCACTCATTGATCGCGGAGAACTTATTATTACACAAGGTTTTATCGGTCGTGATCCACAAGGCAAAACCACTACTTTAGGTCGCGGTGGCTCAGATTATTCTGCTGCACTGATTGCGGAAGTATTAAATGCGAAAGAAGTCTTAATTTGGACTGATGTAGCGGGCATTTATACAATAGATCCTCGTATTGCACCAAATGCGCAACGTATTGATACTATGAGTTTTGCCGAAGCTGCTGAGATGGCAACTTTTGGTGCAAAAGTACTACATCCAGCGACCTTACTTCCCGCGGTAAGAAGCAATATTCCTGTTTATGTTGGTTCAAGTAAAGCACCTGAAGATGGTGGCACTTGGGTAACTCGTGATCCACAACCTCGCCCAACATTTCGCGCTATTGCATTACGCCGAGATCAAACTTTGCTTACCTTATCCAGCTTAAATATGCTTTATGCGCAAGGATTTTTAGCTAATGTATTCAATATCTTAGCGAAATATAAAATTTCTGTTGATACCATTACCACATCAGAAGTAAGTGTCGCACTGACATTAGATAAAACAGGTTCAGCTTCTGCTGGCACTGATTTACTTTCTAACGAATTACTAACAGAATTGAGCGAAGTATGCACCGTAAAAGTGGATACGGGATTATCTCTCGTCGCCTTAATTGGTAACGATTTACATATTTCCGCAGGGATTGCGAAACGTATTTTCTCATCGTTAGAACAATATAGCATCAGAATGATTAGCTATGGTGCAAGCACAAATAATGTATGTACACTTGTGCAAAGTTCGCAAGCAGATGACGTTGTTCGTCAACTACATAAAGAATTATTTGAGTAATAAAACAGAAAGTGCGGTCAAAAACGTAAGCTTTTTTAACCGCACTTTTTTATTTATCTTCTGGCTGATAGCCAACATCTTGTAAGGTCGGGTTTTCGGCGCCTTGCTTAGCCAACTGATCGCAAATTTCATTTTCAATATGCCCGGCATGCCCTTTGACCCACTGCCAATGAATTTGATGCGCTTGAATGGCTTGATCCAATGCAATCCACAAATCCTGATTTTTTACCGCTTTGCCTGAACTGGCTTTCCAATTATTCTTTTTCCAATTAAAAATCCATTGTGTAATGCCATTTTTCATATATTGGCTGTCACTATAAATGGTCACGATACAAGGTTCTTTCAGGCTATTTAATGCTTCCGTTACCGCCAGCAATTCCATACGATTATTGGTGGTGAGGAAATAACCTTTTGAAATACGCTTTTCATGTTGTTTATAACGTAGCAATATTCCTATACCTCCCGCACCGGGATTACCTAAGCAAGAACCATCGGTAAAAATTTCAATTTGTTTTGGCATAATCTGTTACAATAAAATCAAAGTGCGGTGATAATACCGCAAATTTTTGCAAATAAATAGAAAAGAATATGAAAGTTGAAATTGATAGTAATCGCCAAATTGTACTGGATACTGAAACCACAGGGATGAACCAATTTGGTGCGCATTATGAAGGCCATTGCATTATTGAAATTGGTGCGGTCGAAATGATTAATCGACGTTATACAGGAAAAAAATTGCACCTTTATATTAAACCCGATCGTCCAGTTGATCCGGAAGCCATCAAAGTACATGGTATTACAGATGAAATGTTAGCCGACAAGCCTGATTTTCCTGCTGTTGCACAGGAATTTATTGATTTTATCAAAGGTGCTGAACTACTTATTCATAATGCCCCCTTCGATGTTGGCTTTATGGATTATGAATTTAGTAAACATGGTATTCAACTCAAAACAGATGATATTTGCCAAGTAACAGATACCTTGATGCTAGCTCGTCAAATGTATCCAGGAAAACGCAATAGTTTAGACGCACTTTGCGATCGTCTTGCCATTGATAACAGTAAGCGTACATTGCATGGTGCGTTACTGGATGCGGAAATCTTGGGTGATGTTTATCTTGCTATGACAGGGGGGCAAACCAACTTATTTGATGAAGCGGAAAATGAACCCACCACAGTTGTAACCCCATCTGAAGTCACTAAAAGTGCGGTGGATTTTGCACAAGATTTACCTGTCACTCAAATGAGTGAACAAGAAATTGAAGCTCACATGGCATATTTGCAATTCATCCATAAAAAAAGTAAGAAAGGGGGTAACAATTGCATTTGGCTAGATCGACTCAATTTACTTCCTTCTGAAGAAAATAAGGGTTAATGCGAACATTAATTAAGCAAATAAGATAAATTTCACAAAGAAAGATTGACAGTTTCTCTGTTCATGATTATTATGCGTTCCACCAGTGCGGAGTGGTAGTTCAGCTGGTTAGAATACCTGCCTGTCACGCAGGGGGTCGCGGGTTCGAGTCCCGTCCATTCCGCCAATTTCAAAGTGCAATTCCCTATTATACGGAGTGGTAGTTCAGCTGGTTAGAATACCTGCCTGTCACGCAGGGGGTCGCGGGTTCGAGTCCCGTCCATTCCGCCAATTCACTTTGAATCCATCCCATTTTCTAAGCAAATTCATCAACTAAATTTTATCTTTTATTAATTAATTTTAATAGCTCCTAAATTTTTGATTTAAAACAAAAAATCTTCAAAATAATTAAAAAATCTTTCATTTTGCTATTTAACTATTTTGAGTTAACGTTTAGAATAAAACCCAAGTTGTTATTCAAGATTTTATTTTCTTTTTTCCTTTCTCGGTCTCTTTTACTTTTCTACTTGAATACCTATTAGTGAATGGATGTAGTGATTAACGAAGATTATTTACTCTCACTGACTAAAACCATAACTAAAATACCAAATTCTATGTTGTTGGTTATGCCGACAATAGAAAATTTAACTTTATTATTTTTTAACTTTCAAATTTAAATAAGGAGATTCTTATGAAAGGCTTTGCAATGTTAGGTATTGGAAAAACAGGTTGGATTGAAAAAGAACGCCCAGCTTGTGGTCCTTTAGATGCAATCGTTCGTCCTCTAGCATTATCCCCATGTACATCTGATACTCACACAGTATGGGCTGGCGCATTGGGTGATCGCCACAATATGATTTTAGGCCATGAAGGCTGCGGTGTTGTTGAAGAAGTCGGTGCTTTAGTAAAAGACTTCAAACCAGGCGATCGCGTTATGGTTGCAGCAATCACACCAGACTGGGGTTCAATTGAAGCACAAGGTGGCTATCCAATGCACTCAGGCGGTATGCTATCTGGCTGGAAATTCTCAAACTTCAAAGACGGTGTATTTGGCGAATTTTTCCACGTAAATGAAGCAGATGCGAACTTAGCACATTTACCAGATTCTATCAGCCCAGAAGAAGCATGTATGCTTTCAGATATGGTGCCAACTGGTTTCCATGGCGTTGAATTAGCAGAAGTTGAATTCGGTGATACCGTATTAGTTGTAGGTATTGGTCCTGTTGGTTTAATGTCTGTTGCTGGTGCTGCTTTACGTGGTGCTTCACGCATTATCTGTGTGGGTACTCGCAAAATCTGCCAAGATGTAGCACGTGGTTATGGTGCAACTGATTTCATCAGCTACAAAGATGGCCCTATCGATGAACAAGTATTAAAATTAACAAATGGTAAGGGTGTTGATAAAGCGATTGTTGCAGGTGGTGAAGTCGATACTTTCGAACCAGTAATCAAATGCTTAAAACCAGGTGGTAAAATCGGTAACGTTAACTATTTAGGTGAAGGCTTATATGTCAACATCCCTCGTGCTGAATGGGGTGTGGGTATGGGTCACAAACAAATCAATGGTGGTTTAATGCCTGGTGGTCGTCGTCGCTTAGAAAAATTAGCAAGTCTAATTGAATGTGGAAAATTAGATGTAAAACCACTCATCACACATAGATTCAAAGGCTTCGAGCACGTTGAAGACGCTTTAATGTTGATGAAAGATAAACCAGCAGATTTAATTAAACCTGTTGTTGTTCTATAATTTTACTTGTTTAGGCAGGGAGTGATCCCTGCCTTATTTTTTCAGGGCTGTATATGAAAATTATAATTGTATCGGGATTTCTTGGCGCAGGAAAAACAAGCTTTATCCAAGAAATGATAAAAAAAACAGGGAAACGATTTGCAATAGTTGAAAATGAATTCGGTACATTAGGCTTTGATGGTGAATTACTAAAAAATCAAAATGAAGACCTCAAAGTTTGGGAATTAACTGAAGGCTGTATTTGTTGCTCTCTCGGTTTAGATTTCACCTATTCCATCTTAACCATCGCCAACTCCATTAATCCAGATTATTTAATCATTGAACCAAGCGGTGTAGCTTGGCCGAGCAAAATTATTCGTCAATTAGAAAAAATCACTTACGAGCAAATTCAATTTGCACCACCGATTACGATTGTTGATGGTAAACATTATCGTGAAAGTAGACAAAAATTCCCTGACTACTTCAAAGATCAACTTTCGGTTGCAGGAACCATTGTTGTTAGTAAAGCAGAATCATTTTCTGATGAAGATTTCACCGCACTTAAAGCTGATCTCAATCTTTCTGAAGATATCTTATTCCCCGCGCAAGCTTATCAAAACTGGCACGAAGATATTTGGCATGAAGTGTTATCACGCGAAGTAAGCGTTGATTCAAAATCTGACGATAAGCAAGTTTTTCTCTCATTCAGAAGCATTGAAAATCAAAAGAAAAATGATTTAGAAAATATTGGCTTGCAACAAATACACTTACCTAGTGTTGAGCAACTTGCACATACATTATTGCTTTTAACCAGTGGAATTTGTGGCAAGGTAGCTCGCGTGAAAGGATATTGCGAAATCAATAACCAGTGGATTAAATTTGATATGGTGGATAAAGAATATGCCATTACTGGTTGTGAGCCTATGCAAAATCAAGGTGCAGTGGTTATTGGACTCAATCTCAATCGACAATTAATCCAAGATTTATTCTTTGCAAGTAAATAGATGATATTTTTGATTTAGCACAAACTTTTATCATAAATTTATTTATTCCCTATTTATATTAGATAAAATACCCTTGTTTTAATAAGTTATGATTAAAACAAATAATTTGATTAACTAGATATCACAAGGGTTTCATTATGAAAATTTCAAAATGGCCTGTGGTTGCAGGTGCTGCACTTGGTATCGTTGCTCCACTTCTAACCTACAATGGCAATCCAGGTAATATGGGATTTTGTGCAGCTTGTTTCTTACGTGACACTGCAGGTTCCATCGGTCTTCATCAAGCTTCTCCACTTCAATATATTCGTCCAGAACTCATTGGTTTAATTCTTGGTGCTCTCATCATTTCTTTATTTAGCAAAGAATTCAAATCAAGAGGGGGATCATCGCCATTCATACGACTCGCTTTAGGCTTTTTCGCAATGCTAGGCGCGCTTATCTTTTTAGGTTGCCCATGGCGAGCTTATTTACGCTTAGGCGGAGGGGATCTCACTGCCATTGCGGGTATTGTGGGTTTATTTGTTGGTATCGTTGCTGGTACATTCTTCATTAATCGCGGATATTCACTCGGCAAATCCCAACCTCAACATAAAGCATTGGGTTTTATTCCTACGGTGATTGCTATCCTATTATTTATCGCTTTAATTACTCAATTCAGTTTTGGTGAAGGCCTGCCGTTCTATTTCTCACAAAAAGGACCTGGTTCTCAACATGCTAACCTCTGGCTTTCACTCTTTGCAGGTCTAGGATTGGGCGTCTTAATGCAAAAATCACGTTTCTGCACCGTAGGCGCATTTCGTAATATGATATTGCTTCGTGATCCAACCTTATTAACTGGTGTTATCGCTTTAGTTGTAGCGACACTTATCACCAATATGGTATTAGGTCAATTCCACTTAGGTTTTGAAAAACAACCTTTAGCACATAATCAATATCTTTGGAATTTTCTTGCCATGGTATTGTGTGGCCTTTGCTTCTCTTTAGGTGGCGGTTGTCCTGGCAAACACTTAGTACATTTAGGCGAAGGAGATAATGATTCTTCTATGTTCATTTTAGGCATGCTACTAGGTGGTGCAGCGGCACATCGATTAAGCTTAGCGGCTTCAGGTGCAGGCATTAGCCAATACTCCCCTTACGCATTGCTTGTTGGATTTATATTCTGTTTGTATATTGGCTTTACGAAAAAAGCCAGTGCCTAGTTCAAAAGTGCGGTGCAAAACTCACAAGTTTTCCACCGCGCTTTGAATTTATCCCCTCGTTGTTTCTCATCCGCTAGAAAATCCGCTATAATAGCCGATTATTTCATGCATAATTTTATGTAACTATTCTTTTGAGGTTTTTATGACAACGCCTGTAGTTGCACTCGTTGGTCGTCCAAATGTTGGAAAATCAACCCTATTCAATCGCTTAACACGCACTCGTGATGCCTTAGTCGCAGATTTTCCCGGCTTAACTCGAGATCGTAAATATGGTCAAGCCAATATTGCAGGCTATGATTTCATCGTCATTGACACTGGCGGTATCGATGGTTCTGAAGAAGGCGTTGAAGAAAAAATGGCGGAACAATCCTTACTAGCCATTGAAGAAGCCGATGTTGTTTTATTTCTAGTTGATGCTCGCGCAGGCTTAACTCCAGCAGATATCGGCATTGCCAACTATTTGCGCCAACGCCAAAATAAAACAACTGTTGTGGTTGCCAATAAAACTGACGGTATTGACGCCGATTCACATTGTGCCGAATTTTATCAATTAGGTTTAGGTGAAATTGCGCAAATCGCCGCTTCACAAGGACGCGGTGTCACACAATTAATTGAACAAGTTTTAGCACCATTTGCTGCACAGTTTAGTGAAGCAGATCAAAGTGCGGTACAAAATGAAGAAGATTCAGAACAAGATGAATGGGAACAAGAGTTTGATTTTTCAGATGAAAATGACACCGCGCTTTTAGACGAAGCATTAGATGAAGAACATCAAGCACCAGAAAATCAAAATATCAAGATTGCGATTGTAGGCCGCCCAAATGTCGGGAAATCTACCTTAACCAACCGCATTCTCGGCGAAGATCGTGTAGTGGTTTATGATATGCCAGGCACAACACGCGACAGTATTTATATTCCAATGGAACGTGATGGCCAGAAATACACTATTATTGATACTGCTGGCGTACGCAAACGCGGTAAAGTCCATTTAGCAGTAGAAAAATTTTCGGTCATCAAAACATTACAAGCCATTCAAGATGCCAATGTGGTCTTATTAACCATTGACGCACGTGAAGGTATTTCTGATCAGGATTTATCATTACTCGGCTTTATTCTGAACGCAGGGCGTTCGCTGGTCATTGTGGTCAACAAATGGGACGGATTAGATCAATCAGTGAAAGATCAAGTGAAATCAGAGCTCGATCGTCGTTTAGATTTTATTGATTTTGCTCGAGTACATTTTATTTCTGCCTTACATGGAAGTGGCGTAGGGAATTTATTTGAATCCGTACTGGAAGCTTATCAATGTGCGACGCAAAAAATGACCACTTC
The DNA here is from genome assembly GCF_052384575.1 of Reella acinonychis. Taxonomy (GTDB): domain Bacteria; phylum Pseudomonadota; class Gammaproteobacteria; order Enterobacterales; family Pasteurellaceae; genus JBQSUQ01. Next base: position 25,167 of record NZ_JBQSUQ010000006.1, on the reverse strand, counting down.
GCTACTCACTCGTATCTTACAGATGGCAACGGACGAACACCAACCACCAATGGCGGGCGGACGTCGTATTAAATTGAAATATGCGCACCCAGGTGGTTACAACCCACCAATCATTGTGGTGCATGGTAACCAAATGGATAAATTACCTGACAGTTACAAACGCTATTTATCCAATTATTATCGTCGTAGTTTGAAAATCATTGGCTCGCCAATTCGTTTGCAGTTCCAAGAAGGGAGCAATCCATTTGCAGGGAAACGCAATACCTTAACGCCTACGCAATTACGTAAACGTAAGCGCTTAATGAAATTTATTAAGAAATCAAAACGTTAACAAAAAACACCGCACTTTGATATATACCTAAAAGTGCGGTGTCTTTTTATGTACTTTATCTTCTTGGTCTGCGGTACATTAAATGCGTGATTACAAACACCAACATAGAAACCACGCCCAATATTGCCCCAATAAAGCCAATATCTTTTAATCCCATATGTTGCATTACTTGGTTACCAATTAAAGCGCCGCCGCCAATACCAATATTATAAATCCCCGAGAAAATGGAAGACGCCACATCAGTCGCATCAGGCGAAAGTTGTAGCACGCGCATTTGCAATCCCAATGTCATGGCTGAAATGCCAATTCCCCAAACAAAAATCAGCGCAAAGACCAACCATGTTGAAGTGCTTGCAAAATATAATAAGACAAGGGATAAAGTCACAATACCTAAAGCAAAAGTGATAAATTTAGCGGGGAAAAATCGGTAAATTCGTCCAAATAAGAAACTAGCCACAAAGCCCGCCAATCCAAAAACTAATAACATCAGTGTAGATAAGTTTTCACTTAACTGACTGATTTGTTTAGCAAAAGGTTCAATGTAACTATAAGCGGTAAAATGACCAGCCACAATAAACATTGTGGTGAAATAAGCGGCGATTAACAGAGGCCTTTTGATTAATAAAGGCAAACTTGACAAAGAACCAGCATTGCGACTAGGTAAACGAGGCAGTAAGTTCGCTAAAATTAACATAATGCTAAAAGCCGCAATACCAATCACAGCAAAGGTTGCACGCCAGCCTAACCATTGCCCAATGATCCGTCCAATTGGTAAGCCTAAAACCATCGCCATTGCTGATCCCATGGCAATCATCCCTAAAGCCTGTGTCTGTTTGCCTTGAGGCGCAATTCGCATTGCAAGAGAAGCCGTAATCGACCAAAAGACCGCATGCGCAAATGCAATCCCCATCCTTGATAGCAACAACACCCAATAATTCCAAGCAAATACGGATAACAGATGGCATAGCACAAATAAAACGAACAGTTTTAACAATAAACTACGACGTTCTAACTTCGATGTGGCTAACATCAGCGGTAATGACATTAACGACACAATCCATGCATAGACTGTCATCATCAACCCTGTTTGTGATAATGAAATATCAAAGCCTTGAGCGATATCAGACAATAACGCCACCGGAACAAATTCCGTCGTATTAAAAATAAAAGCGGCAAATGCCATTGCCGCTACTCGATAATAGCCGATTCGATCGACTTTATGCTGGGATAACATTATTTTAATTTTTCTCTAATAAAATCTTTTAATTGTTGACGAAAACTGCGGTTAATTTCCACCTTATATTCTAGTGAGTTGCAATTGCCAAAGAACCGCACTGGTAAGGCAACAAATTGATATTTCTTAGCCGCAATTTCTGTTTGTACATCACATTTATTTTGTGATAAATCAACGCTGCCTTTGCCTTTTAGGTCCAAATATTGATGATTAATATTCAAAGTACGAATATCAAGTTGATTATTTGCCCAAGACAATTCTGTATCCATTTGCTCAAAAGCCGTATCCATACCCGCCAAGGCATTTTCATCATAATTGATGGAAAGATATTGGCTAATTAAGGCGAGCAAATTTAGATTTCTAATTTTACCCTGCTCTACTCGAAGTATCGCATTGGCTGAAATTGGTTGGTTATGTAGCAATAAAATTTGCGCTTTAGTACTCGCCTTTCCTTCCGCTAAAACCGGTAAAGTAAATGCCTGCAACCAATTCGACAAATTGGCATTTTGAGCGATCACATGGAATTGTTGATTTTGTTGATCTGCAATGACGCCATCAATAACCACATTATCATCAATAGAAATATTTATTTTTTCAGGGGTGAGATTGGCATTAACAGTACCCAATACCACTTGATTAAGAGAAAATCCATCAGCCATTAAAGTATAATTATTTTGCTCAAAAGAAAAAATTCCCTTACCCAAACTAGCATGCCATTTATCTTGGTTTAACAAAGGCTTTTGCCACTGCACAATTGCATTTAAATAAGAAAAAGGCACATTATGCTTTGAAAGGCTGAACTTTGTTTTTAGTTGGATTTGAGCTTGTTTGGCATTTCTTGCACTAATATCCAGTTCAAAATCAGGTTGAATAACACGTCCCGCATTCCAATCAGCAATAATCTTATCTTTATCAGATAAAGATAATGAATGTGCAGTAAGCGTACCATCAATCTGATCCAGAATAAGAGATTGGTTTGCGTTCCATAATTTCCCTTGTGTTATTTGGATTAACTCAAGTTTTACTTCGCCCCACAATAAAGACCAAAGTGATAAAGTGAAATTCAGATTTTTAGCTTGGAACTCGGAGGCATTTTGCGGATAAAGGTAGCGCACATCCGTTAAATTCAATGCGGTCGGCAACAAATTAAGCGCTACTGATTTCACTTCTAACTGATTTTTAGCCAAAAGTGCGGTTAAATTTTTCTCAATTTTGCCTTTTTGCCAAAAGAGTAAAGCAAAAAAGGCAAGGATTAAAATCAATAATCCTATGCCTATTTTTTTCAACATATTACTTATCCTGATTAATACGGCTTGCCACTGCACTTTGTTGATGTTTATATTTTGCATCAACTCGGCTAGTATAAGGTCGCGCCGCATGACCGCTTAAAACTTCAAAACTCAATGCGCCAATAATCATATTTGGGCGTAGTGCAAGCGGCAGTTTACCCGAATTATAGAATTCCAATACAATTTTTCCTTCCCAGCCCGGATCAATACGATGCGCGGTAACATGCACCATCAACCCTAAACGTGCCAGAGAAGAGCGTCCATCTAACCAACCAATAATATTAGAAGGAAGTTTTACACTTTCTAATGTCGTTGCCAAAGCTAACATACCGGGATGAAGAAAAAATGCTTCATCATCGCCAATAATAATTTCATCGCTCATCACAAGATCAAGCTGTGCGGCGACTTCTTCTTTTGGCCCACTGACATCAATAAAAGGTGCACAATGTTCACGAAAAACGCGGAATGAATTGCCTAAACGTAAATCAATAGTTGCACCATTGATTTTGCTATTATCTGGGCGAGGAGAAAGTTCGATGATCTTATCATCTAAATAGCGTTCAATATCCACATCACACAATCTCATTTTTCTCTCCTATCGTCCTAATAATTTCAAAATTTGTGCTTTTAACATATTAATTGCCACTCGGTTTTTTCCACCACGAGGAATAATTACATCTGCGTATTGTTTTGAAGGTTCAATAAACTGTAAAAACATAGGGCGAACTGTTGCACGATATTGATCAATAATGGATTCCATTGAACGCCCACGCTCCACTATATCTCGTTGTAAACGACGAATAAAACAGATATCTAATGGCGTATCCACGAAAACTGACATTGACACTTCTTGGCGAACGCGTTCATCCGTTAACAGTAAAATCCCTTCTAAAATCACAATTTTACGAGGGGTGAAGTGAATGACTTCTGAAGAACGATTATGCACAGCATAATTATAAACAGGAATATCAACCGCTTCACCTTGTTTTAAAGCTTTCAAGTGAGAGATTAATAATTCTCTATCCATGGAATTTGGGTGGTCATAATTGGTTTTAGTACGAGTTTCAAAATCCAAATGGCTTTGATCTTTGTAATAACAATCCTCAGAAATAATGCCAATATCGGCACAGCCCAATTCATCGCATAATTCTTTATGTACAGTGGAAGCAATCAGACTTTTTCCTGACGCTGAAGCACCCGCGATGGCGATAATAATACAAGATGAATTTTGTGGCATATATCCATTCCCAAATAGCAGTAAATAACTGCTTATTATAAAGAAAAATAGGACTATTTAACAGTTTATCAACTAATTTTTAACCAAATTAGTTTTTTGTGATATAGCTCACTGTATTTTCTTATGAAATCAATTAATATGCTACATAATCTCACCCCTAATCTTATTTTCAATCGACGAGGTTATATATGAAATTGAAAAAACTTTCTCTTACAATTTCCACCGCACTTTTAGGTGCTGGCTTAATGTTATCTGCTCAAGCACAAGCTAAAGGTCGCTTGGTTGTTTACTGTAGTGCTACAAATGAAATGTGTGAAGCAGTCACGCAAGAATTTGGTAAACAATATGACGTAAAAACAGCTTTTATCCGCAATGGTTCTGGTAGTACTTTTGCGAAAGTAGAAGCTGAAAAAAATAACCCACAAGCTGATGTGTGGTACGGAGGTACATTTGACCCACAAGCACAAGCTGCAGAAATGGGCTTATTAGAAGCTTATCGTTCAAAACATATTGATGATGTAGTAGAAAAATTCCAAGATCCAGCCAAAGTCAAAGGAAACTATACATCTGCCATTTATATGGGCATTTTAGGATTTGGCGTCAATACTGAGCGTTTGAAAAAATTAGGTATTAATGAAGTACCAAAATGCTGGAAGGATTTAACTGATCCGCGTCTAAAAGGCGAAATCCAAATTGCAGATCCACAAAGCTCAGGTACAGCTTATACTGCTATCGCAACCTTTGTACAACTTTGGGGTGAAGAGCACGCCTTTAACTACTTTAAACAATTACATCCAAACATTTCACAATATACAAAATCAGGTATCACACCATCCAATAATACAGCACGTGGTGAAGCGACTATTGGGATTGGTTTCTTACATGATTATGCCGTTCAAAAACAAGCTGGAGCACCAATTGAAATGGTAGTACCTTGTGAAGGAACTGGTTATGAATTAGGTGGCCTAAGTATTATTAAAGGTTCTCGCAATATCGATAATGCAAAACAATTTGTTGACTTCGTTTTATCTAAGGAGGGACAAGAAGTCGCATGGCGTAAAGGTAATTCTCACCAAACATTAACCAATACAAAAGCAGAACAATCACCAACAGCATTTGATCCAACCAAATTAAACTTAATCAATTATGATTTTGAAAAATATGGTGAAACCACTGAACGTAAAAGATTAATTGAAAAATGGGTGCAAGAAATCAAACTTGCTCAATAAACTAAAAGTGCGGTAAAAATCCGCACATTTTTTCATTCATGTGAGCTAACAACTCACTTTTTCCAAATCAAATAAGGAGAAAACAATGAAACTTTCAAAAATTGCTTTGACTTTATCCGCCACGTTATTAGGCAGTTTAGCCTTTATGACTAATGCATCAGCCAAAGGGCGACTAGTTGTTTATTGTAGTGCTCAAAATATTGTTTGTGAAAAAGAAGTTCAAGCATTTTCTAAAAAGTACAATATAGACGCCAAGTTTATTCGTAATAGTTCAGGCAGTACATTAGCTAAAATAAAAGCTGAAGAAAATAATCCAGAAGCAGATGTATGGTATGGAGGTACTTTTGATACTCACTCACAAGCTGCAGAAATGGGACTATTAACGCCTTATCAATCTCCTAAACTATCTGAAGTAATGCCACAATTTAAAGATCCTGGAAAATTAAAAGGAAACTATAGCTCTGTAGTTTATATGGGAGTACTAGGTTTTGGTGTAAACACTGAAAGGCTAAAAAAACTTGGTATAAATGAAACACCCAAATGCTGGAAAGATTTGTTAGACCCTCGCTTAAAAGATGAGGTTCAAATAGCAGATCCTCAAAGTGCTGGTACTGCTTATACTGCTATAGCTACATTTGTTCAACTATGGGGAGAAGAGAAAGCCTTTGAATATTTGGGTGCACTTGATAAAAATATTTCACAATATCCAAAAGCAGGAACGGCCCCATCAAGAAATTCCGCAAGAGGAGAAACTACCATTGGAATTGGTTTCTTACAAAACTATTCTTTTGAACGAGAAAATGGTGCTCCACTTGAAGTTATCGTACCATGTGAAGGGACAGGTTATGAACTTGGCGGAGTGAGTATCATTAAAAATGCAAGAAATTTAGAAAATGCGAAACTATTTGTTGATTGGGTAATGTCAAAAGAGGCCCAAGAATTATCTTGGAAAGAAGCACAATCACATCACGTATTAACAAATATACACGCAACTCCATCTCCTTATACATTGAAACCTGGAGAATTAAAGTTAATAAACTATGATTTCAGTACATTTGGTTCGAGTGAAAAACGTAATGCTCTCATTCAAAAATGGGTTACCGAAATCAAATTAGCACAATAGCTTTTTCTTTGGAGGTATTATGAAGAAGCAAATACAAATATATAATTCTAGTATTTTTTGGATTACACTAGCTATTTTAGGCTTTATATGTCTTCCATCTAATGCTTTATATTATGGCATATTAGATTCTACATCAGATGAAATTTATTCAGCTATGGGATGGAGCTCATTCAACTTAAGTTGGATATGGTTTGGTTCACTACTATTAGTTCCATTTATTTCACAGGTATTTAGCAAGAAAGGAGAAAGAATCCAAGGAATATTTGAATTTATTATCGTTTGTTCTATCTTTGCTTTTATATTTGTATCTGCCATCTTTGCTAAAATAAGTTTAGGTTATTCTATCTTTATTTTAACTGTTGCATTAGTCGCATTAGCGACTAATGCACTAGCAAAAATGAAAGTAATGCAAAGTGATAAATTCATTATTGCATCTCTAATTAGCATAATTTTATTAATCTTCTTTTTTATAGTCTATCCTACTTTTGCAATATTTATTTCTATGTTTTATAACGGTTCTGAATTTGTACCTAGCCAAGTTCTAACTATTATAAAACAACCTTATGTCCTACGAATCATAGGCAACTCACTTAGTGTAGCTGGAACCATTGGAGTATTAGCAACGACTTTCGGTCTTATTTTTGCTCTATATACGACAAGGATCGCTAAACGTACTGCATTTATTGGAAAAGTATTTTCTATTTTACCAATTGTTACTCCTCCTTTTGTTGTTGGTTTAGGGGTAACTCTTATGCTTGGACGTTCAGGATACGTTACCAGTTTTTTAGTTGAATATTTGGGATTCAGTAGTAACTGGTTATACGGTTTCACTGGCATCGTTATTGCTCATACCTTAGCATTAACACCTATGTCTTTTATGATTTTAGAAGGTGCATTGAAATCAATCCATCCATCTATTGAGGAAGCATCCTATACATTACGAGCAAATCGCTATCAAACATTTTTTAATATTATTTTTCCTCTATTAAAACCAGCTCTTGCAAACTCATTCTTAGTTGTAGCAATACAATCTCTAGCTGACTTTAGTACTCCACTAGTATTAGGTGGTAGTTTTGATGTTATCTCTTCACAAATTTATTTCTATATTGCAGGATCTCAATTAGATTATGCATCAGCAAGTACATTAGGAACGCTATTACTAGTATTTTCTCTCCTAATATTTGTAATTCAATATTTATGGATTGGTAATCGTTCTTATGTAACAGTTTCTGGTAAATCTTATCGAGGAGATGTACAAGAGCTACCAAATACTATGAAATACACTATTATTTTCTTCTTAGTATTCTGGGTTCTATTCAATACTATACTTTACGGTAGTATATTCTTTGGTAGTTTTACAATGAACTGGGGTGTTGATTACACTCTAACATTAAAAAATTACATTACCTTATTTGGGCAAGGATTCAGTGATGGAGCTTGGCCTTCACTTATTCAAACTGTCATTTTTGCAGCAAGTGCCGCACCGATTACAGCACTATTCGGTTTATTAATAGCATACATTACAGTAAGACGAGATTTTAAAGGCAAAAAAACCTTAGAATTCTTAACATTACTTTGTTTCGCAGTACCTGGCACTGTAGCGGGTGTATCTTATATTTTGGCATTTAATGACGCACCTATTTATATTACTGGTACTAGTCTAATTATTATTTTGTCAATGGTAATGAGAAATATGCCTGTAGGTATGCGAGCCGCCATTGCTGGTTTAGGACAACTTGATAAATCTTTAGATGAAGCCTCACTTTCTTTAAAAGGAAGTTCCTTCAAAACCATTTGGTTTATTGTATTACCGCTATTAAAACCGGCATTATTATCCGCATTAGTTACTAGCTTTGTACGAGCAATGACGACTGTTAGTGCGATAGTTTTCCTTGTAACTGCTGATACAAGGGTTGCAACATCATATATTTTAAATCGTGTAGAAGACGGGGAGTACGGTGTCGCAATTGCTTATGGCTCAATCCTTATTGTTGTAATGATGTCAATTATTTTGCTCTTTGACTGGTTAGTGGGCGACACAAGAATCTCTCGCTCAAAAGCGAAAAAAATGAATTAATCCATACCGCAAAGTGCGGTGTAAAAATCAAAAGTTTTAACAAAAGGCAGTAAATATATGAACAACGATTTTTTAGTATTAAAAAACATTACCAAATCATTTGGAAAATCCGTCGTTATTGATAATTTAGATTTAACCATTAAGCGTGGCACAATGGTGACCTTACTTGGTCCATCAGGTTGTGGTAAAACCACAGTATTACGTTTAGTAGCAGGCTTAGAAAGTCCAACCGAGGGACAGATTTTTATTGATGGAGAAGATGTCACCAAATCATCCATTCAAAATCGTGATATTTGTATTGTATTCCAATCCTATGCTCTCTTCCCACACATGTCGATTGGCGATAACGTAGGTTATGGCTTACGCATGCAAGGCGTTGGCATGGAAGAACGAAAACAACGAGTAAAAGAAGCCCTTGAATTAGTGGATTTAGCTGGATTTGAAGATCGCTTTGTTGACCAAATTTCTGGTGGTCAACAACAACGTGTTGCTTTAGCGCGTGCATTAGTACTCAAACCAAAAGTGCTTTTATTTGATGAGCCATTAAGTAACCTTGATGCTAATTTACGCCGCTCTATGCGTGAGAAAATCCGCGAATTGCAACAGCGTTTAGGCATTACTTCTCTTTATGTTACTCATGATCAAACAGAAGCCTTTGCTGTTTCTGATGAAGTTATTGTTATGCATAAAGGTAAAATTATGCAAAAAGCACCTGCAAAAGAGCTTTACCTTCGCCCTAACTCACTCTTCTTAGCCAACTTTATGGGCGAAAGTAGTATTTTTGATGGTCATCTTTCTCAAGATAAAGTAACAGTGAATGGTTACAGTTTCCCTCTTTCCAATTCATCACAATTCGGATTAGCCGATGGAGAATGTTTAGTGGGTATTCGTCCAGAAGCAATTAAACTGAAAAACACTGGCGAAGAAAGCCAACACTGCCACATTAAAAGTGCGGTATATATGGGAAATCACTGGGAAATTGTGGCAGAATGGGGCGGAAAAGATCTGCTTGTCAACAGCAATCCAGAAGAGTTTGATCCTAATGCACAACAGGCTTATCTGCACCTGGCAGAACATGGCGTGTTTTTACTGAAAAAAGAAGCCTAAAGATAAAAGTGCGGTGAATTACACCGCACTTTTTCTTTGTTTTTTACTTCGCCATTTTGGTTTCTTGTAGCCAATGCTCAGTTAAGCGTTTCGCTTCTTTATCAGAACCAAAACGAATAAAATCAATATCGATTAATTTCAATTCTGTCGGATTACTGGATTTTGGTGAGATTTCCGCATGAATATTGGTTGGAAGCTGATAAGAATCTGCATTTCGCCACATCATTTCTTGTGCTTCTTTATCTAACGCAAAATCAACAAATAACTTCGCATTATCTAAATTACGCGCACCTTTAAGAATACTAATTGCGCCTAAGGTATAGCCTGCACCTTCACAAGGTATAATGCCTTTTACTGGAGCGCCTTTATCTTTTTCGCGTATATAGCTGTGCATAAAGCTCACATCAACACCGACTTCACCCGTCGCCAATTTACTAGTAGCTAAACCACTTTTGCTATATTGCACCACGTTGTTATCCAATTTTTTAAAGAATTCAAAAGCTTTTTCTTCGCCCCAAAGTTGAACTAATGTGGTTAAAAATGAATAACCTGTGCCTGATACGCGCGGATCAGGATATTGAATTTGATCTTTAAAACGAGGATCCACTAAATCAGCAAAACATTTTGGCGGTTCAATCCCCAATTTTTCTAATTTTTCTGTATTGACCCCAATAGCAAGTTCCATTAAATAAATAATCGAACTATATTCACCTAGTTTTTCTGTTAAATGCTTAAATCTAGGCATAATTTCTTTTTGCTTAGGAGAACGATATTTCTCTAACAAGCCTTCACCAGCGGCTTGGAAATGAGGCTCTAAGGTGCCGCCATACCATAAATCCGCTTGTGGATTCTCTTTCTCCGCTTTAATTTTACCTAGAATGGTACCCGTACTATTACGCACGAACTGTGCATCTACGTTATATTTTTCTGCAAAACGTTGCACAATTTTTTCACAGGTCGCATTTTGCATGCTGCAATAGACGGTTAAGCGCCCTTCTGCTTGTGCTGGCTGTGAAAGCATAAATAATGATAAACCACAAAGTGCGGTCAATTTTAGACTTGTTTTGTGAATGGATGGAAAAGTTGTCATGAATTTACTCCTCGTTTAAGTGAAAAGAAAACACAGACTAACCACTAAACGAAAAGAAAGACATAATGATAGAAAAGATAACGATATTTATCTCTAATTAGTTCCCTACGTCAGCGTTAACTGTATCAGGTTCACGGGTATCATCTCAGCTGAACATTGTTCAGCACCCCGACTAAACGCCACAACTATAAAGCTTAATACACCATTTGTAAATAACTTATACGCATTCATCTGTAACATGATACAATTCGGCAAATTTTCGTATTCTCTGTAAGGTAACCCAATGACAGAACAAACCTTTATCTTAGGTAAAGATGCCGCGCTTGAAGAAAGTATCCATAAATTTCAACAAAAATTAACCGCACTTGGTTTTGATATTGAAGAAGCCTCCTGGTTAAATCCTGTTCCAAACGTATGGTCTGTCCATATTCGTGATAAAGATTGCCCGCAATGTTTTTCAAATGGTAAAGGGGCAAGTAAAAAAGCAGCATTAGCTTCCGCATTAGGCGAATATTTTGAACGTCTTTCTACTAACTATTTTTTCGCTGACTATTATTTAGGTAAAGATATTGCTGAAAGTGATTTTGTTCACTACCCTTCAGAAAAATGGTTCCCTATCGAAGATGAAGATATGTTACCAGAAGGAATTTTAGACGATTATTTACTCGGCTATTTTGATCCCGAAGGTGAATTGACACCTGATTTATTAATTGATTTACAATCTGGCAACTATGATCGAGGGATCGTTGCCTTGCCTTATATTCGCCAATCCGATCAGAAACCCGTTTACATTCCACAAAGCATTATTGCTAACCTATATGTATCGAACGGCATGTCGGCAGGCAATACCAAATATGAAGCTCGCGTTCAAGGATTATCTGAAGTATTTGAACGCTATGTAAAAAATAAAATTATTGCCGAGGCAATCAGCTTACCTGAAATTCCTGCGGATGTTATTGCACAATATCCGAGTATTCAAGCATCCATTCAAACATTAGAACAGGAAGGTTTCCCAATTTACTGCTACGATGCCTCTTTAGGCGGTAAATACCCAGTTATCGCAGTGATTTTATTTAATCCAAATAATGGCACTTGTTTTGCTTCCTTCGGTGCGCATCCAAATTTCCAAGTTGCATTTGAACGTACAGTAACGGAATTATTACAGGGTCGTAGTCTCAAAGATTTAGATGTCTTTGCTCCCCCTTCTTTCAACAACGATGATGTGGCAGAACATGCGAATTTAGAAACGCACTTTATTGATTCAAGCGGCTTAATTTCTTGGGATCTCTTTAAACAAACTTCAGATTATCCATTTGTTCATTGGAATTTTTCTGGAACAACGGAACAAGAATACAATAATTTAATGGCCATATTTAATGCGGACAACAAACAAGTTTATATTATGGATTACAACCACTTAGGCGTGTACGCTTGCCGAATTATCGTGCCTTCCATGTCAGATATTTATCCAGTTGATGATTTAATTTATGCCAACAATAACGCAGGGATGGATTGGCGAGAAATCTTGCTCGATTTACCGCACTTTCATCATGATCAAGACACTTACCAAGAGCTATTGGATGAATTAGATGAACAAGGAATTGATGATGCAACCCGAGTTCGTGAGTTTATTGGTATTGTGGCGCCCCCTAAATCAGGTTGGTCAACCTTACGTATTGGCGAACTTAAATCAATGCTTTATTTAGCCTTAGGCGAATTAGAGTTAGCATTGGAATGGGCAAATTGGACATATAATATGAATAATTCCGTATTTACGCCAGAACGTGCTAATTATTATCGTTGTTTAATTAATACAATCGAACTTTTCCTTGATGAAGAACGCCAACCTGAACAGTATTACCATGCATTTGGAAAAATGTACGGAGAAACAGCTAGAAATTCGGCTTGGGCTGCTGTATCAGAACAAGGAAATCCATTCTACGATTTATTAGCTGATGACGAGCACTTACAACAGCTACGAGCACACCAAAAACTCTTAAATGCGTATGCAAAATTACAAAAAGCAAAGCGTGAAAATGGGTGATAAATTTATTTCAAAACTAAAAAATATGCAGTATCCTAATTTTTAGAAAAAATTATCATATTAATATAAGAGTAAAACTATGCAAGCATATGAAGCCACAGACAAACAAATAGTAATCGCTTTAGCTGCTGATTTAAACTATTCTGAGCAAGTTATTACATTAATTAAATCCGTTTGCTACCATCATCAAAATGTGAAATTCTATTTGTTAAATAAAGAATTTCCTGATGAGTGGTTTCAAGTCCTGAATAAATCGTTAAATAAAATAGAATGTCAAATTATAGATGTAAAAGTCATTACAGATATATTTGATGGATTTACCGTTCTAAATAGAATTACATCTCCAACTTGTTACCGATATTTCATCTCAGATCTTCCAGAAGATAGAATTCTTTATTTAGATTGCGATATTGTTATTGACGATAATATCGACGAATTTTATAGCATGGATTTCAAAGATAATTTAGTAATGGCTACTGAGGACCCTTACACAAATTCAAGTAAAGTTTCACATTCTTATGAAGACTTCCCTGATATGAAACCCTATTTTGGAGCAGGTGTTTTATTAGTTAACAATAAGTTATGGAAAGAACAAAATATTACAGCTACACTTTGCGAATATACATTAAAGTACCCAAACTTAATTTACCTCGATCAGGATGTGCTAAATATCGTATGTAAAAATAAATGGGGAAGTATAAACAAAATTTATAATTACCAACTACATGCAAAAGTTGTTCTTAGAGCTGCCAATATGTTAGAGGAACTGGCTGAATTTGATAAATTAGCTACTCCACCTAAAATCATACATTTTACGGGTCCTTATAAACCCTGGTTAAATATAAAAGATGAAGTAACGCCCGAATTTAGAACAAAATATTGGTTCTATAATGGACTAGAATGGTCTGATATAATTCAGAAACATATATCATGTTAGATAAAAAAGACCTTTGAAACAATCAAAGGTCTTTTTAATTGAGATATTGATTAGCTTATAAAGCTGAAACATTTAATGTTGAGCCACCAACGATACGAACTCGCGTACCTGGTTTTGCCAACTTAGCATCATATTTCTGAACAACAACAATTTCTTTGCCGTCATCTTTTTTGATTACCATCTCTAATGAATCAACTTGGCTCGCTTTTTCTTCAATTTTGCTACCAACTACAGCACCAGCGATAGCGCCAACAGCAGTTGCAATTGCTTGACCAGTGCCACCACCGACAGTAGAGCCAAGAATACCACCAATAGCACCGCCGCCCACAGAACCAAGTACGCCTTGGTTATCTGCTTGAATTTTAACAGAACGAGCAGAAACAATTGTACCATAAGTAATAGAGCGAGCTTCTTTTGATTGCTGACCAGAATAAACGTCACCGCTATAAATATCTGTGTTAGCACAGCCCGCTAACCCAAAGCTAACCAAAATCGCTAATGCTAATGTGATTTTTTTCATTTTAACTAACCTTTAATGTTATTAGTGAAAAATACCCGTTCTTGATAACCAAGAGCGTGATACTGAACGAGAAACGTTGTCAGAGCCATTATCAGTTACTTTAACGCAAGCACCAACAACGATATCTGAATCGTATTTTTGAGTTACAACAACATCTTCAGTTGCTGTATCACGTTTGTCTGCTTCGCAGTTATCTTTTCTAACAGTTAATTTTAAATTTTCGCCTTCATATTGGCTAAATAATACTGTTCCATGATAAGAATTTTCATCATCTTTATGTTGACTTGAACAAGCAGATACCCCAACAGCTGCTAAAACAGCTAATGCTAACATTTTTTTCATTCTCTAAACCTCGATTATAGTCTTTATGCTATATGGGTGAACCTTGATACATACATGATTTTTACTTTTGTCAGCAAAACTAATTGCAATAGATGGATTTGGTAATTTTTCCCCATCCACCTTAGGTTCACTCAATTTGACATCTATAGTTGTTAAATTGTTCCATAAAAATTGTTTCTCAAGACGAGAAAACCAATTTGGTGTTGTTTCACCGTCTTCAAATGGTATCACAATCTCAATATGCTCCCATGATTCCAATGGATAGCACTTATTTTTAGGGAACGGTAATTCGACAATATCCACAGGCTGCCCAATAAAATTGAGTGCATTATTTAATTGAATTAAATAAATGACTCGCCCATTTACAATATTATCGCTGAGAATTATACCGTTCTTCCTCAGTAGTTCCAACCAATTTCTTGCATTATCTTCACTATTTACTCGTAAAGCTAAGTGATCTATATGAAATTTAGTTAAATCAATCCCAATAACTTGAGCGAGTTCTTGTATTTTTTGCTGAAAATCAAGGAAATCTTGGTAATTGCTTAAATCTGATTGAAATAATTGGTGCTGTTTTTGCATTTTTTATCTCGTTTATCTTTAATAAAATGGAAAATCAAAGTATCATAACCCATTATTTTTTAATAACCAAATAACCCTTCGCATAGGTAAAAACGTGAATATTCAAACTCTTTTATCCCACAAAATTCAACAAGCTATGATCGCAGCAGGCGCTGAATCTAATACTGATCCTGTTGTACGCCAATCAGGTAAACCTCAGTTTGGTGACTATCAAGCAAATGGTATTATGGGAGCAGCGAAAAAACTCGGTTTAAATCCACGAGAATTCGCACAGAAAGTCCTCGATAACTTAGATCTCAACAACATCGCTGAAAAATTAGAGATTGCAGGCCCTGGCTTTATTAATATTTTCTTGGATAAAACTTGGCTTGCTACTCAATCAGAGCAAGCACTAAGTGCGGTGAATTTAGGTATAAAAACAGAACAGCCACAAACTATCGTGATAGATTATTCTTCACCAAATGTGGCAAAAGAAATGCATGTTGGTCATTTACGTTCAACCATCATTGGCGATGCCGTTGCGCGTGCTTTAGAATTTATGGGACATAAAGTGATCCGAGCCAATCACATTGGTGACTGGGGAACTCAATTCGGTATGCTCATTGCCTATCTTGAGAAAATGGAAAATGAACATGCAACGGAAATGGAATTAAGCGACCTAGAAGCTTTCTACCGCGCAGCTAAAGAACATTACGATAATGATGAAGAGTTCGCAGAAAAAGCACGTAACTATGTTGTTAAACTACAAAGTGGCGACCAATATTGCTTAACTATGTGGAAAAAATTGGTTGATATGACAATGTCGCAAAACCAATTAAATTACAACCGCTTAAATGTCACCTTAACAGAAAAAGATGTTATGGGTGAAAGCCTTTATAATCCAATGTTGCCTGCAATTGTGGCCGATCTCAAAGCGCAAGGTTTAGCTGTAGAAGATCAAGGCGCTTTGGTCGTTTATTTGGATGAATTTAAAAATAAAGAAGGCGAACCAATGGGCGTTATCGTGCAGAAAAAAGACGGCGGTTTCCTTTATACCACAACGGATATTGCCGCTGCGAAATATCGTTACGAAACCTTAAAAGCGGATCGTGCCCTTGTATTTTCTGATACTCGCCAAAGCCAACATATGCAGCAGGCGTGGTTAATCACACGTAAAGCCGGTTATGTGCCTGACTATTTTAGCTTGGAACATCAAAACTTCGGTATGATGCTAGGGAAAGATGGTAAACCATTCAAAACCCGTTCTGGTGGCACAGTGAAATTAGCGGATTTATTGGATGAAGCAGTAGAACGTGCGACTAAATTAATTAATGAAAAATCCACCGCACTTTCTGAGCAAGAAAAACAAGCTGTGATTGAAGCCGTTGCAATTGGCTCAGTTAAATATGCTGACTTATCAAAAAATCGTACCACTGATTATGTTTTTGATTGGGATAATATGCTCAGTTTTGAAGGTAACACTGCGCCTTATATGCAATATGCCTACACCCGAATTCGTTCAATTTTTAATAAAACTGACGTAGATTTGACCGCACTTTCTCAAGCTAAGATTCAATTAACGGAAGAGAAAGAACGCAATCTCGCATTAAAATTATTGCAATTTGAAGAAGCGGTGCAAACAGTGGCAAAAGAGGGCACACCACATATTCTCTGTGCTTATCTTTATGAGCTTGCGGGTGCATTCTCTAGCTTCTACGAACATTGCCCAATTCTTAATGCAGAAGAAAGCTTGAAATTAAGCCGTTTGAAATTAGCACAATTAACCGAGCGAACCTTAAAACAAGGATTAGATTTACTCGGCATTAAAACCGTTGAAAAAATGTAATAACAGCAAGCCATCAGCATATTTATCTGATGGCTTTTATTTAAGAGGAAAAATTATGCGCACATCAATCCTTTCATTCGCCATTCTCTCTGCCTTAGTATTAACTGGATGTAATGATAAAGAAACTCAGGCTAAGTTATTACAAGCAGAACGTGAAGTCGTGCAATTAAAAGCGGACTTAGAAAAATCCCAAGCAGAGCTTCAAGCAGCCCAAGATAAACTGAATAAAATCAGCTCAGAAATTCCAACATTAAATGTTAAACCAATTACTATCTTCAGCGCTAAAGAAGAGTTTAAACGTACTCAACCTAAAGATGATGAGTATGGTTACACAGAAAGTTATATTAATTATCATGTCGAAACGGTGGAAACAGGGTACGAGTGGCTAGATAATCTTCTTTATCAGCAATTAATAGGGAAACTTGATGAAAACTTAGCGGAGTCGCCTGAAGTACTAAAAAAAATAAAAGCATTGCCAACTAACAAAGATCGTTTTAAGGCGCTAATGCAGTTCTATTACGAAGGTGACTTACAGTCTAGCAAGAATTTTGAAAGTCTTGGCAATGAATATGAATTCTTTTTGACTTATATAGGACAAAGACAAAATGTCATTAGTTTTGCTCAATATACTAGCACTTATAGTGGTGGTGCCCATGGCATGAATTGGTCAAATTACTATCATATTGATACTGAAACCAAATCTATTATTAAATTAGAAGATCTGTTTGCCACAAAAAATCACCCTGCATTAAAAAAATTCTTATGGGAAAGTTATAAAGATTATCAATATAGATTAGATAATAAGATAAAAGAAAACGAATTTTATACGCCTGAAAGTGAATTATACATTTCCCCTGATTTCTATTTTGATGCCGAAGGAATTAATTTTGTTTATCCACCATACGCAATAGGACCGTACGCAGAAGGTGAAATTATCTTGAAAGTATATTGGGGACAAGTGAAAGATATTATTAATCCTAAATACCGTTGGTAAAACGTTGATAAACAAGACCGCACTTTAAAGTGCGGTTTATTTTTAACAAGATTCGAGTAGTTTAACAAGCGATTGTCCAAATGGAGCGCGCCAATCACGCATTAAATCAGGTAATGAATCGGGATCTTTCTGTTTAACCCAAACCCATTTCATCAAACTTTCTAATCCTCTCTTACTTGCAATCACCTCTGTTGCTAAGCCCGCTGGAGTGATTTCTTTTAATTTCTGTTGCAATAATTTCAAGGATTTTTTATAACGAGGATCATCAGATAATTTTTGGATCAAAGGTGGATATTCAGCAGAATCCACTCGTTTGGCTTGCTCAATAATATGCAATAATTTTTTACCATGAATTCGTACTTCTTGCGGATCTAATCCCCAATTTAATAATTCTGAAGTATGCTTTGGCGCGTATTTTGCCACAGTATACAAATGTTCGGCTCTGACCACAAAATTCAACGCCAAATCTCGTTTAATGGCTTCTTCTTGTCGCCATTGTGCAAGTAATTTTAATCGCATTAATTCTTCTTGTTGCAGCTTCGCCACATTGGAAATGGTCAGATAAGCTTTTTCAGGCAATTTAACTTTGCGTTGTTTTTCCAATAACAATTCACTATCAAATTGCACCGCACTTTGCCAAGGTGTTTTATCCAATTCTTCCTTCATTTTTTGATACAAAGGCAGCAAATACCACACATCTGCTGCGGCATATTCTAATTGCTTAGCAGATAAAGGGCGAGCTAACCAATTAGTGCGAGAAGCACCTTTATCCATTTCAATTTGAAAATAATGCTGAATTAACGTAGCTAATCCCATTGAAGTTGGAAAAGCAAGGAAACTCGCCATCACCTGCGTATCCGTTAACGGTTCAGGGAATTGGTTAAAATAATGCTGAAATACCTCAAGATCTTCATAGCAAGCATGCAAGACTTTATGAACTTGCTGATCTGCTAACAAATCAACAAAGGGCGAAAAATCGTTGATCTCAGTTGGGTCAATTAAACTAACTTGTTCACCGTCATAGAGTTGAATAAGCCCTAGCTTTGGATAATAGCTACGAATTCGGACAAATTCGGTATCTAAGGCAATGACTTTCTTTTGTTGCGCGCGTTGACAAATTTCTGCGAGTTGCTCATCTGTTGTGATGAGATTAAAGTGCAGTGGATTTTTTACTTCTTTTATCATATTTACTGATTAAACAATAATGCACGTTAAAAACGTGCATTATTTCTTTTATTTTCCAATTAGCTTTGAGAACGTTTCGCTAACTCTTCATCTCTTAATACACGACGTAAGATTTTCCCGATATTACTTTTTGGTAATTCATCACGAAACTCAATGTCTTTAGGTACTTTATAGCCAGTGAGATATTGACGGCAATGTTGACGTAATTCATCTCGGGTTAGACTATCATCTTTCTTCACGACAAAAATTTTGATACTTTCTCCCGATGCCTCGCTTGGCACACCAATCGCAACAACTTCTGCTACTTTGTAATTGAGCATGACCACATCCTCAATTTCGTTTGGATAAACATTGAATCCAGAAACCAAAATCATGTCTTTTTTACGGTCAACAATGCGTAAAATACCGGTTTCGTTCATCACAACAATGTCACCTGTTGCTAACCAACCCTCTTTCAAAATCTCAGCCGTTGCTTCTGGACGTTGCCAATAACCTTGCATGACTTGTTCGCCTTTAACCCAAAGCTCTCCTGCTTCGCCTAAAGCTGCTTCTGAACCATCTTCTTTGATAATTTTTACATCAGTATTCGGTACTGGCACCCCAATGCTACCATCATGGGTTAGACAATCAACCGTTGAAGCAGCCACTAATGGCGAACATTCCGTCAAACCATAGCCTTCGATAATATTGCAGCCGGTTAATTCATGCCAACGTGTTGCGACAGCTTGTTGTATCGGCATGCCTCCGCCAACACTTAATTTTAAATGGGAGAAATCAACCTCTTTAAAATTCTCATTATTTAATAAAGCATTAAATAAGGTATTCACACCGGTGATCGCGACAAATTGATGTTTTTTCAGCTCTTTAATGAATCCATCAATATCGCGAGGATTGGTAATTAATACTGCGGTAATGCCTAATTCAATAAAGAGTAAGCAGTTAGCACAGAGCGCAAAAATGTGGTAAAGCGGCAATGGTAAAACTGCTTTGCGTTGACGATTATTATTACCAACAAAAGGTTGGGCAATCCAACGCGCTTGCATCACATTTGCGACCATATTGCCATGAGAAAGCATCGCCCCTTTCGCCACGCCTGTTGTACCACCGGTATATTGCAAAAAGGCTAATGCACTAGAATCTAGCTCAGGACGTACGTATTGACGCATTTTACCGACACTCAATACTTCACGAAATGTCACTGCATGAGGCAATTTATATTTTGGCACTAGCTTTTTCACATATTTCACGACGAAATTCACTAATGTTCGCTTACCAAAAGAAAGCTGATCGCCCATACGGGTTAAAATCACATGTTTGACTTCAGTATTAAATACAATTTTTTCTAGCGTAGAAGCAAAATTTGAAACAACAACAATGGCTTTGGCTTTACTATCTTGTAATTGATGCTCTAATTCACGAGGCG
This sequence comes from Reella acinonychis, assembly GCF_052384575.1. GTDB lineage: Bacteria > Pseudomonadota > Gammaproteobacteria > Enterobacterales > Pasteurellaceae > JBQSUQ01. Next base: position 4,598 of record NZ_JBQSUQ010000006.1, on the reverse strand, counting down.
TATAAAGCGGATTCACATTCACAACAACTAACCCAGCTCTCAGTACACCGAATAAAGCAATTGGATATTGCAATAAATTAGGCATCATCAACGCCACTGGATCGCCTTGTTTTAACTTTAATTCATTTTGCAAATAAGCCGCAAAAGCACGACTGCGTTCTTCAAGTTTACGAAAAGTGAGAACTTGCCCCATATTGATATAAGCAGGACGATCGGGGTGAGTACGCACCGCATTTTCAAACATATCCAACAAATTCGCATATTTTGAAGTATCTATTTCTTTCTCAACCCCTTTTGGGTAATTTTGAAACCAGAGTTTTTCCATATTCTTTCCTACTTATCACTAAAATTTTGCTGCGTAAATATATCATTAATAAAGTACATAACGCAATTTTGGTTCCATATGCCAAAAACCGCCAATACGCCAGCCTGGGAAACCAAAACGATCCTCGTACCAATCTTCCCAATCATCGCGATCATAATAATATTCTTGCACTAATCGCCACTGTTTAAATGCTGTAGCATTAATAACAGGATATACATAATCCGCTAAATCAATTTTTCCTTTTTCTTGAGATGCTAATACACCTTTTATCGTAACATATTGATTTTTCACTTGTTCAGGATCAATAAAACCTTCCACATAAGCAATAAAGCGCCCGTCACTTTGGCTATCCAATATAGGTTTTGCCGATAGCGAGCTCACTGACAGACTGAGAATTTCTAATTTTGTCTGTTTTTTCAATGCCGTTGCTGACAGCACTTTGCCACCTAATCGCACTTGTTTGCAATGGCATGAATAATCATCTGCTTTTATTTGGCTTAAACGAGTAATGGTGAATTCATCTTTTTCTAAACCGGCAGGCGGATTAACACAGCTAGCCAGTAAAAGTGCGGTGAAAATCGCACAAATTTTTCGGATCATTTATTCTCTCCCAGGAAGTTTCTTCCAAGCGACATCATTGCGTAAATAAACAGGCTCAATTTCCGTTGCATTGATAATTTGCTTCTGATACCACATTGGCAAAGCAAGAGCAATCATGTATTTCGCTGAAGGTAATAAAATATCAGTTTGCTGTCCTACTGGTTGTTGCTCAAAATAAGCTTTCCAACCTGTTCCCACTGTATGCCAGTCATCATTTACATCCTTAAGTTGTTCAAGCATCAATTGTGGAGAACAAACCTGTTCATTTATAATTTCTTGCCATTGTAAAAACGTTTGATTTTCTAACCGCACTTTTTCAAGTTTTAATTGCGAAAAATAGACTTCATTCATGCGAGCATCAATAGCGGCAATCACATTTTCCGCTTGATGTAATTCATAAGCTGCTTGTGCCATTGCTGTTAAATTCGATACTGCAATAACGGGTAAGTCAGCACCAAAAGCCAGTCCCTGTGCGACACCTGCTCCCACTCGAACGCCAGTAAAACTGCCGGGACCTCGTCCAAAAACTAAAGCATCAACTTGTTTTAATGCAATGCCTGATTGTTGCAAAATGTGTTCAATCATCGGCAAAATACGTTTGGTATGGGTGCGTTCAGCAAGCTCATCTAAATGGGTTAATTCACCTTTATGTAATAGCGCGACTGAGCAAGCTTCCGTTGAAGTATCTAAGGCAAGCAATGTGACATTATTCATAGTATTCCTTTATTTTTGTTTCTTTGACATATGAGGTGGCGATAAGTTTTTAAGAAAGCTGATTACTTTATTCAGATCTCTTGTACGCGTAGCTTTTGGCAAACTTTTTAAGAAAGTTTTACCATAAGGGCGCGTAACCAAACGACTATCACAAATAATCACAGCTCCTCGATCAGTGACATCTCGAATTAATCGCCCGACGCCTTGTTTTAAAGCAATGACGGCTTCTGGAATTTGAATATCATTAAAGGGCTCACCGCCTTGTAAACGACAATCTTCTATACGCGCTTTTAATAAAGGATCTTCTGGCGAAGTGAAGGGAAGTTTATCAATAATCACTAAAGATAAGGCATCGCCTCGCACATCAATGCCTTCCCAAAAGCTTGACGTTGCCACTAATACCGACTTTTCTTGCTGAATAAATTGTTGTAATAGCTTTGTTTTGGGACTTTCGCCTTGTAATAAAACCGAAAAATCACTTTTTTCCCTTAAATATTCTGCCAAACCTCGCATCATAAGATAAGAAGTACAAAGTAAAAAACAGCGTCCATTATTGGCTTTAATCACAGGCAAGAGCATTTCTGCCAACTGGATTAAAGTATGTTGTTGATTTGAATAAGGCAAATAGCGAGGCACACAAAGTAACGCTTGCTCCGCATAATTAAATGGGCTTTCCAACACCTTTTGAGCGGCATTTTCAATGCCTAATCGTTGACAAAAATGTTGAAAAGAACCGCCAACTTCTAAGGTTGCCGAAGTAAAAATCCAGCTTTTTTTGTCTGATTGGATTTGCTCACCAAATTTATCCGCAACAGTTAAAGGAGTGATATTCAAAGAAAATTGGCGGTTAAAGGTTTCATACCAATAACAATAACCCGTAATATTAATTTCAGTTAAACGCTGTAATTGTGCCTTCACTAAGGTTAAACGTTCATAAATATTGTCTAATGTTTGCGAACGGCCTAAAGCAAGTTTAACCACATCAATGGTGAAGTCTAATTTTTCTTGCAAAAAAACAAAGCCTTTTTGCACCGCACTTTGCTGGTATAATTCACGCCAATTGCCTTTCTGCTGCCCTTCACCTAACAACAAACGAAAATCCTGTACCACTTTAAGTAAATGATCAGAAGCCACCTCTAATTGCTTCATATCTTTTACTTCCATTCGATAAGCAATTTGCATATCTTTGCACAAATCAAACAATTGCTTGGAAGAGAAGGTTTGACCAAAATATTGGCTGGCAATATCGGGGAGTTGATGGGCCTCATCAAAAATAATGACTTCCGCGTTAGGTATTAATTCACCAAATCCATTTTCTTTTACCGCCATATCAGCACAGAATAGGTGATGATTAACCACAACAAGATCTGCTGCCAATGCTTTTTTACGGGCCAAAGCAACATAGCAATCTGCGTAATGTGGGCAATCCGATCCCAAACAGCTATCTGCAGTGCTCACTAATTGAGGTAATATAGGGCTGTCTTCAGCTAAATCTTCACATTCAGATAAATCGCCCGTTTCCGTATAAGTATGCCATTTTTGTAACTTAGAGAAATCTGATAGGATTGATTTATCACCTAACAATCCAGTATATTTAACCTGTTCAAGACGCTCTAAACATAAATAATTTGCCCTGCCTTTCAACAATGCAATTTTTCCCGAATAATTTAATGCTTTTTTTATTTCAGGTAAGTCTCGCTTAAACAATTGATCTTGTAAATTTTTAGAGCCAGTAGAAATAATTGTTTTTTTATTTGTGAGCAAGGTAGGCGCTAAATAGGCAAAGGTTTTTCCGGTACCCGTTCCCGCCTCAATAACAAGTGCGGTATTATTTTTAATAGATTTTTCAACCACCATTGCCATCTCAATTTGCTCCGTACGAGGACGAAAACCTTTGATATATTGGCTTAGAGTGCCTTTTTCAGAAAAGACCTCTGCTATTTTTAATTGATTGGACATCATATCTTTTTGATTATACTCGACTAAAGAACCTGATGGATTTGTTCTTGCATTTGGTCGAACATATTGTAGCGTTTACGATACATAGATCGTTTTTTACTAGCGATTTCTTCAAGTGGTTTCTGTTCTATATGGCAAGGAATTTGCCAATATGCGTCATTTAACGCCGCACCATTTTCTTGCCAAAATTCATCGTAGTTAAACAACAATTTTGTTGAATCATTCCAACGGTATTTTGCTTGATATTTATGAGGGATACCTAATAGTTCACAATGCCACTTCTGTGCCAACAATTTAAAGCCATTAATCAGCATAAACATAGGACGAACCCCATGTAAATTCTTAGTCGCGTTACGCACTAAGTCCTGAGCATTTTCCCCTTTAGGCCCCTGTATTGAGGCAATTAGTAATTGATTTGGATTCAGAAAAGTAAAAGAGGCATCATAAATACTTTGTCTTGTTCTTTTATCTTGAATATTTAATGAAAAAAAGCCTTCAAATGGATCGATATTATTAATATTCAAATTTAAACTAAGCTCTTCTGTGAGATCCGCTAAAATAATGGACTGCTTTTCAAGTAACAAATTTAATAGTTCTTTGCCTAATTTTTCTTCTATAACATTCAGATTAGCAATAATTAAATCCAAACGTTGTTTAGCATTACAACGCTTATCGCAGTAACTTGATAGCAAAACATTGGCTCTATATAAGTTTTGATTAAATAATGTTACACGAAAAGGGTCTTGATTAATGAATGATGTTAAGCGTTGACATTCTTTCTTAAAAAAAGAACAAGCAAGCTGATAGCGAATATATTCTCGAAAACGTTTTAATTTTCGTTTTTCATTGGGAAATAATTGTTGAAAAGTCGGGAAAGAAAAAAATGAAGACATAAATAAAGTTAAAATCGCTAAAATTAATCAATGATTTTAATCAAAAAGACTTGCGCTTTCAATATATAAAAAATGTAGACAACCATAAAAAATAAAAGAGAAGAAGA
>NZ_JBQSUQ010000005.1:0-85611 GCF_052384575.1 Reella acinonychis | reverse complement strand
AAATAGCAGCGATTGTGGCAGCAGGAGGACAAGCTGGTATCGCTCGAGAATATTTGCTTGGTTATGCGCAGGACGCAGCCAAAATGGGTGTTGCTTTTGATATGGCAGCAGGCGATGCAGGGACGGCAATGGCAACAATGGCAAACGTACTCGGTAAGCCTATCAAGGAAATGGCACGTTTTGGCGATGTGATCAATCATTTATCAGACAACGCAAATGCTAAAGCAGCAGATATTGTGAATGTGATCGCTCGCGCAGGTTCGGATACAAGAATGTTGGGGTTATACCTTGCGCAAGTAAGACTAAATATTCATCTCGTAACTTTCTCGCCTGTTGTAGTGAAATTTCGGGATATTTGCCTAGACTTATTTCAGTTCGCTTTTTTGTGATAGGTTTACAATAGTTAAACCGCCATATCTTGCGACCTTTTGGGGTAACAACTAATTGCAAGCCGACTTTATCATAAAGACAGTTTTCAACTAACGCCCCATTTTCTAGTTTTGGTTTTGCCTTTGCTATTTGTGTATCAGTTAAAGATTTTCCACCCCTTGCCATGCCTTACCCCTCAAGCCTTGCCACGTTCTTTGTAGGATATTTTTAGTGATTTTTGATATTTAAAAGCTATCCTACAATATTATCCTACTAAATATCCTACAAAAATCCGCGATTGTAAATGTATAATTTGATAAGAACGCGAAAGAATAGAAAAGATAAATGCGCTATGAAGCCTTATGTATCAAGGGGTTTAGTGTAAGAGTTGGGAAGATTACGAAAGAGTAGAAAAGGCAATATGGTGCCAGTGGTCGGACTCGAACCGACACGCTTTTAAGGGCGGCGGATTTTGAATCCGCTACGTCTACCAATTTCGTCACACTGGCAAGTGTTGAAACTATTTTTCGAGCAGCATTATACAATGATGAAAAATAGTTTCAAGTATAAACTCTAAATAAAGAATTACTTGATTTAATTTTCATCAAGTCCTTCTTTTTTAGTGTGAAATTAAGTTATTTTTTCCGTTTTTTTCCTTTTTGTTTTCTTGTGTTTTTTGTTACTTGAGGATGACTGCTTTCTTTATAACCAATCGCAAAGCCTTGATCCCAACTTTTCTTCAATTCAGCAGACAATTGTGCAACAGTTGTTTTACAAAAATGGACTCTTTGTTCTAATTGTTGCTGTTTTTGTTGGTTGAAGGATTTACCCACGCGATATCCGTCTAAATACCAGTCATCAACATCTTTACATTGAGTCGTATTGATGCGTTTTGTCGCACTTCCATAAACACTGTAAGGTTTGAGGCTTTCATCTGCTGTTGATGAATAACTGCTACTACAGGCAGCTAACATAGAGAAAGACGCAGTAAAAATAACTATGTTTAATAATTTCATCGTAGATTTCCGATAGCAATAAAAAGGGCGCTATTTTACTAAATATTTTTTACTTTACGAATATTTTATTGCGGTTTATTTTATTCTTCATCTACAATGTCGATAAATTGCGCATTGAGTAAATGTGCTAAGTCATTGGGCGATAATTCAACGCTAAGTCCTCGTTTCCCACCGGATACAAAAATGTGTGAAAATTCCACCGCACTTTGATGAATAATTGTTTTCAGTTTTTTCTTTTGTCCTAATGGGCTGATGCCGCCGACTAAATATCCTGTACTTTTTTGTGCCATCTCTTTGTCTGCCATTTCAATTTTTTTAGCACCAATGGCTTTGGCGGCTTTCTTTAAGTTGAGCATATTAGCGGTGGGTAAGACAAAGCAAGCGAGCTTTTTTTGATCTCCATTTTCGGCGACTAATAAGGTCTTAAAAGATTGTGAGGGTGAGATACCTAATTTTTCCGCAGCTTCATCGCCAAAATGCGTATTATTAGGATCATGATCATAGCTATGTAATGTAAAAGGAATTTTGTGCTTTTTTAATAAATCTATTGCGGGTGTCATTTTATTTTTATCCTAAAAATCAGTAGAATAGGCGAGTTATTTTATAATGTCAGGATGAAAAAATGAATAAGTTAAATCTTCTTGTTGCAGCAGAATTTGAGCTATGTGAGAAAGTGGTTGAGTTTTTAGAGCAATCGCAGATTGCAGTTGAAAAGCTGTCGATTTGGGAAATTTATCCCTTTAGTGAGGAACAAGGAATTCGTTTTAATAATCGCGCAGTAGAACAATTATCTACTGAGGATCTGAATTGGTCGAATTATCAATATCTTTTATTTGCTGGTGATGTATCACAGGCTGCACAAATTGCGGATGCAGCGGAAGCGGGTGTTATCGTTATTGATATGAAAGCGATTTGTGCAAGTATTTCAGGTGTGCCTGTTGTTGTACCAAATGTGAATGATGAGCAGTTAGCTAACCTGTCACAACGTAATATAGTGTGTTTGCCAGATCCTCAAGTGAGTCAATTAGCTTTGGTTTTAGCGCAAACTCTTCAGCAAGCTGAGATCCATTCCGTCTTTGCCACTTCTTTATTACCTACTTCTTATACAAACAGTGAAACTGTTGAGAAATTAGCGGGGCAAACAGCTCGTTTGTTAAATGGTATTCCATTAGAGGATAATGAACCTCGCTTTGCTTTTGATGTTTTCCCTCATTCTATGGCGAGTTTAACCACACAATTTCAGAAAATATTTCCTTCTATTAATGTGGTTTTCCATAGTATTCAAGTGCCTGTATTTTATGGGTTAGCGCAAAAAGTGACATTAGTTTCGAACTATGGATTAGATACGGAAAACTTCATGCAAAATTGGCGTGAAAATGATTTTATTCAAGTTGAACAGGAAAAAATGACGCCAGTGTTAAATGGAGAAAGAGAAGCGCATGAGGAAAAAGTAAAATTGCATATTAGTGATTTAAGTGCGGTGGAAAATGGCGTAGAATTTTGGACCGTTGCTGATGATCAGCGTTTCAGCTTGGCATTTTTAACAGTGCAGTTATTAGAAAAAATGAGCTTATCGCCATCTGCTTATTAAGCAGGTTTTGATAGGAGCATTAGATTTGTCACAAAACTAAGGAAAAATTATGTTGGAAAAATTCTTTCAGCTAAAAGAAAAAGGGTCAAATGTAAAAACGGAAGTGATCGCTGGTATCACAACCTTTTTTACTATGGTCTATATTGTTTTTGTTAACCCTTCTATTTTGGGCGTGGCAGGCATGGATACACAAGTGGTATTTGTTACCACCTGTTTAATCGCCGCTTTTGGTACCATTGCGATGGGCTTATTTAGTAATTTACCTATCGCTTTAGCGCCAGCAATGGGGTTAAATGCGTTCTTCGCTTATGTCGTTGTATCTAAATTAGGCTATTCTTGGCAAGTGGGGATGGGCGCTATCTTCTTAGGATCGGTTGGCTTATTCTTGTTGACGGTATTACAAGTGCGCTACTGGTTTATGTCTGCCATTCCATTAGGATTGAGAGTGGGCATCGGTGCGGGTATTGGTTTATTTATCGCCTTGATTGGATTTAAAAATATGGGCTTAGTAGTCGCCAATCCTGCAACCTTGATGGCATTGGGTGACTTGCATGATCCTAAAGTATTAATGGGCGCTTTGGGCTTCTTTATTATTGTGGTATTAGCAGCCAAAGGAATTCATTCAGGTGTGTTAATTTCTATCGTCATTATCACCGCACTTGCATTGATGTTTGATCCTGCGGTGAGCTTTAATGGTGTGATGTCTATGCCACCAAGTCTTGACGCAGTTGTTGGTCAAGTGGATGTGATGGGGGCCCTTGATGTTGGCTTAGCAGGGATTATTTTCTCTTTCTTATTAGTCAACTTATTTGATTCATCCGGCACATTAATTGCGGTTACAACCAAAGCAGGTTTTGCTGATGAAAAAGGACGTTTTCCAAAAATGAAACAAGCCTTGTTGGTGGACAGTACTTCTGCAATGGTGGGGACATTTATGGGGACTTCGGCCATTAGTACCTATATTGAAAGTGGCTCTGGCGTATCTGTTGGTGGACGTACAGGATTAACTGCGGTCGTTGTTGGCGTACTTTTCTTGTTAACTATTTTCTTCTCGCCATTAGCGGGTCTTGTGCCGCCTTATGCAACGGCAGGTGCATTAGTGTTCGTAGGGATCTTAATGGCTTCTAGTTTAATTGAAGTGAAATGGGATGATTTAACAGAAGCGACACCTGCGTTTATCACAACAGTAATGATGCCATTTACCTATTCAATTACCGAAGGTATTGCATTTGGTTTTATGAGTTACTGCATTATGAAAGCCTTTAGCGGTAGAATTAAAGAAGTGAATGCTTCGGTATGGGTAGTCTCGATTTTATTCTTAATTAAATTTATTTGGGTTGGTTAATTCCTAGGAGAATGTTATGCAAAAGTTATTATTTATTTTTAATGAATCACCTTATGGTACAGAGAAAACCTTTAATGGTTTACGCTATGCTGTTAATTTATTGGAAGAATTTGGCAAAGAAGTGGAAGTGAAAGCCTTTTTCTTTTCTGATGCGGTGTTAGCTGGTCTAGCGGGTCAGAATCCAAATGATGGCTACAATGTGCAACAAACATTAGAAGTGTTAACAGGTTTAGGCGCTGAAGCAAAACTTTGCACAAGCTGTACTAAAGCACGCGGTATTACAAATTTACCTTTAGTTCAAGGTGTGTCTGTGGGGACTTTAGACGATGTTTCTGCTTGGACTTTATGGGCAGATAAAGTGATCAATTTCTAATTAAAAATACCTTCATAATATGATAGGCTAGCAATAATGATTGCTAGCCTTATTTATTTTCATTTATGTCAGAATTTGCGTCTTTAAATTATGTGACAACTCCCTTAATCCACACCTCATTAATTGAAGCTTCGGCTGGAACGGGTAAAACCTATACCATGGCTTCGTTGTATATTCGTTTATTATTACAGGCGGGTGAGAATAATTTTCCTCGAGCCTTAACGGTAAATGAAATTTTGGTGGTAACCTTTACTGAAGCTTCGACACAAGAATTAAAAGAACGAATTAGAGAACGTATCCATCTTTGCAAACAACAACTTGAGCAGTATTGTCAGCAACGAGCGCAAATAACAAAAGACAATAAAGAGCAAATGATAAAGGCGATTTTTGCTGATAATCAGCCTTTAATTGATTTGCTGGATTATATTGATGATCTTGATATTGCTATTCAACGTTTACGTTTAGCTGAACAAAATATAGATTTAGCTTCTATTTATACCATTCATGGCTTTTGCCGCCGCGTTTTAATGCAATATGCGTTCCATTCAGGTATTCATTTCGAATTAGAATTAACCAAAGACGAAAACCAATTATTGCAACAATTGAGCAATCAATTTTGGCGAGAGCAATTTTATCCAACTTCTTACTTATCCACTTATTTTATTCATCAATACTTACAATCGCCCTCAAAGATGTTGAGCAATGTGCAATCTTTTTTAAAAGGCGATTTACCAAAAGTCAGCATAAATGAACCGCACTTATTAACGCCTACGTTATCGGAATTTTTGACTACTTACCTTGATCCTGAATTACAAAAAATCATTGATTTAAAACAGATTTGGTTAGAAAAAGTAGAGGAAGTTACCGGTTTATTAAGAGAAGAATTATATAAAAGATATCGTTCAAAAGGGGATAATACACCGTCCCAATGGCGTTGGTTTGAATTGGCAATACGTAAGATTAATGAATGGGCAAATGATACTTATCAGATAAAATTACCAGAAGGTTTGACGAAATATTTTTCTCAACAACGATTTGATACATATGATTTAGTAGAAGGCGCAGAGCCACTATCTCATCCCGTATTTAGTTTGGTGGATGAAGTTCAGCAAATCAATTTTTCTCTATATAAAAATGTAGTACTTTATCATTACATTCAATGGCTAACAACGCGTTTAAATGAATATAAGCAAGATCATAAGGAAAAAAGTTTCGATGATTTGCTGCGTTTATTGCGTGATGCATTAATGTCAACGCAAGGTGATGAGCTTGCTCAGCGAATTCGTAGCCAATATCCTTTTGCAATGATCGATGAGTTTCAGGATACTGATAGTCGTCAATATCAAATTTTCAAGAAAATCTATCAACATCAATCAGATACTGGCTTTATCATGATTGGCGATCCTAAACAAGCCATTTATAAATTCCGCGGCGCTGATATTTTTACCTATTTAAATGCATCGAAGCAGGCAAAACGTTTCACATTAGAGCGTAATTATCGTTCTACTGAACCATTAGTGAGAGCCATCAATCATTTATTTAATTTTACGCCTAAGCCTTTTTTATATTCTGAAATTGAGTTCTTGCCTGTCGAGGCTTTTCGTTCACAGACAAGATTCTCATTTCAAGGCAAAAAGCAGCCAGCGATGATATTTCATATTGGTGATAGACAAAAAACATCAAAAAAGGGCGATATCACTTTACTTGGGACGGAAACCAAACAACTTTTTGCCGACACTTGCGCGAATTCCATTGCCGAATGGTTGCAAACCTCTTCTTGTGGGGAGCAAAGTGCGGTGGAAAATACAGCAGTTTTTGAGAAAGGCGAAAAAACGACTCCAGTTAAAGATAATGATATCGCAGTGTTAGTGCAAAGTTGGCATGAAGCAATGCTTATTAAACTGGCATTGGCAGATCGCGGTATTGCCTCGGTTTATTTGTCAGATCGTAGTAATGTTTTTGATACAGATGAAGCGCAAGAGCTGAGCTATATTCTTGCAGCTTGTTTAAATCCAACGAATATTTCCGCGATTTTAAATGCCCTTGCGACCAGTATTTTTGCTTTAACACAAAAAGAAATTCAACAAATTAAACTTGATGATCATTTGCTAGATCGTTGGGTTACGCGATTTGAATATTATCAAAAAAGTTGGTTGAACCAAGGTGTATTGGCGATGTTGTATCAACTCTTTTTGGCAAAAGATCAACATCAGCGCTGCATTTTAGACAAAATACGTTCAATGCAAGATGGTGAACGTCGAGTAACTGATCTCTTACATTTAGCTGAATTATTGCAACAAGCCGCGCCATTAAATGAAACGGAAGCGAGTTTATTACGTTGGTTTGAGTTACAAATTCAGAATCAAGAAGCGCGAGAAGATGAGCAACAACAGCGTTTAGAAAGTGAAAATGAACGCGTGAAAATCATCACCATTCATAAATCGAAAGGCTTGCAATATCCTTTAGTTTGGTTGCCTTTCTTAGCTTTTTCCAATCCACATAAAAGCGATTTTGCTACTTATTATGATGCAACAACTGAACAGCGGTACTGGAATATAGATGGTACTCAAAATGAACTTAGCTTGGATGAAGAGAAGGCGGAGAAAATTCGTTTGCTCTATGTGGCATTAACGCGAGCGGAAGAGCAGGTAAATATTACGTTGCCAACGTTCTTTAGCGAAAAGTGGTCTTCTATTTGGTATGTGTTAAGTCGAGGGAAAATTGAGCCAGATCAGGTAGATAATACTTTGGAACTACTTAACTCATTGACACAAAATGGGCTAGACGTTGTGGTTAAAGAAATAGAAGAACAACAGTTTACATATATTGAGTATCAATCCATCGAAGCAACGGAAAAATTACAAGCTGCAACTTTTACAGGTAATATTGAGATGAACTGGCAATTGTCCAGTTTTACTGGATTGATCCGAAATCATGAAAATAATTTGCACAAGCAGCAATCACAAAGTGCGGTGCAAAATTTAGCTGTTTTTGATCTTGCCAAAGATCAGGATCAAACTTTGATACCATTAAAAAATGAAGCCAATCTTTTAGATAGAGAAGACGGTTGGGAAGATTATCCTGAACAATACCGTCCCGTTGATTTTCCACAAGGCAGCTATGTGGGCACATTGCTACATCATTTCTTAGAAAAACAGCCTTTTAATCAAGCGATTAATGCAGAAAATATCGCTAAGCTCTGCCAGCAATTGCAATTAGATGAAAATTGGCAAGCACCATTACATCAATGGATTGAACAGATTTTACATACGCCATTATTGGCTGATAATGATCTCAGCCTAGCGCAATTGCAGCCAAAACATTGCTTAAAAGAAATGCAATTCTACTTTAATTTACACCGCACTTTTAAGGCTGAAACGTTCAATCGCATATTGAAACAGCACCATAAATTAGCCAGCCAACCGCTAAATATTGATGATATTCAAGGCATGCTGCGAGGCTTTATTGATTTAGTATTTGAACATCAGGGCAAATATTACATTGTGGATTACAAATCCAACTTTTTGGGCAAGAATAAACAAGCTTATCATCGCGATGAGTTAAATAAGGTGATGGAAAATCATCATTATGATATTCAATATTTGCTTTATTGCTTAGCATTAAATCGCTATTTAGGTTCTCGTTTGCCTGATTACCAATATGAAACCCATTTTGGTGGCGTCATTTATACGTTTTTACGTGGAATGAATGGACAGAATACTGACTATGGCCTCTTTTTTGATCGCCCAAGTTATCAGCTCATCAATGAATTAGAGGGATTATTCAATGCTTAAACTTTTAGAAGAACTTTGCCAACAGCAGCGAATTAGCCGAGCTGATTATTATTTCGCAAAATTTATTGCAGAGAAACAAAAGGGTTTTGATTATCCTAAGGAAACGCAAGATCTCGCCATTTTATTAGCTGCACTTTGCCAATATAGTTTATCGCAGGGCAATACCTGTTTATTTTTAGATAAAGATCTGCAACGTAATTATTTCGGATTGGGATTTGCCAAATTAGACGTGGATTATATGGCAGAAATTGAGCAGAAAATAGGACATCTTCCCATGTCTGAATGGGCAAATAGCTTGCAAGATCATATTGCTTTTAGTTGTGCGCCTTTGGATAAAATTGCTCCTTTGGTTTTTCAGCATAATGCATTGTATTTTTATCGCAGTTGGCAAGATGAATATCGTTTAGCTGATTTTATTAAAAGTGCGGTGAAAAAAGAGCAAGTTTTCTTTAATGAAGAACAGGTTAAAACGATTTTACAGCGTTATTTTGCGCCTGTAAGTGAACAAACTAACTGGCAAAAAATAGCGGTCGCCATTGCTCTGCGCCAATCTTTTTGTTTGATTTCAGGCGGACCAGGAACCGGCAAAACCTATACGGTTGCTCGTTTATTATTAGCGTTACAAGAATTACATAATGGTCAATTGAAAATTGGTTTGGCGGCACCAACAGGGAAAGCAGCTACCCGATTAGATGAAAGTATTGCAAAAGAATTTGCAAGTCAGGCGCTTAAAAAGGCTATTTCTGAGTTAAAACATAATCTGACAATTACTCAAGCACAAACCTTGCATAAAATGCTTGGTGTTCGACCTTTTAGCGAGCAACCGCTTTACAATGCAAATCATCCTTTGCCTTATGATGTATTGATTGTGGATGAAGCTTCTATGATCGATTTATCTATGATGGACAAGCTGCGTGCAGCATTATCAGCAAATTGCAAATTGATTTTATTAGGCGATAAAGATCAGCTGGCTTCGGTGGAGGCAGGAGCAATTTTGGGTGAGCTAGGGCAATTTATGGGGATGTATTATGATGAACAGCGTCAAAAAATGATAGGTTGCTATGGATATGAATTCACCGAATATCTCACTTCTGTGACTGATGAAAATTTGCAAAGCAGTTCACAACCTCTTCACCCTTTAGCCAATTGTTTATGTTATTTACCCGATAGCCGCCGTTTTAGCCAAGATTCAGGTATCGGACAATTAGCGACTGCGATTAATCGAAAAGATAAACAAGCGGGAGAATTGAGTTGGTCTATTCTGCAACAACAATTTAACAAAGGGCGAGTGGATATTGAATGTTATCCATCACAAGAGACGGAATCAGCAAACTATGTGCAGCATTGTGTAAGCCAAATCACACAAAGTGCGGTGCAAAAATATCAAGATTATTTATTGTTCTTAACCGAAAATCCGAATAGAACAGATGAAGCATTTTTACAACAATTATTCAAAAAATTTAATTCGATCCGTTTTTTAACCGCACTTCGTGAAGGGCATTTCGGCGTTGAGCAATTAAATAAGCAGATCGCCGAACAGTTAAAAAATGCGGGATTGGTGTCTTTTCAATATGAACGTGATTGGTATATTGGTAAACCTATTATGATTACGCGAAATGATCATAATACGGGATTATCAAATGGCGATATTGGTTTGTATATTGGTAAAAATCAACTTTGTTTCGATACAAGCAAAGGCTATCGATTAATTTCGCGTAGCCGTATTCCTACTCAATATGAAACAGCATTTGCGATGACGGTGCATAAATCGCAGGGGTCTGAATTTGAGCATACGATTTTAGTATTGCCACCCGAAATGAATCCTGTATTGAGTAAAGAATTGGTTTACACCGCAGTAACCAGAGCAAAAGAGCAGTTTACGGTTTTCTGTACAGAAGCGGTTTGGAAAAGTGCGGTGCAAAAAAATACCAAACGACAAAGTGGCTTAAGATTTGTTATAGATCAATAAATTGCGATAAAAATCCGTAAAAAATAAGAAAAATTTGCGTTAGCTCAACATCTATTTGTTAAATTTATTTTACAATTTGCCTGTTTTATATTCGAGGAAATAAATTATGAGCTGTTTTTTTGTCGCTGGCACAGATACGAATGTGGGGAAAACCGTTGCTAGCCGAGCAATTATTCAAGCCTTACAAGCGGCAGATGTGCAAATTGTGGGATATAAACCTATCGCTTGTGCACAAGAAGGCGATGAAACGCCTGATTTTGTTCAGCAAGAAAGCGATTATGGGGAACAAAATAATTCAGATGTATTAACCTTAATTGATGCAACCAACCAAAAAGTGAGCTATCAAGATATTAATAGCTATACTTTTGCGCATACTATTCCGCTCTTTACTGATGAAGGTGAGCGAATTCAAATTGAGAAATTGGATAAAGATCTCTCTCGTTTGAACAATAAATATCAAACTGTATTAGTTGAAGGCTGTTTTGGTTGGCTTTCGCCGATTAATAAACATTTTAGTTTTGCGGATTGGGCGAAAAAACAACAAATGCCAATTGTGTTGGTGGTAGGGATTAAAGAAGGTTGTATTAATCATTCTTTATTAACTGTGCAATCTATTATGAATTCGGGATTACCATTATTGGGGTGGGTAGCGAATCGCATTAATCCAGGATTGGCACATTATGCAGAAATTATTGATATTCTCACTGAGAAAATTGATGCGCCATTACTCGGTGAAATCCCTTATTTATATAAACCAGAAACACAGGAAATTGGTAAATTCATTACAAATATTGATCGTTTGACTTATATGAAAACGGAGTTGGTCAAATAATTAATTTTCTATTTGAAAAGGGGCTTTTGCCCCTTTATTTTTGAATTTTTTTTAAAGTGCGGTCAAAAATTCAGTTTTTATGAGAAATTGCGTGATTTTTTAATGAGTTAATATTATCATTATGGCAATTTTGAACGATAAATCTTGAGGTTAAGAAGGATAGTATGCAAGACCTGAAACAGATTACAGAACAGGCGAAAGCAGTGTTAGATGAGCTTCATCATCAAGGATTAGAAGCTTTAGAAAATTTCCGAGTAGAATATTTCGGTAAAAAAGGGCATTTTACTCAATTAATGCAAGGGCTACGTGATGTGCCTGCAGATGAACGTCCAGCTGTTGGTGCAAAAATTAATGAAGCAAAACAAGCTGTATTGGATATTTTAAATCTAAAAAAAGAACAGTTAGAGCAGGCAGCATTAAATGCGCAATTAGAAAAAGAACGTATTGATGTTTCGTTGCCGGGTCGCAAAGTAGAAACGGGTGGGTTGCATCCTGTTTCTATTACTATTGAGCGAGTTACAAAGTTCTTTTCTGAATTGGGTTTTTCAGTAGAAAGTGGTCCAGAAATTGAAAGTGACTATTATAACTTTGATGCGTTGAATATTCCTAAACATCACCCTGCGCGCGCTGATCATGACACATTCTGGTTTAACCCTGAGTTGTTATTACGTACTCAAACTTCAGGTGTGCAAATTCGTACCATGGAAAAAATGCAGCCGCCAATTCGTATTATGGCTCCGGGACGTGTTTATCGTAACGACTACGACCAAACACACACACCAATGTTCCACCAAATTGAATTACTTTATGTAGATAAAAAAGCCAACTTTACTGAGTTAAAAGGGTTGTTGCATGATTTCTTACGCGCTTTCTTTGAAGAAGATTTACAAGTGCGTTTCCGTCCATCTTATTTCCCATTTACAGAACCATCTGCTGAAGTGGATGTAATGGGCAAAAATGGCAAATGGTTGGAAGTGTTAGGCTGTGGTATGGTTCATCCTAATGTACTTCGTAATGTAGGTATTGATCCAAATGAATACTCTGGATTTGCCGTAGGTATGGGGGTTGAGCGTTTAACCATGTTGCGCTACAACGTCACAGATTTACGTTCTTTCTTTGAAAATGACTTACGCTTCTTAAAACAGTTTAAATAGGAGATAGGATAATGAAAAAATTAATGGCAATGGGATTGGTGTTTTTCTCTGCAGTGGCATTGGCGAATGAACAAAAAAACGAAATTCAAAATGCGATTGAAGCTAAAAAACCTTTAGCAGTCTTACAGATCTTTGATACTTCTGGTAAACAACGAAAATTATTGGAAGGCAATGCACTTTCTCGTTCTAAGATGAGAGAATTATGTGTTGTTGTTGGCAATGTCGAAATTAAAGAACAAAATACGTTTCATCAGTTTTTTAAAGCACCTAATGCAATGGAGCTGAATATTAAAGGACAAGCTAATATCCAATCTTCTGAAGATAAAAAAGAACATTTAGTGAGCTTCACTATTCCAAAAAATGCAATTCAAAATAATGCTGTTCACCAATGCTGGATTTTCGATAAAAAAGATCCAATTGGAAATTACACATTGGAAGTGCAATTTAATGACACCGTATTTAAGGGATTATCATTTAGAGTTTTAAAATAGAGAGAGTATAGATGAAATTTAGTGAATTATGGGTTCGTGAGTGGACGAATCCTGCTGTAAATACGGATCAATTATGTGACCAAATCACCATGCTTGGTTTAGAAGTAGATGGTGTGGAAAAAGTAGCAGGTGATTTTTCAGGCGTTGTGATTGGTGAAGTAGTGGAATGTGCACAACATCCAGATGCGGATAAATTACGCGTGACCAAAGTGAATGTGGGTAGTGATCGTTTATTAGATATCGTATGTGGTGCGCCAAATTGCCGTCAAGGTTTAAAAGTAGCTTGTGCAACAGAAGGTGCTTTATTACCTGGCGATTTCAAAATCAAGAAAACCAAATTACGTGGTCAACCTTCAGAAGGAATGCTTTGTTCTTTCACTGAGTTAGGTATTTCAGTTGAGTCAAATGGCATTATTGAATTACCACAAGACGCGCCCGTAGGTGTTAACCTAAGAGAATATTTACAACTAGATGATAACTGCATTGAGATTAGCTTAACCCCGAATAGAGCCGATTGTTTAAGTATTGCGGGTATTGCTCGTGAAGTAGGCGTTGTGAATAAATCTACTGTAAATGCACCGCAGTTTGAAGCGGCAAAAGTAACAATTGCTGATAAGGTTGCAATGCAAGTAGATGCGCCAGAAGCTTGCCCTCGCTATTTATTGCGTGTTGTGAAAAATGTAAATGTACAAGCTCAATCGCCAATGTGGTTACAAGAGAAATTGCGCCGTTGCGGTATTCGTTCCATTGATCCTGTAGTGGATGTCACTAACTATATTTTGTTGGAATTAGGTCAACCAATGCACGCATTTGATATGGCGAAAGTGGCTCAACCAGTGCAAGTACGTATGGCTAAAACAGGGGAAGAACTTGTATTATTAGATGGTTCAACGGCTAAATTAAAAGAAAATACTCTTGTGATTGCGGACCAAAAAGGTCCTTTAGCAATGGCTGGTATTTTTGGTGGTGAAGCCAGTGGCGTTAATGCAGAAACTAAAGATGTTATTTTAGAAGCTGCATTCTTTGCACCTTTAGCTATCGCTGGTAGAGCAAGACAATATGGCTTACATACAGATTCTTCTCATCGTTTTGAGCGTGGTGTGGATTTTGAGTTACAACGTCACGCCATGGAACGTGCGACAGCATTACTCATCGATATTTGTGGTGGTGAAGCTGGTGAGATCTGTGAAGCAGTGAGTGAAGCGGATTTACCAAAATTAAATCAAGTACAATTGCGTCGTAGCAAATTAGATGCACTACTTGGTCATCATATTGAAACTGAGACAGTGACTGAGATATTCCAACGTTTAGGTTTAGAAGTAAGCTATGCCGATGATGTTTGGACGGTAACTTCAGCAAGCTGGCGTTTTGATATTGAAATTGAAGAAGATCTCATCGAAGAAGTGGCTCGCATTTATGGTTATAACAGTATTCCAAACAATGCTCCTTTAGCGCATTTAAGAATGAGAGAGCATAAAGAAGCGGATTTAGATTTAGCACGAATTAAGACCGCACTTGTGGACGCGGATTACCAAGAAGCCATTACTTATAGCTTTGTGGATCCAAAAGTACAGAATCTATTACATCCACAACAAGAAGCATTGATTTTACCTAACCCAATTTCTGTAGAAATGTCAGCAATGCGTTTGTCTCTATTAAGTGGTTTGTTAGGTGCGGTACAATATAACCAAAATCGTCAGCAAACGCGCGTTCGTTTATTTGAAACAGGATTACGCTTTATTCCAGATCAAAGTGCTGAATTTGGTGTGCGTCAAGAATTAGTGTTATCTGCAGTGATTACGGGCAGTAAAAAAGCGGAACATTGGACAGGTAAAGCGGAATCTGTTGATTTCTTTGATTTAAAAGGCGATTTAGAGAGTATCTTATCGTTAACAGCAACAGGCAATGTGGTGAAATTTGTTGCAAAATCTTACCCAGCCTTACATCCAGGACAATCAGCCGCTATTATGCTTAATGGCGAAGAAATTGGTTTTATCGGCACGCTTCATCCAAAAGTAAGCCAACAACTTGGTTTAAATGGCAAAGTTGTGGTGTTTGAAATTCTTTGGAATAAGATTGCGAATCGTTCTGTGGTTCAGGCGAAAGAAATTTCACGTTTCCCTGCTAACCGCCGCGATTTAGCTTTAGTTGTCGCAGAAAACGTGGCAGCCGGCGATATTATTGATAGCTGTAAAGCTGTTGCAGGCAAGACATTAACCCAAGTGAATTTATTTGATGTTTATCAAGGTCAAGGTGTACCTGAAGGTCATAAGAGCTTAGCGATTAGCTTAACTATTCAAGACACTGAAAAAACCTTGGAAGAAGAGGATATTAATGCGGTAATTTCTGTTGTATTAGCCGAATTAAAACAACGTTTTAATGCATACTTGAGAGATTAATTATGACTTTAACAAAAGTAGAAATTGCAGAAAATCTGATCGTCAAACATGGTTTAACGAAGATGGAAGCAAAAGAGTTAGTTGAAAACTTTTTTGAAGAAATTAGAGGTTTTCTAGAGCGTGGAGAAGATATTAAATTATCTGGCTTTGGTAATTTTGAATTACGCGATAAAGCAACACGCCCAGGACGAAATCCTAAAACAGGAGAAAGCGTACCGGTTTCCGCGCGTCGTGTTGTTGTGTTTCGACCAGGACAAAAATTGCGTTCTCGTGTAGAAAAGGCTAAACCAAAAGATTAAAGTCATTAAAAAAGCTATCAATTTAGGTAGCTTTTTTGACGATTTATAACGGAAATAAAATGCATTATTTTAAAAAATTAAAAGCATTTGCTTTGTTTTTTCCCTTTATTCTTGCGGGTTGCTCCTCTTCTAATCATGTACTAAATCGTTCTGAATATGACGGTATAAATTACAAAGGGCAGCTAGATGATCCCATTATGGTTATTACCCTGTTAAGTGAACAACAGCGTGAATGGGCTGGTTCGCCTTATATGCTGGGTGGTAATACAAAAGCTGGGGTGGATTGCTCTGGTTTTACCCGAACGACCTTTATGGATCGTTTTAATATTCATTTACCTCGTACAACAACAGAACAAGCAACTTATGGCAAAAAAGTGCCTCGTTCTCAAATACAAACTGGGGATTTAGTGTTTTTCAAAACGGGCAGAGGACCTAATGGCTACCATGTAGGCATTTATGTTAAAGAGGATAAATTCTTACACGCTTCCACTAAAGGCGGTGTGATTTATTCTTCTTTAAATAGTCCCTATTGGACCAAAACCTTTTGGCAAGTGCGCCGAATTTAATGCTCAAAAGTGCGGTAATTTCCACCGCACTTTTTTAATTCCTATTGCAACTTCGCAGTAAAAGACCTATCCTAAGTACAAATTTTTTATCTGATTTTGAGATATCCCTATGTTGTCTAAAGCTAAATACAGAAAAGATTATAAAACGCCTGATTTTACCATTAAGCATATTTTCCTTGATTTCCAACTTGATCCTCAACATACCCAAGTCACTGCAATTAGCCAGTTTGAACGATTAAATCCTGAAGCTAAACAATTACGTTTAGATGGAGACAGTTTTCAATTTGTTTCGATTAAATTAAATGGCAATGCTTTTACAGCTTATCAGAAAGATGGCGAAAGTCTAACCCTTGATTTAAGTCAGCAGGATTTAGCGCAATTTGAACTTGAAATTGTGACGAATTTGCTTCCTGCAGAAAATACATCGTTACAAGGTTTGTACCAATCAGGCGAAGCGATTTGTACACAATGTGAAGCAGAGGGATTTCGTCAAATTACTTACACGCTCGATCGTCCCGATGTATTAGCCCGTTATGACGTGCGTATTACGGCAGATAAAGCGCGTTATCCTTATTTATTATCCAATGGTAATCGTGTTGCAAATGGGGAATTAGAAGATGGTCGCCATTGGGTTGAATGGCAGGATCCTTTCCCTAAGCCTTGCTATTTGTTTGCTTTGGTCGCTGGCGATTTTGATTTATTACAAGATAAATTTACTACGCAAAGTGGCAGAGAAGTAGCATTAGAACTCTATGTGGATCGCGGTAATCTTAATCGTGCAGATTGGGCAATGCAAAGCTTGAAAAAATCAATGAAATGGGATGAGCAACGCTTTGGTTTGGAATATGACCTCGATATTTACATGATCGTTGCTGTTGATTTCTTTAATATGGGGGCGATGGAAAATAAAGGGCTAAATATTTTCAATTCTAAATTTGTGTTAGCTAACCCTGAAACCGCAACGGATGAAGATTATCTCGCCATTGAAAGCGTGATTGCTCATGAATATTTCCATAACTGGACGGGAAATCGCGTGACTTGTCGAGATTGGTTCCAATTAAGTCTAAAAGAAGGCTTGACGGTTTTCCGCGATCAAGAATTTTCTTCCGATACAGGTTCTCGAGCAGTTAATCGTATTAACAATGTGAAATTGTTGCGTACCGCACAATTTGCGGAAGATGCTAGTCCAATGGCGCACCCAATTCGCCCTGAAAAAGTATTAGAAATGAACAATTTTTATACGATGACTGTTTATGAAAAAGGGGCAGAAGTCATTCGTATGTTGCATACGCTGTTAGGTGAAAAGCAATTCCAACAAGGCATGAAATTATATATTGCTGAAAATGATGGTAAAGCGGCCACCTGTGAAGATTTCGTTTCTGCAATGGAACGAGCGTCAGGATTAAATTTAAAACAATTCAGTCGTTGGTATAGTCAATCAGGCACGCCTGAATTAACTATTACCGACAGCTATGATGAGAAAAATCGCATTTATAAATTAATGGTGTCACAAATGACACCACCAACTGCGGATCAATTAAGCAAAGCTAATTTACATATTCCGTTAAAGATTGCTTTGTATGCACAAAATGGTATGCCATTCACCTTGTTGAATAACGGGGAATTAACAGGGGATTTATTACATCTCACTGAAAATGAACATACCTTTGAATTTCATGATATTAGCAGTCGCCCTGTGCCGGCATTATTATGCGATTTCTCAGCGCCAGTGAAATTGGATTATGATTACAGTACGGCACAACTAATCACATTGCTTAAATTCTCACAGAATGAATTTGTTCGTTGGGATGCCGCGCAGATGTTGCTGACCAGTGAATTACGCCGTTTGTTACAATTATATCAACAAGAGCAATCGCTTGAATTTTCTCAAGAAATTTTAACTGCACTTTCACAAGTGCTAGCCCAATATGAAGAAAATATTGAATTAGCCACATTAATTCTTACCTTGCCAAAAGAAGTGGAGTTTGCGGAGCAATTCCATATTATTGATCCGGAAGGCATTGCTAAAGTACGTGATTTTATGCAGCGTGCCTTAGCCAATAGTCTGAAAAATGAGTGGTTAGCGCTATATCGCAAAATTCAGTTACAAGGCTACCAAATCACGACAGAAGATATTGCATTGCGTGCTTTGCGTAATCTTTGCTTGCATTATTTGGCGTTCACTGAATTTGGTAATAGCTTAGTTAATCAGCATTATTTATATGCGGATAATATGACGGATACTCTGGCAGCATTAAATGCCGCAAGCAAGGCGCAGCTCGTTTGTCGCGATGATATTTTCAGCGATTTTGAGCAAAAATGGAAAAAAGATGGTTTAGTCATGGATAAATGGTTTAATTTACAAGCGACGAGACCTGATGCGGACAGCTTATTCATTCAACGTTTAATGGATCATCCAAGTTTTAACTTCAATAATCCAAACCGCTTAAGAGCCTTAGTAGGTAGCTTTATTAATCACAATTTACGTGCTTTTCACGCCATTGATGGCTCAGGCTATCGTTTATTGACCGAGGTCTTGGTACGTTTAAATGAAAGTAATCCTCAGGTTGCGGCTCGTTTAATTGAACCATTAATTCGTTTCCGTCGCTATGATAGCCAACGACAAACGTTAATGAAACGTGCGTTAATGCGCTTATCTGAATTAGATAATCTATCCAAAGATTTATATGAAAAAATTGAGAAAGCGTTGCAGTAACGAAGATCTAGAGTAAACAGAAAAAGTGCGGTAGAATTAACCGCACTTTTTATTTATTTGCTAATGAGATGATGACCTATGTTTTATCCAATTCTCCGCAAAGGTATTTTTGCATTACAACCTGAAACCGCCCATAATTTAGCCATTTCAGCTTTGCATTTGGCGAGTAATCCTGTGCTGAATTTTGCTTTGAAAAAACTGCTGGCTTGTCCTCAAGGTCAAGAAAAAACAGTAATGGGCATTAAATTCAAAAATCCAATTGGTTTAGCCGCGGGTGCTGATAAAGATGGCGAAGCCATTGATGGTTTTGGTGCAATGGGATTTGGTTTTATTGAGGTGGGAACGGTGACACCATTAGCACAAGATGGCAATGCGAAACCACGTCAATTTCGTCTTGTAGAAGCGGAGGGAATCATTAATCGCAATGGTTTCAATAACAAAGGTATCGATTATGTAATCGAAAATGTGCAAAAAGCAAAATATGATGGCACCTTAGGAATAAATATTGGTAAAAACAAAGTTACCCCCATTGAATATGGTAAAGACGACTATATTTTCTGCTTAAATAAAGCCTACAACTATGCAGATTATATTACGGTAAATATTTCCTCACCGAACACGCCTGATTTGCGCCAACTGCAATATGGTGATGCGTTGGAAGATTTATTAAAAAGCATTAAAGAACGTCAACATATTTTAGCGGATAAATACAATAAATATGTGCCGATTGCAGTGAAAATTGCGCCAGATTTATCGGAACAAGAAGTGGTAGAAATTGCGGATCAGTTACGTCGTCACAAAATGGATGGTGTGATTGCAACCAATACCACAATTAGCAGAGATACAGTTGCGGGGTTAAAAAATTCGCAAGAAGTAGGCGGATTAAGCGGTAAGCCATTACAACATAAAAGTACTGAAATTATTCGCCGTTTACAGCAAGAATTAAAAGGTGACATTCCAATTATTGGTAGTGGTGGCATTGATAGTGTTGAAAATGCACAACAAAAAATAGAGGCGGGAGCCCAATTGTTACAGGTGTATTCAGGATTGATTTACCATGGACCAGCTTTAATAAAAGCGCTGGTTAGCGCAATAAAATAATCACAAACGACAAAAAGTGCGGTGGATTTTACCGCATTTTTTATTTGCTTTAGAGAAAAGAATGATTGAACAAATTTACGATTTACATTGCCATAGTACCGCCTCTGATGGCGTATTAACACCTACGGAAGTGGTGCAACGTGCCGCAGAAATGGGCGTGAACATATTAGCATTGACCGATCATGATAGTATTTCAGGTTTAGCCGAAGCACGAGAAGCTGCGGTGCGCCATCATATTAAATTGATTAATGGGGTTGAGATTTCAACGCTATGGGAAAACCGCGGTATTCATATTGTAGGGTTAAATTTTGATGAAACTTCGCCAGAAATGACCGCACTTTTACAGCAACAAGCAGAATTAAGATTAAAACGTGCTTTAGCCATTGGGGAAAAATTTGACAAAATGGGGATTCCCAATACTTTTGAAGGGGCGAAAGCATTAGCGTCGGGCGAAGTGACGCGAGCACATTATGCGCGTTATCTGATGCAAATTGGTGTAGTGAATAATCAAGAGCAGGCGTTTAAACGCTATTTGTCAGGGGGAAAACCAGCCTTTGTAAAATCGGAATGGGTTGATATTCCAACCGCAATTAAGGTGATTCATCAAGCGGGAGGATTAGCTGTGATTGCGCATCCTTTGCGTTATACCATGACGAACCGTTGGATTCGAAAACTGATTACGGACTTTAAGCAATGGGGCGGAGATGGCATTGAAGTGGCGGGTTGTGGTCAATCGCCAGATCAACGCCAATTACTTGCTCGTTGGGCAAATGAATTTGACTTGCTAGCATCGGCAGGATCTGATTTCCATTTCCCTTGTGGTTGGATTGAACTCGGAAAAGGCTTAGCCTTGCCGCAACAAGTGCGGTCAATTTTAACGGTGTTTTAGTATTGCTCAAATAGCCACATTATTTGCATAAGTTTAAGCTTTCTAAAAATTGAATAAAGGCTTTTACTTTTGCAGGTAAATAACGACGATTTGGATAAAGTACCGTTAAATCAATCGTTTGTTTAGGATAATGGGCTAATACTTCCACAAGTTCGCCAGAGTCAAGTTCTTTTTTAATTAGAAAATGTGGTGCTTTGATAATACCTAGCCCCGCTTTTGCCATTTCCACTAAGGTTGAACCGTTATTGGAAATCATATTGGAATGCATTTTTAGGCGTTGGGTTTGTCCATCGGGCAAAGTAAATTCCCAATAAATTTGGTTACCAATGGCTTTATAGAGTAGGCAGTCATGCTGCAATAAGTCTTCTGCATTTTGAGGTATGCCACGTTTGGCTAAATAATCAGGAGAAGCAACATAATGAATGGTGCTGGTTGATAATTTTTTTCCAATTAAAGAGCTATCGCGTAATCTGCCAATACGTAGTGCCATATCATAGCCTTCTTCCGTTAAATTGACTCGTCGATCGCTAAAATCCATTTCAATTTGTAGGTTGGGATGAGCTTGCGCAAAGGCGGATAAATTAGGGGCAATAAATCGCAGACCAAAATCCATTGGCACTGAAATGGTTAATTTACCTTGTAATGAAGTTGAAAGATTGCTGATACTTTCATCCGCTTCTTTTAATTCCGCTAACAAGGGGTGACACATTTGGTAATAGAGAGAGCCGGCTTCCGTTGTGGAGATTTTTCTTGTTGTGCGTTGTAACAATCTGATTTGTAATTGTTCTTCGAGCTGTGCAACGAGTTTACTTGCCATGGCAACGGAAATGTTTTCATGGGCAGCGGCTTGGGTAAAACTTTGCGTTTCTACGACTTTACAAAAGACCGAAATTGCATTTAGTTTATCCATTTATCCCCCTTTTTGAAAAAAAATATTGACCTAATAACCTCTCGTTAGGCAATATAAATAGAATTTTTAAAATTTTACACAAATTAAGTGAATTAGGTAATAAATATATGAGTAAATCTTTAGTTATCGTGGAATCACCAGCTAAAGCGAAAACCATTAATAAATACTTAGGTAATGAGTATGTGGTGAAGTCGAGTGTTGGGCATATTCGTGATTTACCCACTGCAGGAAGTAGTACTGGTGAGAAAGCGAAACCTGTTTCAACTAAAGGATTAAGTGCAGAACAAAAAGCGAGCATTAAAGCAGAGAAGGAACAACAATCCCTTGTAAAACGTATGGGCGTGGATCCTTATCATGATTGGAAAGCCAATTATCAAATTTTGCCTGGTAAGGAAAAAGTGGTTGCTGAATTGAAAGCATTAGCTAAAAAAGCGGATCATATTTATCTGGCAACCGATTTGGATAGAGAAGGAGAAGCGATTGCTTGGCATTTACGCGAAGTTATTGGTGGCGATGATGAGCGTTTTAGTCGTGTTGTATTTAATGAAATCACTAAAAATGCCATTAAACAAGCATTTGAGCACCCTGAACAACTAAATATGGATCGCGTGAATGCGCAACAAACCCGTCGTTTTTTAGATCGCGTTGTTGGTTTTATGGTGTCGCCATTGCTATGGAAAAAAGTGGCTCGTGGTTTATCTGCAGGACGTGTTCAATCCGTTGCTGTGAAATTATTAGTCGAACGTGAGCGCGAAATTAAAGCATTTCAGCCAGAAGAATATTGGCATGTTGTAGTTGATAGCTTAACAGCGAAAAAAGATCCAATTCGTTTGGATGTAGTGGCTTATCAAAATAAAAAATTTGAACCTAAAAATCAGCAACAAGCTCAAAGTGCGGTGGATTTTTTAACAAAATCTGAGTTCGTAGTATCAGACTTAGAGACTAAACCGACAAATTCAAAACCGCGTCCGCCATTTATTACCTCGACATTACAGCAGGCGGCGAGCACAAGATTAAACTTTAGTGTGAAGAAAACCATGATGTTAGCGCAACGTTTATACGAGGCGGGCTACATTACTTATATGCGTACAGACTCAACAAATTTAAGTCAAGATGCGTTGAATATGGTGCGTGGTTATATTGATAGTAATTATGGTAAAGATTATTTGCCAGTTAAACCAAACTTCTATTCCAGCAAAGAAAATGCGCAAGAAGCCCATGAAGCAATTCGTCCTTCAGATGTCAATATTTCTGCCGCCCAATTAACGGGTATGGAAAAAGATGCAGAGCGTTTATACGATCTGATTTGGCGTCAGTTTGTGGCTTGCCAAATGCCAGCGGCACAATATGATAGTACGACATTAACTGTTAGTGCGGGCGATTATGAGTTAAAAGCAAAAGGGCGTATTTTACGTTTTGATGGTTGGACCAAAGTATTGCCACAAATGAGTAAGTCGCCAGAGGATCAAGAATTACCGGCGGTAACATTAAAAGAATTACTCAGTTTACAACAAGTGTTACCAAGTCAACACTTCACTAAGCCACCAGCACGTTTTACTGAGGCGGCGTTAGTAAAAGAATTGGAAAAACGCGGTATTGGTCGTCCATCAACTTATGCTGCAATTATTTCAACCATTCAAGAACGCGGCTATGTACGTACAGAAAATCGTCGTTTTTATGCAGAAAAAATGGGCGAAATTGTAACAGATCGTTTAAATCAATCCTTTGCTGATTTGATGAACTATGATTTTACTGCCAACATGGAAGATACCTTGGATAAAATTGCTAATGGTAGTAAAAATTGGAAAATAGAATTAAACCAATTCTTTAAAGATTTTTCTCATCAATTAAGTCAAGCGGAATTAGACGAACTTGAAGGTGGAATGAAACCCAATAGTTTGGTACCAACAGAAATCACTTGTCCAACTTGTGGACGTAATATGGCAATTCGTACTGCAAGTACCGGCGTTTTCTTAGGTTGTACAGGCTATGCTTTACCACCGAAAGAACGTTGTAAAACCACAATGAATTTAATTCCAGAAGCTGAATTGCTCAATGTACTGGATAGCGAAAGTGAAACTAAGGCTCTCATGGCACGTAAACGTTGTCCGAAATGCGAATCTGCCATGGATAGCTACGTAATTGATCCTGAAAGAAAAATTCATATTTGTGGTAATAACCCAAATTGCGATGGCTACCTTATTGAGCAAGGCACATTTAAAATTAAGGGCTATGATGGGCCAATTGTTGAATGTGATAAATGTGGCGCAGATATGCACTTGAAATTAGGTCGTTTTGGTAAATACATGGCTTGCACAAGCTGTGATAATACGCGCAAGATCTTGAAAAATGGCGAAGTAGCGCCACCAAAAGAAGAACCAACACATTTCCCTGAATTGAAATGCGAAAAATCTGATGCTTATTTTGTGTTGCGAGATGGTGCAAGTGGGGTGTTTATGTCAGCACATAATTTCCCTAAATCAAGAGAGACGCGCGCACCAAAAGTGGCAGAATTAGCATTATATCGAGATCGTTTACCAGAAAAATTACGCTATTTAGCTGATGCGCCGGCTAAAGATCCTGAAGGAAATGAAGCTATTGTGCGCTTTAGTCGTAAAGAAAAACGTCAATATGTGACTTCCGAAAAAAATGGTAAACAAACCAAATGGATTGTCGATTTTATTGATGGACAATGGAAAGTACGTAGCAAATAATATTAATTAAGCCATTCTCAAGAATGGCTTATCTTTTTTTAGCAATGAGTTTATTGACTATTTTTAACCAAGGGCAAACTTATCTAAAAACTTGGCCAATGCACCCTAAATTAGGGGCAATATTTCCTGAAAATCGGGTAATTAAAGCCACAACGTTTGCACAAAAAATGATGCCATTTATTGCAGTGTTTGCGATTGTTTGGCAACAAATGTTAGCACCACATCATTTCGTGGCATTAACTGCTGCGATTTTGACCGCACTTTTTGCGCTTTGCCTCCCTTTGCAGGGATTATATTGGTTGGGAAAACGGGCAACCCAAGCTTTATCGCCACAAAGTGCGGTGAAATATCAGCAACTTTTTTCGCAATTATGCAAAGAAAATGTTGCGGTTATGCCTGTTGAAAAGCCCACTTATCAAGATTTAGCGTTATTGCTGCAAAAAGCGGAGCAGCATTTGTCTACTGATTTTTGGAATGAACTTTAATGAAATTTATTCTACGCAAACGTTTTCTTTTTTAGATGATTTGGGTAGAATAGTGCGGTTAAAAAATTCGATATTTTGAAGTGATTATGTCTGTTATTGATTATGTTATTATTGGCATTATTGCCTTTTCTGTGATTGTGAGTTTATTGCGCGGTTTTGTGCGCGAAGTCATGTCCCTTACTTGCTGGGTAGTGGCGTTTGTTGTTGCAAGCAAATTTTATCCTTACCTTGCCAATTTCTTAACTCAAATCCAATCAGAATATGTACGCAATGGCGTTGCCATTGGTATTTTATTTATTTTAACGCTCATTGTGGGGGGCGTAGTCAATTATGTGATCTCACAATTAGTGGATAAAACAGGTTTATCAGGCACAGATCGTATTTTAGGTGCCTGTTTTGGTTTCTTACGTGGCGTATTAATCGTTGCCGCGTTATTGTTTTTTGTGGATACCTTTACTAATTTTGAACAAAGCGATGTGTGGAAATCGTCTCAATTAATACCGCACTTTGGCTTTGTTGTAGAATGGTTTTTCCAACAATTACAAGCCAGTTCTAGTTTCTTAAATTCAACGTTAAATCCAACTCAATAAAAGGTCGTTTCCATGTGTGGTATTGTCGGTATCATTAGCCAAAGCCCAGTTAACCAATCTATTTATGATGCATTAACGGTGTTACAACACCGCGGTCAAGATGCAGCAGGTATTGTTACAATCGATGACGAAAATTGTTTCCGCTTACGTAAAGCCAATGGTTTGGTAAGTGACGTTTTCCAGCAAGTTCATATGAACAGATTACAAGGTAATGCAGGTATTGGGCATGTTCGTTACCCAACTGCTGGTTGTTCTAGCGTGTCAGAAGCACAACCATTCTATGTGAATTCACCTTATGGTTTGAGCTTAGTCCATAATGGGAATTTAACCAATTCACAAGAATTAAAGGACAAACTTTACAAATTAGCACGTCGTCATGTGAACACCACCTCTGACTCGGAATCTCTATTAAATATTTTGGCATATCATATTGATCAAATTGATAAAGAACAGTTAACGCCAAATGATATTTTCGCGGCGATTCGTGCGACTAACCAAGATATTAAAGGCGCTTATGCTTGTATTGCGATGATTATTGGCCATGGCCTAGTGGCATTTCGTGATCCAAATGGTATTCGCCCATTAGTGCTAGGTCAGCGTGAAGAAAATGGCAAAATGGAATATATGTTTGCTTCAGAAACCGTTGCATTGGATACCGCGGGCTTTGAATTTGTTCGCGATATTGAACCTGGTGAAGCAGTTTATGTCACCTTTGATCATCAAATTTATTCTGAAATTTGTGCGGATAATCCAAAATTGTGTCCTTGTATTTTTGAATACGTCTATTTTGCACGTCCTGATAGTACCATTGATGGTGTATCAGTCTATGCAGCTCGTGTGCATATGGGCGAACGCTTAGGGCAGAAAATTGCGCGTGAATGGAAGGATATTGATATTGACGTGGTTATTCCAGTGCCAGAAACCTCAAATGATATTGCATTACGCATTGCTCATGTGTTGAATAAGCCTTATCGCCAAGGTTTCGTGAAAAACCGTTATGTTGGTCGCACCTTCATTATGCCAGGGCAAAAACAACGTATTAGTGCGGTTCGTCGTAAATTAAATACCATTGCTTCTGAATTCAAAGGCAAAAATGTGTTATTAGTAGATGACTCGATTGTGCGTGGCACAACGTCTGAACAAATTGTGGATATGGCAAGAGCGGCTGGCGCTAATAAAATTTATTTTGCTTCAGCTGCACCAGAAATTCGTTACCCGAATGTGTATGGTATTGATATGCCAACCAAGCACGAACTCATTGCTTATAATCGTAATGTAGAAGAAGTAGCGAAATTGATTGGTGTTGATGGCTTAATTTTCCAAGATTTAGAAGCGTTACAGATTTCTGTTCAGCAGGAAAATCCAAAAATTCGTGAGTTTGATACCTCTGTTTTCACCGGACATTATGTGACAGGTGATGTGACTCCGGAATACTTGGATAATATTGCAGCTAAACGTAATGATGGCGCGAAAACAAAGCGAGAAAAAGACGCGACCAATCTTGAAATTCACAATGAAAGATAATTCATAAAATTCCTCCTTTTTCCACCGCACTTTAGATAAAGTGCGGTTCTTTTTTATATTGTTTTATTTATTTTCTAATTTAAGTCAAATTTACTTCTTTTTCCTGTAAAAATTGTTTTCAATTTCTTGGCATTTAAGATACATTTAGAAAGCTTTGACTTTTTGTCATATTCGGGCTTGAGGAGGATTTTCCTCAGGGAAATAAAATCAACCAATTTGAAGGAAACATTATGTTAATTGGTGTACCTAGAGAACTGCTTGATAATGAAACTCGTGTTGCGGCAACGCCAAAGACGGTTCAACAAATTTTAAAATTAGGTTTTGAAGTTATCGTTGAGCATGATGCGGGCTTTAAGGCAAGTTTTGAAGATCAAGCATTTGTAGCTGCTGGGGCTAAAGTTGGCTCAGCACAAGAGGTTTGGAATGCTGATATTATTTTTAAAGTAAATGCGCCAACAGAACAAGAAATTGCACTCATTAAAGAGGGCGCCACCTTAGTAAGCTTTGTGTGGCCTGCGCAAAATCCAGAATTAATGCAAAAATTATCAGCTAAGAAAATTAATGTGTTAGCCATGGATGCGGTACCTCGAATTTCTCGTGCACAAGCATTAGATGCGCTTTCTTCAATGGCAAATATTTCGGGTTATCGTGCGGTTATTGAAGCCGCAAACGCATTTGGTAGTTTCTTCACTGGACAAATTACGGCAGCAGGTAAAGTGCCTCCTGCGAAAGTGTTAGTGATTGGTGCGGGTGTTGCAGGTCTTGCCGCTATCGGTGCAGCTAACAGCTTAGGGGCGATTGTTCGTGCATTTGACTCACGTCCAGAAGTAAAAGAACAAGTAAAATCAATGGGTGCAGACTTCTTAGAAATTGATTTCGAAGAAGAAGGCGGTTCAGGCGATGGCTATGCAAAAGTGATGTCTGAAGAATTTAACCGTCGTGCAATGGCACTTTATGCGGAACAAGCGAAAGAAGTGGATATTATCATTACCACCGCTGCGATTCCGGGTAAACCAGCGCCTCGCCTTATTACTAAAGAAATGGTTGATTCAATGAAACCAGGTTCTGTGATTGTGGATTTAGCTGCATTAACAGGTGGTAACTGTGAATACACCAAACCAAATGAAATTTTCGTTACAGATAACCAAGTGAAAGTGATTGGTTATACTGATTTCCCTGCACGTTTACCTACTCAATCTTCCCAACTTTACGGCACAAACTTAGTGAATTTATTGAAACTATTAGCGCCAAATAAAGATGGTCAAATTGATATTAATTTTGACGATGTGGTATTACGTGGTGTAACAGTGGTTCGTGATGGTGAAGTCACATGGCCAGCACCGCCAATTCAGGTTTCTGCTCAACCGCAACAAAAAGCGGCAGCTGCACCTGTGGCGAAAAAAGAAGAAAAACCAGCAGATCCTCGCATTAAATTTGGTGTGATGGCAGTAATTGCGTTATTGTTCCTTGGTTTATCTTCAGTCACACCACCTGAGTTCCTTTCTCATTTCACCGTATTCGTTTTATCTTGCGTAGTCGGATACTATGTTGTATGGAACGTAAGCCATGCACTGCATACACCATTAATGGCGGTAACCAATGCTATTTCAGGTATTATTATCGTTGGTGCGGTATTGCAAATTGCGCAAGGCAGCTTCTTTGTCAGCATATTAGCATTTATTGCAATTTTAGTGGCAAGTATCAATATTTTTGGTGGTTTCAAAGTTACCCAACGTATGCTTGCTATGTTTAGAAAAGGTTAAGGAGAAAGTAAATGTCAGTAGGTCTTGTACAAGCCGCTTATATTGTGTCGGCATTACTGTTTATTATGAGCTTAGCCGGTCTTTCTAAACATGAAACCGCTAAAGCTGGTTGTTGGTATGGCATTATCGGTATGGCGATTGCGTTAGTTGCGACTATTTTCGGTCCTGCAACAAATGGTGAATTTTGGATCCTGATCGCAATGGCTGTAGGTGGTGTGCTAGGTATTCAACGTGCACTTAAAGTTGAAATGACTGAAATGCCTGAATTAGTGGCTATTTTACATAGCTTCGTTGGTTTAGCGGCTGTTTTAGTAGGTTTCAATAGCTTTGGTTTACATATCACGCCTGATTTTGTTGCGCCAGAAGGCACCGCATTTATTAGCGAAGAAGCATTAGAAAAAGCAAAAGCAGCTTTCGAAGCGAAACAAGAAGTATTAGCGAATATCCACAATGTTGAAGTGTTCTTAGGTATCTTTATCGGTGCGGTAACCTTCACAGGTTCTGTGGTTGCATTTGGTAAATTACGTGGCATTATCAATTCTAAAGCTTTAATGCTACCTCATCGCCATAAATTAAATTTAGCTGCGTTAGTGTTCTCTGCATTATTAATGGTGGCATTTTTAAACAATCCACATAATATCTTCCCTGTATTATTAATGACCGCAATTGCGCTTGCATTCGGTTGGCATTTAGTGGCATCTATCGGTGGTGCGGATATGCCAGTAGTCGTGTCAATGCTTAACTCTTACTCAGGTTGGGCAGCAGCGGCAGCCGGTTTCATGTTAAGCAACGATTTATTAATCGTAACAGGTGCATTAGTGGGTTCTTCAGGTGCGATTCTTTCTTACATCATGTGTAAAGCGATGAACCGCTCATTTATCAGCGTAATTGCTGGTGGCTTCGGTAACGACGTTCAAGTATCAAGCGATGAAGAACAAGGTGAACATCGTGAAACCACAGCTGAAGAAGTGGCAGAGATGTTGAAAAATGCAAGCTCTGTTATCATCACTCCGGGATATGGTATGGCTGTTGCACAGGCACAGTATCCAGTGGCTGAAATTACGCAAAAACTACGTGATCGTGGTATTAATGTGCGTTTTGGTATTCACCCAGTTGCAGGCCGATTACCTGGTCATATGAACGTATTATTAGCGGAAGCAAAAGTACCTTATGATGTGGTATTAGAAATGGATGAAATCAATGACGATTTCGCTGATACCGATGTGGTATTGGTTATTGGTGCGAACGATACGGTTAACCCTGCGGCAATGGAAGATCCAAATAGCCCAATCGCAGGTATGCCTGTATTAGAAGTATGGAAAGCAGCGAATGTTGTGGTATTTAAACGTTCAATGGCTGTTGGCTATGCGGGCGTACAAAACCCATTATTCTTTAAAGAAAATACTCAAATGTTGTTTGGTGATGCCAAAGAACGCGTTGATGACATTCTTAAAGCATTATAAAAACGAAGTAAAAAAATACCGCACTTTAAAGTGCGGTATTTTTTCGTTTACTTTTCTTCTAATGGTTTCTTTATAATATCATCTTCTTCACTTAGGGTAAGCAAATGTGCAATAGCATTGCGATATGAAATTTCAAGTGTTTCTCTGCTGGTTGCTAATACCCCTTGATCCACTAAAAAACCATCGTTGACATCATATACCCAGCCATGTAAAGAGAGTTTTGCACCACGCGCCCAAGCTGATTGTACAATAGAGGAGCGCCCAAGGTTATAAACTTGTTCTGCAACATTAATTCTGGTTAACATATCTGCGCGTTTTTCAGGACTTAAATTACCTAACAAATGGCTGTGTTTAAACCAAATATCACGAATATGTAATAGCCAGTTATTGATTAACCCAAGATCTTGTCTGCTCATTGCTGCTTTAATACCACCACAGTTAGTGTGACCACAAATGATAATATGTTCAATATTCAGCACATCGACAGCATATTGCACAACAGAAAGACAATTTAGGTCGGTATGAATAACTTGGTTTGCCACGTTACGATGAACAAATAATTCGCCCGGTTCTAAATTTGTCAGCTTTTCAGCAGGTACACGACTATCAGAACAACCAATCCACAAATAATGTGGCGTTTGATGTTCTGCTAACTCTTTGAAATAAAGCGAGTTTTCTTCTTTCATGCGCAATGCCCAACTGTGATTGTTGGCAAAAAGCTGTTCAATTCGTTTCATAGTACATCCTTTTATGTGTTTTTATTGTCTTGCCAAGCGCTGATTTTCAGGAACTGACTCAAAATTAGAGCGGAATGGATTAATATCTAACCCACCTCGTCTTGTATAACGCGCATAGACAGTTAATTTTTCTGGTTGTGCAAAACGCATTAAATCACAGAAAATGCGCTCTACACATTGTTCATGGAATTCATTGTGTTGACGGAAAGAAATGAAATAACGTAATAATTTCTCACGATCAATTTGTTTACCAACATAATGAATTTGCACTGTTCCCCAATCGGGTTGACTAGTAATCAAACAATTAGATTTTAATAAGTGGCTAACTAAATATTCTTCAACTTGTTGATCCTGTGTGCAACCTTGTAGTAAATCAGCGTTAAAATCATAGCTTGTTATTTCAATATCTTGATCATCAATGCAATCGCCAGCTAAGGTTGCAATGGCTTGGTTTTGATAAAAAGCTAAAGAATTTAACCGCACTTTGACATCACCTTTGGCACAATCGCTCAAATCTTGTTGCATGGTTTGTTCCACTTGCTGCCAAGAATCAAATTTTGTTTGGTTAAAGCTATTGAGATAAAGTTTAAAACTCTTTGATTCGATAAGATTTTCTGAGCGAAAATCAATTTCAACATCAGCAATGGCAACCTGTGGTACACCTTTGTTATTTAACCATGAAATTTCATAAGCTGTCCAAATATCTGCACCAATATGAAAAGGTTGGACCTCTGTGATAGCTAAGCTATCGCGGTTAAGTGCACGAGGAACAGGTTGTAATAAAGTGCGGTCATAAATTGATTGATATTCCGTTTTTTGACCGAGTTTTAATTCTTTTAAACTTTGATTATTTTCGTACATTATTGCTTCCAAATTACATGATATTCGCGATCTTCTTCACGATGAGAAATTAAGAATTTAGCAAAAATATCGTCCATTTCATCTTGTTCGTTGACCAGGCCAATCCAAACTTCAGCATAGGCTTCAGGATCAATTAATACGCCAATTTCTTGGTCCCAATCATCAGCAGTATCAACAAATTCGACTGCGCCACGTTCTTCAAATTGTAGGTTAAATAACAAAACATCAGCAGGATCGAGATTTTCTGCTGCCATTTCTAAGAAAATATCATAGGCGATATCAATTGCTTCATCAGGAGTTAGTTTGTTTGTTGTTTCATTCATTTGCTTTTCTCTATAAAAACAAAAAGTGCGGTGAAATTAACCGCACTTTTTTGTTCAATTCATTAGGATTTTTTCGACGGTTTAATGGCAAGTAAATTGCATTTTAATTTACTAATCACATGTTCTGCTGTATTGCCGAGCAGGGCGGCGGAGAGTCCTGTGCGCCCAACGGTGCCTAATACAACCAATTCGGCTTCCAATTCTTTCGCTACTTCAGGAATGATTTCTTCAGGGAAACCTTCTCGTACATGTGTATGATCTTCAGAAATACCGAAATGTTGACGTAGTGCTTTCATATTTAATAAATGTTGACCACGTAAACTATTAATGTACTCAGCAGTGTGGAATTCTGGTAAGTCAATGGCAATATTCATTGGTGTCGGCGGATACGCGCTGACTAAGTGAATATTACCACGTTCTAATTGATCCGCTAAGTCCATACTTAAGGAAACTAATTCTTTATTAAATTGCTCGTGATATTCTTCATCACCAGATACGTTGACCGCAACTAAAATGCGACGCTGGTGCTTCCAATCTCCATCACGAACCATTAATAATGGAGTCGGGCATTTGCGTAATAATTGCCAATCCATTGGAGTAATGAAAAGGGAAGTGAGGCTTTCTTCTTCTTTGGTGTATTTAACGACAAGATCGTAATTTTGATTTTCAATTTCTGCCGCAATCGCTTCGGCTTCGTTGCTGTTCCATACAACAACAGGTCGGAAATTGATCATCGGATCGGCATATTTATCCAAATAGGGCTGTAACTCTTTTTGGCGTTGTGTAATAACCGTTTGATGCATTTCCTGTCTTTCTTCAGAAGAAAGTAACGCTGACATTTCGTAAGAAAGATCATAGATGGGTAAAAATACGGTAATGTTAACAGGATTTTCGCTTTTTTGTTCTTTAACTAAGCGTACTGCACGTGCAAGTCCATATTGTTTTTCATTTTCAGGGTTGAGTACCACTAAAATATTATTGAATTTCATCATAACCTCCATTACGTTATAGTCACGACTCTAGTTCATCATAGAGTAGATTGAAATAAATAACAAGTTAGAGTATGTCAAAATGTGATATGCCTCAATAAAAAAAACAGGCTGAAATATCAGCCTGAATCTATTAATCAACAAATTGAATTTTAGTGCGGTTAATACCAGCGATTTCAGTTAATTGTGGCAAATCGTTGATCGTAATGTATTTCCCTTGCACCGATAGAATTCCCATTTTTTGAAAACGTCCTAATAAGCGGCTGATGGTTTCTACGGTTAAACCGAGGTAATTACCAATATCACCACGTGTCATGGTTAAACGGAATTCACGAGCAGAAAAACCGCGGTTAGAATAACGATTAGATAGATTGTAAATGAAAGCTGCCAAACGTTCTTCTGCATTCATTTTTGATAGTAACAAAATCATTTCTTGATCGCTCTTAATCTCACTACTCATTAAACGCATAATTTGTTGGCGTAATTTCGGCATTTTTCCTGAAAGATCATCTAAAATGTCAAAAGGAATTTCACACACCATGGCAGTTTCTAATGCCTGCGCAAAGCTTGGGTGGCGCATATTTGTGATAGCATCAAAACCCACCAAATCACCTGGTAAGTGGAAAGCGGTAATTTGTTCTTCGCCTGTTTCGCTAATGGTGTAGGTTTTTATGGTGCCAGAACGAATAGCATAAAGAGAGGTTAATTCATCTCCAGCTTTAAACATAACTTGTGATTTTTGAATCGGCTTTTTACGTTCAATAATATTATCAAGTTGGTCGAGTTCGTGTTTGTTTAAAGTAAATGGAATGCATAATTGACTAATACAGCAGTCTTGGCAGTGAATAGCACAACCACCTGACTGAATTCGGCGTCCGATGCGATGTTCTGAAGATAAAATACTCATTATGTTCCCAATATTTATAATAAAATGTGATAAAATTGATCTAACTCAATAAATGATAGCATTAAAATAGTAAATAAAGAAGTAATAAATAGTGAAAGAAAGCCTATGCCAGCTGAAAAATTAACAAAAAAACGCCTTATTCAACTCATTGTTATGCTTGGTATCTTATTATCTGCATTTTTTTATAAAACTTATCAGCATTATGAAGCAGAAAAAGAAACGATTGTAGAAAAACAATAGCTTAAAAGTGCGGTGTAAAATGGCGTAATTTTTGAATTTAACAGCTAAAAGAAGCACATAAAATTTGCTTTTTCATGAAATTTGATTATAATTACGCCCTCTCAAAGTTTATCTTTGAGCTAAACACTGGGGAATTGCTGGGTCGCCTGCAATTTCTGAATTTAACTTTTTATTTAAAGAGAACATAAAATGGCATTTAAATTTAACGCTGAAGTTCGTACAGCGCAAGGTAAGGGTGCGAGCCGCCGCCTGCGTCACAATGGTCAAATCCCTGCTATCGTTTACGGTGGTAGTGAAGAGCCAGTTTCAATCGTATTAAACCACGATGAATTAAACAACGCGCAAGCTCATGATAGCTTCTATTCAGAAGTGATCACATTGGTTATCAATGGTAAAGAAGTTGCTGTAAAAGTACAAGCAATGCAACGTCACCCATTCAAACCAAAATTAGTTCACATTGATTTCAAACGTGCGTAATTTGTTTTGAAAGATAAAAGCCCTTTGTTAATACAAAGGGCTTTTTTGTTGTTCCGTTTTTTCCTTAAAAAATTTTCTTAAGAAAAATGCAATCGTTTGCTTATCTTTAATGAAAAGTGCGGTATAATTTGCGGAAATTTTCATAACAATATGATAAGGGCAACATAATGAAGGAATTAAGTCTTAAAAAAATTTATTCAGGTAAAGTGCGTGATCTTTATGAAATTGATGATAAACGCATGTTAATGGTGGCAACAGACCGTTTATCTGCGTTTGATGTGATTTTGGATGATCCTATTCCACGTAAAGGGGAAATTCTCACGCAAATTTCTAATTTTTGGTTTAACAAATTAGCACATATTATGCCTAATCACTTTACTGGTGACACAGTTTATGATGTCTTACCAAAAGAAGAAGCAGATTTAGTAAAAGATCGCGCAGTTGTATGTAAACGATTAACGCCAATTAAAATTGAAAGTATTGTGCGTGGTTATTTAACGGGATCAGGTTTAAAAGATTATCAGCAAACAGGCACAATTTGTGGCTTAGAATTACCAAAAGGCTTAGTGGAAGCAAGTAAATTGCCGGAACCTATTTTTACCCCTTCAAGCAAAGAAGAAGTGGGCGATCATGATATTAATATCAGTTATGCGGAATGTGAGCGCCAAATTGGTGCTGAATTAGCAGCGCAAGTGAAAGAATCTGCGATTAAGTTATATAAAGAAGCTGCGGCTTATGCATTAACAAAAGGTATTATTATTTGTGATACTAAGTTTGAATTTGGTTTAGATGAAAACGGTGTATTAACGTTAATGGATGAAGTATTAACACCAGATTCAAGCCGTTTTTGGTCGATTGAGACTTATAAAGAAGGCACAAATCCACCATCTTTTGATAAACAATTCGTGCGTGATTGGTTAAACAATAGCGGATGGAATAAACAGCCTCCAGCACCAAAAGTGCCAGCAGATGTGATCGAAAAAACGGTTGCAAAATATCGAGAAGCGCTAGATTTATTAACTAAATAAA
Organism: Reella acinonychis; assembly: GCF_052384575.1. Lineage (GTDB taxonomy): Bacteria > Pseudomonadota > Gammaproteobacteria > Enterobacterales > Pasteurellaceae > JBQSUQ01. Next base: position 49,695 of record NZ_JBQSUQ010000005.1, on the reverse strand, counting down.
CAAAAGTGCGGTGTGTTTTTCAAAACTTTTTGAAAAATCACCGCACTTTTTCATTGAATTAAGGAGTAGTATGCGATCTGTCGCTATTGTTGGTTTAGGTTGGTTTGGATTGCCTTTAGCGCGCGATTTACGCAATCTTGGTTGGGATGTGAAAGGCAGTAAACGCACCCATGACGGCGTTGATGAAATGCGTTTGTGGCGTTTGGAAACCTATCAACTGCAGTTAGATCCTGAAATTAATGCCGATCCCGATGATCTGGCAGCATTGCTTTCGGTGGATAGTTTAGTGATAAATATTCCACCTAGTGAGTATTTTTTTGATGCAGACAGTTACATCAAAGGCATTGAAAATTTAGTTCATGAAGCCTTGTTGTGCGGTGTACATCATATTATTTTCATTAGCTCCACGTCCGTATTTAATATGGAAGCAGGGGAGTTTGATGAAAAATCGCAGCCAAACACAGACTCAGCTTTATATAAAGTGGAACAAATGTTGTTTCAATTACAAGATATTGATGTGGATATTGTGCGCTTTGGTGGCTTAATAGGTGAAGATCGTCATCCCGTATATTCAATGGCAGATAAGGACGTGAGCTTAGGCAATATGCCGGTGAATCTTGTTCATTTAGAGGATTGCTCAAGAGCAATACAAAGTTTGCTTGAAACTCGTAGTGGTCATCGATTATATCATTTGGTTGCACCGAAACATCCAACGAGAGCGGAATATTACGAAGCAATGGCGCAGAAATTTGGCATAAAACCAGCGCGCTTTAAGTGCTCTGAGCAAGATCCAAAACGTATTATTTTAGCGAATAAAATTTGTCAGGAACTGGATTTTGTTTATCAATATCCAGATCCATTTTCCATGTAAGTGCGGTTGAAAATTCGAAATTTTTAACCGATAATAAAATGATTTTTTAACAAGTAATCAGCAACAATAGGATAATGTATGTCAAACACTATTTTACAAAATCTTCCCGTTGGTCAGAAAGTCGGTATCGCTTTTTCTGGTGGTTTAGATACGAGTGCCGCTTTATTGTGGATGCGCCAAAAAGGTGCGGTACCTTATGCTTATACCGCGAATTTAGGTCAACCAGATGAAGAAGACTATGAAGCGATTCCAAGAAAAGCAATGGAATATGGTGCGGAAAAAGCACGTTTAATTGATTGCCGAGCACAACTTGCTCATGAAGGTATTGCGGCAATTCAATCAGGTGCTTTTCATGTTTCTACTGGTGGTATTACTTATTTTAACACCACGCCTTTAGGTCGTGCAGTTACGGGTACAATGCTTGTTTCTGCGATGAAAGAAGATGATGTAAATATTTGGGGTGATGGTTCCACTTTCAAAGGTAATGATATTGAACGTTTCTATCGTTACGGTTTATTAACCAATCCTAATTTAAAAATTTACAAACCTTGGTTAGATGATCAATTTATCCACGAATTAGGCGGACGCTTTGAAATGTCTGAATTCTTAATTGCGAATGGATTTGACTATAAAATGTCAGTAGAAAAAGCATATTCAACTGACTCAAATATGCTTGGTGCGACTCACGAAGCAAAAGACTTAGAATTCTTAAGCACAGGCATTAAAATCGTGAAACCAATTATGGGTGTCGCATTCTGGGATGAAAACGTTGAAGTGAAAGCGGAAACTGTTACCGTTCGTTTCGAAGAAGGTGTGCCTGTCGCATTAAATGGCAAAACATTTAGTGATGCAGTAGAACTGTTCTTAGAAGCAAACCGTATTGGTGGTCGCCATGGTTTAGGTATGTCAGACCAAATTGAAAACCGTATCATTGAAGCAAAATCTCGTGGTATTTATGAAGCGCCGGGAATGGCATTATTACATATTGCTTATGAGCGTTTAGTCACCGGTATTCACAATGAAGATACCATCGAACAATATCGTATCAATGGTTTACGTTTAGGTCGTTTATTGTATCAAGGTCGTTGGTTCGATCCGCAAGCATTAATGTTACGTGAAACTGCACAACGTTGGGTCGCGCGTGCAATTACAGGTGAAGTGACCTTAGAACTACGTCGTGGTAATGACTACTCAATTTTAGATACGGTTTCACCAAACTTAACCTATGCAGCAGAACGCTTGAGTATGGAAAAAGTGGAAAATGCACCATTTGATCCAATCGATCGTATCGGTCAATTAACAATGCGTAATTTAGATATCGTGGATACACGCGATAAATTAGGTATTTATGCAAATGCTGGGTTATTAATTTCTGGTAAAGAATCAGTTTTACCACAGCTAGGTAAAAAATAAGATTATCCAACTAAAAATACCGCACAAAAGTGCGGTATTTTTTTATGTTATTTTCTGAGCATAAAAAATCTCCTTTCAATTGAAAGGAGATTTTTATAGAAAGATTAAGCGGCAAATGGATCTTGTAGAATCATTGTTTCAACACGATCTGGACCTGTTGAAAGAATAGCTACAGGAACACCGGTTACTTCTTCAATACGTTTGACATATTTACGGGTATTTTCTGGTAATTGGTTTACATCAGTGACACCGAAGGTATTTTCTTTCCAACCTGGCATAGTTTCGTAAATTGGTTCCACACCTTCCCAGTCTTTTGCTGAAAGTGGGGCAAAGTCAACCACTTCACCGTTTGGTAGTTTGTAGCCTACACAGATTTTCACTTCATCAAAACCGTCTAATACGTCTAATTTAGTCATACAGAAACCAGAAATGCTGTTGACTTGAATTGCACGACGCATTGCTACTGCATCAAACCAACCACAACGACGAGGACGACCTGTTACCGCACCAAATTCATTGCCTTTGCGTGCAATTTCTGCGCCTACATCATCAAATAATTCAGTGGTGAATGGACCGCCACCAACACGAGTACAGTAAGCTTTGATAATACCTAATACATAGTCGATATTACGAGGACCGAAACCTGCACCAGTTGCCACACCGCCAGCAGTAGTATTAGAGCTCGTTACGAATGGATAAGTACCATGGTCGATATCTAACATAGTGCCTTGAGCACCTTCAAATAAAATATTGTCGCCATTTTTGCGTGCTTTATCTAAGATAGTGCTGATATCAGCTACCATGCCAATTAATGTATCTGCTACTGCCATGACTTCATCTAAGGTTTTTTGGTAGTCAACAGGTTCTACTTTGTAGTAATTCACTAATTGGAAGTTGTAGTATTCTAAGATATTTTTTAATTTTTCTGCGAATTTTTCACGATTGAATAAGTCGCTAACGCGTAAACCACGACGTGCCACTTTATCTTCATAAGCTGGACCGATACCACGTCCCGTTGTACCGATTTTATTATTACCTAATGCCGCTTCACGCGCGTGATCCATTGCGATATGGTAAGGTAAGATTAATGGGCAAGCTTCAGAAATTAACAGACGTTCGCGCACTTTAATACCGCGGCTTTCTAATTCGCCCATTTCTTGCATTAATGCAGCAGGGGAGAGTACAACACCGTTACCAATTAAGCAGGTCACGTTATCACGTAAAATACCGCTTGGGATTAAACGTAATACGGTTTTTTCACCGTTTATAATTAATGTATGACCAGCATTATGTCCGCCTTGATAACGAACAACATATTTAACGCGATCTGTTAATAAATCAACGATTTTACCTTTTCCTTCATCGCCCCATTGAGCGCCAAGGATAACAACACTTTTTCCCATAATCTTTTCCTGTTGTATTTCAAAAAATGACAGCCGTTACTTTACTATTTTTTAGCTAAAATCTCAATGAAAAAAGCCTAATCATTGGACGATTAGGCTGGTATTTTTATTTATTTTGTTGGTGATTGCATAAAGCGGAAAAACTCACTACCCGGTTTTAAGATCATCATGTTTTCAGAACCGGTAAAGCTGTTTTCATATGCTTTTAAACTACGCAAGAAACCATAGAATTCAGCTTCCTGACTAAAAGCATCAGAGTAGAGTTTAGCTGCTAAGGCATCGCCTTCACCGCGTAATTGCTGTGCTGTTTTATTGGCATTGGCTAAAATTAAGGTGACTTTACGATCTACATCAGCCTGAATAAAAGCGGCTTTTTCTTTACCTTGTGAACGATGTTCACGCGCTACCGCGTCACGTTCAGCACGCATACGTTGGTAAATTGATGAAGACACTTCATCAGGTAAGTTGATTTGTTTAATACGAACATCAACTACTTCAATACCTAATTCAGCGGTGCTATCTTGCCCTGAATTCAATGCTTTTTTCGCTCCTTCCATTAATTCGCCTCGGGTGCCAGAGACAATATCTTTAATGGTACGAGAACCAATTTCTGAACGTAATCTGTCGTTGACTTTACGGCGTAATAGGCTAGAAGCGCGGTTATAGTCACCGCCACTTGTTGCTGTATAAAAACGACCAAAATCGCTGATTCGCCATTTTACATAGGAATCTACTAATAAGTCTTTTTTCTCTACAGTAACGAAACGGTCTGGCTGACCATCAAGAGTTTTAATGCGTGCATCTAAAATTTTGATGTTATCAATAAATGGCACTTTAAAATGTAAACCTGGGTTATACACGACCACTTTATTATCTGCATCACGATGTACTTTGCTAAAACGCAACATAATACCGCGTGAACCTTCTTGTACGATAACAACACTAGAGTAGATGACTAAACCTAAAACAATGATAATTGGCGTTAAAAATTTACGCATTAGTTAAATCTCCCTCTACGTTCTTGTTCTGTATTTGCCCCTTTGTAAGATTCAGAAACTGGCTGAGAATTCACCGCACTTTGTGGCTCAGAACGTACTGGAGCGCTTCTTTCAATGGCTTTTGGTGTGTTTTCTTGTACATTTTCTGATTTACCACGCAACATTTGGTCTAATGGTAATACAGTAATATTATTACCTGAATCCATCATCACTTTCGGCGTTTTAGCCATCACTTTTTCCATGGATTGAATGTATAGGCGCTGTTTTAATACTTCAGGAGAAAGTTTAAATTCAGGCAATAAACGTTGGAAACGTTCAATTTCCCCTTTAGCATCAAGCACAATTTGATCTTTATAAGCAGTTGCTTCTTCTAAAATTCGTTGTGCATTACCACGAGCAATTGGCTCACGTTCACGCGCGTAAGCTTCAGCTTCACGAATATAACGTTGTTCGTCTTCTTGTGCTTTAATCGCATCGTCAAATGCATCTTTCACTTCTTCAGGTGGACGAGCAGATTGGAAGTTCACATCAATGACTTCTAAACCCATATCATAAGGTTTGATAATATCATTTAGTGCTTTCCACGTATTTTCACGCACAACAGCACGACCTGTTGTCAGAATGTTATCCATTGTCATGTGACCAATCACATAACGTAGAGCACTGTCTGTGGCTTGCCCTAAGCTGTCTTCGGCATTGGTTACACTAAATAAGAATTTTGCAGGATCTTGTACGCGGTATTGCACCGTCATTTCCACTTTCACCATATTCTCATCTTGCGTCAACATAGAACCTTGGGTTTTCAGCTCTTTTACTTGCTCAACATTAACTGGCAACACTTGATCGATAAAAGTCGGTTTCCAGTTTAAACCAGGCTGTACAATCGAATGTAATTGTCCAAAACGTGTTACCACACCACGTTCCGCTTCTTTTACGGTATAAAACCCGCTTAATCCCCAAATTACTGCACCAATACCAACAGCAAGTGGCAGTAATTTACCTATTTTCATTTCAGGCAAATTATTGCTTTGATTTGAATTTGAGCCTTTGTTTTTATTGCCACCTAATTTCTTTAATAAATTAGTGAAGGCTTCTTCTAAATCAGGCGGGGATTGCTCATGTCGATGAGAACCTGATGAACCTTGTTGTGATTCATCACGTTGATTATCAGGCTTTTGTCCAGACGAATTATTCGTTCCGGGTGCTGCCCAAGGATCTTGATCCTGTGCCATTATATTCTCCATTTAGTTTACAAAAATTTTACATAAGGATTGTAACAGATTATCCACGATTTGCATTCTTCATAATGCGATCTTTCTGTAGTTTCCATTCCCGATCTTTAATATCTTCCCGCTTATCATGTAATTTTTTTCCTTTTGCTAAACCAATTTTAAGTTTTGCCCAAGCCTGTTTCCAATAAAGCGAAAGGGCAACAATAGTATAGCCATCACGATTGGCTTTACCAAATAACGAGGCTAATTCTTTTTGATTTAACAACAATTTACGCGTTCTTGTCGGATCGCAAACGATATGAGTAGAAGCTACACTAAGCGGTTGAATAGTCGCGCCGAATAAATAGGCTTCACCGTTATTGAAAATCACATAGCTATCGCTGATATTGGCTTTGCCTGCACGCATGGATTTTACTTCCCAACCTTGTAAAGACAATCCTGCTTCAATTTCTTCTTCTATAAAATAATCATGTCTAGCACGTTTATTCAATGCAATTGTATTCGAGCCTGGTTTTATTTTTTTCTTTGTCATAATTTTTCCAATGCAAAAATAATGAGGGATTGTACCTAATATAAGGGCAGAGTACAAATGAACAAGGGGAATTTAAATGGGGGAGAACAATTTAATATGTTGCAAAGGTTAATGATAATATAAAATTTAATAAGCTAAAAATTGAATATTGTAGAAATACTCTATGTAAACTTGCTAAAACAATATGTCATAGGTTTATTTATGAAAAAACTGATTATTATCCGCGGTCATTCAGGGTCTGGTAAAACGACTTTCGCAAAACAAAAAATGGTCGAGTTTAAAAGAGATTATCCAGAGGCTAAGATTTTTCATGTTGAAAATGATCGTTATTTAAGTGAAAAAGGGCAATATATTTGGACAGAGCAACGTTTCCAGCAAGCGAAGAAAAAAGCTTATCAATATTTACAATATGCTTTTCGCTATTGTGATCGTTTTCCTGAAAAGCATGTTTTGATCGTGATTAGTAATGTTGGCGTAAATGTGCAAGAAATCCACCGCACTTTAACAAAAGCAGCGCATTTAGGATTAGAAAGAGAAGTGTATCGAATGATGAATTTCTTTGAAAATCAGCATAAGGTTAATGCTGAAACTATACAAAGTATGTTTAATGCATTAAATGAGAATATTATTGAGGGTGAAATTAAGATAAAAAATACCGCACTTTGATGAAATGCGGTATTTTTATGATGAGTATTAAAGCACTTTTACAATGCTTTCACACAGATAACGAATATTATCTTCAGTAATTCCTGCGACATTTATACGACCTGAGCGAACTGCATAAATTGCGAATTCTTCTTTTAAGCGATCAACTTGTTCAGCAGTTAAGCCACTGAAAGAGAACATACCATTTTGTTCAGTAATAAAGCTGAAATCTTGTTCTGCACCAAATTCTTTAAGTAATTCAACGAATTTGAAACGCATTGCTTTGATACGCGTACGCATTTCTGCTAATTCCGCTTCCCATTCAGCACGTAGTGCAGGATCTTTTAATACCACAGAAACTGCTGAAGCACCATGTGCAGCAGGGTTTGAGTAAAGTGTACGAATAATGGTTTTAACCTGTGTTAATGCTGTTGCTGCCACAGTTTCATTTTCTGCTACGAGCGTGAATGCACCAACGCGTTCATTATATAAACCGAAGTTTTTAGAGTATGAACTTGCTACTAATAATTCTTTATGGTTTGCTGCGAAAGTACGTAAACCAACCGCATCTTCTTCTAAGCCGTTTGCAAGACCTTGATAAGCAAAGTCAAATAGTGGTAACCAACCATTTTTCGCTGACATATCAGCTAGCACTTTCCATTGCTCTGGAGTTGGGTCGATACCTGTTGGGTTATGGCAGCAACCATGTAATAACACCACATCACCTTCTCCTGCATTGCTTAAGTCTGCAATCAGGTTATCCCAGTCTAAGACTTTACGTTCCGCATCATACCAACGATATTCACGAATGGTGATACCTACCGCATTGAAAATAGCATTGTGATTTGGCCAAGTCGGTGAACTGATCCATACATTCTGTGCTTTTGTCTGGCGTTTAACAAATTCAGCCGCAATTCGTAATGCGCCTGTACCACCTAAGCTTTGAACAGTTTTAGCGCGTTTGCTTTTCACAATGTTAGAATCTTTGCCAAATAACAATTCTTGAGTGTGAGCATTGAACTCTGCTACACCGTCAATTGATAAGTAGTTTTTGGTTGTTTCTTGTTCAAACAAACGTGCTTCGGCATCTTTAACCGCTTTCATAATTGGTGTGTTGCCTTTGGCATCTTTGTAAACACCAATACCTAAATTGACTTTCTCTTGACGAGAATCTGCTTTAAAAGCTTCACCTAAACCTAGAATAGGATCTGCTGGCGCAGGCGTAATATTTTCAAACATAGTAATAGTCCTTATAGAATGTTGTATTTGTGATTATGGTTATACTGTAAAAGAAAGGGAAATTGCAACTATTTTTTGAAAAAATATTACAATTTCTCTTTATTGTTATACATAAAACAAAGAATGTATGAATTTATTAATATTATTTTAATTTTGCGATTGCCCAATTAATCCCCGATTGATAATCCTCAGGTAATTCTTTGCTTAGTTTATTCAGCTGCGCAATTAATACATTTTTATCAATATGTGTCAGGTTAATATGACCTACTTTACGCCCAGGACGAACCTCTTTGCCATACCAATGTAGCTGACTAAATGGCGTATTTAACCATTGAGGATTATGCTCCGTACCAATTAAATTGACCATCACGCTTGGGGCAAAAACCTGTAATTCAGGAGTAGGCAAATCTAATAACGCACGCAGATGTAATTCAAATTGGCTAATGGAACAACCTAATTGCGTCCAATGTCCACTATTATGCACACGAGGGGCAAGCTCATTAATTAATAATTTGTTGCCGACAACAAAACATTCCATTGCCATTACACCAATATAATTGAGTTTGTGCATTACTTTACCCAGCATTTCTTCCGCTTGAGCTTGTAAATGCTGGTTTGAACTGTCTGCTACGCTGTAACGTAAAATACCATTTTGCTGTAAGTTATGTGTTACAGGATAGAAACGTGTTTCGCCATTTTTAAAACGAGCACCAACAATGGATACTTCGCCATCAAAGGGAATAAATTTCTCAGCAATAACTTCGCCAAAGAGATCATCTGTAATCACGTCTTTATTTTCGTTCGTTACAATCCATTGACCGCGCCCGTCATAGCCACCAGTACGACGTTTAACTACAACTTTATCGCCAATTTCATTGAAAACTTGTTCAAAATGCACCGCACTTTCAAGTAAACACCAAGGTGAAGTCGGTAAATTTAGTTCATCTAATAATGATTTTTGGCTAAAACGATCTGCTGTGGTTGCAAACACATTCTTATTAACAAATTTATCATGATTGCCGAGCATTTCTGTTAATGGTGTCACTGCCCAACGTTCAATTTCTGCCGTAATAATGCTATTGGGCGCTAAATCAAACATTGGGTCATCAAATGCTAATGGTACTACGTCAATATCAAGTGGCGCCCCCGCATAGCGTAACATACGACCTAATTGACCATTACCAAGAACGTAAACGGTTGGATATAAAGCACTTTTTTGCATAAAATTTATTATTCCTGCTGTATGAAAGATAGGAAATTAATCACGCGGATCGGGATTATCTAGCACAGAATTTGTTTGAGTTTCTCTAAACGTTTTTAAACGAGATAAGAGATTATTGTCCCACGCGGCCAAAATTTGTGCAGCTAAAAGACCTGCATTTGCTGCGCCTGCTGGACCAATAGCTAACGTACCAACGGGAATACCTTTTGGCATTTGAACAATAGAATAAAGGCTGTCAACACCGCTTAACATAGAACTTTTGACTGGCACGCCTAATACAGGGACTAAGGTTTTCGCTGCAATCATACCTGGGAGGTGAGCGGCACCGCCAGCGCCAGCAATAATGACTTTATATCCATTTTGTTCTGCTTGTTCAGCAAAGGTGAAGAGTTTATCAGGCGTACGATGTGCAGATACAACTTCAACATGATAAGGAACTTGTAATTGATCTAAAATTTGAGTGGCTTCTTGCATGGTTGCCCAATCACTTTTTGAGCCCATCACAATGGCAATTTTTGGTTGAGTATTAGACATATTTGGAATCCATGAATAGGGATAAAAAACTTGCGTAGAATAGCATAATAGGCGCATTTTAGGCAAACGATTGCGATAAGAAAGAAGGGAATTTATACAAATAAAAAACGTCCTCAATGGGACGTTTTATTTTTATGTTAACAATGAGGTTGCCGCTTTCATTTGTTGCACAAATTGAGCAAGTTCAATTAAACATTGGCGATGATTAGTTAAATTATCTTCAATAATCTTCACTGTTGCGGAGCCAGAAATCGCGCCTGCAACGCCCATGGATAAGGCATTTTTGACTTGCTGAGGTTCTGATATGCCGAAACCTTGCAGAATCGGTGGTGCATTGTATTTTTTTAATTGCTCAACAAGGTTATCTAAATTGTTGGCTTGCTGCTGATTTTCGGCACTGGTTACGCCAGATCTAGATACCAGATAAGTGTAACCCCGAGAATATTGCGCGATGTTTTTTATGGTATTTTCATCCGCATTCGGAGGGCAAATAAATACGGGCTGAATACCATATTTCTGTGCGGCTTCAATATAAGGCTGAGCGGCAAGTAAAGGAATATCGGCAACCAATACGGCATCAATGCCAACATCAGCACAGCGTTGATAGAATCCGTCTAAAGTTTGAGCATAGACCAAATTTGCACAGAGTAATAGGCTAATTGGAATCTCAGGATATTTTGACCGCACTTTTGCTAATAATTCAAAGCTTTCTTTTGTGCTACATCCTGAATGTAATGCGCGATTATTGGCAGCTTGAATTACAGGACCATCGAGCAGAGGATCAGAAAATGGGAAACCTAATTCTAATGCATCGGCACCGTTGTCAACTAATGTACAAATAATGTCAAATGAACGTTCTAAATCAGGATCGCAAAGGGTAACAAAAGGAACAAAAGCACCTTGTTGTTTAGCATTTAATTTTGAAAATAATTGTGCAAAACGGTCCATTAGAGAATTCCTCTTTCAGTAAAAATTTTATCAACAGTAAAAATATCTTTATCGCCTCGTCCAGATAAATTAACTACTAAAAGTTGCTCTTTTTCTGGGTTTTCTTTTGCCATTTTTAACGCATAGGCAAGGGCGTGAGAACTTTCTAAAGCAGGAATAATGCCTTCATGTTGTGCTAATTCTTTAAAAGCAAATAAGGCTTCATCATCTGTAATGCTTGGATATTCCGCTCGTCCAATGGATTGCAGATGGGCGTGTTGAGGGCCAATAGAAGGGAAGTCTAAACCTGCAGAGATACTGTAAGATTCTTCAATTTGTCCGTCTTCTGTTTGCATAATTGGTGACTTCATTCCAAAATAAATGCCAGTTTTTCCATGGCCTAATGGGGCACCATGCCGTCCTGTTTCAATGCCTTTGCCAGCGGGTTCCACGCCGATTAATTTCACTGATGGCTCATCGATAAAATCAGCAAACATGCCAATTGCATTCGAGCCGCCACCTACGCAAGCAATCACCGCATCAGGTAAACGATTTTCCCTTGCCAAGATTTGTTGTTTGGTTTCTTCGCCAATCATTTTTTGAAATTCTCTTACCATTGTTGGAAATGGATGAGGACCTGCTGCTGTACCAATTAAATAATGGGTATCTTCATAATTTGCAGCCCAATCACGCATAGCCTCGCAACAAGCGTCTTTAAGTGAACAAGAACCTTTTTGTACAGCAATGACTTCTGCCCCCATTAAACGCATACGGAATACATTGGGTGATTGGCGTTCCACATCTTTTGCGCCCATATAAATTCGGCAAGGCAAATCTAACATCGCACAGGCAAGGGCAGTGGCAACGCCATGTTGTCCCGCACCTGTTTCGGCAATAATTCGAGTTTTTCCCATGCGTTTAGCTAATAAAGCTTGCCCTAATACTTGGTTGGTTTTATGTGCGCCACCATGTAACAAATCTTCGCGTTTTAAATAGAGTTTTGTTTTGGTTGCTTTCGTTAAATTTTTGCAGAGAGTTAAAGCTGTGGGACGACCCGCGTAATTCTTTAATAAATCTTGTAATTCTTGTTGAAATTCAGGATCTTGTTGCGCCTCGACAAAGGCTTTTTCTAGTTGTTTTAATACAGGGACGAGAATTTCTGGTACATACATACCACCAAATTCGCCAAAATAAGGATCTAAAATCGTTTCAGACATATTATTACCTATGGATAAGTTTGAATTTGATTAATATACTATTAAACTAGTATATAAAAGTAAAGTGGCGTTTTAAAAAATTTTTAGAGAAGAAAAGAAGTGAATTCTGAGAAAAAGGAAATAAAAAATCCTTGTATATGAAATAACAAGGATTTTTGAATAAAAGCATAATTATTTTTGCGCTAAACTTTCTAAATAAGTTGCAATATTTTGCATATCTTGATCGCTGAGGCGAGCTTTGGCGCTATTGCCTGCCCCCATAATTTCGCCTTTTTTGCGTGCTTGTAAAGCAGTAACAATTTCATCTGCTGGCAATTTATTAATAATAGCAGATTGGCCTAATGCAGAGCGTTCACCTTGTCTTCCATGGCAAGTTGAGCACATTTGGCGGAAGGTACGTTCGCCTTGTTTCATGTCGGGAGTATGTGCTTGAGTAGTAGAAATAACAGCACAAAGTGCGGTTAATAAAATCAATTTTTTCATAATGTTAGCTTTGAGTAAAAAGTTGTTCTAATTTATTTTTCGGGATAAGCCCCTCGAATTTATAGCGAATTTTTCCTTCTGAATCAATAAAAAATGTGGTTGGTGTGCCAACAATTTGATAGCGTTCACCTGTAATTTGCATTTGATCTTTAATGACAGTGAGCTGAATTTGGCGTTTTTGTACAGTGGCTTGCGTATTGCCTTTATTGCCATCCGTATTAATTGCTACAACTTGTAGTTGATCCGGATACTGGGCTGATAATTTTTCAAATTCTTTTAATTCCGCTAAGCAAACTCCGCAGCTTTCAGACCAAAAACTGAGTAAAATAGGTTTTCCTTGCCATTGTTTTAGTTCAACTTTATTCCCTTGCAAATCAAAAGCGGCAATATCAGGTGCGGTTTGTCCAATTTCCGCGACCTGTTCCTTGCAAGAAACTACGCCCAAAAGCACCGCACTTAATAAGATAGACTTGAGTAAAAAGTTAAATTTCATTATGTTCTTCTCGTAAAAATTTACCATGTTGTAAATAAATGGTGCGATGGGTTAGTTTACCTAATTCTGGATTATGGGTTACCATCACGATTGTACGCCCTTGTTTATTGAGATCTTGTAACAGTTGTAAGGCAAGCTGTTCGTTTTTTTCATCAAGATTACCGGTTGGTTCATCGGCAAAAATAACGGGCGGCTGATTGACTAATGCCCTTGCGATACAAACTCGTTGTTGTTCGCCACCAGAAAGTTGATTTGGTCGATGATGTATCCGATGTTCTAATCCTACTTGTTCCAATACAGCTTTAGCCGCTTCCTCATCAATGACGCTATGGTAGTGCTGAGCAAGCATAACGTTTTCCAAGGCAGTTAAATAGGGAATTAAATGGAATTGTTGGAAAACGAGACCAATTTTTTCTGCACGAAAGCGTTGACGACCCACTTCATCAAGTTGCGCTGCGTCAACGCCATCCAGTATTACTTTACCTTCAGAAGCGGTATCAAGCCCTGTGAGAATATTCATTAATGTGGTTTTTCCAGAGCCTGAGGCGCCCATAATTGCCACAAATTCGCCTTGATGAATTTGAATATTAATGTCATCAAGCGCGGTAACTTGCCCAAATCGTTTATATAAATGCTGTGTTTCAATGACAATATTTGCCATTCTATTCTCCTTTTAATACGCTTGCCATTTCCACATTTAAGGCGCGCTTTGTCGGTACGATAACTGCAATAAATGCCACTATAAGTAACAAAATAAAGGTTATCGGGATGACAGGCAAACGCATATCAATATTCGCTTTAAAAACGGTTAATCCCAGCACTTGTGCCAAGATATAGCCTAAAATGAGACCTGTAATAATGGCTGCAATGGCAATAATAAGGGTTTCTGTACCAATTTGCGTAATAATATCTTTTCGTTTTGCCCCTAATGCTTTTTGTAGGGCAAATTCTTTCGCCCGTTCACCGACGATAGCAATGAGGGTCGTATTAACACATAAAGTGGCAAGAATAAGGATAACCACAGAAATTAGCCCCATTAATCCTTTAATTTTATCCAAAATTTGCCCTTCAGAAGAAGACACTTTACGTATTGGGCGAATATCTAATTGGGGATAATCTTTTTGCAATTGTTGGGCAAATTGTTCTACTTGACCCTGATCATTTTTGACGATGAAAAGGGCATTACTGGCTAAGCCATCTTTTTCTAACCAATCTTGTGCAAAAGACAAATTAACAATGAGCATACTGTCTGTTGCGTCGCCAGCTTCTACAATGCCTTTAATTTTAAAACTCTGTTTTTCCACCGCGGTTTTGCTTAAGGTGATTTTATCACCCACTTTAAGATTAAGCCGTTCAGCCAAGGTTTTACCAATCATCGCATTGCGATCATCAAAGCTCACTCCAATCATTGAGCCTTCAACTTGCCAATAGGGTGAAAGTGGCTTTAAGGTTTCAAATTGTACACCCATTAATACAATCTTTTCCAATTCACTGCGCGTAACCCCATATAAATAGGCACTGCTAGCAGTAATGAGATTTGGCGGTGCTTGATTGATAATTTCTTCAACAATATCCGTTTGAATTAAGCCGGCATCATTGGCGCCAATGTAGAAATTAGCACCAAAAGTACGCAATTCTTGGGACATTTTGGTATTAATATCAAAATAAACCGCGGACATAGCTGTAACGATACTAGCTCCTACTGTTAACGCAGCAAAAATAATAAATACACGTTGTAAGCGTAGGCGAAGCGCTTGGAAAACTAATCGCCAAAACATTGAAGAGTTTTTCTTAACGCCCATAAAGTACTTCCACAGGATAGAGTTTTGCAATACGGTGAGCAGGGAACCAAGTGCCAATAAGTGCAATTAGGATGGCTAGCACGAGTACGCAAGGTACTACGATCCAAGCAAAATCTAATGGTGCACCAAATAAGGTCGCTCCTATAAATTTTGCTAATGCCCAACCTGCAATACAACCAACTAATCCGCCAATAATGGCGCTGATTGCGGCTTCACAATAAAATAAGAGTGTAATTTGCCATTGGTAAGCGCCTAAGGCTTTCATTAAGCCAATTTCTTTACTGCGTTCAATAATGGATGTTGTCATTAATGAAGCAATGCCCATAGCGGCTGCAATTAAGGCTGCAACTGTGACTACGCCAAGCAATAATTGGATTTTTTCAATTACCACGCCTTCTGAAGCAGCGACTTGCCAAATTGGGCGTACAACCGCACCAGAAATGGCTTCTTCCAGTTGATGTGCAATTGAGGAAACATAGGCGGTGCAATACCAAAGATCATATTCTTCTTGAGCCAACGCATCTACATTAGAACGTGCTTTGCGAGAAAGCTCATTTTCAGGCACTGTTAAAGCGGATACCTTAACTGCTTGCACTTTGCCTGGCAAAACTAATAAATTTTGCACCGCACTTAATGGCATAATCAATTGATTTTCTTCTGTTCCGCCAGTCGCCACGATACCTTTAATTACAACATTTAGCTGCGTTTGCACTTCTTGATCTTGATAACTTAAGGAAATTTTATCGCCAATTTGCCATTGTTTACTTTTTGCGAGCTGTGTACCAATTAAGGTAGGCACGTTATCAGTAAAGTCACCATTGTGATCATCAACCCATTCGCCTGTTACTTGCCAATAAGGGCTGATAATTTTTTGCCCTGTGTGATAATCTTCTTCATCAGGAACAGCAATATTATGATCAAAAAAGGTGCCTAAAATAGGAATTTTATCTTTGCCATTTGCGGTGACTTCTGCTGTCAGCAAGGGAGCAAAGCCGACAATATTGTTGCGCCAGAAAATATCTTTAATATTAGGTAATTCTTTTTCATCAATAAAATCTTGCGTTGCCAAAGAGGTTTTATTTTCAGCCATTTCAGGCAGAATAGCGCTACTGGCAGGCTCAATTAAAATATTGGCACCATAGGATTTAAGTTCCTTTGCCATTTTATCGCCAATATCAATGGAAACGGCAAGTAGCGCAGACACTAAACCCGATGCTAAGAAAATCGTAATAATCGCTAATAATTTACGTTTTAAACCATGTTTCCAAGATTGAAATAACATTCTCCCTAACATTATTCCTCCTTCACATAGTTTTCCGGTTTATCTCTGAATAATTCCAAGTTCTTTTCATTGGCAAAGAAATAGGTTTTATTGTTGAAATTATATTTAAATTCCGTTTTCGTATTGATGAGTTTTGTTTGATCTACAGGGTCAATCACTTCAATTTCTAGCACTGTAGAAAATAAATTCAGCCCCATTTCCAAAGAAGTGCGGTCAATAATGACTTCGTTTTCTGTTTGCTGCCAATTTTCAATAGGAACAGGGTTGCAACCACCCGGTTTGCCAATGGATGGTTTAAACATTCGCACTTCACAGCCGACGCAAACAACTTGGCCATCTTGCATGACATAACCTTGATCGCCACATAATAGACAAGCGTCAAAAACCACGCCTAAACTTAAGCGATCTTCAAGACGATTAATAATGAAAAATCGCACTGCTTTGCCATCATCTGCCACCCAAACAAAACGGTGCAAGTTACCATCTTTCACTTGCTCAATAGGAATTCTCACTTGCTGATTTTGATCTAATTTTACTGGTGTTGCTTCTGATAATTGTAATGGCTGAGAAGCGAATTTATCCCAATAAAGTTGGCTCATTAAAATAAAGAGAAAACTGAATAATCCCCACATAACAATGCGACGAGATTGGATATATTTTGCTGTTTTTTGGCGTTTCTCAATAGGATTTTCGCTAAGCTGAATGGCTTTTTTACGCGGAAATAGGAATTTGATAGCGTATAAACTGATAATGAGTAATCCTAATCCAGCTGAAATATAGTTGATATAATTAATAATATTGCCAGTTTTGGCAACAAGGCTGAGGCGAGTTTTAGTGAGTTCAATCACCTGTAATTTCATTAAACCGAGCAATATATCACCAAATAACGGAGAGAGGAGTATTGCGCTTAATATCAATAATAAGCTCCAACGAAGTGCGGTGAGTTTTTGTTCTGTTTTCACTTGTTTGAGCAAAATGTAGAGCCATGCGGCTAAAAATAGGCAGAAAAGTAAGCCAAAAATGACCGCACTTAGATGTAAAATAAAATCAGTATTGATGACATCAGTCGCCGTTATGGCATTAATATTGGGATTTTTGGCCCATTGCATTGCTGCAAGTGTGCAGAGTAAAAAATGCCAAATGTTGTTTAGCCATTTTATAGGGCGACATTGACTAAATAAAAATAAAACAAGAACAATGCTTGCAGTGCTATTTAGACTTAATAAGGTAATTTGATTAAAGGAAAGCATTGAGGCAATGGAAATACCCACTGCAATTGCGATAAGGCTTGTCCAAATAAGCGCTTTGATATTTATTTTGTTAAAAGCAGACCACGCACAGGCGAGTAAAAGTGCTGTGGGAAGTAAGGATTGGAGTAGCGTAGTAAAAAAGTATGACATAATAAAGCAGAAGGGTGGGGACAATGCCCCACCAATAATTTATGTTAGGATTATTTTTCTAAACCTGTGAATTTGAATTCATAATTCACATCAAATGGTTTCCACCAACGACCTACACCTGTTTCGTTATCTGTGTGACGGTGTAACCCTGCTTTTGAAGGTGGTTCGATATGATAGGTTAATTTGTAGTTACCTACGCCCATCATTTTCACGTTTGCGCCATAGTGAGGACCATCGCCAGCCACCATTGGCATAAATGTACCTTCTTGTTTTTGGTTAGTATCGGTGTTCACAAGCGTGTAGCTGATGGTTAAATACGGCATCCATTCACCTTCACCGAAACCATTTTTGTTACCTTTAGTTGCATGAATATCTGCTTCTAAGTGAATGTCAGATTTTGCAGCTGATAAACCCATACCACGAGGTTCCATATCAATCGGTTGTAAATAAACCGCAGCAATTTCCATTTCGTTCATTGTTTGCGCTTCGCCAATTGGGTACTCTTTAAACGCTTGAGCAGAGGACACTGCAAAAATACCAGTAAGTGCGGTTAAAAGTAAGGTTTTTTTCATCTTAATTTCCTTTTGGGTTAGGTTAATTAATGTAGTAAGTTTCGTTTGGGTATTTTATATTTCTGCTAACTTTCTTTCTCTACGCATATAAAAGAAAGCAAAGATAGCAGCAATAATCAGTATGCCTTGTGGAATTAAGGTTTCCACATAAGGATAAATGCCTAACAAGCTAATTTCAGGGAAATTGCTCAGTAGGGTTGGCTCAAATAATTTTCCTTCAATAAGTTCAAGGACACTTTTGCCAGCAAAAATAAATGCCATTAAGTACAAGAAACTGCCAGTGAACATAAAGAAAGGTTTAAGTGGTAATCTGACCACGCTATAACGCATAATAACGTAACAAATAGCGAGGATAATCACGCCGACTACAAAGCCCGCCAATAAATAAATATAACCGGCGAAAGTATGTACATCACTTGCTAACGCATAGTAGAACAGAACGGTTTCTGCCCCTTCGCGATAAACAGCAAGGAAACTGGTGATCCATAAGCTAATTAGGGAACCAGTGCTTAATGCCATATCTAGTTTGCCTTCAAGGTAGCGTTTCCAGTTTTGTGCTTCCACTTTAGACAGTAGCCAATAACTCATCATAAACAGCATTACCACCGCAATTGCCATGGTAATACCTTCTAATAATTCACGATTTTGTCCTGAATTCTCAAAAATTAATTGGAAAATCACCGCAGTGATTAAGCTAGCAACGAGGGCAACGTAAATCGAATTGCGAATAGTTGGTAATTTATCTTGATGATTATTTTTCACTAAGTAGGCGACAATTGCTGCGACAATTAATAGTGCTTCTAAGCCTTCACGCAGAATAATCAGCAAGCTGTATAAGAACATTGACCAATCAGATTGAGTTTCACCTTGTAACATCGTAACCGCTTTGGCTAAATCCTCACTTAAGCCTTGCGCTTGCTGTTGTAACGTATCCACAGGTGCATTGGCTTTGATTTGACTTACAATTCGCGTGAAATAACCTTCAATTTGGGTTTTAAAATTCGCGTCACGCGAACCCACTTTATTTTCCATGCCACTGGCTTCAAAAATATCAAAATAGGTATCTTGCACCATCAACATAGCTTTTTTCCCATTGCCCGTTTGGTAAGCTTGAATAGCTTGTTGAATACCTTGATTTACCTGTTGGCTGATATTATGCCAATCCAAATCTTGTTCATTTTGCACCGCACTTTCGTTGGCTTGCGCATTTTGCTCATCTCGTGTGGTTGGCAGATTTGGCAATTGTTCTTCAATAGTTTGTAGCAATTGGGTGATTTGATAGCCTAAAACGGTAATTTGCTCAGGTTGATCGCTGAGCTTGATTAAATCATAGAATTGTTGATTAATATTGGCCGCAATATCTGCACCGCGATTATTGCGAATCGACATTTCCATTTCAGAATTTTTAAAGCCGTCATATTGCGCTTGTTGAATGAGCTTTTTAGCATCTGTGAGTTGGTTGTCTTGATAAGCGGCAATGGCATCAGCTAAAAGATCATCTAACATTTTAAAACTTTGCTGCCAATAAGCAGAAATTTGTTGATTTTCGTAGGTGTTATGCTGACCTTCTGCATTGAGTTGATGACCATCAGATAAAGAGGGTACCACAGCATCGAGTTCATTTTTCAGCCATTGAATTTTATCTTGAATTTCTTGTTGTGATTTTCCTTCACCGATCATTTTGCGGATTTCACCAAAAGTAGCTTCCATTTGGTAGCTCTTTTGGGCAGAAAAATTAATACGAATTGGACCTTCTAGGTTTTCGAATACTTCAAAATACGCCATCTGCACTTCAGTGCGCGCATCATCAATTTGATTTTGTTGGTAGAGTTGGGCGGTTTTATCTAAACGTGTTTTTATATCTTCGGATAAGGCTTGGAAGTCAGAGGCATGGACGAGGTTGCTAATAAAAAGAAAACTGATCCACAAAATATGAAAAATAAAACGCATAATTAGTAATCTAAATAATATCAATTATCATCTAGATAAATTATGCGTTATTTTTTATTGAAATCAAGTTGAAAATTTGATTTTTGTGATGAATATCAATAAAGCGTCGCTAAGATAATTTGTTCTGGGTCAATTTTTAACCAAACTTGTTGCCCAATTGTTAATTGTTGTTCTTGATGTGCATTGGCACAGACTTCAAGATGAGAATTAATGGAAAGCAAAATTTCCTGATTATTCCCTTTATCCACAATAGATTGAACTTGGGCACTAAATACATTTTGCTCTTCGCTTGGATGAAGCAAAATATTTACCCAAGGGGCTTTAACCATGAGCATCACTTCTTTACCCCAAACTAACTGTAAACGCTCCGCACTTTTTTGGGTAATTGCAGCATAAATTGGCTTGTCTAATTCAGGCAGCTCAATTTCAACAAGGGCATTAAGTTGTTGAATGATGCATTGTTTCACTTTGCCGAAAAATTGATTTCTTGCGCTACTTTGCAACGAAAAGCGTGCTGTAGCCGTTAATAAACTATTTAGCGGAATGTCTTCGTCTTGCAAAATTTGGAAGGCTTTTTGCTGCGTTTGTGCAAGTAATTCGTAGAGTTGTAATAAACGTTCGGCATATGTGGTGAGTTCTGTTCCGCCACCATTTTTTCCGCCAATATTACGTTCTAACAAAGGGCGAGGGCTAATTTCATTCATTGCAGCCAAATGATCCCATGCACTTTTATAGCTGACGTTAGCTCGTTTAGCCGCTTGGTTAATTGAGCCACATTTTTGAATTTCTTTTAATAATCGAATACGTTTTGGATCAACAAAGAGTTGTTGTTGCAATTTTATGCTTAGCAGAATTTCAGTACTCATTATTTGCTCCTTATTTCCTTTTATATTCTATAAGAAATCTTGACTTTGCAGTAGCTTTTATTTTATTGATTGTTATATAATTATTCATACAGCGAATAAACAAATACAAACAAGGAGAAATGTATGATTCGTAAACACAAAAAGGCAGCCTTAATTTTAATGGCAAGTTTATTTATGGCACAAGGCGCAATGGCAAAAGTGGTTGTTTTTGCTGCAGCTTCAATGACAAATGCGTTACAGCAAGTCGCTGATGAATATAAAAAACAAAAACCAAAAGAAGAAATTGAATTTTCATTTGCTTCATCTTCAGTATTAGCAAAACAAATTGAGCAAGGTGCACCTGCGGATATTTTCTTATCTGCTGATTTAAAATGGATGAACTACCTTTCTGAAAAACAAGCTATTGATGAAGGCAGTAAAGCAGTATTAGTTAATAACCGTTTGGTGATGATTGCACCAAAAGACAGCAAAGTGTCAGAAGTAGATTTAACAAAAGATAAATGGCAAAAACATTTAGATAATACGTATTTAGCAGTGGGCGATCCTGATCATGTACCTGCGGGTATTTATGCAAAAACTGCGTTAACCAATTTAGGACAATGGGCTAATGTAGAGAATAAATTAGCTCGCGCGAATAACGTACGTGCTGCTTTAGCTTTAGTTGAACAAGGCGAAAGTCCATTAGGTATCGTATATAGTACAGATGCGAAAGCGAGCCAAAAAGTGAAAGTGGTTGCGATGTTCCCTGAAGGTTCTCATCCACCAGTGCAATACCCTGTGGCGATTGTAAAAGATCACAAAAATGCAGAAGTACAAGGTTTCTTAGATTATTTAAAATCTAAAGAAGCAAAAGACATTTTTGTACAATATGGTTTCTTAGCTAAATAAAATTTAAGCAAAATAAAATAATTTGCGTGAGCTATGTCACAAAATTAAATATTGGTGTTTGATATAGCCTAAGTGATTATGTATTCTTACCGCACTTAGAATAAGTGCTATAACAAATAGCCAGATATATTTTGCTTTCCGAGTAGTGCCTCAGTATGAGGCACTTTTTTTATTATTTTAATAGGCTCCTATCTTTTCGAAAACTTGGCGGAGTTTTTCACTATCTTTAATTCCTTTACGACTTTCCACGCCTGAATTGAGATCAACCCCAACACAGCCTTGTGCTAAAGCAAGTTCAATATTTTGTGGACCAATTCCACCTGCTAACAAAATCTTTTCTTTTTGTTCATTAGGAATTAAGGACCAATCAAAACTTAGCCCAGTACCTCCTTGTTGAGTAGTCGTTTTGCTGTCTAACACGTAGCGATCAATCGCTAAAATTGAGGAAATTTGCACCGCACTTTGCTGATTTACATCAATTGAAATCGCTTTCCAAATTTGAATATGCTCTGGTAATTGTTGGCGAAGTGCGGTGATAAATTGCGTATTTTCTTCACCATGTAATTGCACCGCAAATAAATTGAGCTGCTTGGCAATTGTAACGATAAAATCAATGGGTTGATTTTGGAACACGCCTACAAAGCGTAATGGGGCAGCGGTCACCAATTCTTGTGCTTGACGTAAGGAAAGCTGCCTTGGTGATTTATCGGCAAAAATGAGCCCGCCATATAAAGCGCCACAATCATAGGCTAGTTTCACATCTTGTGTTCTGGTTAAGCCACAAACTTTATTTTCGCCAAATATAATAGCTCTGACTGCGTTATTTAAATCGATACTTCCCATCAGGCTGCTGCCAATTAAAAAGCCATGAGCTACTTGGCTTAATTGTTTAACTTGCTGATTGGTATAAATGCCAGATTCACTAATAATTCTCACATCATCGGGGATATGTTGGGCAAATTTTTCTGTTAAATGAACAACACGATTAAGATCAACAGTTAAATCATGTAAATCTCGATTATTTACACCAATCATTTTGGCCCCTAATGCTAATGCGCGTTCAAATTCAGCTTCATTGCTGGTTTCGGTTAATACGCCCATACCTAATTGATGCGCAAGTGCGGATAAATTTTGATAAGTTTTATCATCAATCACAGAAAGCATTAATAAAATCGCATCGGCTTGATGATAACGTGCTAAATAAACCTGATATTCATCAATAATGAAATCTTTACATAATACCGGTTGAGTGACAATGTCACGAACTTGTTTTATATAAGCAAAATCACCTTGAAAATATTGCTCATCTGTTAATACAGAAATGACATTGGCATAATTTTTATAAACTTGTGCAATCTCGGTTAGATTAAAATCTGCACGTATCAATCCTTTGGACGGCGAGGCTTTTTTACATTCCAAAATAAATGCGGATTTACTGTGGCGACCTTGCTGTAAAGCTTGATAAAAACTGCGGTCAGATTTTGTAATGTTTTGTTGAAATTGTTGTAACGGAACCTGTTGCTTTTTATGTTCTAACCAAACAAGTTTATCCTTAATGATTTTTTGTAAGATAGTCGGTTGTGTATTCATATTTATTCCATTCATACCCATTAATACATAGTTAAGCGTTGTAAGGTGTCAAAGGCTTTGCCAGTTGATAAATGTGCTAATACTTGCTCTGCATTTTGTTTAATATTTTGATAACCAAAGAGTTTCATTAATAGCGCTGTATTCATTGCTATAGCTTGATTTTGCGTCTCTTTACCATTGCCTTGTAAAAGTGCGGTGATAATTTCTGCATTTTTTTGTGGCTCACCACCTTGCAGTTCAGATAACGCTTGGGTTTTGAAACCAAAATCTTTTGGTGACAGATCATAGAATTTAATTTGACCATGTTGCAATTCTGCCACCTGTGTGTTGCCATGAACGGCGACTTCATCTAAGCCATTGCCATGCACAATAATACTGTGCTCATGCTTTAAACGGGCGCTAGTTTCTACATAGGGCTTTAATAATTGCGGACTATATACGCCCAATAATTGTCTTTTAGGTGAAGCAGGATTAATCAGTGGCCCTAGAATATTAAAAATAGTGCGGGTTTTTAAGGCTTGGCGTACAGGTGCTGCATGTTTAAAGCCTGTATGATACTGAGGGGCAAAAATAAAGGCCAAACCGTTTTCATCTAAACTACGACGTGCATTTTCTGTACTCATTGCAACATTCACGCCTAAATGAGTTAATACATCGCTGGCACCAGTTAAACTGGAAACACTACGGTTGCCATGCTTTGCTATTTTCAGTCCCATACTCGCAGCGACAATAGCTGATGCAGTGGAAATATTAATAGTATTGGCACCGTCTCCACCTGTGCCTACAATATCGGCAATTGGGTAATCAGGCGTGGGGAAGGGCTGAGCCATGGTTAAAAGTGCGGTAACCGCTCCCGTAATTTCATCAATGGTTTCGCCTCGTACTTTTAATGCGATTAAAGCAGCTGCAAGTTGTTCCGACGCCACTTCGCCTTTCACAACCGCGGTGAAAAAAATTGAAGATTGTTGTTCTGTGAGCGCTTTATTTTCAAATAATGTATTAAGAATTTGTTCAAGTTCCATTTTTTCATTCCTTATTTGTTGAGTGGCTATTTTTTCTTATTTGCTTTTATTGTGTTGCAAAAGCCAACTCACAGACTGTGCTAATAACGTTGATCCTTGCACAGTTAAAGTGCTTTCGGGGTGAAATTGAAAACTACAAATGGGTAAACTACGATGATGTACCGCCATAATGATGTTTTGATATTGGGCATTTACCACCAATTCCTCAGGCAATTCACTGCCCATTAAAGAATGGTAACGCGCAACAGGCATTGGATTAGGTAAACCAGCAAACATGGCTTGCTCGTTATGTTGAATTTGTGACACTTTGCCATGCAAAATTTCGCCTGCTGAAACCACTTTTCCACCAAAAGCTTCAATGATGGCTTGATGTCCTAAACAAATACCAATAATTGGCACCGCACTTTTCACGCGTTCAATCAATGGCAACATATTGCCCGCTTCTGCAGGTGTCCCTGGCCCTGGCGATAATGCCAAAATAGTTTCTTTCTCTAAACATTTTTGTTCGAGTAAATCTAAATCTACATTATTACGATAGATTTTCACTTGATGACCTAATGTGCGAAATTGATCGACTAAGTTATAGGTAAAGGAGTCGAAGTTATCTAAAAAAACGATGTTAGCCATATTCTTCTCCTTACATTTGGTTTGATTTAACAATTGCGTTCAGCACAGCTTGTGCTTTATGTCGGGTTTCATCCGCCTCCATTTGCGGATCGGAATCAAGGACTTCACCACAACCCGCTTGTACATAAGCAATACCATCTTGTACAAAGGCAGAACGTATGACGATACAGGTGTCAAAATTACCGTCAGAAGATAAGTAACCCACAGCACCCCCGTAGCTGTGGCGTTTTTGTTGTTCAAATTGATAAATCAGTTGCATGGCTTTAATTTTTGGTGCACCAGTTAAGGTGCCCATATTCATACAGGCTTGATAAGCGTGTAATGCGTCTAATTCAGGACGAAGTTTTCCGACTACTCGGGACACTAAGTGCATAATGTGAGAGTAGCGATCCACTTGCATTAAGTCCTTAACATAGCGTGTACCACTTTCGCAGACTCGTGCAATATCATTTCTTGCTAAATCCACCAACATAATGTGTTCTGCGACTTCTTTTTTATCTAAACGCAGTTCTAATTCAAGACGAGCATCTAATTCAGGATCTATTTGTCCTTCTGCGTTAAAACCCCTAGGTCGAGAACCTGCAATTGGATAAATTTCCAATTGTCGATTATGTTGTGAATACTTCAACGCGCTTTCAGGCGATGCACCAAATAGGGTGAAATCTTGATCTTGCATAAAGAACATATAAGGACTTGGATTGCTTTGTTTTAATTGTTGATAGGCTGCTAACGGATTTGGACAAGCCAATGAAAAACGTCTTGAAGGCACAATTTGAAACACATCACCACGATAAATATGTTGTTTAAGTGCGGTGATAATTTGCTTAAATTTATCATCATCAAAGTTCACATTAATATCAGTTAAGCTGGATTGTTGTGCTTGAGGTAAAGGATTTAATTGTTGTAAATCTTGCTGAATTTTCACCGCACTTTGTTGCAATGTTTCTGCTTCATTAGCATTAAAACAGAAGGTTTGTAATGTAGCTTGTTGTGTTTGGTGATCAAAACGTAACAATTGCTCTGCCAAATA
This sequence comes from Reella acinonychis, assembly GCF_052384575.1. Lineage (GTDB taxonomy): Bacteria > Pseudomonadota > Gammaproteobacteria > Enterobacterales > Pasteurellaceae > JBQSUQ01. Next base: position 23,457 of record NZ_JBQSUQ010000005.1, on the reverse strand, counting down.
AAAAACATAATCAGGGCAATCCAGATTGTCTTCTTTTAAGGTGATCTGTTCCATTGGAATAAAGTTGGCAACTAAATCATAGGCAAACAATCCACCGAGAAAAATAGGCGTTTGGCTGTGAGAGTACAGTTGATTTAGTTGGCGTAAACCATCAAAAATAGACGTGGCTTGTAATTGAGAATCTTCATCTAACTGAGGATTTAATGCCGCAAAAGTGGCTTGTAAACAATTTTCGTTAAGTTGTTTATGCGTCGCAATGCCTTGCAAGCCTAATCTTAAATGATTTAATACGGTGCGCCCATTTGCGCTTAACGCAGTGAAAGTGACTTGCTGACCAACACAGCGTACTTTTACCGCAGCATTAATTAACAATAAACTTTGTAAACTGTTCTTGCTGGTTATTTCAGCACTTTCTAATAATAGACTATGAGGTTGGTTAGCACATAATGTGTGAAAAACAGAAACTAAATCTGCATGATATGAAATCTTTTGTTGCGAAACTTGGATATAAGGTTGAAACATAATACGTCCTAAATTTGTAATTTAGAACTATTAAACTAGTACAATAAAATATTGTCAAGTGTGGGAATGTTTAAGTGATGAATTAAGCAACAATTTATTTTGTGGAATTTAAGATTGTTTTTTGCTTGCAGGCATAAAAATCTGTATCATGGCGAGCCAAAATAGAGGAATATCAGAATTTTATGTTTGCATTAGAAATAATTGGTTTGACTAAATGCTATAAAAATGGCGTTCAAGCATTGCAAGGCATTGATCTTGTGGTTAATCAAGGCGATTTTTATGCGTTGCTTGGACATAATGGCGCGGGAAAATCAACGACCATTGGTATTATCAGTTCGTTAGTAAATAAAACAAGCGGACAAGTGAAAGTTTTTGATTATGATTTGGATACGGAATTAAACCAAGTTAAACAACAAATTGGTTTGGTGCCACAGGAATTTAATTTTAACCAATTTGAAAAAGTGATTGATATTTTAGTCAATCAAGCAGGTTATTACGGTATTGCTAGAAAAGAAGCATTACAACGTGCGGAAATTTGGTTGAAAAAGTTAGATTTATGGCAAAAGCGCGATCAGCAAGCTATGCGATTATCTGGTGGGATGAAGCGACGTTTAATGATCGCAAGAGCCTTAATGCATGAGCCAAAATTATTAATTTTAGATGAGCCAACAGCTGGACTGGATATTGAACTCCGCCGCAGTTTATGGTTATTTTTGCGTGAATTAAATCAACAAGGCACAACTATTATTCTCACTACCCATTATTTAGAAGAAGCTGAAATGTTATGTCGCCATATCGGCATTATTCAACAAGGTAAATTGTTATTGACGATGTCAATGAAAGATTTATTGGCGCAATTGGAAACGGAAACCTTTGTGTTGGATTTAGATAAATCTTCTTCATTACCTAAAGTCGAAGGTTACAATGTCACGCCATTAGATGATAATTCGATTGAAGTGGAAGTGAAACGCCAGCAAGGTTTAAATGCTTTATTTACTCAATTGAGTGGACAGGGAATTCAGGTGTTAAGTATGCGTAATAAAGCCAACCGTTTAGAGGAATTATTCGTCAATATGTCTTTTAATCAAGCGAATGGAGGAGAGAAATAATGCCACTTGCTTGGGTTGCTTTCAATACAATTTTACACAAAGAAATTCGTCGCTTTACGCGAATTTGGGTACAAACCTTAGTTCCACCAGTAATTACGATGACATTATATTTTGTGATTTTTGGTCAGCTTATTGGCAGCCGTATTGGCGAAATGGGCGGATTTAGTTATATGCAATTTATTGTGCCAGGTTTGATTATGATGTCTTCATTGACCAATTCCTTTGCCAATGTTGCTTCATCTTTTTACAGCACAAAATTTGCCAAAAATGTGGAAGAACTTTTAATTTCACCAACTTCACCACATATTATTATTTTGGGATATATGGCTGGCGGCATGGCGAGGGGATTATGTGTAGGTATTTTAGTCACCATAGTTTCTTTATTCTTCGTTTCCTTTGATATTTATTCTTGGTTCGCCATCGGATTGACATTATTGCTGACAACCGCAGCCTTTGCTTTAGGTGGATTAATCAATGCGGTTTATGCCCGTTCTTTTGACGACATTAGTATCATTCCGACTTTTGTGTTAACGCCCTTAACTTACTTGGGCGGTGTATTCTATTCCATTAAATTATTACCGGAATTCTGGCAGGCAGTGTCCAAATTAAATCCCATTGTTTATATGATTAATGGATTTCGTTATGGTTTTTTAGGCATTTCTGATGTGCCTTTGGTTTATACCTTTGTTGTATTGGGCTTATTCATTCTATGCTTATATTGTTTTGCTTATTATTTGATTAGTCGTGGTGTAGGATTACGCCATTAATGAAAAAGTGCGGTGCATTTTTTATGATTTTTTAGGAGAAAGAGAAACTATGTGGTCTGACATTATTGTTGGTTATGGCATTTTTATTTTAGAAATTTTAACTATTTTATTAGTCATTGCCGGTATTGCATTTATGATTATTGCCTTAAAGAAAAAAGATCAACATCAAGGCGAACTGCAAATTACTGATTTAAGTAAAGAATATGAAGAAAATACAAAGCATCTGCGTGATTTTCATTTAACAGAAGATGAATTGAAAGAGGCAGAAAAAGCACAGAAAAAAGCGGATAAAGCGAAGGCTAAAGCAGATAAATTAGCGAAAAAGAAAGGCGAACAAATTGAAAAAACGCAAAAGCCGATCTTGTATGTTATTGACTTTAAAGGCGATATTCATGCCTCTGAAACAACAGCATTACGAGAAGAAATTAATGTGATTTTAAATGTCGCAAATCCAAATCAAGATGAAGTATTACTGCGTTTAGAAAGTCCGGGCGGTGTTGTCCATGGTTATGGCTTAGCTGCATCTCAGCTTGCGCGTTTAAAACAAAAAGGGATTAAATTGACTGTTGCAGTAGATAAAGTTGCGGCAAGTGGTGGTTATATGATGGCATGTGTGGCTGATAAAATTGTATCAGCGCCTTTCGCTATTGTGGGTTCTGTTGGCGTGGTGGCTCAGGTACCTAATATTCATCGTTTATTGAAAAAACATGAAGTGGATGTAGATGTAATGACTGCGGGTGAATATAAAAGAACCGTCACTTTATTAGGTGAAAATACGGAAAAAGGTAAACAAAAATTTCAACAAGAATTAGAACAAACCCATGAATTATTCAAACAATTTGTGACTGAAAATCGACCGCAGTTGGATATAACGAAAATTGCTACTGGCGAACATTGGTTTGGCAAACAAGCACTTGAACTACAATTAGTCGATGAAATCCTGACCAGTGATGATGTGATTTTACAAGCAATGCAAGATAAATCAGTGATTGGTTTACAATATAAACAGAAGAAATCATTGATCCAAAAATTAGGTAAACAAGCAGAATCAAGTACAAATAATCTGTTATTAAATTGGCTACATCAAAATAATCGTACCCTTTTGTAAATTATTGGTAAATATTGGTAAAAAATAGGGTTTTGAGGAGAATTTTAGTTTACATTGGGGCGATTTGATCTTACTATACGCCATGTATTTTTATAGCAAATGGTTATTTCATAATCTATGCTATAAAGGTTTTAGGGTACTTACTTTTATTAATCAATAACAAGGTAATAGGAATGAAATTATCACATCTTATCTTATCAGCAGTGGCTGCATCTACATTAGCAGCTTGTGGCAACTTAAGTAAAATAACTGATGAAGGTCAACCAGCAGGTGACACTCCAGAACAAGCAGTTGCTAATTTAGTATGGCCAAAAATCGACGAAGCAAGATTTAACCACGATGGTTCACAATTTGGTTCATGGCCAAACTGGGACAACGTTCGTATGGTTGAACGTGGCATGAACAAAGACCAACTTTATAACTTGTTAGGTCGTCCACATTTTGCAGAAGGTCTTTACGGTGTTCGTGAATGGGACTTCGCATTCAACTATCGTGAAAACGGTGTTCACAAAATCTGTCAATACAAAGTATTATTTGACAAAAACATGAACGCACAAAGCTTCTTCTGGTATCCAAATGGTTGTAATGGCAACTCATCATTCAGCTTAAGCGGTGACTTCTTATTTGACTTTGACAAAGATACATTAACACCAAAAGGTAAAGAAGTTGTTGACAACGTAGCAGCACAATTAAAATCTTCTGGTGCGAAAGATGTATTAATCGAAGGTCACACAGACCGTTTAGGTTCAGTTGCATATAACTTAGATTTATCACAACGTCGTGCAAATCGTGTTAAAGCACGTTTAATTGAACAAGGCGTTCAAGCAAGCTTCACAGCTGTTGGTTTAGGTAAAGCTCACCAAGTTAAAGCTTGTTCTGAATATCCACATGGAAAAGAATTAAAAGACTGCTTACGTCCAAACCGTCGTGTTGAGATCAAAGCTTCAGGTACTGTATTAAAACAACGTATCGAAGGTCAAGGTCCTGCGGCAGGTTCAACTGGTCCAGCACCACTTTATCAAAAATAATTTTGATTTTTTTCTGATATTCAAAAGGCTAAACTTCGGTTTAGCCTTTTTGCTATCTGTTGTTTTTCTTTTCAAATTCAGGTTATTATTTCTTTTATTTTTAATAAATAAAGGAATATTTCATGTGTGCTTTAAACATTAGGCAGGGACAATTTTTACTTTCTCATCATCGCTATTTAACGATCCCAGAACTTAAAATCAAAGAAGGCAATATTTGGCTTGTCATTGGTGGAAATGGCAGTGGTAAAACCGCATTGATGTTAGCTCTTGAAGGAAAATTACCTTTATATAGTGGTGAATATCAAAATCAATTCCATCGTATTCGTTCAATTTCCTTTGAAAATCAGCAACAAATTGTTGAGCAAACTTTTCGTGAACTGAACAATGACACTTTAGATCCCGACTATCTGGGCAAAACTGCGCAACAAATCATCTTAAATGGTGAAAACGATCTTACCTTATGCATGAAATATGCAGAATTATTAAATATTACCCATTTATTAGATCGCGCTTTTATTAAATTATCAACGGGAGAAAGTCGCAAAGTGCTATTGGCACAAGCACTCGTGTCTAATCCCGATTTATTAATTTTAGATGAACCTTTTGAGGGATTGGACCAACAATCTGTGCGCGATTGGCAACAGCTATTAACAGAACTTGCCGAACACATGGCGATTGTGTTAATCACTCATCGATTTAACCATATTCCAACTGCGGTGGAGTTTATTGCCGTTTTACATGATTGTGAATTGGTATTGCAAGGCGAAAAAGCCTTTGTTGAGCAGCAGAGTATTTTCCAACAATTACAATATGCGGAAGATGCTATAAATGTGCCTTTGCCTGAACCTCATGGCGCCCCAATAAAACTTCCTCAAAATACACCGCACTTTGAACTACAAGATGTGGTTATTCAATATGGCGATAAAATCATTTTGCATCATTTAAATTGGACGGTACAACCAAAACAACATTGGTGGATCAAAGGTCCTAATGGCGCAGGAAAATCAACTCTGCTATCTATTTTAATAGGCGATCATCCGCAAGCTTATAGTAATCATGTACGTTTATTTGGTCGACAACGAGGTAGTGGCGAAACCATTTGGGAGATTAAATCGAAAATCGGTTATATCAGTAGCCAATTACACATGGATTATCGAGTGAATTGTTCGGCTTTAGATGTGATTATTTCAGGATTTTTAGATAGCATTGGTGTTTATCAACAAGTGCCAGATGCGTTGCGACTAAGGGCAATGCAATGGTTACAGCGCTTAAATATGGCAAGTTTAGTGAAAAAGCCATTCCGTTCTTTATCTTGGGGTCAACAACGATTATTGCTAATCGCCAGAGCCATGGTGAAGCATCCGCCAATTTTAATTTTAGATGAACCTTTACAAGGATTGGATGGATTAAATCGCCAACTGGTCAAATGTTTTATTGAACAATTGGTTAATAATAGCGAGACCCAATTGCTGTTTGTTTCCCATCAAGAGCAAGATGCACCCAATTGCATTACGCACCTATTTGAATTTATCCCTGATAATCAGGGTTATAAGTATGTGCAAAGTGCGGTGTAAAATGCTATAGTTTTAGACAAATTTATTACTTCAAAAGGAAAAAATATGGAATTTTTTGATGGACTACCTTCAGCAACCTTGATTTTTATTATCTTAGTTGCTGTTATTTTATACTCAACCTTAAAAACCGTACCACAAGGTTATCATTGGACAATTGAACGTTTTGGTCGTTATACAAGAACCTTAACACCAGGTTTAAACTTTGTGGTGCCTTTTGTTGATCGCGTTGGACGCAAAATTAATATGATGGAACAAGTATTAGATATTCCATCACAAGAAGTCATTTCTAAAGACAATGCCAATGTGTCTATTGATGCTGTTTGTTTTGTTCAAGTGATTGATGCACGCAGTGCGGCTTATGAAGTCAATCATTTAGAGCAGGCGATTGTGAATTTGGTAATGACCAATATTCGTACAGTACTTGGTAGTATGGAACTGGATGAAATGTTATCGCAACGGGACAGCATTAATGGTCGTTTATTGGCAATCGTGGATGAAGCTACAAATCCTTGGGGTGTAAAAGTTACGCGTATTGAAATTCGTGATGTGCGTCCACCTCGTGAATTAAGTGAAGCTATGAATGCGCAAATGAAAGCGGAGCGTAATAAACGTGCGGAAATTTTAGAAGCTGAGGGTATTCGTCAAGCGCAGATTTTACGTGCAGAAGGGGAAAAACAATCCCGTATTTTGAAAGCGGAAGGGGAAAAACAAGAAGCGATTTTACAAGCAGAAGCGCGTGAACGTGCGGCGGAAGCTGAAGCAAAAGCAACACAAATGGTTTCAGACGCGATTTCAAATGGGGATACCAAAGCAATCAACTATTTTATTGCGCAAAAATATACTGAAGCATTAAAAGAAATTGGTGGTGCAGAAAACAGCAAAGTGGTGTTAATGCCATTAGAAGCAGGCAATCTAATCGGTTCTGTTGCGGGTATTGCTGAATTATTAAAAGGCGATAAAAAATAAGGAATGACTATGGCATGGTTAGTGACTTGGACAGTTTGGCATTGGCTTATTTTAGGCTTTCTATTATTAATTGCTGAAATTGTTATGCCGGGTATTTTCTTACTTTGGTGGGGATTAGCAGCGATTATTGTTGCAGGTATAATGAAGTTTTTTCCTGATTTATCTCTGACCTCATTGGGAATACTTTATGCGATTTTGGCAACAGTATTAAGTATCGCTTGGTGGAAATATCAACATAACCGAGATAAAGCAGATGAAAAACATTCTGTTCTGAATCAACGAGATCATGCCATGATTGGAATGAAAGGAACAGTACAAGAAATGGCTAGCAATGGTATTGGTCGAGGGCATTTTGGCGATACTACTTGGCGAATTCAGCAAGCTGGAGATGAACATTTACAAGTAGGGAATACTATTGAAGTCTTATCTGTTCAAGGCATTACCTTAGTTGTTAAAAAGGTGAATTTATGAAAAAGCATTTAATTATTTCAGCTCAGCCTAACAAAGAAAGTTTTACGCAAGCCTTAGTCGACAATATCGTTGAAGTGAGTGAAAAACAAGGGGTTGAAACCATTGTAAGAAATTTATACCGATTAAATTTCAATCCTGTTTTATCTTATGAGGAAATGCAAGGGGCAGCGCGGGGTATCGTACCGGAAGAAATTCGTTACGAACAACAACTTATTCTTGAGTCGGATTTTATCACCTTAGTTTATCCTCTTTGGTGGATGGGATTTCCGGCTATTTTAAAAGGCTATCTTGATCGTGTTCTCACCCATGGATTTGCTTATCAAACCGATGAAACAGGTTCTGTTGGTTTATTGCAAGGCAAAAAAATGCAGCAATTTATTAATATGGGCAGTAGCTTAGAAGAATATCAAAATAACGGTTTTGCTCAGGCATTGGATGTTTGCTTGGTTAATGGGTTGTTTAATTTTTGTGGTATCACAGAAATTGAACACCAGTTATTTGGTGATTTGCATATTATTAGCCAACAAGAACGTAAAGAAATCATAACAGTTGTTCGTGATAAAACGTTACAAAATCTTACCGCACTTTAATCAATATATGACGCAATAATACTAAATTAGTGTTATTGCGTTTTTTATGAGAAAAATAGGTTGCTATTTATTATATTGTATTGTAATTTATTTATTACATTGTGTAATAAATAATTTCCATTTTTTTACAAGGAAGCAATATGAACAAAGACAGTATCCATAACGTCCATATCGTAGGTGAAAAAGTCCTCATCACACCAGCAGAACTCAAACAAAAATTGCCATTACCACAAAATCTACGCAGCCAAATTGAAAATCATCGTCGTGATATTTCAAATATTATTCATAAAAAAGATCCGCGCTTATTAGTGGTTATCGGCCCTTGTTCTGTACATGATCCCATTGCTGCGTTGGATTATGCTAAACGATTAAAAGCCTTATCCGACGAGTTAAAAGATCAGCTGTATATCGTCATGCGTGTTTATTTTGAAAAACCAAGAACTACTGTGGGTTGGAAAGGGTTAATCAATGACCCGAAAATTGATGGGTCTTTTGATGTTGAACATGGATTACATATTGCTCGTCAATTATTGTTAGAGTTGGTTGAAATGGGATTACCACTGGCAACGGAAGCGCTTGATCCTATGACGCCACAATATTTAGCGGATTTATTTAGTTGGTCAGCAATTGGTGCGAGAACAACAGAATCACAAACGCATCGTGAATTAGCCTCAGGTTTGTCCATGGCGGTTGGTTTTAAAAATGGTACAGATGGCAGCTTAGATATTGCGATTAATGCGCTTAAGTCAGCTTCAGCTGGGCACAGTTTTATTGGAATTAACCAACAAGGTCAGGTTAACTTATTACATACAGAGGGTAATCCTGACGGTCATGTGATTTTGCGTGGTGGTAAAACCCCAAATTATGAAGCCGAATTTGTGAAACAATGCGAAGAGGCATTAGAAAAAGCAGGATTACCAAGCGCCATTATGATTGATTGCAGCCATGGTAATTCAAATAAAGATTATCGCCGTCAACCGTTGGTGGCAGAAAATGCATTACAACAAATTGTTGAAGGCAATAGTTCCATCATTGGCTTAATGCTTGAAAGTCATATTAATGCAGGCAATCAAAGCGCTGATCAGCCAGTTGCCAATATGCAATACGGTGTTTCTATTACGGACGCTTGTATTGATTGGCAAACAACGGATCAACTCTTACGCAGATTAGCGACAACATTAAAAACTCGCTAAAAATACACCGCGGTTTATAGGGCAGAGCAGATCTGCCCTGATTTATTGAGGAATTTTATGGAAGCATTAAAAGATATTCGGACGGAAATTGACCATGTGGATCGCACATTGTTGCAACTGATTGCCAAACGACTTGAATTGGTCAAAAAAGTAGGCGAAATAAAACATCAACATGGTTTACCTATTTATGTGCCCGAACGTGAAGCGGAAATGCTGGCAGCACGTCGTCAAGAGGCGGAAAAATTAGGCGTACCCGCCGATTTAATCGAAGATGTACTGCGTCGTTTAATGCGAGAATCCTACACCAGCGAAAATCATTTCGGTTTTAAAACGGTTAATCCAGCGATCAAAAAAATCGTGATTGTGGGTGGAAAAGGAAAGTTAGGCAGTTTATTTGCCCGTTTTCTCCGTTTATCAGGCTATGAAGTACAAAGTTTGGAATCGCAGGATTGGCAAAGTGCGGATAAAATTTTGGCAAATGCCGATGTGGTTATTGTTTGTGTGCCTATTGCTAAAACCATCGAAGTGATTGAAAAACTAGCGCCTTATTTAACTGAAAATATGCTGTTAACAGATTTAACTTCTGTTAAACGTCAACCATTAGAAAAAATGTTAGTAGTGCATAAAGGCGCGGTGTTAGGATTACACCCAATGTTTGGGCCTGATATTGCCAGTATGGCAAAACAAGTGGTGGTGCGTTGTGATGGACGCTATCCTGAACGCTACGAATGGTTATTGCAACAAATTGCTATTTGGGGGGCAAAAATTTATCAAGTTGAGGCGGCAGAACATGATCACAGCATGACTTATATCCAAGCCTTACGCCATTTTGCTACCTTTGCCAACGGATTACATTTATCCAAGCAACCTGTTAAACTTGCCAATTTGTTGGCCTTATCTTCGCCGATTTACCGCTTAGAATTGGCAATGATTGGGCGATTATTTGCACAGGATGCAGAGCTTTATGCCGACATTATTATGGATAAACCCGAAAATTTAACGGTCATCGAAAGCTTAAAACAAAGCTACGAACAAAGTCTTGCGTTTTTTGAGCAAAATGATAAATCAGGTTTCGTTGACACCTTCAACCAAGTAAAACAATGGTTTGGCGACTACTCGGAACAATTTATGAAAGAAAGCCGCCAATTATTGCAACAGGCCAATGATAATCGGCAACATGATTGATATTAAAAAATAGAAATAAAAAATGAGAGCTTATTAAGCTCTCATTTTTGTTAGATAGTACAGTTATTTCTTAATTTTTCAAAATACCAGAAGAACCTTCGGTATAGTCTTTTGGTTGATCTTCTTCATTTACTGCTGTCTCTGTTTTGGTAGAGGTCATAAAGTTTTGTAAAAACAAGCCTTTATTGGTTTCTGGTAGCAGTTGCTCAGAAGAAGCTGCCAAATGACGATAGAGTTTTTGGTAGTCTTGCGCTAAGGTTTTGAATAAATCGGCACTTTCAGAAAAATGTTTTTCCAATTGTTGTTTTTGCTCTTCAAGTGCTTGTTTGGCTTTTTGCAATTCATTTTCCGTCGCCGCTTGTTTCTTCACAGATCCTTTGGTTAAACGAATTAATAAATAACCAATCACGATACCAACGACTAACCCAATCCCTGCGGCTTGCCACATTTCAGTTGTCCAAGGTTGCATAAATCACTCCTGTTTATCAAGTTACAAAACAGTTTTATCATACCGAGAAAATGTGAATTTGTCTTGTTTCAATCCTGATTTATTTGAACTGGATCACAAGATTAATAAAAAAATTTTTATGCAAAATGGGGGAGTTGCAATGGAAAAAGTGCGGTGAAAATAAGGCATTTTTCTTTTTTTCTGATTTAACCATCTCTTTTTCATTAAATTTACATAAAATATTGAAAAAGTTGCACAAAAAACTCGCATTTTGTTATCTGTTTATGTATAATTTCGCGACCCTGTGAATGTAGTGGTTTTCCCGCCACGCATTGTTCGTCGAGATCACACTCGAAGGGGTGCTGATTAAGATCAATGGTTGTGTTCAGCAAATCAATTTATCGCTAGAACACTGGGTATTAATATTTAATATTGGTAATTAAATTAATGAAAACTTTTGTAGCAAAACCAGAAACAGTTAAACGTGACTGGTATGTAGTAGATGCGACAGGTAAAACTTTAGGTCGTTTAGCGACTGAATTAGCTCGTCGCCTTCGTGGTAAACATAAAGCTGAGTACACTCCGCACGTAGATACTGGTGATTACATCATCGTTATCAATGCAGATAAAGTAGCAGTAACTGGTCGTAAAGAAGACGACAAAATTTACTACTGGCACACTGGCTATGTAGGTGGTATTAAACAAGCGACTTTCAAAGAAATGATTGCGCGCCGTCCAGAAGCAGTGATTGAAATCGCGGTAAAAGGTATGTTGCCAAAAGGTCCATTAGGACGTGCAATGTTCCGTAAGTTAAAAGTGTATGCAGGTTCTCAACATGATCACGCAGCACAACAACCACAAGTTTTAGATATCTAATCACGGAGCAAGAAAATGACAGCAGCAAATCAAAATTACGGCACAGGTCGCCGCAAAAGCTCTTCAGCTCGTGTATTTATCAAACCGGGCAATGGTAACATCACCATTAACCAACGTTCTTTAGACGTATATTTCGGTCGTGAAACTTCACGTATGATCGTACGTCAACCATTAGAATTAGTTGAGTTAACTGATAAATTAGACCTTTACATCACTGTAACTGGTGGTGGTATTTCTGGTCAAGCGGGTGCAATCCGTCATGGTATCACTCGTGCATTAATGCAATACGACGAATCTTTACGTCCAGTATTACGTGCAGCAGGCTTCGTAACTCGCGATGCACGTCGTGTTGAACGTAAAAAAGTGGGTTTACACAAAGCACGTCGTCGTCCACAATACAGCAAACGTTAATTTTATATTCTCGTTTATGTTTACAATTGCAAGTCGAAAGGCTTGCAATTTTTTTATCTCTAAAACTTGTAATATTTACACCGCACTTTGTGGTAATTCTATTTTCAACTTATTGTTATATAGAGTATAATTCCACCAATTTTTAATCGTACTATATATATCGCAACAGACTATGAGTCAGTTTTTTTATATTCATCCCGAAAATCCGCAAGCTCGTTTAATTAATCAAGCCGTTGAAATCTTACGCAATGGTGGTGTGATTGTGTATCCCACAGATTCAGGCTATGCCTTGGGTTGTATGATTGGTGATAAGCACGCTATGGACCGAATTGTTGCCATTCGTCAGCTACCTGAGGATCATAATTTCACCTTAGTCTGCAGCGATTTATCGGAATTATCCCATTATGCAACGGTCAATAATGTGGCATATCGTTTAATTAAGAATAATACGCCAGGGCGTTATACCTTTATTTTAACGGCCACCAAAGAAGTGCCTCGTCGTTTGATGACGTCAAAGCGTAAAACCATTGGCTTGCGCGTGCCTGATAATCAAATCGCACTCGATTTATTGAAAGTGTTGGGTGAACCGATTTTATCCTGTTCTTTAATGTTGCCAAAAGAAGAGAATATTACACAGTCTGATCCTGAAGAAATTCGCGATTATTTAGAACGCCAAGTGGATTTAATTATTCATGGTGGCTATTTAGGGCAACAACCGACAACTGTTGTGGATCTCACCGAAGATACACCTCGTATTTTACGAGAAGGCAGTGGTGAAACTACACCCTTTATTTAATAAATGACGCTTGTGAAAGCGACAATATAAGGAATCTTTATGAAATTTCAAACAAAATCATCCTCATCAAAACTCAGCCAAAAACAACCGCGCTTTGCAGATAAAAACAAAGAAAAAGCAGCGTCTTTTGAGCGAAAACCGCTCCCAATGCGTAAACCAAAACCTGAAACTCTGGTAGAAAAGAAAGCAACGGTATCAGGAGAAAAATTACAAAAAGTCCTTGCTCGTGCGGGAAGAGGCTCTCGTCGTGAAATTGAAACGATTATTGCTGAAGGTAGAGTAAGTGTTGATGGTAAAATTGCTACATTAGGTGACCGCGTCACAGTACATTCAGGGCTTAAAATCCGTATTGATGGACATTTAATTAATTTGAATGCAGTACAAAAAGAAGTATGTCGTGTATTGATGTATTATAAACCTGAAGGCGAGCTTTGTACCCGCCATGATCCAGAAGGACGTGCAACAGTTTTTGATCGCTTACCTCGCTTAACAGGAGCGCGTTGGATTGCTGTTGGTCGTTTGGATATCAATACATCAGGTTTATTATTATTTACCACCGATGGTGAATTAGCCAACCGTTTAATGCATCCAAGTCAAGAAGTGGAACGTGAATATTCGGTTCGTGTATTTGGTCAAGTTGATGATGCGATGATTGCACGTTTACGTAAAGGCGTGCAATTAGAAGATGGCCCAGCGAATTTTAAAGAAATTAAAGCGATGGGTGGAACGGGATTAAACCAATGGTTTGATGTCACTTTAATGGAAGGACGTAACCGCGAAGTGCGTCGTTTATGGGAAAGCCAAGGTATCCAAGTGAGCCGCTTGATTCGTATCCGCTATGGTAATATTCAATTAATGAAATCATTACCACGCGGAGGCTGGCAAGAAATGGATCTACAAAGCGTGAATTATTTACGTGAATTAGTGGGTTTACCACCTGAAACAGAGACAAAATTAGATGTAACGCAAGTCAAACGTCGTCCTAAAACAAACCAAATTCGTAAAGCGGTAAAACGTTATGGCGAATTAAGCAAACGTTATAAAAATAACCGCGGTTAAAAAAGAGAAAGTTTATGAAGATTCAGCAATTACGCTATATCGTTGAAATTGTTAATCAAAATTTAAATGTTACCGAAGCGGCTGCAGCACTTTATACCTCGCAACCCGGTATCAGTAAACAAGTTCGTTTGCTAGAAGATGAATTAGGTTTAGAAATTTTTGAACGTAATGGTAAACATATTAAAGAGTTGACGCCAGCGGGCAAAAAAATAGTTGCGATTGCGCGTGAACTATTAGTCAAAACCCAAGCGATTAAAGCCATTGCGGATGAATATACCCAACCTAATCATGGAGTGTTGCGTATTGCTACCACAAATACGCAAGCACGCTATATGCTACCAGCGGTAATTGAGCGATTTTCTAAACAATACCCTCATGTGAGTTTGCATGTTCATCAAGGCTCGCCTAATCAATTATGTGATGCGCTTTTATCTGGCGAAGTGGATTTAGCCATTACGACGGAAGCGCCTTATTTATTTGATGATGTGATTTTATTACCTTGTTATTTATGGAATCGTTCTGTTATTGTTCGTAAGGATCATCCATTAGCTCAGGTGAAAAAATTGAAAATAGAAGAGCTAGGGCAATATCCACTAATTACTTATACCTTTGGTTTTACCGGTGTTTCGGACTTAGATCATGCGTTTAATAGCGCAGGCATTTTGCCTAACATAGTTTTTACCGCAACAGATGCGGATGTGATCAAAACCTATGTACGCCTTGGTTTAGGCGTAGGAATTGTGGCTTCTATGGCATACACCAGCGAAGACAGTGATTTGGTAGCGATTGATGCAAGTGATTTATTTAATTCAAGTATGGTGCAAATTGCATTTAAGCATAGCACTTTCCTGAGAAATTACATGTATGATTTTATTCAGTATTTTTCACCGCACTTAACTAGAAATGTTGTAGAACAAGCGGAGCAAGCGAAAGATAATAATGCGATTAAACGCCTATTTGATGGCATGACATTAGAAATGAAATAAATGATAAAAGAAAGGAGAACATAATGTTCTCCTTTTTGTTCTAGTATTAATTAGAAGTTTGCATTGCGTGGTGCACGAGGGAATGGAATCACATCACGAATGTTTTGAACACCTGTTACATACACAATTAAGCGCTCGAAACCTAAACCAAAACCTGAATGAGGCACTGTACCATAACGACGTAAATCACGATACCACCAGTAATCTTCAGGATTTAATCCCATTTCAACCATGCGTTTATCTAACACATCTAAACGCTCTTCACGTTGTGAACCACCGATGATTTCACCAATTCCAGGTGCTAAAACGTCCATTGCGGCAACAGTTTTACCATCATCATTTAAACGCATATAGAATGCTTTAATATCTTTCGGATAGTTTTTTACCACCACTGGCGATTTAAAATATTCTTCCGCTAAATAACGTTCATGTTCAGAAGATAAATCAATACCCCAAGATACTGGGAACTCAAAAGATTTGCCTGATTTTAATAAAATGTCGATAGCATCAGTATAATCAATTTGTGCGAAGTCAGAAGCAACAAATTTTTCTAAACGCGTAATCACCTCATTATCAACATGTTTCGCAAAGAATTCTAAATCATCACGACGTTCATCCAATACTGCGCGGAACACGTATTTCAACATATCTTCAGCTAATTTCGCATTATCATTTAAATCAGCAAATGCCATTTCTGGTTCCATCATCCAGAACTCAGCTAAGTGACGAGTAGTATTGGAGTTCTCTGCGCGGAATGTTGGTCCAAAGGTATATACTTTACTGATAGCACAAGCCAAAGTTTCAGCATTTAACTGACCAGATACGGTTAAAAATGCTTCGCGACCAAAGAAATCTTGAGAAAAATCCACCGCACCTTTGTCATCACGAGGTAAGTTTTCTAAATCTAATGTGGAAACGCGGAACATTTCGCCAGCACCTTCCGTATCTGACGCAGTAATAACAGGTGTTGCCACCCAGAAGAATCCTTGCTCATGGAAGAAACGATGAATAGCTTGTGCTAAACAATGGCGTACACGCGCAACCGCACCAATAATATTGGTACGAGGACGTAAGTGAGCTACTTCACGCAAATATTCAATAGTATGGCGTTTCGCTGCCATAGGGTAAGTATCTGGATCTTCAACCCAACCCACCACTTCAACGGATTGTGCTTGTAGTTCCACAGCTTGACCTTCGGCTGGCGATTCCACAACCACACCAGTTGCAATAACAGAACAGCCCGTAGTTAAGCGTAAAATTTCTTCGTTATAGTTAGCTAAATCATTATTTGCAATCACTTGAATTGGGGCAAAACAAGAACCGTCATAAACAGCTAAAAACGAAAGTCCTGCTTTAGAATCGCGACGAGTACGAATCCAACCGCGCACAGTGACAGTTTCACCAATGCCTACTTTTCCGTTAAGTACATCAGTGATAGAGGCAATTTTTGTCATTATTATCTCCAAAATAAAATTAGGTTACAAAGGCGCGTTTAGTTTACCTTAAGTTCAATGAATTACCAAAAAATCCAACGTATTTTTGTTAAAAAAATGATGTTTATCATTAAAAAATCAAGCTGTTATATCCTAGGGAAGAAATTAAGTAACGAAATTTTGTGATCACTGTCGAATTTTACGTTTTTAATGGTTGCAGAGAAGAAAAAAATATTTGATTATTTTCTTGGCACTATGAGAGAAGTTGGGCATAAGCCTATTCCTTTCCCTTATGGAATAATTGTAATTATAATTAGAGGTATCTTATGGAAGTTGGAGTTGTTAAATGGTTTAATAATGCGAAAGGTTTCGGATTTATTAATGCGGAGGGAAGTGATGTTGATATTTTCGCTCATTTTTCCGTAATTGAAATGGAAGGCTATCGCTCATTAAAAGCAGGGCAAAAAGTGAATTTCGAAGTTGTTCATGGCGAAAAAGGCTCTCATGCAACGAAAATTGTGCCAATTCTAGGCTAGTCAAAGAATTAAAAAAAGTGCGGTGAATTTCACCGCACTTTTTGTTTGTACTAAGTATCCGTTGTATGTTTCTATTTTATTTCATGTATATTGTTGCATTGATATTTCAATAACCTGTATTATTTGAAGCATTATAAATAATGCTATGGAGTTTATATGACAAGCCAACAACAACGAGCCGAACTGCACCGTCGCATTTGGCAGATTGCGAACGATGTACGTGGATCGGTAGACGGTTGGGATTTTAAACAATATGTGTTAGGCACACTGTTTTACCGTTTTATTAGTGAGCATTTTATCGCTCATATGGAAAGGGGAGATAGCAGTCTAAACTATGCAAGTTTTTCCGATAATGATCCTCGTTTAAGTTTAGAGTTAAAAAACGATATTATTAAAGAAAAAGGCTATTTTATTTATCCTAGCCAACTATTTGAAAATGTGGTGAAAACAGCCCACAGCAATGAAAGTTTAAACACCGATTTAGCCATCATCTTCCAATCAATTGAAAATTCTGCACAAGGTTTTGATTCCGAACACGATATCAAAGGTTTGTTTGCCGATTTCGACACCACATCGAATCGTTTGGGCAATACCGTTGCCGATAAAAACCGCCGTTTGGCTGCCGTTTTAAAAGGCGTGTCAGAATTGGATTTCGGTGATTTTTCGGATAATGAAATCGATTTGTTCGGCGATGCTTATGAATTTTTGATTTCCAATTACGCTGCCAATGCAGGCAAATCGGGTGGCGAATTTTTCACACCGCAAAATGTGTCCAAACTGATTGCCAAGCTTGCCCTACACGGACAAAGCACCGTCAATAAAATCTACGATCCTGCTTGCGGCTCCGGTTCGTTGTTGTTGCAAGCAAAAAAACAATTTGACGACCATATTATCGAAGAAGGCTTTTTCGGACAGGAAATCAACCACACCACCTATAACCTCGCTCGGATGAATATGTTTTTGCATAACATCAACTACGATAAATTCGATATCGAGCTGGGCGACACCTTAACCGACCCGAAACTCAAAAACGACAAACCTTTTGATGCGATTGTGTCTAATCCGCCGTATTCCATAAAATGGATTGGCTCAGACGACCCCACCTTAATCAATGACGACCGTTTTGCCCCCGCAGGCGTGCTGGCACCGAAATCCAAAGCCGATTTTGCCTTTATTTTGCACGCGTTAAATTACTTATCGGCAAAAGGACGGGCGGCGATTGTTACCTTCCCGGGCATTTTCTACCGTGGTGGTGCCGAGCATAAAATCCGTCAATATCTAGTGGACAACAACTATGTCGAAACCGTGATTGCCCTTGCTCCCAATCTGTTTTTCGGCACCAGTATCGCTACCAATATTTTGGTGCTCTCAAAATCCAAAACAGACAGCAAAACCCAGTTTATCGATGCCAGTAGCTTTTTCAAAAAAGAAACCAATAATAATGTGCTGACCGATGAACATATCGGCGAGATTCTCAAACTGTTTGCTGATAAAACTGATGTGGAACACATCGCTAAATCGGTGGATTATCAAGCTATTGCCGATAATGACTACAATTTGGCGGTCAGCTCCTATGTGGAAGCCAAAGACACTCGCGAAGTCATCGATATTGCCGTATTAAATCAGGACATCCGCGAGACTGTCGCCAAAATTGACTGCTTGCGTGGCGAGATTGATGAGATTGTGATGGAGATTGAGGGGAATAAAAATGAGTGAATTAACAATATCTTTAGTTGCTAGAAATAATGTACTAAACAATCATTATGCTATCAGTAAGCTAGAAGAGCATTTGCAATTAGGTGGATTGCAATTTGAAAATGAAACCGTCTTTACCAAAGCACAAGTTGCTGAAATTTTAGAGGTTACAGAAAGAACTATTGATAATTATTTAGCAGCAAACGGAGAAGAATTGGCTAGAAATGGCTATCGTATTATCAAAGGCAAAGCCTTGAAAATATTGAAGTCAGTCTATGTCGACGAAACAGATTTCGTCGACATCAACATCAGAGCTCCCTCTTTAGGCATCTTTAGCTTTCGTGCAGTTTTAAATCTTGCCATGCTGGTTACCGAAAGCGAACGAGCCCGATTCATCCGCAGCAAAATGCTGGATATGGTGATGGATGTAATTAACCAAAAAGCTGGTGGCTCAACCAAATACATCAATCAACGAGATGAAAACTACCTCTTATCCGCCTATACAGAAGAGAGCTATCGCAAGCTATTTACTGACGCTTTAAGGGATTATCTGGAAATGGGTAATCACAAATACGGCATTTATACCGATAAAATTTACCAAGCTGTTTTTCGAGAGAAAGCCAAAGAATACAAACAAATTCTCAAATTAAGCGAAAAAGATAAAGCCAGAGATACCATGTATGCAGAGGTTCTTACTGCCATCGCCAGTTTTGAAAGCGGTTTGGCAGCTCAAATGAAAAACTTATCTGAAAAATTAGGTAGAAAGCTATTTCCAAAAGAATTGGATGACTTAATTTCCCAAGCCGAAGAAAACCCTTTTATGCAACCTTTTATCCTTGATGCAAGAATCAAAATGTCCAGCCGAGATCTATGTTTTAGAGATGCACTGCATCATAAATTAGAACAATACATTCAAGCTGTTCCACAAGGTGATTTTGACAAGTTTCTAGGTGAAAAAAGTCGTTCTCTTCAAGAACAATTGTCTGATCCTGAAACTTTAGCTGTATTAAAACGCTTGAAGGATAGATAAATGAATATTGAAGTTTTATATTTTGATGCTACACACGCCATACAAACACATGATTGGATTATTGAACAATCTGGTGGTTTATCTGGTGTGTATCCTGAAGGCTATGGGAAAATAGAAAGTGTATTAGAGCATATTCGAAATGATGATTATTATCCACATTTTGAAGATAAGTTAACTCACATTGTGTATTCGATTAACAAATTACATGCATTTTGTGATGGAAATAAGCGTTCAAGTTTGGTTTTAGGTGCTTATTTCTTGGAATTAAATGGATATGATTATTGTGTTAGAAGATTTGTTTCAGAAATGGAAAATATTGTGGTTTGGTTGGCTAAAGGTAAAATTTCTAAAGAACTTCTATATAAATTGATCAATTCCATTATTAATAATGAAGATGATTATTCTGAAGAATTAAAATATGAACTGATTTGCTCAATCCAAAACTAAGAACACAAAACTTAATAATAGAGAAATATTAAGGCCAAAGTTATGACAACCACCCCCATCACCGAAACCAACAACTTTATCATCCTAGACAAATACACGCCGATCGAGCAGGTGCGTAATTATCAAACGGAAGCCGATTTGGAGCGGGAATTTATTGCCGATTTGCAAGCTCAAGGTTATGAATATCGCACGGATTTGTGCAGCCAAACGGCGTTGCTTGCCAATGTGCGTGAGCAGTTGCAGATGTTGAATAATACCCAGTTCAGTGATGCCGAATGGGGGCGGTTTGTGGCGGAGTATTTGGACAAGCCGTCTGAAAATCTGATCGATAAAACTCGAAAAGTCCACGATGATTATATTTATGATTTCGTGTTTGATAACGGGCGGATTCAAAATATCTATTTGTTCGACAAGAAAAATCCCAACCGAAACAAATTGCAAGTCATCAACCAATTTGAGCAAACAGGCAGCTATGCCAACCGCTATGATGTAACCGTTTTGATCAACGGCTTGCCGATGGTGCAAATCGAGCTGAAAAAACGCGGTGTCGCCATTCGTGAAGCGTTTAACCAAGTGCATCGTTACAGCAAAGAAAGCTTTAACAGCGACAATTCTTTATTCAAATATCTGCAAATTTTCGTGATTTCCAACGGCACAGACACCCGCTATTTTGCCAACACCACCAAACGCGATAAAAACAGCTATGATTTCACGATGAATTGGGCAAAATCGGACAACAGCCTGATTAAAGACTTAAAAGACTTCACCGCCACCTTCTTCCAAAAACGCACGCTGCTGGATGTTTTGCTCAAATATTCGGTGTTTGACGTGAGCGATACCCTGCTGATTATGCGTCCGTATCAAATCGCCGCAGCAGAGCGGATTTTATGGCGGATCAATATTGCCTATCAAAATAAAAAATGGAGCGAATTATCCAGCGGTGGCTATATTTGGCACACCACAGGATCGGGCAAAACCTTAAGTAGTTTTAAAGCCGCCCGTTTGGCGACGGATTTGCCATTTGTGGAAAAAGTCTTTTTTGTGGTAGATAGAAAAGATTTGGACTACCAAACGATGAAAGAATATCAGCGATTTTCGCCCGACAGCGTGAATGGTTCGGAAAGCACCGCAGGGCTGAAACGCAATATCGAAAAAGACGACAACAAAATCATCGTCACCACCATTCAAAAATTAAACAACTTGATGAAATCCGAAGATAAATTGCCGATTTATCAAGAAAATGTGGTGTTTATTTTTGATGAATGTCACCGCTCGCAGTTTGGTGAAGCACAAAAAAATCTGAAAAAGAAATTCAAAAAATTCAGTCAATTCGGTTTCACTGGCACGCCAATTTTTGAAGAAAATTCGGTGGACGGCGGCACCACTGCCGAAGTATTTGGCGATTTGCTACATTCCTATGTGATTACCGATGCCATTCGTGATGAAAAAGTGCTTAAATTTAAAGTGGATTACAACGATGTCCGCCCACAATTCCGAGATGCTGAAACAGAGCAAAATCTCGAAAAATTAACCGCACTTGAAACCCGCCAAGCCCTTTTGCATCCAGAGCGTTTGCGGGAAATTGCTCAATATATCCTTTGCAATTTTAAACAAAAAACGCACCGCTTGAATGTGGGCAACAAAGGGTTTAATGCGATGTTTGCCGTTAGCAGTATTGAAGCGGCGAAGCTGTATTATCAAACCTTTAAAGAGCTACAAAGTACGGTAGAAAATCCGTTAAAAATCGCCACCATTTTCTCTTTTGCCGCCAATGAAGAACAAAATGCCGTGGGCGAGATTAGTGATGAAACCTTTGAACCGACGGCGATGAATAGCTCGTCAAAAGAGTTTCTGCAGACGGCAATGGACGACTACAATGATTATTTTAAAACCAATTACCGTTTAGATAGCCAAGGTTTCCAAAATTATTACCGCGATCTTGCCAAACGAGTCAAAGATCAGCAGATTGATTTATTGATTGTAGTGGGCATGTTCTTAACAGGCTTTGACGCACCGACACTCAACACCTTATTTGTGGATAAAAACCTGCGTTATCACGGCTTAATTCAAGCTTATTCACGCACCAACCGCATTTATAACGCCACCAAAACCTTCGGCAATATCGTCACTTTCCGAGATTTAGAGCAAGCGACGATTGACGCGATTTCACTCTTTGGTAAAACCAATGCTCAAGGGGAAGAAAAAGCCCCTACTATTGTGTTAGAACGCAGTTATAAAGACTATATGTATGGTTATGTAGATGCCAAAGGGCAGCAGTGTCGTGGCTATTTAGACGTGGTAAAAGAGCTGCAAACCCGTTTCCCTGATCCTGCAGCGATCACAACTGAAAACGATAAAAAAGCCTTTGTGAAATTATTTGGCGAATACCTGCGTTTAGATAATGTGCTACAAAATTATGATGAATATGTGGAATTTAAACAACAAAACACCGCTGAAAATGTGCTAAAAGAACCCGAAGGCAGCTATTTAACGCCAAATGCTCCGCTTTCAGCACATCAAGAGCAGGATTATCGTTCAACCTATCACGATATTCGTGATTGGTTATACCGCCAAACCCAAAGTGATCAGCCAACACAAAGCAGCATTGATTGGAATGATGTGGTGTTTGAAGTGGATTTGCTTAAATCCCAAGAAATCAACTTAGATTACATCTTAGAACTGATTTTCGAGAAAAATAAAAAAACGGATAACAAGCAAGCCTTGATTGATGACATTCGCACCACCATTCGAGCCAGCCTTGGCAACCGAGCCAAAGAAAGTTTGATTGTGGACTTCATCGAACAAACCGATTTAACCCAGTTTGAGCATAAAGCCGATGTGATTGACGCGTTTTTTGCCTTCGCCCAAGCCGAATTGCAAAAAGAAGCGGAAGCCTTAATTCTTGATGAAAATCTGAATGATGCCGCCGCCAAACGCTATTTAACCACCTCGCTCAAACGTGAATACGCCAGCGAAAACGGCACAGAGCTAAACGAAATGCTGCCGAAAATCAGCCCGCTCAGCCCGAAATACCTTGGCTTAAAACAACGGGTGTTTGAAAAAGTGTCGGCATTTGTCGAAAAATTCAAACAAATCGGCGGAAAATTAAATTAACAGTCAGACACAACGGGTCAAAAAATACTAATTTTTTGCAAATACATCAGTAGGATGGGCTTCAGCCCATCAGAAAATGATTAACCGATAGAATGTAGGATGGGCTTTAGCCC
>NZ_JBQSUQ010000004.1:0-370352 GCF_052384575.1 Reella acinonychis | reverse complement strand
GGCTAAAGCCCATCCTACCAAATACGAAAAAATGAGATAACAATGAACGTAAATAATATCTTACAACTGATTGAACAAGCCGAAGTGGAGTGGAAGCCTTTGGGGGAAGTAGCTGAGCTAGAAAGGGGAAAAACAATCACAGCTAAAAGTGCAACTGTAGGAAACATTCCCGTAATCAGCGGTGGGCAAAAACCTGCATATTTTACAGGCGATTTCAACAGAAATGGAGAAATAATTACCGTAGCAGGCAGTGGGGCTTATGCAGGTTTCGTAATGTATTGGAATGAACCGATTTTTGTCAGCGATGCTTTTTCGGTTAAACCAAATGAAAACTTATTATTAACAAAATATGTTTATCATTTTTTGTTAAGCAATCAAATGAAAATTTTTGGAATGAAAAAAGGTTCAGGTGTGCCACACGTTTATCCTAAAGATGTAGCAACGTTACAAATCCCAATCCCCCCAATTTCCCTACAAAAAGAAATTGTAAAAATACTTGACAAATTAACCGAGCTGAAAGCTACGCTGAAAGCTGAATTATCCCTGCGTGAAAAACAATATCAGTATTATCGCGATTTGCTCTTGACGTTTGAAAATGGTGAGTTAGGCTCTCTGGCGACAGCGAGCGACAGCGAGCGACAGCGGAGAGCGGTAGTTGTATGGAAAACATTGGGTGAAGTTGCGGAAAGAATTTACTCTGGCGGAACACCGAAAACAGATATTTCCCAGTATTGGGAAAATGGTGATATTCCTTGGATGAGTTCTGGGGAAGTGAATTTGGGAACAGTATATGCAACAGAGAAATTTATAACAGAATTGGGCTTAAAAAATTCTAATGCAAAATTTGTACCTAAAAATTCGGTGGTTATTGCATTGGCAGGGCAAGGGAAAACACGTGGAAAAGTTGCGAGAATTAGACTTGATTTAACAACCAACCAATCTTTGGCGGCAATCGTTTTTGATGAACAAAAAATCAACCCTGATTATGTTTTCCATTTTTTAAATACACAATATGAAAATTTAAGACAAATTTCATCGGGCAATGGAACTCGTGGGGGATTAAATTTGCAGATGATTTCCAGTTATAAAATCCCCATCCCACCCCTTGAAACCCAAGCCAAAATCGTAGAGATCTTGGATAAATTCGACACGCTCACCCAATCCATCAGCGACGGCTTGCCGCGTGAAATCGAATTACGGGAGAAACAATATCAATATTATCGGGAGAAATTATTAAATTTCCCACAATAAAGCGATTACGAAAAAAGTGCGGTGAATTTCACCGCACTTTTTGTTTACTGAACTAATGAAAAACCACCTTCTAATAAAGGTGGTTTTTGACTTAACTTTTTTGAATAGCAATTTCCCACATGCCGTCGCCGACTTGGGCAAAATGAGTAACAGGATAATTGTTTTCCGCTGCCCAGCGTGGTAGGTTTTCTGTTGCTTCTGCACAAGTGAACTGGATTAGCAGTTCATCGCCAACGTCGAGTTCAACAATTTTCTTTTTTGCTTCCATTAGTGGAAAAGGGCAAAGATGACCATTTGTATCAAGAATGTAACGCATAATTTCTCCTTTGTAATTAATGTCGATTTGGACGAACATACATAAAGTAGCTCATAATCCAAGTACCAAAAATAATGAACAATAATGATAACCAGCCTTTTGTGCTCATCACAGCGGTTGCAGTCAAGCCATTGCCGATAGTACAACCGCCAGCTAATGACGCACCAACACCCATTAATAAGCCGCCAATAACGCTGTTTCTTAATGTTCTTAAATCAGGCATTCGCCATTTGAATTCATGGCTGCCTTTGGCGGCGATATAAGCACCAAACATAATGCCGAGTACTAAAAATACGCCCCAATTGATTTTTTTTTCATCGCCAGTAACTAAAAAGCTAATAATATTCGCGGAAGGCCCGGTAATGCCTAAGCCTGCAGTTTTACCGTTCATGCTATTTGCCACCCAAGCAGCAAAAGCTAATAAACCGATAAAAATAGCAGCGACGAAAGGATGATAGCGTTTTTCAAATAGATAATGACGCAATCCAGTATAGCGTGGAGGCAATGTGGCGACTTTAAGTTGAGGTTTGCTTAAGGTTTTATACACTAAGAATAACGTGATAACCGTAAGTAATCCAACTAGCCACCAAACAGAAATCCCTAAACTTGCCGCTAAATTATCATTGATTTTAACGTACTGTCCCATGGATTTTTGTATTGGATTTAACGCGCCTAAGCGCATCATTGCTGCGCTGATCATGTACATAATCAATGCGACCCAGCTACTAATTAGACCTTCTCCCGCGTGATACCATGTACCAGTTGCACAACCGCTGGCAAGGACGATACTCATGCCAAAGATGATGGAACCGATAATGATGGATACAACGGAAAAATCTTTGTAAGGTGAACCTATATAGCCTAATTCCATCAAACTAATCACACCGATACTTTGCACACAAATGGCGATAAGTAAGGCGTAGAACATGCGATTATTTTTCGCAATATACATATCGCGGAAACCACCAGTAAGGCAAAAACGGGAACGTTGAAAGACAAAGCCAAGTAGGCTACCAATAAGAAATGCAGATAGAAATGACCAAAACATAACTAAACCTTAGTATAATGTAATGAAAAATGGAGTTTTAAAATAAAAATTTTTTCTATTTCTGTCAATCTTGATTTTTTATTTTTGTGACAAAAATCAAATATCTAAAAAAAGTGCGGTGAATTTCACCGCACTTTTTAGCTGATTTCTTTAAATTGAATGAGTTGTTGTTCGGAAAATGCTTCGTCTTCATCAAAAATTGGTGAGGTAATTTCTTCTTTATCGAAAGCAATGTCGCCCTGAATGCCATCTAATGTTTGTCCTTTCTTAATCCCTTTAAAATCAAAGAGTTTTGGATCACATAAATGCGAAGGCACGATATCTTGCATAGCGCTAAACATGGTTTCTAATCGCCCTGGATATTGGCGATCCCAAGTGTTAAGCATTTCTTTCACCACTTGACGCTGTAAGTTGGGTTGAGATCCACAAAGATTACAAGGAATAATCGGGAATTGTTTGGCAATCGCATATTTTTCAATATCTTTTTCTTTACAGTAAGCCAAAGGGCGAATTACGATTTGTTTGCCATCATCACTAATGAGCTTAGGTGGCATGGATTTTAATTTGCCACCGTAAAACATATTTAAAAATAGAGTGGCAAGCATATCATCACGATGATGTCCCAATGCAATTTTGGTTGCGCCTAATTCCGTTGCGGTACGGTATAAAATGCCTCGGCGTAAACGAGAGCAGAGCGAACAAGTGGTTTTGCCCTCAGGGATTTTTTCTTTCACAATGCCGTAGGTGTTTTCTTCTACAATCTTGTATTCCACCCCGATACTTTGTAAATATTCAGGCAATACATGTTCTGGGAAACCCGGCTGTTTTTGGTCTAAATTCACCGCCACAATATCAAAATGCACAGGCGCATTTAGTTTTAAATTTAAGAGAATATCTAATAAGGTGTAGCTATCTTTGCCGCCAGAAAGGCAGACCATGACTTTATCGCCTTCTTCAATCATATTGAAATCTGCAATGGCATTGCCAACATTGCGGCGTAGGCGTTTTTGTAGTTTATTAAAATTATAGGTTTGTTTTTTTTCTTGATTCTGATCGTTCATATTCATTGCTATCTTCAGATTTTGTTAACTTGCGTATAGTAAGGCGTAATGAAAAAATTTCAATAAAAAGATAGGGATTTTTATTTTAAACAACGATGACAAATGTCTTTCATTTATTCAAATCTTACAAAAAAGAGAAAGATCCTGTATAATTTCGCCTAATTTTGTATCTATTTTCTGTGTTGTGAGAAATTTTCATGTTAGAAACATCACAAACCATTCCTGAATTGGTTTCTTGGGCAAAAGAGCGCGAGTTTTCGTTAAATTTAAATACAGAGCGTTTGTCTTTTTTGCTCGCCATTGCCTTATATAACAATGAACAAATTGATGGCGAAATGCAAGAAAGTGATTTAGTCGATATTTTCCGTCGTGTTTCAACGGAATTTGAACTTTCTGATAACGTGGCGACGCGTGCCAATAACGCCATTAATGATTTAGTGAAACAACGTTTCCTCAATCGTTTTAGTAGCGAATTTACTGATGGTCTTTCTATTTACCGTTTAACACCGCTGGGTGTTGGTGTATCCGATTATTATATCCGCCAACGTGAGTTTTCTGCATTACGTCTTTCTGTTCAATTGGCCATTGTTGCCGATGAGATCCAACGTGCTTCTGAATCAGCGGAAGAGGGAATTGAAAAAAATGAAGATGAATACTTTTGGCGTCGTCAGGTATTCGCACCGTTAAAATATTCTGTGGCAGAAATTTTCGATAGCATTGATTTATCTCAACGCATCATGGATGAAAATCAACAAAGTATTAAAGAAGAAATCGCAGAATTATTAAGTAAAGATTGGCAAGCAGCTATTGCAAGTTGTGAACGTTTATTAGATGAAACTTCTGGCAATTTACGCGAATTACAAGACACTTTAAATGCTGCAGGCGATAAATTACAAGCACAGTTGCTGCGAATTCAAGATTGTGTGATCGGTCAGGATAATTTGTATTTTATTGATCAGCTGATTACCGATTTGCAAGCCAAATTAGACCGCATTATTAGCTGGGGGCAACAAGCCATTGATTTATGGATTGGTTATGACCGCCATGTGCATAAATTTATTCGTACAGCAATTGATTTAGATAAAAATCGAGTGTTTAGCCAACGATTACGTACCTCAATTCATCAGTATTTTGATCATCCTTGGTTCTTATGGACTGCTCAAGCTGAACGCTTAGTGGATTTACGCGATGAAGAATTAGTGTTGAATAGTGAAGACGCCTTAGGTGAATTGCCAGAAGAGTTGCAATATGAATCTTTGGCTGATTTACATGATCAAATTGTTGAACACATGCAGAATTTACTCATTGAATATCGTGAACATAATCGCCCAATTGATCTCAGCCTAGTGCTCAAAACACAATTGGAAAACTACCCATTATCAAAACATTTTGATGTTGCCCGCATTATCGTCGAACAGGCAGTGCGTTTAGGTTTAGCGAAAGATGATTTAAGCGGTATTTATCCTGATTGGAAAGCCATTAACCAACATGGTGCAGAAGTGCAAGCGCATATTATTGATGAATACGCATAATCCGTAAAACTTGTGATTTTTTTCACCGCACTTTTGTTATTTTTACAGACAAATTTCTTAATTGAATAAAGAGAAAACAATGACAGACAATCTTCAAGACTTCATTTCAACTAAATTGGCGAGCGCAATTGCCAATCCATTGTTTCCGACCGTTGATAGCCAATTACGCTCAGGTAAACATATTGGGCAAGAATATTTAGATAACTACGCCTTTTTGGCCGAATTTCAACATGAATTAGACAGTTTTTATCGTCGCTATAACGTTGAGTTAATTCGTGCGCCAGAAGGTTTTTTCTATTTGCGTCCCAAAGCTACGACCTTAATTTCTCGTTCAGTGCTAACCGAGTTAGAAATGTTAGTGGGGAAAGTCTTGTGTTATTTGTATCTCAGCCCAGAACGCTTGGCACAGCAAGGTATTTTTACCATACAAGAAGTGTATGATGAGTTGTTGAACCTTGCAGATGAAAGCAAATTATTAAAAGCTATTAATTTGCGAGCCAGTGGATCTGATTTGGATAAACAAAAATTAGCGGAAAAAGTCAGAGCTGCCATTGGACGTTTACGCCGTTTAGGTATGTTACATACTGTAGGTGAGCAAAATAGCGGTAAATTTACTATTTCAGAATCGGTTTTCCGTTTTGGTGCGGAAGTGCGTGCCGGCGATGATCCAATTGAAGCACAATTACGTTTAATTCGTGATGGTGAAGCAGCAAATCCACAATCATTACAGGCTGAAAAAGCCGCATTAAAAACCTCATTAGATGAAAGTGCGGTGGAAAATGATGAAGATTTTGAAGAAGATGAAGATAATCAAGAAGGAGCAGAATAATGGCTGATTATGAATTAGAACAAGCTATGCCTGATGTTGAAGTGGAAGAAACTCAAGAAAATTTGACCGCACTTTCATCAGTTTCTGCTACGCAAGTAGAACGTGGCAAATTCCGTTCTTTAACATTGATTAACTGGAATGGTTTTTTTGCGCGTACATTCGATTTAGATGAATTAGTCACCACACTTTCAGGGGGAAATGGTGCAGGTAAGTCAACTACTATGGCTGGATTTGTGACGGCATTAATTCCTGATTTAACCCTGTTACATTTCCGTAATACGACTGAAGCGGGCGCCAGTGGCGGTTCGAGAGATAAAGGTTTACATGGTAAATTGCGTCCAGGCGTCTGTTACGCGGTATTGGATACCATCAATTCTCGCCATCAACGTGTTTTAGTGGGGGCGAGATTACAGCAAATTGCAGGTCGTGATAAAAAAGTAGATATCAAAACCTTTAGTTTGCAAGGCGTGGAATTAGCGGTAAATCCAACCGCACTTTTTACTGAAGTGATTAATGATCGCCAAGCGAAAGTATTAAACCTAAATGAATTAAAAGACAAAGTAGAGCAAATTGGCGGACAATTTAAACAATATCATTCCATTACTGATTATCATGGCATGATGTTTGATTTAGGTATTATTCCGAAACGTTTACGTTCTTCTTCTGATCGAAGCAAATTCTATAAATTAATTGAAGCTTCTTTATACGGTGGTATTTCTAGCGCTATTACAAAATCATTGCGTGATTATCTATTACCTGAAAACCTAGGCGTTCGCAAAGCCTTTCAGGATATGGAAAGTGCATTGCGTGAAAACCGTATGACATTGGAAGCCATTAAATTAACCCAAGCTGATCGTGATTTATTTAAGCATTTAATTACAGAAACCACCAATTATGTTGCTTCTGATTATATGCGTAATGCGAATGAGCGTGAAGGAAATATCCACACCGCTTTATCTTTCCGTAAAGAATGGTATCAAGCCAAATCTGAGCAACAATTATCACAACATCGTTTAATTGATTTAAGTCGTGAAGCCGCGGAATTAACGGAAAGTGAGAAAACATTGGAAGTGGATTATCAAAGTGCTTCTGATCAGCTCAATCTTATTTTTAATGCATTACGTCATCAAGAAAAAATCGAACGTTATCAAGGTGATGTAGCTGAATTAAACGAAAAATTAGAAGAGCAAAAAATGGTGGTTGAAACCGCCAATGAACAGCTAGAAGAAAGCCAAGCACAGTTTGATCAAGTGGAACAAGAGATCGATCAAATTCGTTCTCAATTGGCGGATTATCAACAAGCACTTGATGCTCAACAAACACGCGCGTTGCAATATCAACAAGCCGTTCAAGCATTAGAAAAAGCAAAAAATCTCTGTGGTTTAGCTGATTTAAGCGTCAAAAATATTGATGATTATCATGGAGAATTTGAAGCACAAGCGGAAACATTAACTGAACAAGTGCTTGAATTAGAACAAAAAATGTCAATTTCTCAGGCAGCAAAATCACAATTTGACAAAGCCTATGAATTGGTATGCAAAGTGGCTGGTGAAGTACCTCGTTCTGCAGCTTGGGAAAGTGCAAAAAGCTTATTGGCAGAATATCCAAGCCAAAAAGTACAAGCTGCGCAAACTCCACAATTACGTGCAAAATTACATGAATTAGAACAGCGTTATCAACAACAACAAAGTGCGGTGCGTTTATTAGCAGATTTTAATCAACGTACCAATATGCAGCTTGAAACAAGTGATGAATTAGAAGAATGTTATGCAGAACAAGAAGCATTAGTTGAGGATTTAACCAGTGCAGTATCAGATCATGTAGAACAACGTTCGACTTTACGCCAAAAACAACAACAGCTAATAACACAGCATCAACAACAATCTGCGAAAGCACCAGCTTGGTTGACTGCACAAGCCGCATTGGAACGTTTAGAAGAACAATCTGGTGAGAAATTTGCTGATAGCCAAGATGTGATGAATTTCATGCAAGCACAATTGGTTAAAGAGCGTGAGTTAACCATTCAACGCGATCAGCTAGAACAAAAGCGCCATCAATTAGATGAACAAATTTCTCGTTTAAGCCAACCAGATGGTTCAGAAGATGCGCGTTTAAATGTGTTAGCTGAACGCTTTGGCGGCGTGCTTTTATCTGAACTCTACGATGATGTTTCCTTTGAAGACGCTCCTTATTTCTCAGCATTATATGGACCAGCGCGCCATGCAATTGTGGTGCGTGATTTAAATGCGATTAAAGATCAGTTAGAACATTTAGATGATTGCCCTGAAGATTTATATTTAATTGAAGGTGATCCAGCAGCGTTTGATGATAGCGTTCTTTCAGCACAAGAATTGACCAATGGTGTTGTTGTTCAGGTGTCAGATCGTGAAGTCCGTTACTCAAAATTCCCTGAAATTCCATTATTTGGACGTGCGGCTCGCGAGAAACACTTAGCTGAATTAGAAATTCAACGTGATGAAGTGGCGGAACAATATGCACAACGTGCATTTGATGTGCAAAAATGCCAACGTTTACATGAACATTTCAGTCAATTTGTTGGCTTGCATTTGGCATTGGCGTTCTTGCCAAATCCAGAAGAGATCATGCGTGAAATCAATGCAGAGCGCAATGAAATTGAGCGAGAATTAACCGCACTTTCAACGGAAGAACAACAAATTCGTTTAAAATTGGATTCTGCAAAAGAAAAAATGCAATTGTTGAATAAGTTAATTCCTCAGTTGGCATTGCTTGCAGATGACAGTTTAGTCGATCGCATTGAAGAATGTCGTGAACAACTAGACATTGCTGAACAAGATGAACATTTCATTCGTCAGCATGGGGTGACATTGTCACAACTTGAACCAATAGCGGCGACATTACAAAGTGATCCGGAACATTATGAGCGCTTAAAACAAGATTTAGCCCAAAGCACTATGTTGCAAAAACAAGTACAACAAAAAGTATTTGCTTTAGCAGATGTTATGCAACGTAAAACGCATTTTGACTATAAAGAAACAGTTCAAACAGAAAGCAATGGACTAAATGAACAATTACGCAGCAGATTAGAACAAACACAAGCGCGTCGTGAACAACAACGCGAGCAATTACATCAAAAACAAAAACAATTTGCTGATTACAATCGCATTTTTATTGAATTACAAAGTGCGTTTAATAGTAAAAATGATTTGCTAAAAGAGTTATTAAGCGAAGTAAATGAGCTGGGTGTAAGAGCTGATGCAGGTGCAGAAGAGCGAGCGAGAAATCGTAGAGAAGAATTGCACCAACAACTTTCCGCAAATCGTCAGCGCCGTTCTTATGTTGAAAAACAATTAACATTAATTGAGAGTGAAGCGGAAAATCTTAACCGACGAATTCGCAAAGCAGAACGTGATTATAAGCAACAGCGTGAATTAGTGGTTGCCGCGAAAGTCAGCTGGTGTGTGGTAATGCGTTTATCACGCAATAGTGATGTGGAAAAACGTTTAAATCGTCGCGAATTAGCTTATTTATCCACTGATGAACTACGTTCTATGTCGGATAAAGCCTTGGGTGCATTACGTCAGGCGGTTGCTGATAATGAATATTTGCGTGATGCATTGCGAATTTCTGAAGATAGCCGTAAACCTGAAAACAAAGTGCGATTCTTTATTGCGGTATATCAACATTTACGCGAGCGTATTCGTCAAGATATTATCAAAACAGATGATCCAATTGATGCGATCGAACAAATGGAAATTGAGTTAAATCGTCTCACTAACGAATTAACAGGACGCGAACAAAAATTAGCCATTAGTTCTGAAAGTGTAGCGAATATTATGCGTAAAACCATTCAACGTGAACAGAATCGTATTCGTATGCTTAACCAAGGATTGCAAAATATTTCGTTTGGTCAAGTGAAATCAGTTCGTTTGATGGTGAATATTCGTGATACGCATGCAATGTTACTTGATGCTTTATCAGGTAACAGTGGCGATTATCAAGATCTCTTTACTGATAATCGCATGACATTCTCCGAGGCTATTGCGAAATTATATCAACGATTAAATCCGCATATTGATATGGGACAACGTACTGCACAAACCATTGGCGAAGAATTGTTGGATTATCGTAATTATTTGGATTTAGAAGTGGAAGTCTATCGTGGTGCTGATGGTTGGTTGCGTGCGGAAAGTGGTGCATTATCAACGGGTGAGGCCATTGGTACGGGGATGTCTATTCTATTAATGGTCGTACAAAGTTGGGAAGAAGAAAGCCGCCGCATGCGAGGCAAAGATATTGTGCCTTGTCGCTTGTTATTCTTAGATGAAGCAGCGCGTTTAGACGGAAAATCTATTTCCACCTTGTTTGAATTATGTGAACGTTTGGATATGCAATTATTAATTGCTGCTCCTGAAAATATTAGTCCAGAAAAAGGTACAACCTATAAATTGGTGCGTAAGATTTCAGGTAACCAAGAGCAAGTTCATGTGGTTGGTTTGCGAGGCTTTGGCGCCACAGAATAAATTTGAAAGTGCGGTTAAAATTTTCTGATTTTTAACCGCACTTTTATTATGTTTAACATGAAATTTAACATACTCAATTTTTATCCATACTTGATAATGAAAAAACAAGAGGTTCTCAATGCATTATCTTATTCTTGCTATTTTATGTAGCGTTTCTGTTTCAGTGTTATTTAAATTAAGCAAAAAATTTAACGTAGTAACAGAACAAATGGTTGCCTTTGGTTACATTATGGCACTTTCTTTAAGCTATTTTTTACTAAAACCTAATTTCGGCGATTTAGGTTTTACGGAATTTTTCTTGCAAAGCGAAGCAAAACCTATTTTCTTGATTTTAGGGATCATCTTACCTGTTGGCTTTATTGTTATGTCAAAAGCCGTTGAGTTTGGCGGAATTGTGAGAACAGATGCAGCACAACGTTTAGCGCTATTTTTACAAATTATTGCTGCTGTCGTCATTTTTGGCGAAACATTAAGCCATGTGCGAATTGGTGGGGTAGTGGTTGCCTTTTTTGCGTTGTTTTTCCTGTTATTCAAACCTGCAAGTGCGGTGGAAAATAGCTTAAAAGCCGCATTGGCATTAGCGGGCGTATGGTTAATTTGGGGATTGTCTGGCGTTTTATTCAAAAAAGTGGCTTTAATGGGGGGCGCTTTCCCGAATACCTT
This sequence comes from Reella acinonychis, assembly GCF_052384575.1. Taxonomy (GTDB): domain Bacteria; phylum Pseudomonadota; class Gammaproteobacteria; order Enterobacterales; family Pasteurellaceae; genus JBQSUQ01. The sequence continues at coordinate 359,150 of NZ_JBQSUQ010000004.1, read as the reverse complement.
ATTTATTGCTTTCGTCTTGGCAGCTATGGTGATGTTTAGCTATTTATTATTTAAACGCACCAAATGGTCTGTATCGAGTTTTATTGCGGGTTTAATTCTTGGCGGATTGAATTTTGGTAATATTTTATTCTACATTTATGCACATCAATACTTTAAACAAAATCCAACTATTGTGTTTGCTACCATGGATTTAGGGGTGATTTGCTTAGGTACAGTAGTTGGTGCAATGATCTTTAAAGAACGCTTAAGTAAAGTCAACATTATCGGCATTGGTTTGGGAATGTTAGCGATTGGATTAATGTATATCGAAAAACTCGTTTAATTTGTAGCCTAATTTTTTACTTAATTTTTAGTTTCTCCATTGACATCTTATTTTTTTTTTACAATAGTAAGGTTTCAATTTTTTTAGTCGCATGGAGAAACATTATGTCACATAGTAGAGAATGTCCTTTTTGTAACACAGTAGTTCCAGCTAGTGCTACAGTTTGTACAGGTTGTCAAGCTGAATATCTTTCACGTAAAGAAGTGGTACGTGAAAAACTTATCAGAGGATGGGCGTTTATGATAGCCCTAATGCTTTTTCCAACCATTCTTCTTATAATGGAATTTACAGATGTGGCCATAAAAGGCTTTGTATGGATATTCGCTATTGGGGGATTCTTAAGTTGGCTCGTCTATATCACTACCAACAAATCTGGTGTATGGAGACGAAGAAGTTAAGATAAATATCATATAAAAAATAAACCCAGCAAAATCGCTGGGTTTATTTTTTGCTAAAACTGCGGTGCATTTCCTCCGAGTTTTAATCTGTGCTAGAATTTTACCAAATTTCTACTAAAGCAATTTATTATGTCTGAATTTAGCTTTTTTATTTACGATTACGAGAGTTTCGGGGTGAATCCTGCTAGCGATCGCCCCGCACAATTTGCAGGCATTCGCACTGATGCGGATTTTAATATTATTGGTGAGCCAGTTATGTTGTATTGTAAGCAAACCAATGATTATTTACCTTCGCCAGAAGCGGTGTTGGTAACAGGTATTACACCGCAGGAATGTAATGAAAAAGGACTACCGGAACCAGAATTTGCAGCCCGTATTTTAGCGGAATTTAGCCAACCTAACACCTGCGTAATGGGCTATAACAACATTCGCTATGATGATGAAATGACGCGTTATACCTTTTATCGTAATTTTATTGATCCCTATGAATACAGCTGGAAAAATGGTAATTCTCGTTGGGATTTATTGGATGTTGTGCGTGCTTGCTATGCATTACGTCCAGAAGGCATTGAATGGGCATTTGACGATGAAGGTGTTCCGTCTTTTCGATTAGAAAAATTAACTCAGGCAAATGGCATAGAGCATAGTAACGCCCATGATGCAATGGCAGATGTGTATGCCACTATTGCAATGGCAAAATTGATCAAAGAAAAACAACCTAAACTGTTTCAATTTTTCTTTGAAAACAGGGAAAAAAGGGCAGTAGAGCAACTTATTGATACTGCTAATATGACGCCATTGGTTCATGTTTCGGGGATGTTGGGCAATTATCGCGGCAATACGGCTTGGGTTGTGCCTTTAGCCTGGCACCCAATCAACAAAAATGCAGTGATCGTTTGTGATTTAAGTGCAGATATAACGGATTTATTGCATAAAAGTGCGGTGGAATTACGACAAAATTTATATACGCCTAAAGCAGAATTATTGGAACAGGATATTTTACCGGTGCCATTAAAACTGGTTCATATTAATAAATGCCCAATTCTTGCTCCTGCAAAAACCTTATTACCTGAAAATGCACAACGTTTAGGTATTGATAGAGAATATTGTTTGCAAAATCTACAGAAGTTACGCCAATCAAATGAAGTGCGGTCAAAAGTAGAGGATATTTTCAGGGATGAACGCATTTTTGAGAAAAGTGACAACGTAGAAACTGAGCTATATAACGGTTTCTTTAGTTTTAATGATAAAAACAATATGGCGATTCTGCGTCAATTGCCGGCGGAAAAACTTGGGGAATCGGGATTAACCTTTGAAGATAGTCGAATCCCTGATTTATTGTTTCATTATCGTGCAAGACATTTCTTTAAAACATTAAATCGTACTGAACAATTGCAATGGGAACGTTATCGTCGTCGAAAATTAGAACAAAGTGCGGTGGATTTTGAGCAAAGAATGCAAGAATTAGCTAATTTAAATGCCGATAATCCCGAAAACTTAGCATTATTACATCAAGTTTATGAATATGCCGCAAAATTACTTTAAGTGACAATGTAACATAAAATAGAAATAATGAATATTTTGATTGATTTTGATGGCACTTGCGTGACGCATAGCTTTCCTAAAGTTGGCGAAGATATTGGCGCAGCGCAAGTGCTCAGAGATTTAGTAAAAAATGGACATAACCTTATTTTATTTACCATGCGTGCAGAAGATTGTTATTTAGAAGATGCGCTGAATTGGTTTAAACAAAATAAGATTAGCCTATATGGGATTAATGTTAATCCACAGCAGCATAAATTTACCAGTTCACCAAAAGCGTTTGGTGATTTAATTATTGATGATATCGCATTAGGAATCCAAACCTTTCCTTGCCATTATTACCGTCCTTGTGTTGATTGGAAATGGGCAGCAGAAATGTTACATAAAAAGGGATTGTTAACAGCTGATCAAATTCAACAATATGATTTTAGTATGCGAGCTTACTTATAAATATCAATTATAAGAGCAAAATTTTATAAAAGGTGATTATTATGATTTCAGAAGCTGAAAAACGCATTAGACGTGAGGCTATTGAGTATGCAAAGGCAACTCTTGAACTCGATGGCGTAGTTTTATCAAAAGAACTATGGAAAATCGCAGAAAATTATGCAGATGGTATTTTAGATAAAGAGGAGTTTGATAAAGAATTTATTGATGCCATCAATAAAGGTTTATAAAGCCGACGAATATCGGCTTTATTACATTATTTAGGCATATATCTATAAAATGTTACCTTATTTTTTGCATCAGGACTTCTAACATAGATTAGTAAAGCATAAAGGGACAATGAAAATAGTACTATTGCAATAATGCCAAATAAAGTCCAGCCAGCAGTTTTACTTAAATGTTGTATTGATGTAAAAATATGTTCTCCCAAAAAACGCAATAGATAAAATCCGCCTACTAAACCTACAACTAGCGATATAACGAAATAAGGGAGTACACTTTCTCCATATTTAACTGTTGCTTGACAACCACGACATACAGAGATACCTCGCTCGGATTCAGTAAAACAAAATGGACATTTAATCATTTCAGATGTTTTATTATTCATATAGCCTCTTTATTTTAGTTCAAAAAAATAACCATATAAGTTCGGGAATTCTAATATTTGGACTCTAGCATAATATTCTGCGGTAATCTATTAATTTTTTCGTTATATTTTATTAGTGCTCTGCATATTTAGTAAAGTGATCTACTAATAAAATATTTACGAGGACGTACCCGCATTTGTGGATATATTTCGGCATTTTCCGCCTTAAATCATTTCAATTTTCCATTTCATTGCCTTGTTAAACTAGGCTATCAATACAGTTTATAACTCAATGATTTTATTATTACGTAGTTTTCGCTAACATTGTAACTAATTTCGCATAATGTATATTATGTTAAATTAAATATTAAACAAGTCACTTTTGTGTCCTCTATTTTTAATAAAATGATTTTCAGTATGGATTGTTACTGAAATTGAAGTTAACGAAATTTATTTTTAATAAGAAGTTTTTATGATTAGATAAGAAATGTTGGATAATTTTAAGCGACCGATCATATAAATATATTAAGATTGGCTTTAATATGTTTGTAGCTGTGTTATAAGATATTTAAAAAGCAATGAATTGTTCTTATATATTTCAATGAAATCTGATGATGTGAATAAATTTAGATAATAAAAATGAGCGTTAATATTACGCCCATTTTTAGATGTTTATTTATAAAAAGTAGCTAGATTTGACCGCACTTTTACTTATTGATCAGTGTTAAGAATTCTTTGCGAGTTTCTCTGTCATCAAGGAATACACCACCAAATGCTGAGGTGACGGTGTAACTATTACTATCTTTAATCCCACGACATTTCACACAAAAATGCGTTGCTTTTACATAAACTGCGACATCTTCAGTTTCAAGGATTGTTTGAAATGCTAATAAAATTTGTTCAGTTAAACGTTCTTGCACTTGCGGACGTTGAGCAAAAAACGCTACTACTCGATTAATCTTAGATAAACCGATTACCCATTTTTTGGGATAATATGCAACAGAAACGGTGCCATCAATAGTCACAAAATGGTGTTCACAGGTGCTGGTTAATGTTACATCATTCACTAACACCATTTCGCTGACTTTCATACGATTTTCTATATTGGTGATTTTAGGAAAATTTGCATAATCTAAACCGCTAAAAATCTCATCAACGAACATTTTAGCTAAACGATGAGGTGTTTCTTCAATGCTATCATCTTTTAAATCTAAACCAATTAACGCTAGCACTTCGCGCATTTTGCTTTCAATTTGAGTGCGACGTTCATCTTTGGTTTGCGTTAAATTAATATCAATCATTGGGGTTTCAATCCCCTTTTCAACTAAAGCATTACGCACTTTAGCTGCTTCTACTGAAATATTGCCCATTTGTAACTCCCATACAAAATAATCGGCTATTCTAGCAAACATTCTTACAAGAATAAAATGAGAATATTCGTTAGGCAGTATGAAAAGTTTTAGTATAAAATAAAGAACAAAATTGAAACTGAGAAGGATTTCATTATGCTAACGTTAGATCAAGCTCTTGATAAAATATTAACTACTCTTCCAAGTCCAAATACAACATTTCAATTACCTATTCATCAAGCAGTTAATTTCATCTGTGCTGAAGATATTATTTCTCCAATTAACGTGCCTTCTTTTGATAATTCCGCAATGGATGGTTATGCAGTTCGTTTAGCGGATTTACAACAATCCATGAAATTAGAAATTGCGGGAAAATCCTTTGCTGGCAATCCTTTTTCTGCTGAATGGCAAGAACAAAGTGTGGTGAGAATTATGACAGGTGCAATGATTCCCGAAGGGACGGATGCAGTTGTTATGCAAGAAGAAGTTACCTTAAATGATGACGGCACTGTAACCTTTTCATCAATGCCTAAATTAGGGAAAAATATTCGTCGCATTGGCGAAGATGTGTCTCAGGGTGATGTTGTGTTGAAAAAAGGCGAAAAACTCACCGCAGTTTCTTTGCCACTCCTAGCCTCTTTGGGTATTGAAAACGTGGCAGTATATCCTCGTCTGAAAGTGGCTATCTTATCAACTGGCGATGAATTAGTTCCTGTTGGGCAACCATTAAAATCAGGACAAATTTATGATACTAACCGCTTTGCTGTACGCTTAATGTTAGAAAAATTAAGTTGCGATGTATTGGATTTTGGCATTTTACCTGATAATCCAGCACAATTTGAGCAAGCATTTATGCAAGCACAAGAACAAGCTGATTTAGTTATTACTAGTGGTGGTGTTTCTGTGGGTGAAGCTGATTTTACCAAAACAGTTTTAGAAAATGTGGGCGAAATTAATTTCTGGAAATTAGCAATTAAACCGGGCAAACCTTTTGCCTTTGGTAAATTGCCTCAAGCGTGGTTCTGTGGTTTACCAGGAAATCCGGTTTCTGCTTTGGTCACTTTTTATCAATTAGTGCAACCTGTTATTGCAAAATTATCAGGTGCAAATTATGTTCCTCCTCAAACATTGCCCGCTATTGCTAAAAAACCGATGAAAAAAGCAGTTGGGCGCCTAGATTTCCAACGTGGCTTTTATCAAGTGAATGAACAAGGTCAAATTGAAGTTGAGCCAGTGGGTTTCCAAGGTTCTCATTTATTTAGCTCTTTTGTGAAAAGCAATTGTTTTATTCGTTTGGAACAAGAACGCGGTAATGTTGCAATTGGTGAAAATGTGACCATTGAACCCTTTAATTATTTGTTGAGTTAATATGGCTGAATTAAGTTATCAAGAAGAATTACGTTATAACCGCCAAATTATTCTCAAATCGGTGGACTTTGACGGGCAAGAAAAATTAAAAGACAGTCGAATGTTAATTGTTGGTTTAGGTGGTTTAGGTTGTGCAGCGAGCCAATATTTAGCCACTGCAGGCGTGGGCCATTTAACTTTATTAGATTTCGATACTGTTTCATTATCGAATTTACAGCGCCAAGTCTTGCATAATGATAGTCGCTTAGATATGCCAAAAGTGGAATCTGCCAAAATCGCGTTGCAACAATTAAATCCTCACGTTCAAATTGAGACCATTAACGGTTTACTCGGCGAAGAAAAACTCGCTGAAATTATACCGCACTTTGATGTGATCTTAGACTGTACTGATAACGTGGATACGCGAAATCAGCTAGATCGTTGTTGCCAACAAGCCAAAATTCCACTGATTTCAGGCGCAGCAATTCGAATGGAAGGTTTAATATCGGTGTTCACTTATGAACCGAAATCCCCAACTTATCGCAATTTAAGCCAATTATTTGGCGAGAACGCGTTAACCTGTGTTGAGGCTGGTGTGCTCTCTCCTATTGTCGGCATTGTAGGTTCTATTCAAGCTTTAGAGGCCATAAAAGTGCGGTTAAATATTGGCAAGAATTTGTGCGGTCGTTTATTAATGATCGATGGGCTGAATATGGCAATTCGAGAAATCAAGTTACCTTGCTAATCTGTTGTCGAGCAGGATTAATTTAATCCTGCCCGAATTTTCCCTTCAAATATGTCATAATCCACTAAAAAAGCGTCATGGCCATAATCGGATTCAAATTCAAAATATTGTAAATTCACTTGGCTTTGTTCTAATAAATGACGACTTTTGTGTAAATCAACCAGTTTAAATAATTGATCATTGGCGACTGCAACTAAGGTATAACGCGCTTTAATGCGAGAAAGTGCCTGTTGCATATTATCAAACCCCAATGCAGGATCATACAAATCTAAAGCTCGTAATAAATGCAAATAGCTATTGGCATCAAAACGATCTAAAAACTTCTTGCCTTGATAACTCAAATAGCTTTCGACTTGGAACAAATCCCCCCAGAATTGCCCTTCTGATTTCATCGCGCGCCCAAATGCTTTGGCTAACTGAATATCCGTCCGATAGGTCAACATACCTAACATTCTAGCTATTGCCAGTCCTTTGTGAGGTGGCTCGCCGTCATAATAGTCGCCATTATTAAAATTAGGATCGTTAATCACCGCCTGACGCATCACATGATTAAAACCAATAGCTTCAGCACTAAAGGTTAAAGAAGAACAAAGATTAATCACATTGTCCATAAAATCAGGATAATTAATTGCCCATTGTGTAGCTTGCATACCACCAAATGATCCGCCAACAACAGCATGTAAATGAGGAATTTGCAAATAATCAATGAGTGCTTTTTGTACTTGAACGATATCCTGTACAACAATATGTGGGAATTGACTGCCGTAAGGTTTTTGGCTGTCGGGATTGATTGAAGATGGCCCCGTTGTGCCTTTACAACCGCCTAACACATTGGAACAAATAAAAAAGTATTTGCTGGTATCAAAAACCAACCCTTCTCCCATAAAGTGTTGCCACCAACCCGATCCGCCTTCAGCAAAATAAGGTTCTGCATCTCCCGTTAATGCATGACATAATAAAATCGCATTACTTTTATCTGCGTTTAACGTACCGTAAGTTTGATAAGCAACTTCAATATGTTTAAGTTCACCACCTAAAGCAAGATTTAAAGGTTGTTGCGCAAATAAAATGATTTTTTTTACAGCCATTACTATTCCATTAACGAAAGCGTTCCTATAGTTGAATAGTTATAAACTACCTTCGTGTACCTAAGTTGTCAAGAAATTTTAGACGTTTAGATGGCTAAAATTTATTTTGGAAAATTCGCTTGAATTTCACCGCACTTTTCTTTATGGTACTTATATTCTGAACATGGATAGATTACACCTATTGCTGTAACCCAATGATAAACATCCCTTATAAATCCTTCACAAAAAGACTTATTTATAGTGCCAGTGCGTTGATAAGCTTAGGCATAATCAGTTTATTTGCTGTGGATCAATTTGTTGGTTATAGCGTCAAATCGCAAATTTATGATCAAATAGACAACACACCTTATCGCCCCTATGCCGTTTTACTCGGCACCGCCAAATACGTTGCAAAAAATACCCCTAATCAATTTTATAATCACCGTATTGAAAGCACCAAAGCCTTATTTGATGCAAAAAAAATTGATTATATTCTGCTCAGTGGTGATAACCGCACATTGCAATACAATGAACCTCGCACCATGAGAAAAGATTTAATTAAGATGGGCATTGAAGAACAGTTTTTATTTCCTGATTATGCAGGTTTCAGAACGCTTGATAGTATTATTCGCGCGAAAGAAGTGTTTAAAGCGGAACCTATGTTGATTATTTCGCAACGTTTTCATTGTGAACGGGCGCTGTTTATTGCAAATTATCACAATATTAACGCCATTTGTTTTGCTGCGGACAACCCCGATATTTATACTTTAGTCCGTTTGCGTGAAATGTTAGCGCGATTCTTAATGGTATGGGAATTATTGACCGAAAAAGAACCGCACTTTTTAGGCTCGCCAGAGCCATTGCCTCCGCCAATTAGTCGTTAAATACGACTAATATCAAATTTAGCTAAATCAATACAATCTTCTGTATGATAAAAGTGGGCCAATGCTTTGCGTAACGTTTCAGCTCGTTTAGGCAACCCTTTTTCCGCATACAGTTTTACTTGATCATAAACCGCTTGTTTAAACGGTAAAGTATCGCCAGGATTACCATTTAAGTTATCTGCGCTCGCAAAATAGCGGAAATTCGCTGCAGTAGCTAAAATCCATTCAATCGCTTGCGGTTTTACTTCAACCTGTTCAAAATCACGTTGACGCTCAGTTGAACGCCCATCAGGTTCATACCAATAACCAAAATCTTCTAATAATCGACGCTGTTTACCAGCAACCAACCAATGCGCAATTTCATGTAACGCGCTACTATAATAACCACGCGCAAAATAAATTGCATGATAAGGCACGTTTTCATTTGCGGGAATATACACAGGCTCATCCCCGCCTTTCACTAATTTCGTGTTATATTCTTCAAAAAAACATTGCTCAAAAATCGCAATAATATCTTCTAATTTATGGGTTTCTTCATTTTGTTGCATCATTTATTCCTTTCGTTAAAATTTTTGAACATTTTACCACAAACACATTTGTTTGCTTTGTAGTTGTGTTGGAATATTTACATAAAGACCAATTAATCTTATTGTTCTACCCTGACTACGTTGCCAAGCTTGTTGTAATAATTGGTGGAAAGTTTGTTGCTCAAATTTAACCGCACTTTTTTCTAAACTGGTGATTTGAAAATCATCAAATTTTAGCTTTATGCCCATTTTAGAATACGAACTTAACGCAATATCCGGCTTCACTTTTAACATACGCTGTTCCAATTCAACGTATAGCTGCTCCATGATTTCTCTTGATTGTTCAATACGCAAAATATTCTGTGACAATGTCACCTCAACACCGATAGATTTACGTTCACGATGAACTTGCACTTCCCTCAAATCAATGCCATGGCTGAAATCCCAAATACGTTTTCCCATTTTGCCAAAGTGATGTAACAAGGTGACGAGTTCTTGTTTTTGCACATCGGCACAAGTGATCAAACCTAAATTGGCAAGCTGTTCATTGGTTACTTTTCCCACGCCGGGAATTTTCTTTAATGGTAAATGTGCAATAAACTCATTCACTTGTTCCGGTTCTATCACAAACAATCCATTAGGTTTATTTTGATCTGAGGCAATTTTAGCTAGAAATTTTAACGGCGCGACACCAGCAGAAGCCGTCAATTGCAGTTCATTAAAAATCGCTTGCCGAATTTCTTCTGCAATCCAAGTGGCTGAGCCTGAACATTTTTGGCAATCCGTTACATCTAAATAGGCTTCATCTAAAGACAATGGCTCAATAATATCGGTATAACGACGAAAAATCTGATGAATTTGTTGAGAAACTTGTTTATACAACGCCATTCTGACAGGTAATAGCACCAAATGAGGACAATGTTTTAATGCTTGTGCTGTCGGCATGGCGCTATGCAAGCCAAAAGCCCTCGCTGCATAATTACAGGTAGCTAGCACACCTCTATTCTGCGCTGAGCCACCCACAGCAATGGGTTTATCTTTTAATGCTGGATTTTCTCGCATTTCAATTGCTGCGTAGAAACAATCCATATCAATATGAATAATTTTTCGTAATTTCGCCATAAAAGTGCGGTTAAAAATACTCTATTTTTTCACCGCACTTTACCACAAAACTGTATAACCAACCAGTAAAATTATCTTAAAACTTATTTTTAATAATGCTATACTTACTGCTTTATGAATGGTGGGAAATAGAATGTTAAACGGTTTACTTATTGTGTTAATCCCAATGTTTTTGGGATATTTGATTAAATCAAAAAATCAAACATTTTTAGCAATTATCAACAAAATCGTGATGCTTTTGTTGTATATGATTTTGCTGATTATGGGTATTTCTCTCGGTCAATTAGAGGACGTCGCCACCAAATTACCAATCATTGGTTTTTCAGCCTTTGTGTTTAGTGCCATTATCACATTATGTAATATGGCAGGTTTACTCACCTTCGATAAATTAAACCCAGCACCATTGAAACAGTTATCAACCAATATGCCACCGCGTTGGAAATTATTGATCGATAGCCTAAAACTTTGCTCAATGGTCTTTATTGGTTTTATTGTCGGTTTCTTTAGCCAAAATGCCATCACGTTACCTTTTGGTACTAGCACCTATGTATTAATCACGCTCATCTTTTTTATTGGTATTCAATTACGCAATAATGGCATTGCTCTACGCGAAGTAATTTTCAATAAACGAGGTATTTACACCGGCTTGATCATGATCATAACTTCATTAATTGGTGGCATGTTATCCGCATTGTTCTTGAAACTTCCAATAACGCAAGGATTGGCTATTTCATCTGGCTTAGGTTGGTATTCTTTATCAAGTGTGGTAATCAATAATGCTTGGGGACCGGAATTTGGTAGCATTGCTTTTTTCAACGATTTATCGCGTGAAATTCTAAGTCTATTTATTATTCCCTTCTTTATCTTTAAATACCGTTCCACTGCCGTTGGTATTGCGGGCGCAACAGCGTTAGATTGTACGCTACCCATTATTCAACGTGCAGGCGGATTAGAAGTGGTGCCACTAGCCATTAGTTTCGGTTTTGTGACCAATATTGCCCCACCGATTTTATTGGTATTCTTTTCTTCCATTCCGATTTAATCAATAAAATCATTGTGTAATCAATAAGCATGAAATAAAAGTGCGGTGCATTTTTCTTTAGTTTTATCAAAATCTCTGCTAAACTAACCGCACTTTTTGGGGCTGATTCTGGATTCGACGGGATTGGCGAAGCCCAAGGTGCACGTCGAGGTGCGGTAGGCCTCGTAAATAAACCGCAAAACAATAGTCGCAAACGACGAACAATTCGCTTTAGCAGCTTAATAACCTGCTCATAGCCTTCGCTCCCCAGCTTCCGCTCGTAAGACGGGGATCAAGCGGAGTCAAACCCAAACGAGATCGTGTTGAAGCCGCCGCTTTAGGATCGAAGCACTAAATTGAATAAAGCTAGTTTATTGATGGCGTGTCTGTCCGCAGTCAATTTACGAAATTAAAGACCAGACTAAACGTGTAGTGCTGAAGGTAGAGTAATTTCGGACGCGGGTTCAACTCCCGCCAGCTCCACCAAATCGTTAAACAATACAGACTAAAATAGACCGATAAAGCCTTGAAAATCAACACTTCAAGGCTTTTTTATTGCCTAATCCTGACTGATATAAACTAATAAAAACTGATGATTTTAGTTATACGTTTAGTTATACTGTTAGCATATAGCAAAAAACCGTATAACTAAAACCATTGAAAACCCTTGCATATCAAGGCTTTTCGGGATTTTCTTATTTTTACATATCGTATAACTAAAAAATGGCACGTATAACTAAACAGCTCACAAATAAAGAAGTGGATAGCGCATAGTGTAAGAGATAGCATAAGCCAACATTATAACTATTCTGATTATTTCAAATTAAGTAGGCAAGCTATACAACTATGAAGTAATTTTATAGCTCAATGTAAGAAAGTATAGATGAGAAAATTGAGGTAAAGACACAGCTTTTTATTTGAGTTTATTGATGAAATTGCTCCAAAAAAAGATATTTTTATTTGGTTTTTCTTTTGATTTAATCTCTTTTTCTTTTTGTGATAATTCGCTTAACCTATTAACTTTATTATTTTCAAAATTAGTAACCATTGCTTTCAGTTCTTGTAAATCTTTTTCTGCTTGAGCTAATAGACGTTTAGTTTCTCTTTGTTCTTGCTCTTCCAATCTCTCATAACATTTATTTGTTGATTCATTATCTAATAAACAAAACCCAGCAAGAATTTTTGAAAATGTAGAATCAAACATAAATACTCCTAATTTTAATAAGTAAAAATCCACCTTCTATGCAGGTGGATTTTTACTTTTTATACACTATTTAATAATTTTCAAATGAGATACTGAGGCTATCGTGTTTTTCTTTGTCGATGAAGCTGATGTTTTTTTCGGTTTATCCACAACATCGGTAAAGCCAATTGGCTGCTCTGTTGGTACTAAATTCATTTCATCATAAGCCGCTTCAGGTTCAAACATCACCCCATCGCCGTTTTCACGAGCATAAATAGCGAGAGCTGCGCCCATTGGAATGTAAATATTACGAGGGATGCCTTGAAAGCGCGCATTAAATTCAACAGCTTGTTTGCCTAAAGAAAAACCGCCCACAGCACCTGGCGAAATATTTAATACGATTTGACCGTCTTTTACATATTCTTGTGGAACTAAAACACCAGGATAATCTGCATCGACAACTAAATAAGGTGTAAAGCTATTATCAATCAACCAATCGTAATAGGCTTGTAATAAATAAGGTCGTTTCGGGGACGATTTATATTCCATTGCCATTATTTATCATCCATTAAATTTTTAGGTGTTAATCTGCCAACAGATTGTTGGAATGAATCACGATCAAATACACGATCCATATAGGCTTTTAACGCTTTGCTTCCTGTACCAGTAAATTTCACGCCTAGTTCTTGCATACGCCATAATAATGGTGCGATATAGCAATCCACTAAACTAAATTCTTCACTCATAAAATACGGGAATTGATTAAAAATAGGTGCAATAGCAAGCATTTCTTCTTTTAATTGCTTTAATGCGTTATCTCGATCTGCGCCTTCAGTTTTTTCAGCTTTTAATAAGGTTGGGTACCAGTCTTGCTCAATTCTCATCATTAAAAGACGACTTTTACCACGAGCTACTGGATAAACTGGCATTAATGGTGGATGAGGAAAACGCTCATCAAGGTATTCCATAATAATGCGAGAATTAAATAGCACTAAATCACGATCAACTAAAGTCGGTACAGTACCATAAGGATTTAATTCCATTAAATCTTCAGAGACCATTTGAGGATCCACCTGCTCTGTTTCATACGCTACACCTTTTTCTGCCAAAACTATACGAACCTGATGGCAGTAAATATCTGATTTATCAGAAAAAAGAGTCATTATTGAACGTTTGTTTGCAGCGCTACTCATCTAGTCCTCCGACGACTAAAATAGAATATAATGGTGATTAAAATTCAGTACCCTCAATATAAGGGGCGACTATTATAGCATAAATCTTGCTTTAATTTCCAAGTTTTACTGAAATTTACTGGTAGGATCAACGGATAGATAAAATATATACCTATAAAAAAACGGTGAATTTCTCACCGTTTTTTACGTCTATCTTATTTATTACTCAACAATTAATGTGCGGCAAGTATTAGTACCACCATTACTCAACGCATCGCCTTGAGTTAATAAAACTAAATCACCAGAAACTAAGAAACCTTTTTCTTTCAACATTTGTACTGCAATACGAGCACCTTCTGCTGAGCGGGTTTCATTATCAAAATGAATTGGTGTTACACCGCGGTATAATGCACAAAGATTTAATGTTTTTTCATTTTTAGATAACGCAAAGATTGGTAACCCAGAACTAATACGAGACATTAATCTTGCTGTACGACCAGAAGCTGTCATCGCAATAATTGCTGCAACGCCTTTCATATGGTTCGCTGCATACATTGCTGAGAACGCAACAGATTCTTCAATTGTGGTGAATTCACCATCTACACGATGACGAGAAACGTTAATGCTTGGCATTTTCTCAGCACCTAAACACACTTTTGCCATTGCAGCAACTGTTTCTGATGGATATTGACCTGCAGCTGTTTCGGCTGAAAGCATTACTGCATCCGTACCATCTAATACTGCGTTTGCAACATCCATAACTTCCGCACGAGTTGGCATTGGATTGCTGATCATCGATTCCATCATTTGAGTTGCGGTAATCACAACGCGGTTTAACTGACGAGAACGACGAATTAATTTCTTTTGAACACCAACTAATTCAGGATCACCGATTTCAACCCCTAAGTCACCACGTGCAACCATGATAACGTCAGACGCTAAAATAATGTCATCCATTGCAGCTTGATCAACAACCGTTTCCGCACGCTCTACTTTCGCAACGATTTTCGCATCTAAACCTGCTTCTTTTGCTAATTGACGGGCATAGTTTAAATCTGCACTTGAACGAGGGAAAGACACCGCTAAATATTCCACACCAATGCGAGCTGCAGTAATGATATCTGCTTTATCTTTTTCAGTTAAGGCATCAGCAGATAAGCCACCGCCTAATTTGTTAATCCCTTTGTTATTAGATAAAGGACCACCAACAGTTACTTCAGTGAATACTTTTGCACCTTCAGTGGATAAGACTTTTAATTGAACACGTCCATCATCTAATAATAAAATATCGCCAGGAACCACATCTTGTGGCAATGATTTATAGTCTAAACCAACAGCTTCTTGATGACCTTCGCCTTTTGGTAATTCTGCATCTAAAACGAATTTATCGCCAACATTCAAGAAAATTTTGCCTTCTTTAAAAGTAGATACACGAATTTTCGGACCTTGTAAGTCACCTAAAATTGCAACTTGTTTACCTAATCTTTTTGCAATTTCACGTACTCTTGCTGCACGACCGATATGATCATCTGGCGTACCATGAGAAAAGTTCATACGTACAACATTAGCACCCGCTGCAATGATTTTTTCTAAATTATTTCCTTTATCTGTGCTAGGCCCCATTGTACATACAATTTTCGTTCTTCTTAATTTTCTTGACATTACGCTCTCCGTTATTTTTTGCCATCAATTTAAATCATTTTACTCAATCTAACCAAAGCTTATCGCCTACTTTCTGGTCAGAAAACTGTCGCACATTATATGCCTAAACCCTATTTAAAGCTAGAAAAACTACATAAAATTTCTTTTTGACTTTTATATAAAGTTACGATTAATATTTGACGACGAGTATTTTCCTGAGGTTTTTATGAAAATTTTTATTATGCGTCATGGCGAATCGGAAATCTTTGCAAAATCAGATGCTGAACGCCCGTTAACGCAATTTGGACAACAATCCAGTCATTCGCAAGGAATTTGGTTAAAAAACACCGCACTTTCCTTTGATAAGGTATTGGTGAGCCCTTTTGTTCGTGCACAACAAACCTTTGCTCTGGTCAATCAGGTTTTTGAACAACAATTAACGCATAAAATGGAAACTTGGGATGGCATTACGCCATATGGCAGCGCAGAAGTCGTTGCATCTTATTTAAATGTATTACGCGCGGAAGGGGTAAAACAGCTTTTACTTATTTCGCATTTACCCCTAGTCAGTGACATTATTTTAGAATTATGCGGTAAAAATAATGTGTCATTTTTACCTGCCACTATCGCTGAATTAGAATGGAATGAAGACAGAGCAACCATTTTACAATCAAAAAGACCGTAAAAGCGCGGTGAAAAAAAGAAAAGTTTTGGGCGAGTTTCCTCGCCCATCTTAATTCAAGTATTTGCCTTTATGCGCCGAATAATCAAATTCCCAGCCTAAGTATTGTGCTGAAAACTCCTCTGCCATTTGTTCAAAAAATTCAACAACACTAAAAATTTCCTTTGAATTAAATGCCATTTCTTGCTGAACTTTGACCAAATAGACATTTTCCATTTCTACTATGTCATCAAAAATTTGAACTGGATCTTCCGTATATTTTAAGGTATCGAAACGTACTTCCGATAAAGCACATTTTTCCACAAAACGTTCAATATCTTCTTTTTCGACAAAATGGAAACGGTGTTCAATTGTGTGAGTCGCAGATAAATCAATACCTTCACGAGATAAAATACTTAAGGTTTCTTCCGTTTGGCTGAATTTTTCTTCCAATGGACTTGGCATCAAAAATTCAAAATAGGTATCCCAATTTGTATCTTGTTGAATAACCAATTCATCATACTCTACTTGTTCTAATGCTTCTAAAAAATCAGCTTTATCATTGAAATAGAGGAAAATTTGACTACGTCCGCCCGATAGCACATGTCCTGCGTACAACACATTTGGTAACGCTTGCATTTGAGCAATGGTTTTCATAAGGTGGCTAAACACATCACTACAACAATCGTCTTCGGGCAAACCTTTTTCATCCGCTTCATAATTGCGATAAACGTAAGCAATTTGCACATATTCATCCGGCTGCTTGTCCATTAATTTCTCTATTAATCGCATATTAACGGAAACAATCGCAGGCTTCTCATTTAACCAAGTACGGTACGATTTCCACGCTTCATTGATATCTCGTTGTAGATCCATAATATCCCTATTTTATTTAAATTCAGCCCAAATTGGTGCGTGATCAGACGGCTTATCCATCGCGCGAATATCCAATGCAATCCCTGTGTTAACACAACGCTCAAGCAAATGTTGATTTGCCAAAATATGATCAATGCGTAAACCGCGGTTATCATCAAAGCCTTTTGAGCGATAATCGAACCACGAAAATTGATCATTTACTGTAGGATTTAAATGGCGGAAAGTATCTGCTAGACCATAATCATACAAACGTTGATACCATTCACGTTCTTCTGGCAAGAAGGAACATTTGCCAGTACGCAACCAACGTTTGCGGTTTTCTTCGCCAATACCAATATCTAAGTCTGTTGGACTAATGTTCATATCACCCATAATGAGAATAGGATTTTCTTTTGTATGGTCTTGTTCTAAATATTGTTGTAAATCTGCATAGAATTTTTGCTTAGCTGGAAATTTCGTTTCATGGTTACGCGCTTCTCCTTGCGGAAAATAACCATTAATCACCGTCAATAAACCAAACTTTGTTTCTAAATCCGCCATAATAATGCGTTTTTGCGCATCTGCATCATCGGTAGGAAAACCTTTACGAATCGCTACAGGCTCTTGTTTGCATAACAATGCCACACCATAATGCCCTTTTTGCCCATGATGATAAATGTGATAACCCAAATGCTCCACTAATTCATAAGGAAATTGCTCATCGGCAACTTTAATTTCTTGCAGACCTAATACATCAGGTTGGTATTTTTCAATAATCGCTTCTAACTGATGAGGTCTTGCTCTTAATCCATTGATATTAAAAGATATAAATTTCATACTGTTCTCTTATTCTATATTTCGTCGGGCTATTATACTGTGTTTTAAGTAAAAGTGCGGTGTATTTTTGTGAAGTTTTATCCAAAACGCTGCTAAAGCCATAGACAAAACTGGCAATATTATTGGAGTTTGAATGGGAAAAATGACATGGTTATGAATAAGGCTAGGAAATACCTAGCCTTTCTTTTACCATTTTTGTGCGGCTTGTTGATCGCTTTCACGACCTTCTATCCAGCGTTCGCCATGGTTGGTTTGCTCTTTTTTCCAAAATGGCGCCTTGGTTTTAAGATAATCCATAATAAATTCATTGGCAGCATAGGCATCGCCTCGATGTGCAGAACTGACGCCCACTAATACGATTTCATCACCCGTTTGCAATAAACCAATACGATGGATAACGGCAACTCGTTGGATATCCCAGCGTTGTTTGGCTTCCATCACAATTTCGGTGAGGGCTTTTTCTGTCATGGCAGGATAATGTTCTAAAAATAAACTGGACACCGTATCGCCCAAATTTAAATCTCGCACTTTACCCACAAAAATGGTGGTCGCACCAACAGAATGTTGTTCAGAAAGCCAATGATAGATTTTATTTTGATCAAAAGGTGCTTGTTGCACACAAATTTGAATATCTTGCATTTAGCCTCCCGTTACAGGTGGGAAAAAGGCAATTTCATCGCCAGATTTCACCGCGCTTTCAAGAGGTAATAGGGTTTGATTAATTGCGACCAATAATTTGTCTTTTTGCAATGCCAATGCCCATTTATCGCCTTGCTGTGCTAAATGCGCACGTACTTGATCTGCGGTTTGGAAATCCGCTTCTAGCGTCATTTTCTCTACGCCAATCAACTCTCTTGTTTGGGCAAAAAATAATATATTCAACATGATTTCGTCTCTTATTTCGCTGCGTTATTTAGCAATAAAATTTCCTGATTTTCCACCGCACTTTTCCAACAAACGTAAGCCAGAAATAATCATATCTTTCTGTACCGCTTTACACATATCGTAAATAGTCAATGCGGCTACGCTTGCGGCAGTTAAAGCTTCCATTTCTACCCCAGTTTTGCCCGTTAATTTGCACAGACTTTCAATTCTCACCTGATTACTTTCAGGAAGTGCGGTTAAATTTACCTCGACTTTGGATAATAACAAAGGATGGCATAATGGGATAAGTTCCCAAGTACGTTTTGCTGCTTGAATTCCTGCAATACGAGCGGTGGCAAATACATCTCCTTTGTGATGATTGCCCGACATAATCAACGCTAATGTTTCTGGTGACATTGTCACATAAACTTCTGCACGCGCTTCTCTCACCGTATCTTGTTTTCCTGAAACATCCACCATATTGGCTTCGCCATTATGATTAATATGTGTAAATTCTGTCATAATTTTCCTTTTATCCGCCAATGGTGGCTAAATTTGTTCGAATACCGCTATCACCCTGGTGCAAGAAATGGTGTTCACGCTTACCCTGTAACGCAGAGAAAATTTTTGCTTGCAAAAGAGGTTGCTGTTGATCATTTTGTAACAAATCACGCAAATCAATGCCCTCTTCACCAAATAAACAAAGGTGTAATTTGCCTTTGGCGGAAACCCGTAATCTGTTACAGCTTGCACAGAAATTCTTTTCATAAGGCATGATCAAACCAATTTCACCTTGATAATCAGGATGAGCAAAGACTTTTGCTGGCCCATCAGAACGCGCTTTTGGCAATAATTGCCAACCTTGTTTAATTAATTTATCTGCCAGAATTTGCCCAGAAAGATGATATTTTTCAAAGAAATGGTTCATTTCACCCGTTTGCATTAATTCAATAAATCGCATTTGGATAGGTCGGTCTTTTACCCAAGCTAAAAACTGATCAAATTCATGATGGTTTAAATCTTTCATCAATACTGAATTGACTTTGATTTTTTTATAACCAATTTCAAAAGCACGATCGATACCTTTCATTACATCATGAAATTTATTTTCGCCAGTAATACTGTAAAATTGGCGAGGGTCAAGACTATCAACGCTGACATTAATTGAAGTAATACCTGCTTTTTGCCACGCATCCACATCTTTAGCCATGCGATAGCCATTGGTAGTCAACGCAATGTTACGAATTTGATTAAGTGCGGTGATATTTTCAACAATTTCGATAAAATCTTTGCGTAACGTCGGCTCTCCGCCCGTAATCCGAACTTTCTCCGTTCCCATGGCAGCAAAAGCTTGCACTACGCGGCGGATTTCATCTAAAGAAAGAAATTTATCTCGTTCTGGATTGGGTTGATAACCATTAGGTAAACAATAGTTGCAACGAAAATTGCACACATCTGTAATAGATAAACGCAAATAATAATATTCACGTTGAAAAGGATCGACTAATCGATTGTCCAAATGTCGAATTGGAATAGTTTGCATAAGATACCTTTATAAATAAATAGGATAGATTGTTTCCAACATATCCCTGAGCAATAGATTTCATTGCTGGCATTGCTGCCCTATTCTCATAGAACTTAGGCACACAAGCTCGGTACTAAAATTGGTTTTATTCTAAAAGAGTTAAACTATAAGTACAATATAAAAGCCTGAAATTCACTGGATTGTGGTATAAATCTCATCTTTTTTTGATTTAGTTTTGTATAAAAAAATATATAACCATCTAAATAAAAAATAGTGTTTTTTGAAATGAGTAAAAAATGGTAAATTATCACCGCACTTTTCAGAAGGACGAATGAATGACAGAACAGCAACACCCACATTTACAGCAGCTCCAACATATTGTCGCCATTGGTGGAGGACATGGATTGGGACGCATAATGTCATCACTTAGTTTCCTTAAAGAAAAATTAACAGGCATTGTTGCCACTACTGATAATGGTGGTTCAACTGGCAGAATTCGTGATGCTCATGGCGGCATTGCTTGGGGGGATTTACGCAATTGCCTGAATCAAATTATCGCGAATCCAACCACTGCTTCTTCTGTTTTTGAATATCGTTTTGGCGGTACCGGCGAACTCGCAGGACATAATTTGGGTAATTTAATCTTAAAAGCTTTAGAAGATATGCATATCCGCCCAACTGAAGCCATTAATCTTATTCGTAATTTCCTACGCGTTAAATCTTATTTATTGCCAATGTCCGATCAGCCCGTTCATTTAGGTGCTACGCTTCATTCTGGCGAGCAAATTCTTGGCGAAGTGGCAATCGATAACCTAAATGAAGTACCGCAATCTTTATTTTTATCACCTCAGGTTCCCGCTTCAGCCGAAGCTGTCAATGCGATTTTACAAGCAGAAGTCATTTTATTAGGTCCTGGCAGTTTTCTTACTAGTATTATGCCAACGCTTCTTTTACCCGAAATTATCAATGCACTACAAATCACCGCAGCAAAAATAATTTTTATTGATAATTTAGGAATTGAGCATAGCCCTGCCGCCCGCTTATCTCTTAAAGATCGTATTGATTGGGTTCATCGCCTAATTGGTAAACCTATTATTCATGGCGTGATTACACCGCCAGAGCTGGCTCAGGAAGCAAATTTATCCCATATCAATGTGTTGGCTCGAAAATTAAATGCTGACGATGTGATTTATCGTCACGATAGAGATCGTTTATGTAATGCAATTAATGAAATGATTGGAGAGTTAAAAGAAAAGCCATTCAAATGAATGGCTTTACTTGAATTATTCTGCAGTTAAATCTTTAATCTCTGTTGTTGCAGCGTTGTTCATTACAGACTGAACACCTTTTTTCGCTGCTTCTTGTGAAGAATAATATTGGCTACGACCAATTTCTTGATGATTTTTTGCTTTTAAAATGAAATACGGCTGATCGCTTTTTGTCATTCTAAATTCAAAATTGCTTTCATCTACGCCATTTTTTTGTACAGAAGCAATGCCATTTTCCGCAGCTGCACGACTTTTGTATAGTTCGCTCGTCAAGATCACTTGACTGTTTGCTGCTTTCAAATTGAACATAAATTGTCCGTCATTTGCTAATTTTAATTCATACCAACCTAATGCCATTTTGTTTTTCCTTATTAAGTTTGTGTAGTATGGAAAGGATTTTCCACATTCAAATCATAAGTGATTAGCTGAAATTTTCAACTCTTTTTTGCTAAAAATTCAGTGATTTAAATCTAACTGCTCAATTTGTTGCTGTACCGTATTTTTATTAAAAAATTCACCGCACTTTGCAGGACAAATGATATGTAATGGTTCATTACGATAATTAAATGTTAAGGCATAAGCATGCAAATAAGTGCGGTCAATATTTTCAACATTTCCGCCATAAAGCGCATCACCTAAAATTGGACTGCCTAAACTTTTCATTGCCACTCTTAATTGGTGCGTTTTACCTGTTTGTGGTTTTAACACAAATAAACGTAGATTCGGTTCGCAACTTATGGAATAAAATCGTGTAATCGCTGGATTTTCTCGGCTTTGACAAAGTTTCCATGCTCCACGTCGGGATTTTTCCATATCACCAATAATCAATCCTTGCTTCTTTTTTGGTTTTTGCATGGATAATGCCAAATAGGTTTTCTTAATTTGATGTTGTTCAAACATCACACCAAAATTTGCAGCACTTTGTGCATTTAAGGCTAAAATTAACAAACCCGATGTGGCTTTATCTAAGCGATGAACTAGCCAAACCTGTGGTAATTGTAATTGCTCCGCAACCAGTTGAGTTAAACCTTTCTGCCCATCATCTTTATGAACGGATAACCCTGCGGGTTTATTAATAATGATAAAATCTGAATGTTGATATATAATTTCAATCATAAATTTACCCCCTTTTTATGTTAAGGAAGCCTATAATGAAAAAAGCATTAACCTTTTATTTTATTCGCCATGGACGCACCCTTTGGAATGAACAAGGTTTAGTACAGGGTTCAGGCAATTCCGACCTCACAGAAGAAGGTGTTCAAGGTGCAATAAAAACTGGCGTCGCCTTATCCCATATTCCATTCGTTGCTGCCTATTCAAGCTGTTTACAACGCACCATCGATACCGCACAACATATCTTAGCACAACGCCCCATTCCATTATTTCAACACAAAGGATTAAATGAACACCATTTCGGTAGTTGGGAAGGTCAAGATGTTACCCAAATTAAACAGCTAGAAGAATTTCAACAAATGCTGAACGAACCCGCTAATTACAAAGCACTTTGCAATGGCGGTGAAACTTGGCAACAATTGGCGGAACGTGCTTATAGTGCATTACAAGATATCATCAAAATTCACCATGAAGGCAATATTCTAGTGGTATCACATGGGCATACATTACGCTTGTTAATCGCATTATTACAGGGTGCAACTTGGCAAACTCACCGAGAAAAAAAATATTGTGCGTCGTTAAAAAACACCTCAATTTCAGTGGTGCATTATCATCAAGATGAAAATGAATCACGATTTATTGTTGAAAAGGTGAACGATGCAACACATTTAATTTAAAAAAGGGCAATCGCCCTTTTTTATTATCGCTAAATTTGCAAAAATTCCCCAACGGTATAAAAAGAGCCAAACACAAGTAGTAAATCATTTTTTGTGCTATTTTGCACCGCATTTTTTACACCTAATAAGACAGATTCTGCCGCTTGCGCCGATAGTGTCTTTCCTTCAAGTTGTGCATAATGTTGCAATTTTTGTAACAATTCTTCCCCTGTTTGTCCACGATATCCTGTTAAACCCACAGAATACCAATGATCAATCACAGGCAATAATGGGGCAATCACACCTTGCGCATCCTTATCTTTCAAAATACCGCATACAGCAATGATTTTGCCCTTGATTTCTGTTTTAAGTGCGGTTAATTTTTCTGCTAAATAACGTGCTGCATGTGGATTATGCCCCACATCAATAATCACTTGTGGTAAATCAGCCAAATTTTTCTGCGCTAATTTTGCAATTGGATTAAGCGCTTCAGGTTTAATGCGTTGAAAACGACCAACCAATTCTACTTGTTGTAAGGATTGTTTGATCAGATCCGTTGAAATCGCAAAAGGTAAGCATTGAATTGCTGCTAAAGCGGTAGCGGCATTAGCTAACGGAATTTGGCAAAACGGTAAATTTTCTAACCGCACTTTTTCACTTTGCCAACACCAAGATTGCTCAGAAGTTTCAAATTGCCAATGTTGATTACGGCAGAAAACAGAACAATTTAATGAATTTGCATGATCGGTCATTGATTTTGGTACATCGGGTTCGCCAATCACCACAGGGCAATTCGCACGAAAAATCCCCGCTTTTTCGTAGCCAATTTGTTCTCTGCTATCGCCTAAAAAATCAACGTGATCAATATCAATACTGGTAATGACAGCTAAATGGCTATCAACAATATTGGTTGCATCCAGACGACCACCTAATCCCACTTCTAAAATGACCACATCCAAATTGGCTTGTTTAAACAAATGCAATGCAGACAAGGTACTAAATTCAAAATAAGTGAGGGATTGGGTTTTATTTTTCTCAATAAAATCAAAAGATTGAATATGTTGTTGATCATCAAGCTCTTGATTTTGAATTCGCACTCTTTCGTTATAACGTAACAAATGCGGAGAAGAATAAACGCCGACTTTTAAACCCGCATTTAATAAAATGGTTTCCAACAAACGACAAGTTGTGCCTTTGCCATTGGTGCCACCAACTGTAATAACATAAGGTGCTGGATGTGACAAATCCAACGCTTGCGCAACAGATTTAATCCGTTCTAAGCCTAAATCAATTGCTTTAAAATGACTATTTTCTAAATAAGAAAGCCATTCGTCTAGGCTTGAATTCAGCGTTGGCGAAATGGCTTTTACATTATGTAACATCAGTTTATCCTGTGTTTATTTATGCTTCGCTTTTATCTTCCAAAAGTAATTCGGGTTCAACAAACGGCGAAGGTAAATGCATTAATTTACTTAATACGCTTGCTAATTTTTCACGCATTTCTGAGCGTTTTACAATCATATCAATCGCACCATGCTCTAATAAAAACTCAGCGCGTTGGAAACCTTCAGGCAATTTTTCACGTACTGTTTGTTCAATTACGCGAGGACCAGCAAAACCGATCAATGCTTTTGGTTCTGCAATATTGATATCACCTAGCATTGCAAAACTTGCAGAAACACCGCCTAAAGTTGGATCTGTTAGCACAGAAATAAAAGGCACACCTTTTTCTTTCATTTTCGCTAATACTGCACTAGTTTTCGCCATTTGCATTAATGAGAATAAGGCTTCTTGCATACGAGCCCCACCACTTGCAGAAAAGCAAACAAAAGGACAATTTTTTTCTAAGGCTTCTTCTGCTGCTTTAACAAATTTCGCACCTACAACAGAGCCCATTGAACCGCCCATAAAGCTGAAATTAGAGGCTGCGGCAACAATTGGCATACCATACAAGGTACCAGAAACGGTAATTAATGCGTCTTTTTCGCCTGTTTCTTTTTGTGCTGCTGTAAGGCGATCTTTATATTTTTTCAAATCTTTGAATTTTAAAATATCTTTTGGCTCAAGATCAGCAGCAATTTCTACAATGCTGTCTTTATCCAACAACGCTTCTAAACGTTCACGTGCATCAATACGCATATGATGACCACATTTTGGACAAACTTCCAAATGACGTTTTAATTCATCACGATATAAAACCTGCTCACATGAAGTACATTTTGTCCATACACCTTCAGGTACATTTGATTTCTTACTTGAAGAAGATGAAGGTGATTTACTAAAAATTTTATCAATCCAGCTCATATTTAACCTTAAATTTGCTAAATAAAAATCTTGCCTATTTAACCACAATTTTTGCCTTTTTAGTATCTTTTTATTGTGAAAAGTATGAGATCTGATCAGAATTATTTTGTAAAAGTGCGGTTTATTTTTAATGCGTTTTTCATCTATTATTTAGCCTTTAAAAAAGCTTTCGCTATTTGACCAATATTCATACTATGAGTAAAATCGAACTTCTTTCTTAAGTTGTTCATAGAAAAGGAGATGACATGACGACTTACAATCTGCGTTTAAAAGGTAAAAACGAGCTCACCCCACATCCAACTGCACAATATTGGCGCAAATGCCAAGTGGAAGAATTATTTGAAATGCCATTTATGGAATTGGTGTTTAAAGCAGCACAAGTTCATCGCCAACATTTCAACCCACAAGAAATTCAACTCTCTACCCTGCTTTCAATTAAAACGGGCGGTTGCCCTGAAGATTGTGAATATTGCCCACAATCAGCTCGCTATGATACGGGCTTAGAACGACAAACCATGTTAGATGTTGAAGAAATCGTGGAAAAAGCGCGTATTGCAAAATCGCGTGGCGCAAGCCGTTTTTGTATGGGCGCTGCTTGGCGAGGTCCAAAGCCGAAAGATATTGATACCGTTTCTAAAATTATCAGTGCGGTGAAAGAATTAGGACTAGAAACCTGTGGTACCTTTGGTTTATTAGAAGAAGGTATGGCTGAAAGCTTAAAAGACGCAGGGCTAGATTATTATAATCATAACCTTGATACAGATCCTGAACGCTATAACAAAATTATTCATACTCGTAATCATGAAGATCGCATGGATACGCTTGGAAAAGTGCGTAATGCTGGATTAAAGGTCTGCTGTGGTGGTATCGTGGGCATGAATGAGACCCGTCCTGAACGAGCTGGGTTAATTGCTAGCTTGGCTAACTTAGATCCGCAACCAGAAAGCGTGCCAATCAACCAACTTATCAAAGTGGAAGGCACACCGCTAGAAAATGCAGAAGATTTGGACTGGACGGAATTTGTACGCACTATTGCTGTAGCACGTATTACTATGCCAAATAGTTTTGTACGTCTCTCTGCTGGTCGTAGCGATATGCCTGAAGCGATGCAAGCGCTCTGCTTTATGGCTGGTGCCAATTCGATTTTCTATGGCGACAAATTATTAACTACCGAAAACCCAGAAGAAGATCATGATCAGTTGCTAATGGCAAAATTAGATTTATATCCTTTAACTTATCAAACTGAAGAATAAAAACTCATAAAAAATAGACCGCACTTTTGCGGTCTTTTTTATAACTGTTGAGGTAAAAACAAAGGCCCTAACGCTGTTTTAGGCAAGTCAAATTGAGGTGGATAAATCACATCCACTAAATATAATCCCTCAGGTTTTGCCGTCGGCGCTGCTAAAGTGCGGTCTTTTTGTGATAATAACCAAGACATCCATTCCACCGGCTGACGACCTGCTCCCACCTCCATCAAACTGCCCACAATGTTGCGCACCATATGATGCACAAAGGCATTAGCTTGAATATCTACGATAATATAATCTCCTTGACGATACACATTCAGATGATGAACATTGCGCCAAGGTGTATTGGATTGACATTGTGCCGCGCGGAACGAAGAAAAATCATGCTCCCCCAACAATGCTTGTCCAGCTTGATGCATTAATTGATGATCTAACGCCAAATGCGTATGTGTAACACCATAAGGCAAAATGGCAGAACGCAATTTGTGGCTATATAAAATATAACGATAACGACGAGCTTTTGCACTAAAACGAGCATGAAAATCATCAGGTACAGGCTTTGCCCATTTGACTGCAATGTCATCGGGCAAATTAGCATTGGTACCAAATGCCCAAGCTTTATCTGGACGAATAACATTGGTTTCAAAATGCACCACTTGTCCAGTACCATGAACGCCACTATCTGTACGCCCTGCACAAAAAACTTCAATTGGCTCATTCGCCACAAATGACAAAGCTTTTTCCAATTCTTCTTGTACACTTAAGACTTTATCTTGTCGCTGCCAACCAAAATAATTTTTGCCGTTATACTCAATTCCCAACGCAATTTTCATTAAAACTCCTAAAAATCACACCGCGCTTTTCAGTTGAATATGCACTGTGATTTCTTCACGATCATGATATAAATGCTTCGCTTGTAGCTGAAATGCCAACCCTTGTGACCTCAATTTATCCGACAATTGTTGTAAGCATTGCTGTACTTCTTGATAACGTTTTTTCATAGGTAATTTCAAGTTAAAAATGGTTTCTCTACACCAACCATTCAGCAACCATTTTCCGATCAAATCCGCAATACGACTTGGTTTTTCCACCATATCGCATACAAGCCAATCGATTTTCTTACGCTTAGGTGGTTGAAATTTAAAACCATCTTCTGAACAATGTTCAATACGTCCAGTATCATGCAAGCTAGCCGCCATTTTGCCATGATCCACTGCATACACAAACAAACCACGACGCACCAATTGATATGTCCAACCGCCTGGGCAAGCGCCCAAATCAACACCAATCATATTTTCATTTAAACGCTTAGTTTCATCTTCTCTTGGTACAAAGGTTAAAATTGCTTCTTCTAATTTTAACGTTGAGCGGCTCGGCGCATCAGCAGGGAATTTCAAGCGAGGAATACCCATAAAATGAGTCGAATGATTGTGATTGTAAGAATAACCAACATAGCAAGCATGAGAGGCAGTAAATAAACAATGCAATGTAATTCCTTTTTTACTGGATTTACCTTGCAACCAGCCTTGTTTTTTCAACGCTTGGCGCAACGGCACCGTAAATTTACGACAAAAGGTGGACAGCGATTTTGCTTCATTGGTATCCGCAGTTTCCACCAAAATATCTGCGCTATGCGTTAATTGCGAAGCAAAGTGCGGTGCAATTTGTTGATATTTTTCAATAATAGGACTAATGCGATCTTCTGGGTTAAGCTCATCCAATAAATCAGAGACTACTATCATCTGGCGGACGAAAATCAGTTGTTGAAAGGGAATCTCACGCGCTAAACGATCGGCTTCACCCGTTTGGTAACATTCAAAAATCACATAGCCACTATTTTCCTGTAAACGCGCAAAACCAAATACACCACGTTCAGCAGCTTTGTCAGTCATTTCTACGGCCACTTCTTTTTCAAAGCCAGCACGACAATATAAGGCTAATTTATTCAATTTCATTTCCCTTTTTCGCTACACTTGAACGCAAAGCAACATAAAATAAGGTTGCCCATCCCACTAAAAATGCAATACCGCCCATTGGCACAATCATCGCCATAGATTTGGTATTGAATACTGCCATGGCATAAAGAGAAAAACTAAAGGCAACAATGCCTATTGTCCAAGAAAATCCAATAATATTCACCGCACTTTTACGGCATTTTGGCTGAGGTTGGTGTGTTGTTGCTGACAGATAAAAACCTAATACCAATAATGCAATAGTATGAAAAGCATGATATTTCCAACCAGTTTCAAGCCAAACTAATTGTTGCATGTCAAATTGTTTTTGTAATGCATGGCTGGCAAAGGCACCAAAGGCCACGACAATAAAGCCACTTAAAGCGGCTAAAGATAAAAAGCGGTTTCCCATTAATTTTCCTTATGTATTTCTTGCACGATCCAATCACGAAATGTTTGAATAATTTTTTCATTATGCCTTGTTTGGCTATTTACCACATAAAAAGATTTTGGATCTAATAATGAAGTTGGCCACACAATTTGCAAATTGCCCCGATCAATTTCTTGTTGCGCTAACATTTGATTCGCAATCACAAGACCTTGCCCATAAACCGCGGTTTGTAATGCCATAAATGTATGACTAAATAACGCGCCTTGCTGCACATTGGGTAAATCGATATTCAAATGATGGGACATCATCTGCCAGTTTTCTCTGGTATGAATATGAATGAGTTTATGCAATTGCAAATCTTCTGGCGAATTCACTGGCATTTCAGCTAATAACTTTGGCGATGCCAACATCACCAGATTGGCATTTGCTAATAACTCGACTTGCAGATTATCCCAGTTTCCGTAGCCATAATAAATAGCCACATCAATATCTTTATTTAATAATCCTTCGTCTTGCTCGGTGGCACGTATTCGAACTTCAATATCAGGATGTTGCTGATTAAAGTACATAAGACGAGGAACAAGCCATTGAATCGCAAAGGTTTGAGGGACGCTAATATTAAGATAAGACTTGCCCGTAGAAACTAAATCTTCGGTAACCATCGCTAATTTATGCAAAATAGCGGAAATTTCGTTGTAATAAATTCTGCCTTTATCGGTTAATTCTAAGGTTCTATTTTTTCGAATAAAGAGCGATATGCCTAAAAAATCTTCTAACAGTTTTATTTGATGGCTCACTGCAGCTTGGGTCACAAAGAGCTCATCCGCTGCTTTAGTAAAACTTAAGTGGGTTGCAGCACTTTCAAACGCTTTCAGTGAATTCAGGGGAGGCAAACGTTTAAACATAGTTTTCTCTCTAATCTTAATTTTTGTAATAATAATTTATATTCGGAAAGGATTAGTTTTTTTTATCCATCAGATAAAAATTTCTCATTTGTCTGACTTCAATCTAATCCCTATACTACCGCCATACTTAATGATTGGTAATTCCTTAATTGATTAAGAGTTCCGACTTTTAGTTAAGTATTATGTTGTGTTTGCATATTGTTCGGGCAACCGAACTGAATTTCTAGTAGCTAATTAGAAATTCATTAACTTCCTGTATATTTTACCCTGTTTTTAGGGATACAACACCGCACAAAAGTGCGGTGTTTTTTTATGTTAAAATTTTACACTTCCGCTCGCAAAATCTCAAATAATTGTTTTCAAGCCTATGATAATGGTGTAGATTTATCAAATCTTAACAGCTTTGCAAATGACAACTTAAAGGATATATCTATGAAAGATCTTGATTGGCATAACCTTGGATTTAATTATATTAAAACAGATTATCGTTATTTAGCCTATTGGAAAAATGGTGAATGGCAGAAAGGCGAATTAGTCACTGATAATGTTTTACATATTAGCGAAGGTTCTACTGCATTACATTATGGTCAACAATGTTTTGAAGGTTTAAAAGCTTATCGTACTAAAGATGGTTCAATTAATTTATTCCGTCCAGATGAAAATGGTAAACGCCTGCAACGTAGCTGTCGCCGTTTATTAATGCCTGAAATTCCAGTAGAAATGTTTATCGATGCGTGTAAACAAGTGGTTAAAGCCAATGAAGAATGGGTGGGTCCTTATGGTTCTGGCGCTACCCTTTATTTGCGTCCTTTTGTCATTGGTGTGGGTGACAATGTTGGAGTAAGTCCTGCGCCGGAATATATCTTCTCTATTTTTGTTTGCCCTGTTGGTGCTTATTTTAAAGGTGGCTTAAAACCAACCAATTTCATGGTTTCTCATTATGATCGCGCCGCGCCACAAGGTACAGGTGCCGCGAAAGTCGGTGGTAACTATGCAGCAAGTTTGTATCCAGGTAAACAGGCAAAAGCACAAGGCTTTGCAGATTGTATTTATTTAGATCCAACTACTCATACTAAAATTGAAGAAGTAGGTTCAGCCAACTTTTTTGGTATCACTAAAGATAATAAATTTATCACGCCAAAATCGCCTTCTATTTTAGAAAGTATTACTAAATATTCACTTCTCTATTTAGCTAAAGAACGTTTTGGAATGGAAGCCATTGAAGGTGATGTGTATATTGATGAATTAGATAATTTCGCTGAAGCTGGCGCTTGCGGTACAGCAGCGGTGGTCACGCCAATTGGTGGTATTCAATATAATGATAAATTACATGTTTTCTACTCAGAAACAGAGGTGGGGCCTGTAACTCGTCAACTTTACGATGAACTTGTGGGCATCCAATTTGGCGATAAACCTGCGCCAGAAGGTTGGATTGTTAAAGTGGAATAATTACTTGATATTAAAAATTTAGGCATAGTTTTTACTATGCCTAAATTATTTATAAAGATGAAATCTAATTTTGATTATTACTGCAATGACAACGCTTGCTTAATACGATCAGCAAACATTCCGACACTTAACGCATAATAATTAGAACGATTCCAATCTAGGATTGTGCGGTAGTTGTTAGAAACTAAAAATGCGCGTCCAACCTCTTTATCTGGACGAACAAGCCACAAATCAGCATTGGATAATGCATTTAATTTTTGCGCTTCATTGCCATTTTTTAACATCACGCCCTGAGATTGCCAATAAGCCAATGAGCGTGCTTTATTTTTCTCAGTTCCTGCCATGGATAAATCAAGCGGTTGATTTAAAACGACTTCAACGCCCCAAGGTAAATTGTCATTCCAACCCACTGTATGCAAATAGTTAGCGATGGACGCAAAAACATCATATTCATTGCGCCAAATATCCTTGCGACCATCTCCATCACCATCTGCCGCATAATTTAAATAAGATGTTGGCATAAATTGCGTTTGCCCCATGGCTCCTGCCCATGAGCCTAACATTTTCGCACGATCTAAATGACCTTGATCGAGCATTTTCATCGCATTAATAAATTCTTTACTGAATAATTTTTCACGACGACCATCAAAGGCTAATGTGGCGAGTACAGATAACACATCGTAGTTACCTTGGTAATAACCAAAACTACTCTCCATTCCCCATAAAGCTAAGATAAACTCTTGCTGTACGCCATATTGCTTACTGGCTTTTTGCAACTGAGTGCGGACATCCCAATAATTTTCTTCTGCTTTATTCACTTTGCCTTGTGTTAAATGCTTATTAATGTAATTCGTTGCACCATTTGGATTAGGTGGCAATGGAGGCTGATTTTTTCGTCTCGCCGCATTACCCGCTTGTTTTTGATCTAAACGCACCGCACTTTCTATGTAACGAATATTCTGCTGTGCATTTAATGTTTTAGCTGAAACGCCCTGACCTGCCGCTTTACGTTTCAAAAATTGCACATAATCATTAAAATGGCTGAGATTACGGTCTTTGTTATACACCGCGTTTTCGGCCAATGGCGATAATGATCCATGATTTGTTGTCTGAGAAGAACAGCCTACCAATGCGAAACCAAGACACAGTGCGGTGGATTTTAATAAAGTTTTCATTAAGCTTTCCTATTTACGAACAAATTTATAAATTAATTTTACAAGCCAAACAGGCATTAATCTGGGTAAAGTACGCAGTAAAAATGTAGCGAATCCAGACAACCCATTTTGAATTCCAAGCTGTTGTTTCAACTGATAAAGTTTCCATTCACTTTTTGCGTAGATCAATCCTCTACGACGACTAAACATCGCATTTCCAGCCGTTCTTGCATAAAGTAGCACCTCAGATAAATTGCCTACTTTATAGCCTTTAGCAATAATACGATTCCATAAATTATAATCTTCTAAAAATAAATGGTGCTGATAACCGCCAACCTCTTCTAACACTGATTTTTTATAAGCTACCGTCATGTGATTAAATGGCGAACGCAAGCGATTGAAGTTCACAATATTTTCGTAGCCCACTGGCACTTCTCGAATCGCTATAATTTGATTTGGATCTTCATCAAACTCCGCTATTTGCGTACTAAACAAAACAACATCTGGATTGTTTTGAATAAATTCAACTTGCTTTTCAAAACGCTGAGGATAGCAAATATCATCGGTATCCATTCTAAATAGCCATTCATTGCTTGCCTGTTTAATGCCTTCATTTAGCGCTTTTCCTAATCCCATATTTTGCGCTAAAGGCACTAATTTTAATGGTAATTTGGGCGCAAACTCCGCTAATACATTTTCTAATTCAGCGGTAATTGGACCATCTAACACAATGACAATTTCATCCGCTGGATATGTTTGCTCAACGAGGCTTTGCAAACTTTCTGCTAAAAAAGCAGGCTTTTCCTTAATATATAAGGACATTAATACTGAAAATTTCATTATACGAACCGTTTTAAATTAATGGCTAAACTTGGAGAAATAAAGCTCACAATGGCAATAATTAAATGCTTCACATTATGGCTTAATTTAAACATCTTAAAATAATAGCTTGCCGCTTTACGAGAAAGGTTCATCGCATTGGGATAAGCTAACATATACAAAGAATTAATGGCAAAATTGTGCTTTTGTTGTGACGTCGTCACGTAGCGTTCCGCAATAATTTTTATTGCCTGTTCTGTATTAGTCGTATTCGTTGATACGCTAGAACGTTTGGTATGAAATGCACAAATACTTAATGGCTCAGCCACTAATATGGCATGTAAATCAGGACTAGAGGCTAATTTCAACGCAAAATCATAATCTTCCAAAGATTTTAATTGAGTATCTAAGCCACCTAATTGAAAGAAAAATGCTTTCTGAATACACATCATCGGCATCCCACCAATTTTATTGGCTAATAAAATATTATCCAAGGTTATCTCTGATGGTGGAAATGGACTTGTCGTATAGAAAAAGCCTTCGTTCACCATTTCACATTTTGCAGGATGATATAGAAAATTGCACTGTGCATTTTCAGCGATATTTGCAGCTAAAATTTCACATTTATTATCTGCAAAACGATCATCATCATCTAAAAACAAAAGCCAATCATTTTTCGCTGCGTCCGCACCAATATTGCGACTTTGCGCAGGACCTAAATTCGTTTGGTTGCGAATAAGCGTGACATCAAAATCAAAAGTGCGGTCTATTTTTATGGGATTTGGTGAGTAATCATCGATGACAATCACCTCAAAATTATGCACCGTTTGCTGTGCTAAACTTGCTAGCAATGCATTCACTTCAGCATTGCGATTATAAGAAGGGACAATAATACTAAACATTATTTTTGCTCAAATAGAAATTGTTTCCCTTTATGACCAAATAAAGAGATAAACATTAGAAAAATAAACATAATTCCCGGATAAGCATAGGTATCCGCTTTAACATTCAATACACTTAATAAAAATAGCGTTGATAAAATAAATTTCCAGCTGCCATTAAACCAGTTATCCGCAATACGTTTGATGAAGTAAACGGTAAAAAGTAAACAAGCCAGCATATAACCGACGCCACCATATAACACTTGACGAATAAAGCCTGAATCCGAACCACCATAATAGCTAATCCCGTTCACATAATATTGCCCATCGCCCATAATGAATTGCTTTAACTGAGGCATAAACAAATGCTTATTCATGAGCGTATCCGTTGAAGAACTTAAACGCTGTCCGCCTTGAATAAGATTAATCACTGGTTCTAAGGCATGTTCAACATAGATATTCGTTGGATACACAATGACTAGGAATAGTACAAGTCCAGCAAAAGCAATAATGGCTGGTAAATAACGCCATTTAAAATACAACGCCAAACTTACCACCGAAAAAACTAAAAAAGTTCTGCCCGAAATCAAACCAATACAAAGCAATAAAAATACATAAACAGGGTTTAAATTATGTTGTTTATGCGCATAGGCTAATAAAAAGTGAAACAGCATTAAATAAAATGCACTGAGTTGGAAAAACGCCGAAGAAGTGAAATTATATAGGCGATATTCCTGTTCTGAACCTTGAAAGCGCGGTAGAAAATAATCCGCATTTGTTCCCAACGCAATACTAATAAATAATGGGATGCCCATTAAGGCAAGTAAACCTAGCGCAGATTGCACACCAACCCCTATTTTGAGATCGTTGATGAACTGCATTTGTCCTGTTTGTTTATGATAAAACAAATTATAAATAACAATACCAAAGACAAATAAAATCAATGCTTTAACATACATGCTAACCACACCCAATTCATGGGTGCCATTGATTAACATAGGAACAACAGAAATCGCAATTAACGCTAAAATTACCAGAAGGCTATCCACTGGCACTACAAATTGCTTTAATGTTTTTTTATACCATTTATAGCCTAACAACAGCGTAGCAAAAATGCCCGCCACCAAACTCATGCGGACGATATGCCATAACCAAGGATCATAAAGGTAAAAGAGACTGATTAAACTGGACATGATAAATTTCTCATGATCGCCATGACTTTCTTCATTGGAAACTTGATGAGTTTTTTAGCTAAATTATTTTTCTTTTCAGCCCTTGTGCTCGATAAATTACTCACCAACACCGGATTCTCAATCACCATTAAGGGACGTACAACAACAATATCCAAGCCAAATCTTTTACCAAATAAAATAAAATCATCAGCAAGCCAATACACTGAACAACTTTGTTCCACTTCCTGCCAAAAACGGCGACAAGCCGATTTTTTAATTAGATAAGCAACGGTGCCGGCAAAATAATTTTTATAAGGATAAGCATAGCGATAAGGCGTACCTTCAATACTTTTTTGTAATGACTTAAAAGTGGTTGGATAATTAATGCAAAGTTCCTTGTCATTAAAATCTGCAATTTTTGACTGACCAACTAAAATAATATCGGCCTTTGGCTTTTGGTGTAAAAGTGCGGTTAAATTTTGCTGAAAATTTGCGGCAAATAAGGCGTCATCTTCACAAACAAGTGCATATTCGTCTTCACCAATGTTTTCATCTTCTATAATCAGCTTATACACATCTAAGTGACTGTATGTACAACCGATTTCACCTTTAGTTGCGGCACGACCATAAGCTAATTTAAAACTGTCGATATCAAAATAACTTTCTAGCTGTTCCTCTGACCAACTCATTGTGTTGACGGCATCAAACACTTCAAAATCCGCCGTATCAGGTTGGGAGAAAAATAGCTCTCGACGTTGTACATCTTTTGCTAAGGAAATTAAAAACTTTCTCATTTTACACCGCACTTTTTTGTTCTAAATTTTGTTCTTTGTTTAATAAATCTGTGATCGGATATTTAAAATAATAAATAATTGAAATCACTAATCGGGTTGCACTCGCGCCAATTAAGGCATAAGCCACACCATAAAGTTGTTGTTCTCTAAACACATAAAATAAAAGGGTAAACACCACAATAGAAATCAATTGACGAGTAAATAATAAGATTTGTTTACCTTGCAATAGCATATTTTGCGATAGCACCCAAGATAATCCCGCCAAAATCGAATTAATAATAAACCAAACTAAAATTGGCGCGACCTCAGCATATTTCGCACTAAAGAAAAAGACGATAACAAGTTCGGCCAATAACGGTACTAAAATAACCGCAGAAATACTCATTAACACCACAATTACCAATACCGCTTTGAGTCGATTTAAATGATTAATTAAGCCTGAATAATAATAATCCGCCAACATATTAATAAAACGGGTAAGCAAACTATCAAAAGCAATACAGACCGTATAAAGCCCTAGCACATAGTTGCCCATAAATAATGTAATCAAAAATTTATCTAAATTAACGGTCGTTGCACCAAACAGCTGTAATAAATTTTGTTTAAACCAAGTAGTAAAAAAGAATTTTTTATCAATAGGTTGAACTGGGTTATGCTGAATAAATCCACGATGAATTTGGTATAAATAATGCAAGCATAACAAGGCTTGCACCAAGCTATACAAGGTAAATAAATAGAGCGCAATCACCAAAGGTTGCTCTTTTAAAATTAAATAAGCAATACCATAAACGGCGACCAACAAAATTGGTTGTTGCAAGGTAATTTTGCGATAAATGCGTAACGCAGGATCGCTTTTACTTTTTTCTAAAGTAACGGTCGCAATAGCAGTTAACACAACATTGACGATAAACAATACGGAATAATTGGTAAAATCAAATAAAACTAAGGCAAGACAAGCAACAACTAAAGATAAAATCAAAAAGGCGACTAAATAGCCTTGCCATCCTTGATATTGCTTATTACGCATGCTTAACACTAAGGCGAAACCGACTCCACCGGTTGCAATGGTAACCACATAGGATACGGAAGTAATAAATAATTGGTGTAAACCACGATCTTCAACGGACAAAAAACGGGCAAGAATAAAGGCACTGACCATTGTCAGCACCATACTTAGCAAAGTAACACTAATTAATTTAATTAAATGCATACTAGATTTCATATAATTTTGTGTAGCTAATCTCTTGCGTCCATTGATGATAATAGCCCGTATTCTTACCGTAAGAGTTATCACAGACTTGATTTGGCAGACCTAATAAGCAAGAAAAAATATGCCCATGCAAACGGCTTGTTACCACTTCATCATAGTTTAAGAAAATATCTTGGCTACGTTGGATAACTTTTAAAGCATGCTGATACCAAAGATCGTTAACTTTATTTTTAACAAATGGTAATTTAAATTTATTAGCAAGTTTAGAAAAACGGCTACACCATAATTCAAATTTCAAATCACTTGGTAATAAAATATCTTCCCAATCTTTCACATCATCATTACTGGATAATTTCGCCTGCACTTCAGATTCAATATGACTTTTTTCAATATCTTTACGCAAAAAATAAAGGATTTTCCCTGTTTTTTGTTGTACATTTTTCTGTGGCAAAATGCCATACAGCTGATGCGCCATATCTGGTGATAAATAAGTATTGACTGAAAAGTTCGCTTGCATAAGCGCAAAGGTTTTTGTATCTCTGGCAAATAAATGCAGATCCTTATGCTGAGAAAAAATTGCAGCGGAAGCAAGCATAGCTTGAGAATGAGAAAAATGCGCGGTTTGTGGCATTAAAATAATGCGATTATTTGGAAATGCCTGCACTAAATCTTCACGCATTTTTTGAATGCTCGGATAAAGATCACCAAAATTTCCACCACCATGGCAAAGAATCGTGGTTTTTTCCGTTACATATTTTTTTGCTTCTTCAATATCAAACGCTTGTAATGCACGTCTTAAACGAACATTAATCTGATAATCTTTAAAAAATTGTTCAGTTCCTGCATAAATTAATAAATCTCCCACATTTAAATGCAGCGGATAATCGAAATATAGCACGTCATTTTTATCAACAATGAGTTGTTCAATTTTTTGTAATTTTTGTTTTAATTCAACGAGAATTGGGTTCATTTTTACCTTCCTAAAAAATTGCCATATCATAGCATTTTGGCTAATTATTTGACAGTATTTTAGTGATTGAGTTCGTGCAATATTTCCGTAATAATAACCGCACTTTTAGCCTATTTTAAGGACGATTATGTTTGAATTAACTAAATTACTTAGTGCGATTGCACTTCCCCCTTTTAACGTCATTATTTTGGGCATTTTTGCTCTGTTATGTTTATTATTTAAATGCAAGAAAATGGCGTTTTTAAGTGCTTTTCTCAGCATTGGCATATTGTACATTGTCAGCATTCCCTATACGGCTCAATGGCTCAATGATAGCCTAACCAAAGAGGATAACTTAACCGTTGCAGATTACCAACAAGCCCAAGCCATTGTCGTACTAGGCGGTGGACTACGAGATAGCAAAGAACTTTACCGTAGCTTAACTGTTCCGGGATTAGTGCTAGAACGTATGCGTTATGCGGCTTATTTACATAAAGAAACTGAATTACCTATTTTAATCAGTGGTGCCAGTCCAAATGGCAATTCTGAAGCGGCAGTCATGGGGCAAGAATTATTTACCTTTTTTGGCATTAAACCGAAATGGTTGGAAGAACGCGCGTTAAATACCATACAAAATGCCAAATTCAGTTATGAAATGCTTGAACGAGAAGGTATAAAAAAAATTATTTTGGTCACAAATCAATGGCATATGCAACGTGCCAAATTGTTATTCGAACGCGAAGGATTTATTGTTCTACCTGCTAGTGTAGGAAATGGCGTTACCCCAGAAAGCTACGGACTTAATTATATGCATTTTATCCCTCAAGCCGGCGCAATCAATGCCAACATGCAATTGCTGAAAGAATGGTTAGGCTATTGGAAAGAAAAATTTTAATGAATAAAAAAGTGCGGTGAAATTCACCGCACTTTTTTCGTTTTAATGAGCAAATTTCATTAGTACGCCGAGTAAGAAGAATTTTAGGTCTTGTTCTGAAATTACATAGCCATTAAAATTAAGACCTTCTTTTTGAGCTTCAATGTTTAAGGTCAATTTACCCTCTTTCTCAATGAGTATGCCTTGTTGTTTCGCTTCATCAATCCAAGAGTCCACTGCTAATTCGATGTTTTTCTCATATTTTGCTTTATCCATATTAGCTTTGCCCACTTGAATTAATTGATTTAATAAATGGCTAATAGCTTGTTTATCTGCTTTAGCATGTAAAGCTAGTTCTTTAAATAAACTCAAAGGCGCTGAATTTACTTTTGCTAAATCCACTTTCGCCACATTGATATTTAAGTCCGCTTCAATTTTTCCTTTTTCATTGGTTACACTTAATTCATCAATTTTTAAGTGCGGTTCATTTTGTAATACCTCTAAACCTAAACGTTGGTATTCTGCTTCATTATCCGCAGATATTTTTTGTATTTCATCTGTCGCAGAAGCCAATAAATGATTCACTTCTGCATTCAATTTAAATTTACCTAATGCTTGTTCATTGGCAAAAAATTCAAAATCTAGCTTAATACCATTATCAATAAAATCGTTGTTTAACTTGCTATTATAATCAAGAGCAATATTCTTAAATACCGAATTTTGCACTCTTGATTTTTCAGGCACATTTTCGTGATAAGTATAATCATATTGAATTTGTCCAATATTTGCTTTCACAAAACCATCAAATAACGTTGAAAACTGAGTACTTTTCACATCTGAATGCGCTTTTAGGTCATCAATTGTTATTTTAATGGTGGCCAATCTAGGATCGTTTATTGACAATAATAAATCAGCTTTAGGCATCTCCATTTCTGATTTGCCAAGTCCATTTTTATCTACATCAAACTTAATTTTGCCATTATCCCAATTGGCTTCAACGCCCGATGACTTCATATTACCTGAATTGATATCAACATAGCCTTTGGTTTGAAGATCATAAGAAACAGCAGCTTGAGAAAAGAACGGAGACTTGCCCTTTGTCGCTTCAAAAATTGCTCGTGTTTGTTCATTGTTCACAAGTTGTCCTGTAACAGAAAACATCACTGGCATTAAATTAAATTGCGTTAAATGATTTAATGGGATTGGACCATGATAAAACTTACCTTCAAGTGGAAGATTGAAATCCATATCATTGATTTTCATTACCCAATCATAACGATAATCTGAACTAAAAAATCCACGCTCAAATTTAACATTTTCAATTTGTGCATAGAAATTCATGCCATCTACGTCTTTCGTTAAGGTTTGTTGTTTTAATTTGGTATTTGCCACTTCAATTTGGCGTTGATATTCAGCTTCCGCTTTTTGACCTGTGTACCAAGCACCACCCGCCCAAACGCTTCCCAAAATAGCGACAACCGCTAATGCAATCGTTGATTTTTTCATTTCAATTTCCTACTAAAAAGAATGGTTATATTTTGGCTATCTTAGCATAAGTGCGGTGAATTTTTATTAACTTTTCTCTTGAAATCACAAAATTCAGCCTTATTTTGTTACCCATGTGAAGCTTATCTTTTATATCAATGGCATAAAATAAAAACAAAAATTTTTAAAAATGCTCTTGAAAAGAGAAAAACAATCCACATTTTGTATAGCAAGCAAGCTCATAACAAAAGCGTTGTGAAAACAGATTTAAAACTAGGAGAAAAACAAATGGGAAAAATTATTGGTATTGACTTAGGTACAACCAACTCTTGTGTGGCTGTAATGGATGGCGACAAACCTCGCGTAATTGAAAATGCAGAAGGCGATCGCACAACCCCGTCAATCATTGCTTATACGAATGATAATGAAATTTTAGTGGGTCAACCAGCAAAACGCCAAGCAGTAACAAACCCGAAAAATACGTTATTTGCAATCAAACGTTTAATTGGTCGTCGTTTTGAAGATCAAGAAGTACAACGTGATGTAAACATTATGCCATTCCAAATTATCAAAGCGGATAATGGAGACGCTTGGGTTGATGTAAAAGGCGATAAATTAGCACCTCCACAAATCTCTGCTGAAGTATTGAAAAAAATGAAGAAAACAGCGGAAGATTTTTTAGGTGAAACCGTAACAGAAGCGGTTATTACAGTACCTGCATATTTTAACGATGCGCAACGTCAAGCAACAAAAGATGCTGGTCGTATCGCAGGTTTAGAAGTTAAACGTATCATTAACGAACCAACTGCAGCTGCATTAGCTTATGGTTTAGATAAAGGTAAAGGCAACCAAACTATCGCAGTATATGACTTAGGTGGTGGTACATTCGACTTATCTATTATTGAAATTGATGAAGTAGGTGGCGAAAAAACCTTTGAAGTATTAGCAACCAATGGTGATACACACTTAGGTGGTGAAGACTTCGACAACCGCGTCATTAACTATTTAGTAGATGAATTCCAAAAAGAACAAGGTGTAGATTTACGTAACGATCCATTAGCGATGCAACGTTTAAAAGAAGCTGGCGAAAAAGCGAAAATCGAACTTTCATCAGCACAACAAACCGATGTAAATCTGCCATACATCACTGCAGATGCAACAGGTCCAAAACACTTAAACATTAAATTAACACGTGCGAAATTAGAAGCATTAGTGGAAGATTTAGTGGCACGTTCAATGGAACCTGTTAAAGTGGCATTAAATGATGCAGGATTAAGTGTTTCACAAATTGATGATGTGATTCTTGTGGGTGGTCAAACTCGTATGCCATTAGTTCAACAAAAAGTGGCTGAGTTCTTCGGTAAAGAACCACGTAAAGACGTAAACCCAGATGAAGCAGTTGCAGTAGGTGCAGCAGTACAAGGCGGTGTGTTATCAGGTAGCGTAACTGATGTTCTATTATTAGATGTTACTCCACTCTCATTAGGTATTGAAACCATGGGTGGCGTGATGACAACCTTAATTGAGAAAAACACCACGATTCCGACTAAGAAATCACAAGTGTTCTCAACGGCTGAAGATAATCAAAGTGCGGTGACAATTCACGTACTTCAAGGTGAACGTAAACGTGCAGCAG
Source organism: Reella acinonychis (assembly GCF_052384575.1). GTDB lineage: Bacteria > Pseudomonadota > Gammaproteobacteria > Enterobacterales > Pasteurellaceae > JBQSUQ01. Next base: position 316,793 of record NZ_JBQSUQ010000004.1, on the reverse strand, counting down.
ATAATAAATCTTTAGGTCAATTCAACCTAGAGGGTATCAACCCTGCGCCACGTGGTATGCCACAAATTGAAGTAACCTTTGATATTGATGCGGACGGTATCATCCATGTATCTGCAAAAGATAAAGGTACTAATAAAGAACAAAAAATTACGATTAAAGCCTCTTCAGGTTTAAGCGATGAAGAAATTCAACAAATGGTACGTGATGCAGAAGCAAATGCGGAAGCAGACCGTAAATTTGAAGAATTAGTACAGGCTCGTAACCAAGCAGATCATTTAGTTCATGGTACGCGTAAACAATTAAGCGAAGTGGGCGATAAATTATCAGCTGAAGATAAAGCACCAATCGAAAAAGCGGTTACAGATTTAGAAGCGGCGGCGAAAGGTGAAGATAAAGCGGATATCGAAGCGAAAGTACAAGCATTAATTCAAGTTTCTGAGAAATTAATGCAAGCTGCTCAACCACAACCTGAAGCGCAAGCACAACAAGCGCAAGGTGGTAAACCAAATGATGATGTCGTTGATGCAGAATTTGAAGAAGTGAAAGATAAATAATTTTACTTTTAATCTTAAAAATATAAGGGCGTAGCAATACGCCCTTTTATCATATATATTATCTGAATCTTTTTTCAAATAATAATAAACAAGGAAGACAATATGGATTTCGCAACACAATGTTTACACGCTGGTTATCAGCCTAAAAACGGAGAACCTCGCGTTCAATCAATTGTACAAAGTACAACCTATACCTATGATTCTGCAGAAGAAATTGGTAAGTTATTTGATTTACAAGCGTCTGGATATTTCTATACGCGTTTGTCTAATCCAACCACTAACGCAGCGGAAGAAAAATTAACCGCACTTGAAGGTGGTGTGGCAACCATGTGTACTGCTTCAGGGCAAGCGGCTGTATTTTACGCGATGTTAAATATCCTTGAAGCTGGCGATCATTTTATTTCTGCTTCTTATATTTATGGCGGATCCTATAATCTCTTTGCCCACACGTTCAAAAAAATGGGGATTGATGTAACCTTTGTTGATCAAGATTTGCCTTTAGAGGAATTGAAAAAAGCGATTCGCCCAAATACAAAAGCTGTTTTTGCAGAAACTATTGCTAACCCTGCATTACGGGTATTAGATATTGAAAAATTTGCTGCTTTAGCAAAATCAGCAGATATTCCACTATTAGTTGATAATACCTTTGCTACGCCTTATTTCTGTCGCCCTATTGAATTTGGTGCAAATATTATTATTCATAGCACATCCAAATATTTAGATGGTCATGCAGTGGCGCTTGGCGGTGCTATTGTTGATTGTGGTAACTTCAATTGGAATAATGGCAAATTTCCCCAATTAAGCACACCAGATCAAACTTACCATGGTTTAGTTTATACGGAATCTTTTGGTGCAGCAGCCTATATTGTAAAAGCGCGTGTGCAATTAATGCGTGATTTAGGCGCCACTCCAGCACCACAAAACAGTTTTTTACTTAATCTTGGCATGGAAACCCTTGCGGTTCGTATGCAACGCCATTATGAAAATGCACAAGCTGTTGCTGAATTCCTTGTACAACATCCTCAGGTGGTAAAAGTCAATTATCCGGGATTAAGTAATTCTCAAGACTATGATTTAAAACAAAAATATTTGCCGAATGGCTTATGCGGTGTGATTTCCTTTGAAATTAAAGGCACGCGTGAAACTGCAGCAAAATGGCTAAATGCCTTAAAATTAATTTCTCGTGAAGTGCATGTGGCAGATATTCGCACTTGTGCCTTACATCCAGCCAGTTCAACGCATCGTCAATTAAATGAAGCTGAGTTAGAAAAAGCGGGGATTTCCGCAGGATTAATTCGCCTTTCTTGTGGTATTGAAAGCATTAATGACATCCTCGCTGATTTACAGCAAGCTTTTGAAGCAAGTAAATAAAAAATATCGAAAACAAAAAAGTGCGGTGAATTTCACCGCACTTTTGCTTTCATATTAACTTAAGCTTTTGCCATTTTAGGTTGCTTAAATACGGTTACTTCTGGCGCTTCGCCGGTGAATTTCTCAAGCTGAACAATACAGCTATTTGCTGAGTTACCTTGCGCTAATTTTGAAGTACCAATATCCATGGTCAATACGTTAGGACAACCGTTTTTACATAATGGTTGCTCACTCGCACCAAGATCCATTGGATCATACCAAGCCCCTTCATGCAATGCCACAGTGCCTTTGATAATGCCATCAGTCACCACAGCACCCGCTAGCACTTGACCTCGTTTACTGAAAATTCGTACGATGTCGCCATTCGCAATACCGCGTTTTTGTGCATCTTCAGTATGAATTAACACTGGCTCGCGATCATTCACTGCATATTTTTCACGTAGTGAAGTTTGTGCTAATTGGCTATGCAAACGGTAGTAAGGATGCGGTGTCACTAATGCTAAAGGATATTCTTCAGTTACATTACCGGCAAATTCCTCTGGCACCATCCAAGATGGATAACCTTTGCAATCATCGTAGTTCATTTTTGCCACAACATCAGAGAAAATTTCAATTTTACCTGAAGGTGTACCTAATGGATTGAGTAATGGATCTTCTCTGAATTCACCATAACGTAACCATTTTTTCGCTTTTTCACTTACGTTGAAAGTAATAGGTTTATTTTCTTCCCAGAATTTCTCAAATTTAGGCATTAACACACGATTTTTACGCGCACCATCAAAGGCATCTTGATAGAAGGATTTTAACCAATCCATTTCAGATTTACCTTCGGTGAATTTATCTTCTACCCCAGCGCGTTTCGCTAATTCAGCGAAAATATCATAGTCACTTTTCGCTTCAAATTGTGGCTCAACCACTTTTTTCATTGGGAAAATATGCATAGACGCATAATCGCCAGACATGGTTAAGTCATTGCGCTCATAGCTCGTAGTTGCTGGCAACACAATATCTGCCATACGTGCAGTTGGTGTCCAATAAATTTCATTGACAATCACTGTATCTGGTTTTTGCCACGCTTTGACTAATAAATTGGTATCTTGATGATGAACAAATGGATTACCACCCACCCAATAAATTAATTTAATATCAGGATAGGTCACTTCTGTACCATTGTATTGAATTTTCTTGCCTGGATTGAGTAAAACATCAGCAATTCGAGCTAATGGGAAACTCAATGATGAGGTTTTCGCTAACCAAGATTGTCCCGTATTTGCGCTATTGTTTTCCAATGTTGCTGAAATTGAGCTTAAGCTACCGCCTGTTGCTGTTGGCGCACCACCATTAGAATAATGATAACTTAAACCGAAACCACCACCAGGTAAACCAATTTGACCAAGCATAGAAGCCAATGTCACCAACATCCAATGAGATTGTTCGCCATGGCGTTGACGTTGCATCGCCCAACCCGCCATTAACATAGTACGTTTAGAAGCAAAGTCACGCGCTAATTGTTTAATTACATCAACAGGCACACCACAGATTTTACTTGCCCATTCAGCGTCTTTAACTTGACCATCTTCTTTACCTAATAAATAGGCTTCGAATTTGTCATAACCTGTTGTGTATTTTTTCAGGAATTCCGTATTATGTTTATTCTCAGAAACCAAAGTATGCGCCATACCAAGCATTAATGGCACATCTGTTGCAGTATGAATTGGAATCCATTCTGCGCCTAAGAATTCGCAACTTTCACTTTTCACTGGGTCAATACAAATAATGCGTTTGCCACTTTCTTTTAATTTTTTGAAATAAGCGATACCTTGTTGGTCTGTTGAAGTCCATGCAATACGCAAAGTTGTCATTGGGTTAGCAGACCAAAGCACCACAATATCACTGTCAGATAAAATGGTTTCCCAACTGGTTTGTTGTTCATACACTTCAATAGTTCCCAACACATGAGGCATAATCACTTGAGCAGCCCCTGTTGAGTAGTCCCCTTTATGCCCAACAAAACCACCGGTTGCATTTAAATAGCGGTGTAATAAGGTACGGCAAGAATGTAATGAGCCAGAACTTTTCCAACCATAAGAACCGCCGAAAATATGCTCTGCTCCGCCACCTTCAACGGAACGAATACGCTTAAATTCAGCATCCACCAATTCAAAAGCTTTGTCCCAAGATACACGCACCCATTCATCACGACCACGCAGACTATTATCTTTATTACCTTCTAAATAACCTTTACGCACCATCGGATATTTCACGCGAGCTTCTGTATAAAGCTGATCTGCAACCACTGATTGCAATTCATTTTCCACCACAGGTTCAAATGCAGGGCCTGACTTCACCACTTTTCCATCTTCAACCACAACACCCAACGCTCCCCAATGCGCAGCTGTCAATACAGTATGACTTTCAGCTGCTTGAGCGGGAGCAGAAAATAATGAACTCACAGAGCCTGTCGTCAATGACGCACCAGCGACCCCCAAAGAAGAATTACGCAGAAAATCTCGACGTTTTGCATTAATTTTTTCTTTCTCTTTCATATTAAACCTCATATTGAGTAAGTTAAAATTAAGACACCTTTCCAATTTGGGAGGATAACCTATTTCTAGCTTATCCATGGTGGTAACCTTATACCACTGGCATTGCGACCATATCTTTCGACTTAGGGCAACAAGCTCGGAGTCCAGTTAAAATAATTAGTGGGTTACCCCTATCATATCTTTTGCATTACGTTGCAAATAAATCGTTACAGCGCGTACTTGATCCGCATCCATGGCAGTACGATCTTTCATTGAATTCACCACGCCAATCCATTGATTCGCCGTATAATGTTCCGCAGAAATCGGCGCATGGCAGCTACCACAATGCACATCATTCAAATTATTACCAAAAGCATTTAATGCTTTAATATTGGCAGTTAAGGTTTCTTTAAGTGCGGTGATTTCAAATGAAATTTCTTTCCAATCAGAAGCTGTTACTTCATCATAAACCGTATTTAATACTTGCACTTTATCTTTAGCATCATCACCTAACAAGGCGAGCATAATGCGTTTGCCTTTTTGCATATAAACCACTGATTCAGCACCAACCTGTTGCCAACCTTGAATTTTAGCTGTTACTTTGCCATTTTCTTCTTTCCAATTTGTCAATTCGGTATAAGGCATTAAGCGTACTTCGCCACCATTCACTAATTGCGTATTGGTCATGGATAAGGAATAAAGCATTTTATCCGTCGCACTAAATTCGCCTGCATGTTTCGTTAGCTCACCAGCAGCACTATTATCTTGTGGCATATCTGGCATAAAATGCACAATACCTTTGTGGCAATCAATACAGGTTTGTTTGGTTTCCAACGCTAACTTATGCATTTTTTGTGCAGATTCCGTTTGTTCAGATAAAGCCATTGCATCAAAACTGTGGCAACTGCGACAGGTCATCGAATCATTCTTTTTCATATCTTCCCAAACATGCTGCGCCAAGGCTAAGCGATGTTTTTCATACGCTTCTTGATCAGGTAATTTGTCATCAACAATGGTGTACCACAAATCTTTAAGCGCAATAAATTTCGCTTTCACATAATGCATTCCGCCTTCAGGAATATGGCAGTCCGAACATTCCGCCCGAATCCCTTTACGATTGGAAAAATGCACACTGCCCTCCCATTCCTCTTTTGGATAAGACATAGCATGGCAACTCACACAAAATTCCTGCGTATTGGTTTTATGCATAATAAATTGCACGCCCCCCAAACAAACTGCACCTAACACCATAAGCGCTAAACCACTTAATATTGTTTTTTTATTAAATTTAAGCATATCTCACTCCAAATTCTCATAAATACAAAATAACTCATAAGTGGTAGTTACTATATATTTTCTGTCACCAGAAAGAAAATTCTTGCCCCTATTTGAAAGAAAAACAGGCGTGATTTTTGACATAAATCAAATAGTCGTTATAAATAGATTTATATAAAAGAAAAGTAAAAAAGTGCGGTGGAAAACGTTGATGTTTTTTAATACTGAGGTTGGTTTATTTAAGGTAAACATCGTTACAAAAAATCTCCATTGCTATTGCTAGTTCAATGGAGATTTTACTTATTGTTATTAAGCGCAAAGTGAAAAACTCTTTATTTTTCCACCGCACTTTTATGACTGAATGGCAATTTACAGCATATTTTTCTCACCGCGTGATAGGCTGATTAAGCCAGAACGCACGATTTCCAAAATGCTGGTTTGTTCAGTGATGGCTTGTACAAAAGAATCAAGTTTATCTTTGGTGCCAGTCAGTTGGATGGTATATGTTTTCGCAGTAACATCCACGATCTGACCACGAAAGATATCCGCCAGACGTTTAATTTCATCACGCATTGCACCTGTGGCGCGGATTTTGACTAACATCACTTCTCGTTCCACATATTCGCAATCACTTAAATTCATGACTTTAAACACATCCACTAATTTATGTAATTGCTTTTCGATTTGCTCTAGCACACGTTCATCGCCTGAGGCTTCAATGGTCATGCGAGAAAGTGTTGGATCATCTGTTGGCGCCACCGTTAAACTTTCGATATTAAAGGCACGTTGAGAAAACAAAGCGATGACTCTTGATAATGCCCCAGATTCATTTTCCAATAATACAGATAAAATTCTACGCATTTTCTACTCCTTCGTTCTCTTCTGGTTTGCCTAATAACATTTCATCCATTGCACCTCCGCGAATTTGCATCGGGTACACATTTTCCGTTGCATCCACTTTGACATCAACAAATACAAGACGATCTTTAATGGAAAAAGCTTCTGTCAATTTTTGTTCAAGTTCATCCGCGCGATCGATTTGAATACCAACATGGCCATAGGCTTCCGCCAACTTGGCAAAATTCGGTAAGGAATTCATATACACTTGTGAATGGCGACCTGAGTAAATCAAATCTTGCCATTGTTTTACCATGCCTAAGAAGCGGTTATTTAAACTGACAATCACAATTGGGATATTGTATTGGGTTGCGGTGGAAAGCTCTTGAATATTCATTTGAATTGAGCCATCACCTGTAACACAAACCACCGTAGAATCTGGATGAGCGAATTTCACCCCTATTGCCGCAGGGAAACCAAATCCCATGGTGCCCGCACCACCTGAATTAATCCAACGACGTGGTTTATCAAACGGATAATGCAATGCGGCAAACATTTGATGTTGCCCTACATCTGATGCAATATAGGCATCACCTTGGGTTAAACGATAAATAGTTTCAATAACTGCTTGAGGTTTAATCTCTTGCGAAGTGCGGTCAAATTCCAAGCATTTTTTCGCTTTCCACTGTTCGATTTCTTGCCACCACTCTGTAAGATCGGACTGTGATTTAGCTAAGTTGTCATCTTGCAATAAGGATAAAAACTCGCTGAACACATTATCCACACTACCAACAATTGGAATCGCAGCAGGTACATTTTTTGAAATGGATGCTGGATCAATATCAATATGAATCACTTTTGCATTTGGGCAATATTTAGCAAGGTTATTTGTGGTACGGTCATCAAAACGCACCCCTACCCCTAAAATTAAGTCGGCATTATGCATTGCTGTATTGGCTTCATAAGTGCCATGCATACCCAACATGCCAAGGAATTGGCGATCGGTCGCCGGATAGCCACCTAAGCCCATTAAAGAAGAAGTAACAGGTAAATTTAATTGTTGTGCAAAGCGAGTGACCTTGTCACTACTGTTACCAATAATAACACCACCACCAATAAACATCACTGGTCTTTTCGCTACTAAAAGTGCCTTTAAGGCTTTTTTTATTTGTCCTTTGTGTCCTTGAATAGTTGGGTTATAAGAACGCAAATTCACTTCCGCAGGATATTCATAAGGATATTTATTATCTGGATTCACCATATCTTTTGGAATATCAATCAATACAGGGCCAGGACGACCTGTCGAGGCGATATAAAAGGCCTTTTTGATAATTGTCGGAATATCCTCTGGACGCTGAACAATAAAACTGTGTTTTACAATTGGTCGGCTTAATCCAACAGTATCACATTCTTGGAAAGCATCCGTACCAATCAAATGTGACATTACCTGTCCGCTGAGAATGACTAAAGGCACAGAATCAGTGTAAGCTGTAAAAATACCGGTTAGCGCATTAGTTGCACCCGGACCTGAAGTGACTAATACACACCCCACTTCGCCTGTTGAACGTGCGTAACCATCAGCCATATGAACCGCCGCTTGTTCATGGCGAACCAAAACATGTTCAATTCCCCCTAGGGTGTGAATTGCATCATAAATATCTAATACGGAACCACCTGGATAACCAAATAAATATTTTACCCCTTGATCTCGCAAAGATTGCACTACCATTTCTGCGCCAGACAATTTCTTCATAAAATCACTCCCTTTTTAACCGCACTTTTTTAGTTTTGTTTAAAATCATTTGCTTTTTAACACAGTTAAACTCAGTGTACTTTATTTTATTAAGTTGTCTATTGCTTTTTTACGCAAGAAAATACCACAAATCAGAACTTAAATCTAAAATAACAAGAATGAACAATATAAAATAAAAACAAGACCGCTAAATATAAAAAAATACGGCGATAAAGCCGTATTTTATAAAATTTTAAAAATTTAATATTTTATCTAACTTTGTGATTCAGATCACATTTTAACGTTTTCTAACAATAAGTACGCTAAGTACTAATACGCCTGCTGTTGCAGCAAAACCTAACCAACCTGATTGAGTAAAACCAATCACTAAATAACCAATACAGGTAGCGAAAGCAACCAATAAAGCATAAGGCAATTGTGTCGTAACGTGGTCGATATGATTACATTTTGCCCCAGTTGAAGATAAAATTGTGGTATCTGATACTGGAGAACAATGGTCACCACATACCGCCCCCGCCATAACAGCTGATAAACAAGGTAATAATAATTCAGGTGCCGCATTTACTGCGATAGAAGCCGCGATTGGTAACATAATACCGAAGGTTCCCCAGCTAGTACCAGTTGAGAATGCCATTGCTGCCCCTAAAATGAATAATAAGGTTGGCAAATAGGCTGCATTTAAATTACCTGAAATCAAAGTGGAAAGGTATTTACCCGTTTGCATATCCCCTACTACTTTGTTAATTGTCCAAGCGAAGAATAAGATAGCAATTGCGCCCATCATTGATTTCATGCCTAATAAATAAGCTTTCGCATATTCATTGAAACTCACGTTACGGTTTGCAATGATTAATAATGTAGACACTACTAATGCGGTTACGCCACCGACTACTAATGAAATACCAACAGTGGTATTTTCAAACGCACCTAAAACATCAAATGGTTTATTATCAGCTGCAAGTGCTTCGTTCCCTGTGTACATCATCATTGCCACAGTGCCTAAAATCAATGCAACAATTGGTAATACTAAATTACGCACATGACCTTTCACTTGATCTTCATTTTCATTCGCTGCATCCGCTTGTTCTAAAGCCAATCTTTCATGACGTGCCATCGGTCCAATATCAAAAGCAAAATAAGCAACAACGAACACCATAATCATTGAGAAGATTGCATATAGGTTTAACGCACTCATGGTAATAAATGCACCAAAAGGGGTATAACCTGTAATCGCGTGTTCTGCTAATAAACCTGCAATTAGGGTCATAATATAAGCACCCCAACTTGACACTGGCATCATAACGCACATTGGTGCGGCAGTTGAGTCAAGAATATAGGCTAATTTTGCACGAGAAACGCGGAAGCGATCTGTTACAGGGCGAGCAATCGCGCCTACGGCTAGGCTATGGAAATAGTCATCAATAAAAGTAACAAAAACAAGGCACGCTGCCATTAATTTTGCACCACGACGATCTTTAATGCGTTTTTGTGCCCATTCAGCAAAGGCTTGATTACTACCAGATACACTTAAAAGTGCGGTCAAAATACCGAGTAATAATAAGAAAATAATGATATGCACATTGCTATCATTTAACGCAAATTGTCCGTTTTCATCAAAACTATATAAAAGCGAAGAAACGCGATCTGTTAAATAAGAAAATGCGGTTGAAATGCTACCATCAGATAACATTAAGCTTCCGATAAGAATACCAAGGCTTAAAGACAATAATACTCGACGAGTAATAATGGCTAAGCTAAGGGCTAATACTGGTGGTACGACCGACCAAATTGAAGTTGAGAAATCTAAGAGTTCCATTTTGTTATACCTAAAAAGTAAATAAATAAAAGGAAAACTACTGACTTAAATACTTCAGGACAACAAAGTTGAAATAATTAAAATAAAAGGTAGGTAAGAGAAAACCAACCCTAACAGTAGCGCTCCATAGTTATGAACTATGACAGTAGCGTCCCTTTCGGTAACGTTACCAACCAATAAAAATGACTTTTTATTGATTTCGGCGGCTATTCCTTTCCTTTTCCTTCATCGTTATCCACTCAGAAAAAGTACTTATAATAGTCGCACCTCTACCTATGTAGGTTGCTCTTAGATTAACTGAATAATTGTAAAATGCAAGATCAATTCTCAAAAATTTTGATAAATTTTCTCAGAAAAATGAGAAAATAATAAAATATTTACAACAAATAATAATGAAGTTATGATTATTCAGTTATTAATTTCATTCACTTATTTAGGAAAATAACAAATGACAGACTTAATCAAATCATTAAATAACTTACATAGTTTAAGAGCACTTTTAGAACAAGTTGATTTAAAACAAGCTGAATCTATTTTGGCGAAATTCCAACGTGTTGTAGAGGAAAAACGCCAAGCGGAAGAAACTAATCTTTTAAAACAAAAAGAGCGTGAAGAATTAATAAAAAAATACAGAGAAGAACTAAAACAACAAGGTATTAGTTTATCTGAATTAAATTTAGATTCAGTATCACAAAAACAACCTAGAAAAGCACGTCAACCACTTCCTGCAAAATACAAATATGTCGATGAACAAGGTAATGAAAAGTATTGGACAGGACAAGGTCGCACACCAAAAGCCATTCAAAAAGCATTAGATTCTGGTAAAACATTAGACGCATTTAAAATCTAAGTAATACCAATTTTCTATTATTTAATCGATGGAAAACTTGCATGATTGAAAATAAAATTCTGCTAACCGATTGTCCAGATGATAAAGGACTTATCGCTAAAATTACGAATATTTGTTATAAGCATCAATTAAATATTATTCATAACAATGAATTTGTTGATTTTGAAACGAAACATTTTTTTATGCGCACAGAATTACAAGGTATTTTTAATGAAGAAACCTTGTTAGCGGATTTAAAATTTAGTTTACCAGAAGGAACAAATTGCCGTTTAATTAATGCAGATCGTAAAAAACGTATTGTTATTTTAGTGACAAAAGAAGCCCATTGCTTAGGCGATATTTTAATGAAAACTTATTATGGTGGTTTAGATGTTGAAATTGCTGCGGTAATTGGTAACCATGATTGTTTAAGAACATTGGCTGAGCGGTTTGATGTGCCATTCCATTGTGTCAGCCATGAAGGTTTAAGCCGAGTTGAACATGATCGATTACTGGCCGAAAAAATTGATCAATATGAGCCTGATTTAATCGTGCTGGCAAAATATATGCGCGTATTAAATCCTGAGTTTGTCGCTCGTTATCCAAATCGTGTGATTAACATTCATCATTCCTTCTTACCCGCATTTATTGGTGCAAACCCTTATAAGCGCGCCTATGAAAGAGGTGTGAAAATTATTGGTGCGACCGCACATTTCATTAATAATGAATTGGATGAAGGACCAATTATTATGCAAAATGTTATCGATGTGGATCACACCTACTCAGCCGAAGCCATGATGAAAGCAGGTCGAGATGTAGAAAAAACCGTATTAACGCGCGCTTTAGATCTCGCCCTACATGACCGTTTATTTGTCTTCCAAAATAAAACAATTGTTTTATAAATCTTATAAAAATAAGACCGCACTTTAAAAAAGCGCGGTCTTATTTTTTATGGTTTTATCTATTTTATTTCAAAAACAACGCAGCTGCTCCACGAACACCACCTGAATCACCATATTTGGCTTTTTTGATTAATGGCACCTTCGCTGAACGCATTAAGTGTTTTGGTAAGGCTTTTGGTAAGGCATCATATAAGTGGTCAAAATTAGATAATCCGCCGCCTAATACTATTAAATGTGGATCCAAAGCAGTAATAATGTTGCCAATAGAAACAGCAGCTAATTCTACGAAAAGTTCGACAAATTGCACCGCACTTTTATCATTATCGTAGAAACGTTGGATAATTTCTTTTGCAGATAATGCTTCGCCTTGAATGTCGCGATATAGCATTTCAAAACCACGTCCTGATAAATAAGTATCTAAACAAGCTTTATTACCACAACCACATTCATAAATAGGCGCTTTGTCCCAACCTAATAATTTCATTGCATGATAGTTTAACTGTAAATGCCCCAACTCGCCTGCCATGCCAATTTTGCCTGAATGGACTTTGCCGTCAAAAACTAATCCTCCGCCAAAACCTGTGCCTAGAATTAATCCCAATACAAAAGGATATTGCTGATTTTCACTATCCCATGCTTCAGATAAAGCAAAGCAATTCGCATCGTTTTCGGCTCTTACTTCTCGTCCTAAACGTTCAGAAAGATCTTTTAGAATAGGTTTATTATCTGCCACACGAATATTAGTAATTTCTGCTAATCCCGTATCATGATTAACAAAACCCGGCAAACCTAATCCCACAGTTCCTTTTGAGCCAAATTTTTCATCGGCACGATTCACCAGATCGACTATGACATTTAGCCAATCTTCATAACTTTCTTTTGGTGTTTCTACCCGTTCAGAATGTAATTTTTCTAGCTTTTCATTAAAAGCAGCTAATTCAATTTTGGTGCCGCCAATATCTAATCCGTATAGCATTATGTCCTCACTTATTACTGAATGTTTATGTGGCATTTTTTCAGTAAATTTCTAACCAATTGCTCTAATTTTGTATTATGACTTTGTACAATTGCAAACAACACAAGGTGAACAAGCCAAGCTAATAAGGTGCTCACAAGTAAATCAATCGGATGATGCATACCTAAACGTAAACGGCTAACTAACATCAACACCGCCCATAACAACATTCCTAATGTAAAGAAAGGATGACGACCAACAATCTGCGTAAAACCAACCGCTAACAACAACCAGCTAGCAGCGAAAATCGTATGGCCCGAAGGGAAAGAATAGCCCGTTTCATTGGCTCTATGTTTAACCAACCAAGTCGGTACATCGGCTTTATCTACATAAAATTGATTGACGATTTCTGCTCGTTGATCTCTTGTTTGATCATAAAAATAATCTTCTGATATATCACTTTGCTGAGTTAAAGCAACCACATAAGGTCTAGGCTCTGCAAAAACTGTTTTCGCTGCTGTTTTAATACCTTGAGTAACAATCATGGAAACAACCATAATTAATACCGCACTTATCCATTGTGTTTTCGTTGGGAAAAGAGGTAAAAATAGGAAAACAAAGAAAACACAGGTAATTAATGCGTAAGGCACACTCCCCGTTTCAGTTATCCAATATAAAAAATAATCAAAAGAAGTGAGGTTGGCATCGCCATTCCACTGCCATGAAAAAATCCAAGCAAAAAGTGGAACAAGACAAAGTAAAAAAGTATATAATGACAAACGTTTTAACATAGTAATTATCCTATGAAAATAAAAGCTATTCTAACATTACAAAAGTAAAAGAAAAATAAGGATTTATCTTATGGCAAAAATTCAGCTTGTAACTGAAGCCACTTTACCCACCGAATTTGGTATTTTCAAAATTGTTGGATTTGAATTTCCTGATACAAAAAAAGAACATGTTGCCTTAGTAATGGGAAAAATTGATGATAACCAACCAGTGCTTGCGCGTATTCATTCTGAATGTTTGACCGGCGATGCATTGCACAGCTTAAAATGTGATTGTGGCTTTCAACTTGCAAGTGCTTTACGTCAAATCAGTGAGGAAGGGCGAGGCGTATTGATTTATCATCGGGAAGAAGGTCGTGGCATTGGGTTAATTAATAAAATTCGTGCCTATGCCCTACAAGATCAAGGTATGGATACTATCGAAGCAAATTTAGCTTTAGGTTTTGCTGCTGATGAACGTAATTTTGCAGTATGCGCCGATATTTTTGAATTATTAGGGGTTAATCAAGTACGTTTATTAACCAACAATCCCAATAAAATTGAAACCATGCGCAAAGCAGGAATCAATATTGTAGAACGTGTCGCGCTCAATGTAGGGGAAAATCGCTATAACACCGACTATTTAGATACCAAAGCGAAAAAAATGGGGCACTATATCGTGCATAATAACGAAAAACATTTTTTAAATTGCCCACATTGCCAATCTGAAATTCCTCAGACAGATAAAAGCAAATAACTAATGTTAACATTTCATGATATAGATCATAAAAACATCAACTAGCTGTTAATTTTTATTGTTGCAAGATTGTTACATTCATACAATATGAAAAGTTTATCGTAGTAACATGTTGTAAATGGAAATTTTGATTAAGGATAAAGCATGACTACTCCACAGATTTTAATTGTTGAAGATGAAACCATCACTCGAAACACACTGAAAAGTATTTTTGAAGCTGAGGGCTATGATGTTTTTGAGGCAAGCGATGGTTCTCAAATGCATCGCGTTTTACTTAATCAAGAAATCCATTTGGTTGTAATGGACATTAATTTACCCGGCAAAAATGGTTTAATGCTCGCGCGGGAATTACGTGAAAATACCAATACCGCATTAATTTTCCTAACAGGAAGAAATAATGAAGTAGATAAAATCTTGGGTTTAGAAATTGGCGCAGATGACTACATTACAAAACCATTTAACCCGAGAGAATTAGCGATTCGTGCTCGTAATTTGTTACAACGTACCATGCAAGATGATAAATATCAGGATAAAAATATTGAATATTATCGTTTTAATGGTTGGGCCTTAGATATTAACCAACATGCCTTAATTAATCCTGAAGGTGATATCCTCAAACTGCCTCGTAGTGAATTCCGCGCAATGTTACACTTTTGCCAGAACCCAGGCAAAATTCAAACTCGCGAAGAGTTGTTGAGAAAAATGACAGGTCGTGACTTAAAAGAAAATGATCGCACCGTTGATGTCACAATCCGTCGAATTCGCAAACACTTCGAAGATCATTTAGACACACCAGAAATTATTGCCACTATTCATGGCGAAGGCTATCGCTTTTGCGGCGAATTAGAATAAAAAGTGCGGTATTTTTTTATGAGTTTTATTTAACTCTTACAAAAAACAATTATACCATTTTAATTTACCCCCTTACCTTTCAATAAAGTTAAGGGGATTTATTTGCCTGTAATATTTGTGGCAATATCAACGTAAAAATTGATTACTATTGAGTAAAAAATCTCAAAAACACTATCTGTGTAGAGTAATCAATACAAATAAAAAAGGACGCTTTCGCGTCCTAATTCTCTATTCTTTAAAATTAAAGAGCAGATTTTGCTTTCTCAACTAATGCTGCGAAAGCCACTTTGTCAAATACTGCGATATCAGCAAGGATCTTACGATCGATTTCAACAGATGCTTTTTTCAAGCCGTTGATGAATTTGCTGTATGATAAACCGTTTTGACGAGCTGCCGCGTTGATACGAGCAATCCATAATTGACGGAATTGACGTTTACGCTGACGACGGTCACGGTAAGCATATTGTGCAGCTTTAACTACTGCTTGGAAAGCAACGCGATACACGCGTGAACGTGCACCATAATAACCTTTAGCAGCCTTAAGAACTTTCTTATGGCGTGCTCTTGCAATAACACCACGTTTTACACGAGCCATTATTTTATCTCCTAATTGTCTATTGGGCGTTTGCCCACATTTTAAAAACTAAAAATTTACTAATCGTACGTTGTACTTAATCAAACGCTTATGCGTATGGTAAGCACGCTACTACTAAAACTTGGTCTGCTTTCGCTACCATTGATTTGTGACGTAAGTGACGTTTACGCTTAGTCGTTTTCTTAGTCAAAATGTGACGTAAGTGAGATTGTTTACGTTTGAAACCGCCAGACGCTGTTTTTTTGAAACGTTTAGCAGCACCACGTACTGTTTTAATTTTAGGCATTGTTTAATAACTCCGCATTGTTTAACGTTAATACATATAATTAGGCGAATAAAATAGGGTTAAAAACAACAAAAATATTAACCGCACTTTATTACTTGAACTGCGCTAATTACTTCTTCTTAGGGGCTAACACCATCACCGCTTGACGACCTTCAAGTTTTCCCGGTGCTGATTCAACCACAGAAATGTCAGCTAAATCATTTTTCACACGTTCTAACACATCTAGTCCGATGTCTTGGTGAGCCATTTCACGTCCGCGGAAACGAACTGTGATTTTAGCTTTATCCCCTTCTTCTAAAAAGCGAATCAGGCTGCGTAGTTTTACCTGATAGTCGCCTTCGTCTGTACCAGGACGGAATTTAATTTCCTTCACTTGTACAACTTTCTGCTTTTTCTTCTGCTCTTTTGCAGCTTTGCCTTTTTCATAAAGGAATTTACCGTAATTCATAATACGGCACACTGGCGGTTCGGCATTAGGACTAATCTCAACTAAGTCTAATTCAGCAGCTTCTGCCATAGATAAGGCTTGTTGAATAGAAACGATACCTGCTTGCTCGCCATCCTGATCGATTAAACGAACTTCCTTCACTCTAATTTCGTCATTAATACGATTAGGGCGATTCGTCACTGGTGCTTTTTTTACGGTTTTAATAGTCTTATTCCTCTATTGGTTTTCTTAGGCTTTCATCTGCAATTCAGAAGAAAATAAATTACTGTTCAAAAATAAACAAAACGTGCAAGATTCTACTCGATCTCGCAGATTTATGCAATGCAAACACAACTATTTTTTGTTCACTTTTAATAAAACAGAAACACTCTCGCCTGATTGCAATTCAGTATGAATTCGAGCGGTTTCCACACATAACATCTGTTGATAATCCTCTGCTTTCATACCACTTGTTGCTTTATGCCATGGATTCCACAATACCATTTCTGTGGCATTTTGATGTTCAATCTCAATTTGACGCTGCAATTTCTTATCATTGATATAATGTGTTGTTTGCTCTAAACGATAAATTGCATCAATTGTTTGATCAATTTGGCGTGTTGCAGGCACCGTATCTTGTTCACGAGTTAAGCTATTAAATACCGTCGTTGGCAAATTATTGACTTCAACTTGCGTAATATCGCCCACCTGAAAATAGCTATGTAATGCTAATTGAGCAGGTTCAGCGACACAATGTGTGAAGGTAACTTGGCAATGTTCGCTAAATTGCATTTCCACTTTTGCTTGCAAAATTTGTTGATCAAATAAGGAAAAAATTAACCGCACTTTTTCAGATGAAATCTCATAATCACTGAGTTCCCACAATGCAATACGTGCAGTGCCATGAGCAGGTTGTTTTGCTGCACCAAACCAAGGATAGCAAATAGGAATTCCACCACGAATCGCATTACCTAAAGTAAAAGGATCTATATCACTTAACCATAAAACAGAGTGAGTTTCATTTTTAGCTTTCCAAGTTAATAATTGTGCGCCTTGCAACGCAATTTTCGCTTCGCCAACCGCATGTTTTAATTCCAATACGGGAATTTGATTATATTGATACAACGCTAATTCTGGCGATAGTTGTTTTACTTTTTCAATGTTCATAGAAGCACCTCTCAATGTCATGTTTTATGCTCAATCATACTCTCTTTGTCCTTTTATCACCACCAATAAAAAAGTGCGGTGAAATTCACCGCACTTTTACTTGAACAAAGATTATTTACTGCTTCGTTTATCCCACCAGATAAATAGATTGGCTAATACAGTGCCTGAAACAGAATGCCATACAGTAGAAACAGCACAAACAATTGCAGATTCCGCAGTATTTGGGAAGAATTTACCACTCAATCCTGTTGCTAATCCTGCATTCTGTACCCCAACTTCAATAGCTAATGTGCGTTTTTTCTCTTTACTCATGCCAACAACTTTGCCAGCCAAATAGCCTAAAACATAACCAATCACATTATGGCATAGGATACAAACAAAAATAATAAAGCCGATATGTAAGAATTTATTGCCATGAACAGCAACAACACCACCAACAATGAATGCAAAATTAATCACCGCTACACCTGGCATTAATTCACGCAAATCTTGGAACCATTTGTATTTTTGCAATGTAATATTTAAAAGAGAGCCAACTACAACAGGCAATAAGGTAACTAATAACATAAAACGGAACATTGCCCAACCGTCCATATCCACTGTTTCACCCACTAAAAAGTTGAGCAATAATGGCGTCATAATTGGTGCAAAAATAGTTGAGACAGTGGTCATTCCAACGGAAAATGCCACATCGCCTTTACATAAAAAGCTCATAATATTAGAGGCAACACCACCTGGACAACAACCTACTAAGACTAATCCTAACGTCAGTTCTGGCGATAAGTCAAAGAATCTTGCAATACTGATAGCAACGAATGGCATAATACTATATTGTGCCACTGTACCAATAAAAACATCTAAGGGACGCTGAGCAAGAATTTTATAATCATCAACGCCTAAGGTCATCCCCATAGAAAGCATAATTAAGCCAAGAATAAGTACTTGCGCATCCCCTTTTACCCAAGTAAAAAGTTCAGGTTTAAAAAACGTCACCCCAGCTAATAAAATAATAAAAAGTGCGGTATATTTTGACAATAACCGACTAAGTTGCTTTAAAAACGACATGCTAGATTCCTTATTAAAGTGGTTATATAAGTTAAAAATATAAAAAAATGTACTTGCTAAATCCTGTAAGCAAGTACATTTAATAATTACCATAAATATCTTAGATGTCAATCAATGCATTTAAAATATCCGCAATATAATTAGATTATTTTGTAATAAATAGTCACTTTTTTAGATAAAATCTTATTATAAAAAAGTGCGGTCAAATTAACCGCACTTTTACAGATAAAGAGGATTTACTCTTCGCCAAACAATTTCAATTCACGAGAATACACTTGTTTTTTGAGCATTTCGGTGAATTCTGCAATTGTGAAGGTACCGAGATCTGCACCTTTGCGAGTACGCACTGCCACTTTGCCCGCTTCGATCTCTTTATCGCCACAAACGAGCATATACGGCACACGGCGTAAGGTGTGTTCACGGATTTTGAAGCCTACTTTTTCGTTACGAAGATCCGATTTCACTCGCAAGCCAGCATCAGACAAGGCTTTCACCACGTTTTGCACGTAATCCGCTTGGCTGTCGGTGATGTTCATAACCACAGCTTGAGTTGGTGCAAGCCACGCTGGGAAGAAACCAGCGTATTCTTCGGTGATGATACCAATGAAACGTTCGATAGAACCTAAAATCGCACGATGGATCATTACAGGAGTCCGGCGACCGTTGTCTTCCGCCACATAAGACGCATCTAAGCGACCTGGTAGGGCGAAGTCGAGCTGGATAGTACCGCATTGCCATTCACGATCTAAGCAGTCACGCAAGGCAAATTCAATTTTCGGCCCGTAGAATGCCCCTTCTCCTTCTTGGATTTCGTATTCCAAGCCATTGTGGCGTAAAGCATTTGCTAAGCCTTCTTCCGCACGATCCCACATTTCGTCCGCACCGATACGTTTTTCAGGGCGAGTGGAAAGTTTCACTTGAATGTTTTGGAAGCCGAAGGTGCTGTAAATGTCGTACACCATTTTGATACAGGCTGTTACTTCGCTTTCGATTTGTTCTTCGGTACAGAAAATGTGAGCATCGTCTTGAGTGAAGCCACGCACACGCATTAAGCCGTGCAGAGAACCAGACGGTTCGTTACGGTGGCAAGAACCAAATTCTGCCATACGAATTGGCAAATCACGGTAAGATTTCAAGCCTTGATTAAAGATTTGAACGTGACCTGGGCAGTTCATCGGTTTGATTGCATATTCACGGTTTTCTGATTGAGTGGTGAACATTAAATCGCCGTAGTTTTGCCAGTGACCTGTTTTTTCCCACAGCACACGGTCCATCATAAACGGACCTTTTACTTCCTGATAATCGTACTCTTTGAGTTTGGTACGCACGAAGGTTTCTAGCTCACGGAAAATCGTCCAGCCGTCGTTGTGCCAGAACACCAAACCTGGTGCTTCTTCTTGCATATGATATAAATCTAAGGCTTTACCGATTTTACGGTGGTCACGTTTTGCCGCTTCTTCCAAACGGGTTAAATATTCGCTTAATTGTTTTTTATCTGCCCACGCGGTGCCGTAAATACGTTGCAACATTTTGTTTTTGCTGTCGCCACGCCAGTACGCCCCTGCGATTTTCATCAATTTGAAATGGTGGCAGAAACGCATATTGGGAACGTGTGGCCCACGGCACATATCGGTATATTCTTCGTGATGATAAAGTGCTGGCGTGTCGCAACGGTCGATATTTTCATCTAAAATCGCCATTTTGTACGGCTCGCCACGGCGTTCAAAGGTATCACGGGCTTCTTGCCAGCTAACCACTTTTTTTACCACATCATAGTTGGTTTTCGCCAGTTCTAGCATGCGTTTTTCAAGGGCATCAATATCTTCTTGCGTTAAAGAACGGTCTAAATCCACATCATAATAAAAGCCATTGTCGATAGTCGGACCGATTGCCATTTTCACATCAGGGAAAAGTTGCTTAATAGCGTGACCGAGCAAGTGGGCAGTGGAGTGGCGGATAATTTCTAAACCGTCTTCATCTTTTGCAGTAATAATTTCCAGAGAAGCATCTTCGCTGATAATGTCGCAGGCATCACGACGCACGCCGTTCACACGCCCTGCGATGGTTGCTTTGGCAAGCCCTGCCCCAATGCTTTGGGCAACTTCTAAAACTGAAACAGGATTATCGAATTGGCGTTGAGAGCCGTCTGGAAGGGTAATAATTGGCATAATTTTTCCTTTACAGTGGTAACCCATACGAGAGGTTACTTGTTGATTTCTAAACTAATGATAAATAAAAAAGTGCGTCAAAACGCACCGCACTTTTGATATACACCTACAATGTGTGAGCAAAAGTGCGGTGCATTTTAGCACAATTTTTATGAGCTTGAAAACTTAAATAGCGTTCTCCCAATAGAGATCTATTTGGCTTAGTTGTGCCATTTTATTAATGTAATTAAATAAAAACAGAGTGAAAAATTAAGCTGTAAATTAAGTCAATTTCGTTAATTTAGCAGGAATCCCCTGTCTTACAGCTGAACCACATACCCAATCTACCCAAGGTGATGCAATTTCTTTAGTATCATCCAACACCCCAAGAGCATTGATATTCACGCCACGTTTAATTTGAGTATGACCTTGAATTTCTTTACCATCAATCACATAGCTTGTAGCCCCCAATTGTTTATGGCCATAACCATGCTCAATGGCAATAGTGCCTCTAATCACGCCTTCAATGAGGATGATCTGAACATGCTGTTGTCCACCTGGTGTGGCTAATTGCACTAATTCGCCATGACTAAATCCATATTGCTGTGCATCTTGTTCGTTCATGGCAACAATGCCATCAGGCTTAATGCTATGTAGTCTTAATAAAGGTGCGGTAATACTGCTCATTAAATTGGATTTAAATGAAACCAATTTAAATGGCCATTGTGCTAATGGATAGCGACTTTCAACCGTACTATTATTAGCAAATTGTGGTTCAAAATAGGTTGGACAACCATGATAATGCTTACCTGTTTGTGCATGTTTTGCAGTAGCTACTTTTTCATTCCAAATTTGCAAACAATTTTTCCATTTGGCTTGCATATTGTCTTCTTGCCATGCACTTTGATAAGGAGCAAAACGTCCCCCTTTACAATAAATATTTGCTACTTTCATCACTTCTTCGGGCTTTAAGATCTGCTCAAATTGTGGCATCAGACGCTGAACTCCTGTCAATAATAAGTCCTCGGGTAAAGCATCGTTTACCGGCTCTTTACCATCATAGGCAATATTAGCAGCAGCACGTAAAAAGAAGTCTGCAGAGCGATTCAATGGATAGTAATTTTTTTGTTTATCTGTAATTGCGTTGTCACCAAACCCTGCTAAGTTCATGGCTTTCGCAATGGCAATAATAAAACTTTCCATACAGATGGTTTCACCATCTGCAGTTTTTCCATTTATTGACTCTACCACAGGCCAACGAGCTGTACTTGTTTTAGTTGGCACGCCAGCCCAAGGTGTACTAAACCCCCAACTTTCAAAGTTATGCGTATCTGGCACAATATAATCTGCCATTGCTGTAGTTTCATTCATAAAGGCATCCACCGCAATAAATAGCGGTAAAATTTTCGGTTCACGCAGTTTTTCATCTGTAATATGATGGATTCCCGTCATCCCATACAATGGATTACTCATGTGGCTAATCCATGCTTTAAGGGAATAAGGATAACCTTGTAAAGCAGAGGTAATCATTTCAGACATTTGCCCGCCTGCAAAAGGATACCAAGCTGCTTTTGCAGGATAAGGATTCTGCCCTTGTTCAACTTTACGTTTAAACTCAGAAGATTTTTCATACGACTTTTTACTGCGTGCTAAATTAATACCTTTCGGTTTGACCATATTGTCAAAATTGGCTAAATCATAACGAGGACCACCACCAAAATCTTTAAATTTGCCACCAGACATACTCATGCCGCCTTTTTTATTCATATTGCCCACCATTGCATTGAGCAATAAAATAGCCCACGCAGTATAAAATCCATTACTATGCATGGTTCCACCATGGGTAACTACTGAGGCACGATGACCATGAGAAGTAAATTCTTTGGCCAATTGAATAATAGTATCAACTGGCACTCCGCACTGCTCGGCATAGGTTTCAAGGGGCTGTTCAAAACAAGATTCTTTTAATAATTGCAAAGCGGATTTTACTCTGATTTCTCTGCCATCTTTCAACTGAACCAAATCGTCCACAAAAAGTACCGCACTTTGACATTGACGCGATGGGATAAATTCACCACTGACACCGTCTTTAACCATAATATCGCCATCTTCCGCTTTTTCAGGTTCTGCAACATCTTGTAAATCTTGAATACGAAGGGCTTTTCCATAATTTTTATCTGTTTGATCGGCAATAAATAAATGGGTGGCATTACAAAAGCTGGCACCATTTACTTGCTGCATTGCTGTTTCACTTGGTATGCGTAAATAGTCTGCATTATAGCGTTCATTCTCAATAATCCAACGTAACATAGCTAATGATAAAGAAAGATCCGTCCCAGGTATAATAGGAATCCAACGGTTATTATCCGTAGCTTTAATAGAACTTAATTCTAAACGTGGTGCCACGACGACATAATCAAAATTATCTTCCGTACGTTGTTTTGCTAATTGTCTTGCCTGACGTTTAAACGGATTTCCTGCTTGAGCTGGCGATGTTCCCATAAATAAAATAAACTCGGCATTATCCCAATCAGGTTTCGCATGAGCATTGTTATCTAAATCATTCATAAATGCTCCAGAACCTGCACGATAAGATAATCCGCAAAAAGAGCCATGAGAAGCAAAATTAATGGTACCAAAACTGTTATTAGCAAAACGTTTAAGCAAAGGTTGCCGTCCTTCAGGACCTGCGAAAGTAACCATTAACTGATTTACTTTCGCACCAAACTCTGGATTTATCGGATCCACAGGGGTTTTTAAATCACGAATTGACTTTAGGCCCTCCACATGACCTTCACCAAATAAATCCCCTCCATTGACAACTTCGTCAACAAGCTGTTCAAAACTGATAGTTTGCCATTTCCCCTCTCCACGTTTACCGACGCGTTTTAAAGGTTGAGTTATACGATAAGGGCTATTGATACCTTCTAAAAATGCAGAACCCCTCGCACAAGCCGTTGAGCGTTGCACTAATCCATTTTCCCCTGCTACGCTTAACTCTGCCTCACGAACTGGTTGATTAAAATTGATATATTTTTCGGCAGAAAGTGGATGATAAGGATTGCCGTTAATACGTAACAATTTATTTTGTTCGACATCCACGCGTACACGTAAACCACATAATGTCCAACAACCCATACATTGTGTATTGCACACAACTTGTTGATTATTACCAATCAGTTGTCCATCTTTAACTTGATATTCAGGAGTTAAGGCATTGCCATAAATAGCATCTTTTGTTACTTCTCCCGAAGTACCTTTTGTAAGACCTACGGCAATTTCTTTTAATTTAGGGACATAGCCCGCACAAAATGCAGTGGCTGTGCCCACCGCTAACCCACCTTTTAACAAATTTCTTTTTTGCTTATTCATATTGTCCCCCTACCATCGATTGCACACCATTCTGTAAGTAAAGTTGTCTATAAACATATTGCCAGAATACAAAGGTAATAAAAAACCATAAACTGAACATAGCCAATATGCCGATAATGCCATCCACTTCCCAATTTAATGTATATGGATGAATGGCTGCACTATATTTAGATAACAATTGCACTTGAATGAGCAGCACCCAACGCACGAGCCAAGTCATACCTACAGCCATCAATAAGTTTAGTAAACGAGTGATGAAATTATTTGGTAAGCTTACAAAAAGCATTAATAGGCCAATCAACAAGCAAATTATTAAAGGTAAACCACTAGACTGCCAAAGTTGAGTGAGCTGCAGTGCGGTCTGATTTGAGAAGAAATAGAGACCAATTATCGAACAGATTAAAAGTACTAAACTCACTAAGTTTATACGATGTAATAAAGTTGACGTCTGCGTAGGTAAGCAGAGCTGAATACAAAATTCACAAAGCATACTGGCAGTTGGTAGAACGCTAAATAAAATCAATGGCATTAACCAATACTGATGCCATAATGGATGAGCAGCCACAACAAATACTTCCATGGTGGTATAAAGTAAGATTAATAAGCCCAATATCAGACTAGAAAGACGACATACTGATACCCAACGAGGTAAATTCAATTGCCCTTTATAAAGCACGTGTAACCACTTCGGCAATATGTCCATGGGGATAACTTGACGCAATAAACAAACAAAATAGGTTAATAGACAGAAAATAAAGAATGGTAAAAATAAAGCGCCCCATGCCATCCATGACCAAGGTGTTGGATGTAAATAAAAATTTATTATACGGCTTGGTTGGTGCAGATCAGCTATTAAAGCTATAGATGCAACAAAAGCACAAACCAACGCAACGCCAATCGCTATAAATTCTTTACTTATGTGCTTTTCACGCTGATAAAGAAAAAAAGCAATAAATACAGAGGAAAACGATAGTCCAATAAAGAAAAAATAACTTACAGCCCAAGGTAACCATGTAACACCCTGTGGTTCAACAAGAATTTCACGAATAGTCATACTATGCCTCCTTTCCTTGCCATAACATAGGTTGCCCTTGCACTTGGCTCACAAAGGCATCATCAAGTCCTAAATAAAATACTTGAGGTAATGTGCCTGATTCAGGTTTTAGTACTTTAAGTTGAGATTTAAATTCTTTTACCATTTGGCTAATTTGGCTATTGGGATCAAGCAGGTCGCCGATAATACGCGCACCACCAACGCAACTTTCCACACAAGCAGGTAATAATCCTACTTCTAAGCGATGGGCACAAAATGTACATTTATCTGCCGTTTTAGTTTCCTCATTGATAAAACGCGCATCATAAGGGCAAGCTTGCACGCAGTAAGCACAACCAATGCAACGCTTGTTATCAACCACTACAATCCCGTCTTTACGCTGATAAGTAGCTTGTACAGGACAAACGGGCACACAAGGAGGATTATCACAATGATTACATAAGCGAGGTAACAACACATTATTCACTTGTTGTGCATAGCTCACTTCATACTGACGAACAGTAGTACGAAACTGTCCAATTGGAATGTTATTTTCTACAGCACAGCTCACTGTACAAGATTGGCAACCAATACAACGTCTTAAATCGATCAACATAGCATAACGATGTTTTTCATTACCTGCACGCCGTTTAGGTTGAAATTGACTTTCAGCTTGGCTGAAAGGAATAAAAGCCTGCCCCACAGTTAAAGCAGATAAACTTTTCAAAAAAGTCCGTTTTGTTACTTGCATTTCCTCCCCCTTGTATCATTCCCCATATAATTCCATTGAGTTATCATTTTTTTTCACGTATTGTTCAGTAATCTAACTAAGAAAACCATTGTGGTTTTCCACATAAAAAATAAGTGAATTTGATCTCTATCAAAAAAAGGAAACAAATGTGAAAAAGTGCGGTCTATTTTTGAAAAGCTTTATTTTGTTCTGTACTTTACTACCTAGCATCCTATACGCACAGGAATGGCGTATTGGCATATTAGCACAACGAGGTGTCTCTCATGCTCACACCACATGGCAGCCTTGGATTGATTGGCTCAATCAACAATTACCTGAACAATATTTTTCTCTTGTCACTCTCGATCTAAACGATCTTGAACAAGAGCAAGCACAAGGTGTAGATTTTATTCTCACGAATCAAGCTCAATTCTTTTACTTAAAAAATAATAATACGGTACGTTGGTTAGTGACTCTGATGTCTCCTCGCCAAATTCGTCAACATAGTCGAGGAAGAATTGGTAGCGCTATTTTTGTACGTCAAGACAGCGATTTTAAGCAACTGTCAGATTTAAAATCTCATACTATTAGCGCTGTTGGAAAAAATGCCTTTGGTGGGTTTTTATTAGGTTATAACGAATTTTATCAACAAGGACTCATTGAAAATAAAGATTTTAAACTTGTTTTTACTGGTTTCCCGGTTGATAACACTTTACTTTTACTACAAGAGAAAAAAGTAGATGGCGCCATTGTTCCCGTTTGTATTTTTGAGGAATTAGTGAAAGAAGGGACAATTAAAAGTGAAAATTTCCGTTTATTAGACAGTAAAACGAATGATCTAGATTGCCTTGCTAGCACGGTGTTACTGCCTAATTGGTCGCTGGCTGCCATGCCACAAGTGCCAGAATCACTGGCAGCGCAGTTAGTTCGTCTATTACTCAGTGAAATTCCACCGCACTTACCACAATGGACACCGCCTTATTCCACCAGTCAAGCAGACAGCCTATTGCGCCAATTACATAAACATCCACAACAAAATTTATGGGATAGCTTACGCTACTGGTTTTATCAATATCGATTTTGGATCATTATCATCGTCTTATTATTAATATTAAATTATCTTTGGATTAGGATTCAAATTTATCGTAAAAGCAAGGCACTACAAACTGCTTACGAGGAAATGCGTCAGTATGAACAACAACTTATTCAAGCAGATCGTTTAAGTATTTTAGGCGAAATGAGCGCAGGCATTGCCCACGAAATTAATCAACCTTTATCTGCCATTAGAATGTATGTCGAGGGCGTTAAATATCTACCACAACTACAACAAGATAAAAAGTCTATGGAAATTTTAGATAAGATCCTTAACCAAGTGGATAAAACAGCCGACATTATTCGTAATTTGATGGATTGGGTAAAAAGAAAAAATAATGAAAATATAGAGTGTATTGAGCTGAAAAAATTTTTGCAACGCACAATCCATTTTATGACATTGCAACATAGCGCTATGAGTAAAATACAATTGAGTTGCCCTGAAAAATTAAAAATAAGAATACAACCTACTCTATTAGAACAAATTTTATGTAACTGTTTATTAAATGCTTCACAAGCACATTCAAGTCAAATTCATATTGTTGTTAATCCTTCATATAAAAAAATTAACATCCATATTTTAGATAACGGTACCGGATTTAGTGATACTGAGTTACGTTTTCCTTTCGTACCTTTTCGTAGCAGTAAAAATCAAGGTTTAGGCTTAGGTTTAGTATTATGTCAACGTTTAATTCACACTATTGGAGGTGATATTCACCTACAAAATCGCCAAGATAAACAAGGCGCCGAGGTGATTTTAACTTTGGTGAAGGAGGAAAAATGCAGATCCATTTAGTAGATGATGATCTTAATGTCTTGGATGCTACTCGCTTTTTACTTGAACAAGCAGGATATCAAGTGAAAACTTGGTCGAAGAGTAAAGAATTCATCGAAAACGCATCACACTTCGAGCCAGCCATAGTCATTTTAGATATGAATATGCCTGAGCTTGATGGTAGACAAGTACATCAATTTTTATGTGAAAAACAAAGCACTATGTCAGTCATTATCATGACTGCTTATGCTGATGTTTCAATGGCCGTACAAGGCTTAAAACAAGGTGCAGTGGACTTCTTACAAAAGCCTGTTCAGTTTTCACAATTACAGGCTACGTTAAAATTAGCAACAGAAAAAACGCTAGCCAATACACAACGTCACCACATTCAAACTTGTTATCAGCAATTGAGTAATAAAGAAATTGAAATTTTAAATTTATTATTACAAGGACAAATTAATAGACAAATTGCAGAAACACTCAATATCTCTATAAGAACAGTGGAAGTACATCGTTCACATATTATGGAGAAAATGCAGGCACAAACTATTGCGGAATTGATTTATAAGATTACTTTAATTCAATAATAAAGACTATTTAAATTAATTAAATAAAGTGCGTCAAAACGCACCGCACTTTTGATATACACCTACAATGTGTGAGCAAAAGTGCGGTGCATTTTAACACAATTTTTGTGAGCTTGAAAACTTAAATAGCGTTCTCCCAATAGAGATCTATTTGGCTTAGTTGTGCCATTGTATTAATGTAATTTTTAACATGCGTTGGGAATGTTAATCCTTTCACGCAAGTTAAATTACGCAACATTGGGAAAAGCATAATATCTTCAAAAGAAAGTTGTTCGCCATTGGCTTTATCTTCAGCCAAAATCAAGTTACCCAGTTCAATAAGATCTTGCTGTAATTGATCGATATATTGCTGACTGTTCGATAAATTCTCAGCGAAATCCCCGATAAAGTCCGTTTTCTTTTTCACAAAATATTGCACCGCACTTTCAGTGCCATACTCAGGTAAACCTAATTGAATAAAACGAGGCAGTAATAAATGATTATAATAGCTGCCAATTTTCTTCATTGCTTGCTCTAATGCGGGGCGAACTTGTTCCGATAAAATTGGCGAGCCAAAATGCGTATCTACATAACGCACAATATCTAAACTTTCTGGCATGGCGGTGCCATCTTCTTTCACTAAAATTGGCACAACTTTTTTACCAATTAATCCAATTGGTGTCGTTTCATCGTCATTTAATAAAACGCGTTTTTCGAATGGGATATTTTTCAGTCCAAAAATCATGCGGGCACGAATACAATAAGGGCAATGATCATAAACATAAAGTTGCATATTCTCTCCTTTTTCTTTCTATAATTTGAACTTCATCACAGATTATTGACAAAAATTCCTTTAATATCAAGTTAATCCTAGTTGCGTGTTATTTTAAGGGGGTAATTATGTGGAAATCCGTTTCTCAAGTACTAGCAGATCAATTTGGTGCTTATTATCACATTAAAGAAAAAGACAAAGTTCACACAGGCGAAATGCACGAAGCTTGGATGATTAATGACGGTTTGCAACCCGTTTTTGTGAAATGTAACGAGAAATCCTATCGTTCGATGTTCCGCGCAGAAGCAGATCAACTTGAGCTATTAGCAAAAACACATACCATTAAAGTGCCTCAAGCTTATGCGGTCGGTTGTTCGCAAAATCACAGTTTCTTATTATTAGAAGCTTTGTCAATTGAACAAGATGATGAAGAAGATTTTGCTCAATTCGGCAAGGAATTAGCACAATTACATCAAGTACAGGGACCTGAATGTTATGGTTTAGATTTTGATACTTGGTTAGGCCCCGTCCATCAACCAAATGCGTGGCACAATAATTGGGCAACCTTTTTTGCAGAACAACGTATCGGTTGGCAATTACAGATTTGTCATGAAAAGGGATTGGACTTTGGCAATATTGATGAAATCGTGTCAATGATCGCGAAAAAACTTGCTAAACATAAACCGAAACCCTCATTGTTACATGGTAACTTATGGATTGAAAATTGCGCTAAAGTGAAAGATCAAATATATAGTTACGATCCTGCTTGTTATTGGGGCGATCGTGAATGTGATTTGGCGTTTAGTGAATTATTTGAACCCTTCCCTGAAGCATTTTACCAAAGCTATCAGCAAGTGTTCCCCCTAGATGATGGCTATGCAGAGCGTAAACTTATATATCAATTTTATTATTTACTGAATTTCAGTCATCGCTTTAAAGGTCATTATGTTGAGTTAACAAAAGCCATTTTAGGTTACATTAATGATCTCTGATGTAGCAAAAACGACGAAATTTTACACCGCACTTTTCAAAAAATATTGAATTTATCAATTTCTTTTGAAGAAATTGACATTTTTCCATGCTTAATAATTTATTTTATAGCCTGAAAAGTGTATCCTATGCGGCAAGATGGTTTTCAACCTCTGTTCAGCTTAAATTGAGCTGAATACATTTTAATTTCAACCCTACATAATAGGTTAATTTATGTCAAAATTAGTTCTTATCTTAAACTGTGGTAGTTCATCATTAAAATTTGCAATCTTAGATCCTGTTTCTGGCGAAGAAAAATTATCAGGTTTAGCTGAAGCTTTCTATCTTCCAGAAGCACGTATCAAATGGAAATTAAATGGCGAAAAAGGTAATGCAGATTTAGGCGCAGGTGCTGCGCACAGTGAAGCATTAAACTTCATTGTTTCTCATATCTTAACGCAAGAATTAAAAGACAGCATTGCTGCGATCGGTCACCGTATTGTTCATGGCGGCGAAAAATACACTAAATCAGTTGTGATTACTGATGAAGTTGTTCAAGGTATTCAAGAAGCAGCAGAATTTGCGCCACTGCACAACCCTGCTCATTTAATCGGTATCCAAGAAGCATTTAAAGCTTTCCCACATTTAAAAAATAATAACGTTGCTGTATTTGACACTGCATTCCATCAAACAATGCCTGAGCAAGCATTCTTATATGCATTGCCATACGAATTATATAAAGAAAAAGGTGTTCGCCGTTATGGTATGCATGGTACAAGCCACTATTTCGTTAGCCGCGAAGTTGCAGATCGTTTAGGTATTCCAGCAGATAAAATCAATGTAATTACTTGCCACTTAGGTAATGGTGCTTCTGTTGCTGCAATCCGCAATGGTGAATGTATTGATACTTCTATGGGTTTCACGCCATTAGAAGGCTTAGTCATGGGTACTCGTTCAGGCGACTTAGATCCAGCAATTATTTTCTATATGCATAAATCATTAGGCATGTCTGTTGAACAAATTGAAGAAACCTTAGTTAAAAAATCAGGTTTATTAGGTTTAACTCAAATTACTAGTGACTGCCGCTATGCAGAAGATAACTACGACAAAGAAGAGCCAGCAAAACGTGCTTTAGATGTATTCTGCTACCGTTTAGCGAAATATATCGGTTCTTACATGGCGGTTATTGGTGATCGTTTAGATGCAATCGTATTCACTGGTGGTATTGGTGAAAACTCTGCCCTTGTTCGTGAAAAAGCATTAGGTCACTTAAAATTATTCGGTTACCAATTAGATCATGATAAAAACTTAGCAGCGCGTTTTGGTAATGAAGGTATTATTACAGCTGATAACACACCAGTTGCTATGGTAATTCCAACTAACGAAGAATTAGTAATTGCACAAGACACTGCAGGTCTTTGCTTCTAATCAAATAGAATAAGCTGCCGATAGATATCGGCAGTTTCTTTTTTATCTCAAACTTAGGAAAAATTATGTCCAGAACTATTATTCTTATTCCAATTAGCAGTGGCATTGGTTTAACTAGTGTAAGTCTAGGTTTAATCGAAGCTTTGGAACAAAAAGGCAGCAAAATTGGTTTCCTAAAACCAATTTCTCAACCCAATACTGGCGAAGATAAATTAGACCGTACAACTTCTATCGTTCGTACCAGCACAAGTATTGAAACCGCTGAACCATTCATGTTAAGTGAAGCAGAAAACTTAATCGGTCAAAATCAAACGGATGTGTTATTAGAAAAAGTGGTTGAACGCCATCAAAAATTAGCTAAAGACAATGATATTGTGATTGTTGAAGGCTTAATCCCAACACGTAAAAATTCTTATGCAAACAGCATTAACTATGAAATTGCTCAAGCATTAGATGCAGAAATAATTTTAGTGGTAGCACCATCCACAGATACTCCTGCGGAATTAAAAGAACGCGTTGAAGCAGCGGCAGCGTCTTTTGGTGGTAAATCAAACCCTAACCTACTTGGTGTGGTTATCAATAAATTCAATGCTCCAGTTGATGACACTGGTCGCACACGCCCTGATTTAACTGAAATTTTCGACTCATTCCAACATAGCCATAATCAAGCTGGCGAGGTTTATCGCTTATTTGCAACCAGCCCAATTAAAGTGCTTGCATGTATTCCTTGGAATACCGAGCTTGTGGCAAGTCGTGTTGTAGATTTAATCAAACACTTAGGCGCATCTATTATTCATGAAGGTGAAAGCCAAACACGCCGTATTCGTGGCATTACTTTCTGTGCTCGTACCTTACCAAATATGGTTGAGCATTTCCGTACTGGTAGCTTATTAGTGACCTCCGCGGATCGCCCTGATGTATTAACAGCAGCAGCGCTTGCTGCAACAAATGGTATTGAACTTGGCGGTATCTTATTAACTGGTGGTTATAAAATTGATAACCAAATCAATAAATTATGCCAACGCGCTTTTGAGACCTCAGGTTTACCTATTTTCCGTATTGAAGGCAATACTTGGCAAACAGCGCTCAGCCTACAAAGTTTCAATTTAGAAGTCCCTGTTGACGACAAAGAACGTATTGAAAACATCAAACAATACACTAGCCAACAATTTGATACTGATTTCATTAACCAAATCGTTGGTGAATCTTCTCGTATTCGTCGTTTATCACCTCCAGCATTCCGTTTCCAATTAACCGAATTAGCTCGTGCAGCTAAAAAACGCATTGTACTACCTGAAGGTGATGAACCTCGTACAATTAAAGCAGCTGTACTTTGTGCAGAACGTGGTATTGCAGAATGTGTACTTTTAGCAAACCCTGCGGATGTACAACGTGTTGCTGAAGCACAAGATGTGGTACTTGGTAAAGGCATTACTGTAATTGATCCTGCTTCTGTTCGTGAAAACTACGTTAATCGTTTAGTTGAACTTCGCAAAGCAAAAGGAATGACTGAAACTTCTGCTCGTGAACAACTTGAAGACAACGTTGTTCTTGGAACCATGATGTTAGAAGCAAATGAAGTTGATGGTTTAGTTTCTGGCGCGGTGCATACTACAGCCAATACTATCCGTCCACCAATGCAAATTATCAAAACAGCACCTGGTAGCTCAATTGTTTCTTCAATTTTCTTCATGTTGTTACCAGATCAAGTGCTAGTTTATGGTGACTGTGCGGTAAACCCAGATCCTACAGCTGAACAACTTGCTGAAATTGCTATCCAATCTGCTGATTCTGCAAAAGCATTTGGTATTGATCCAAAAGTAGCGATGATTTCTTATTCAACAGGTACATCAGGCTCAGGTGCTGATGTAGAAAAAGTGAAAGAAGCAACACGTATTGCAAAAGAAAAACGCCCTGATTTATTAATTGATGGTCCGTTACAATATGATGCTGCGGTAATGGAAGATGTTGCGAAATCTAAAGCGCCAAATTCACCTGTTGCTGGTAAAGCGACTGTATTTATTTTCCCAGATTTAAATACAGGTAATACCACATATAAAGCGGTACAACGCTCAGCAGACTTAGTGTCTATTGGTCCAATGCTACAAGGTATGCGTAAACCAGTAAACGATTTATCTCGTGGTGCATTAGTTGATGATATCGTTTACACCATTGCGCTCACAGCAATCCAAGCGACACAATAAAAAGTGCTAAAAAATTAACCGCACTTTTGCGATAAATAGAACGCTCCCATCCTATTGGGAGCGTTTTTTTATTCTCCAGTCTTGAATTTATGAACATTTGCCCCATTTTTTTGTCATATAGAGCACTGAGATTTATTTGTTCTATTTTATTTAGGAGAAAACTTATGAAGATGAAAAAAATCCATTTTGCCCTAAGTGCAATTGTATTAGGACTAAGTGTTTTAGCGCCAACAACAAGCATGGCGCAATTACCAACCGAAGTTTCGGGGACAACAATACCAAGCTTAGCGCCTATGCTAGAAAAAGTATTACCAACTGTTGTATCTATTCATGTGGAAGGAAAAGACAGCGCAAACTCCCAAATGGATATGGGTATTCCTGAAGAATTCCGTCGTTTCTTTGGTGATGATATTTTCGGTGGTCGTTCATCCTCACCACGTAAATTCAGAGGCATGGGATCAGGTGTCATTATTAATGCAGAAAAAGGCTATGTATTAACCAATAATCACGTTGTCAATAAAGCTGATACTATTACTGTGACATTACATGATGGTCGTGAATTTAAAGGTAAAATCCTCGGTGCAGATAAACAATCTGACGTAGCTTTAGTTCAACTCGAAAATCCGAAAAATTTAACCGCAGTTAAAATGGCAGATAGCGACAAACTTCGCGTTGGCGACTTTACTGTAGCGATCGGTAACCCATTTGGTTTAGGACAAACCGTTACTTCGGGCATTGTGTCAGCTTTAGGTCGTTCAATGGGATCAGACAGTGGTACTTATGAAAACTACATTCAAACAGATGCGGCAGTAAACCGCGGTAACTCTGGCGGTCCATTAGTCAACTTAAATGGCGAATTAATTGGTATCAACACTGCTATTATTTCACCAAGTGGTGGCAATGCAGGGATTGCTTTTGCTATTCCTGTTAATATGGCGAATAATTTAGTACAACAAATCGTTGAATTTGGCGAAGTACGTCGTGGTGTTTTAGGTATCAAAGGTGGCGAATTAAATGCAGATTTAGCCAAAGCATTTAATGTAGATGCACAACAAGGTGCATTTATCAGTGAAGTATTACCAAAATCAGCGGCAGAAAAAGCTGGCTTAAAAGCAGGCGATGTAATCATTGCTCTTAATGGTCAAAAAATTATAAGTTTCGCTGAGTTGCGTGCCAAAATTGCGACTTCTGGCGCAGGTAAAACCTTTGAGCTAACCTACTGGCGCGATGGTAAAACAGAAACCACAAAAGTGACCTTACAATCAGATGATTTAGTTCAATCTGTGTCTTCTGACGCAAATGATTTAATCCCAGCATTAGAAGGTGCAGTATTTAATAATCATAAAGATGGCGTGGAAATCGTGAAAGTGGCAACAAACTCCTCTGCTGCTCAACGTGGTTTAAAAGTGGGTGACTTAATTGTGGGCGTTAACCGTCAAAGTGTTAATAATTTAAGAGAATTAAAAGAAGCTTTAGATAAAAAACCTTCTGTGATCGCGTTAAATATTAAGCGTGGCAATAATAATTTCTATTTATTAGTACAATAATATTTCGCTCCGAAACAAAAAGTGCGGTGAAATCCACCGCACTTTTTTATGTCATTTATAAATTATTCAGATCCAACACATCCGTCATATCATATAAACCGTTAGGCTGATCAGCAATCCATTTTGCCGCTCTTACTGCACCATTAGCGAAGGTCATTCGACTAGATGCTTTGTGTGAAATTTCTACTCGCTCGCCAATATCCGCAAACCAAACAGAATGTTCACCAACAACATCTGATGCGCGAATCGTTGAAAAACCAATTTCATTTAACTTACGTTCGCCTGTAATACCTTGTCGAGCAAATACGCCATCTTTGCTTAAATCACGCCCTAAAACCTTAGCTATATGTTCGCCCATGGATAAAGCAGTACCGGAAGGCGCATCCACTTTATGACGATGATGCGCTTCAATCACTTCAATATCACAATAATCGCCCATCACTTTTGCAGCTTTTTCCAATAATTTAAACACTAAATTCACGCCCACGCTATAATTAGAAGCAAAAACAATACCAATCTTTTCCGCTGCAGTTTGAATAGCTTGTTTTCCTGCTTCATCAAATCCTGTGGTACCAATAATCATTTTTTTCTGATGAGTAACACAGGTGGTAATATGATTTAACGTGCCTTCAGGACGAGTAAAATCAATTAACACATCAAATTGATCAACTGCCTGCGCTAGTTCACCCTGAACCTGAATACCCAAATGTCCAATACCAGCAAGCTCTCCTGCATCACTGCCAATTAAAGAAGATCCTGCTCGCTCAAATGCAGCACCTAATTCCACACCTTGTGCATTATGCACCGCTTGAATAAGTTGTCGCCCCATTCTACCGCCAGCGCCAACGATACCAATTCTTAATGTCATGATTTACTCCTTATTTTGCACTTGCTTGCATTATATAAAAATTTTTTGCCTTTGATGAATGATTTATTGAAATAATTTCAATCTCATTTTTTTTCTGTTACAATACACAACACAAAAATGAACGAACGTTCAGTAATAATTCACAAAAAAGTGCGGTGAAAAATAAGCAAGTTTTTAACCGCACTTACATTTTTATTCAAGGTATCACATGATGAATATTTCCAAATTAACAATGGGATTAATGCTCTCTGCCTTTTTGGCGGGCTGCGCAAACCTCAATGATAGCTATCAAAGCACCCAACAAGATTATCAGCAATATGTTGAAATCACCCAACAATACAATATTAAGGACAATTGGTGGGCATTGTATAATGATGCACAACTCAATCGAGTGGTTGAAAGTGCATTATTAAATAACAAAGATTTAGCTAAAGCTGCCATCGCTGTGAACGCGGCACTTTATCAAGCTAATTTATTAGGTGCAGATTTGGTACCATCTTTTAGTGGTTCAACCTCTTCATCTGCTGGCCGACCAATTGATCAACATGCTAATTCGACGATTAGCCATAAAGGATCATTAAATGTCAGCTATACATTGGATTTATGGCAACGTCTAGCCGATGCTGCTAACGCAAAAGAATGGCAATACAAGGCAACACAGCAAAATCTTGAAGCTGCGCGTTTATCACTTATTAACGCGGTAGTTGTCACTTATTACCAAATTGCTTATTTAAATGATGCAATTAGCGCAACAAATGATAGCATTAGCTACTACGAACGTATTAATAAAATTATGCAAAACCGTTTGACGCAAGGTGTAGCAGATCGTGCAAGCACAGACCAAGCGACTCAAGCGGTATTAATGGTGCGCAATAATCTGATTACTTATCAAACTGCACGTAAAACAGCAGAAAAAACCTTACGCAATTTGTTAAACCTAAAACCACAAGAAGCGTTAAATATTCAATTTCCTCATATTTTGAATGTTAAAACCGCCAAAGTAAATTTAGATGTCCCTGTTTCAACTATTGCTAATCGACCTGATGTAAAAGGGAATTTATTCCGCTTTAACAGTGCCTTTAAAGATGCAAAAGCCATGCAAAAAGCTTGGTTTCCAACCATCAGCCTTGGTGCATCATTATCATCATCAGGTAATAAAGTGAGCAATGCATTTGAAAATCCAATGGCATCTGGCATATTAGGTATTAGCTTGCCATTCTTAGATTGGAACCATGTTAAATGGAATGTAAAACTGTCAGAAGCCGCTTACGAGGCAGCAAAAGTGAGCTACGAAAAAGGCATTACCAGTGCGCTCAATGAAATTGATACCAACTATTTCGCTTATACACAATCTGTCAGCAATTTCGCGAATTTGACGAAAAAATATGATTATGACAAGCGCATTACGCAATATTATAAAAATCGTTATGATGCAGGCGTTTCTGAATTGCGTGAATGGTTAAATGCAGCAAATACAGAAAAAGCCTCTCAAGTCGCCATTTTGAATGCAAAATACGCGGTAATCCAAAGCGAAAATGCGATTTATAGTGCAATGGGTGGGTATTATTCAGCGAAATAAACAGAAAATATCATAATGATGAGCGATTAAATTCAGTTAAAAAACTCTGCCAAATTTAACCGCACTTTGATAAAAATAAAGGCTGTA
Source organism: Reella acinonychis (assembly GCF_052384575.1). Lineage (GTDB taxonomy): Bacteria > Pseudomonadota > Gammaproteobacteria > Enterobacterales > Pasteurellaceae > JBQSUQ01. Next base: position 278,891 of record NZ_JBQSUQ010000004.1, on the reverse strand, counting down.
CTGAAAAGTACAGCCTTTTTCATCAGCGAAAATTAGAACTTAAAGCCCACACTCGCACTACCAGTTACATCACCGTAGTTATTCGCACTACCCGTTACTTTAAAGATCACTTTGCCATTATCCGATACGCGAGAATAACCCAATGCAACAGCTGCTGCACCACGATAAGTACCGCCACCAATAGCTACTAAGCTATCATTTGGATTAAATGCTTGTACTAAACCTGCTGTCGCAACCGCCCCTGCAATACCACTACGCAAACGACGATCCACTGATTGCATTTCCGATTTGAACTGACCATAATTGACCGCATCATTCGGTGCAACTGCTCTACCCACATTTTGAATACGATTCCCCCCCATATCCACTTTACCATTTGGATTGATGGTTAAACGGTTAAAATTCGGTGACATAGAGGTGCCAATATTAAACTCTTGTCCTTTCTGATTAATGACAATATTTTGGCCAGCATTCACTTTTACAGTATGTCCTAATCCAACTTTAGTTGGGGATGAACCCTGTGCAACACCATTAGTACCACTAACTGCACCGGTATTCAATGTCCAGCCTTGGTCAACAAAGCTCGTTAAGCTGTAAAGTTGACTGCCGTTGATCGCATCCGTACTTTCTGCACTTACTAAACCTGGTGCTACATTTTGAATACGACGAGTTTGCATTGAACCGTCAGAATTTACATTACCAACACTAACCACACCAACCACTTCATCTGCTTTACCGCCAGCATATTGATATGTTGTTCCACCAATAGTTTGTGAGGTGTGAGCGATATTGCCCTTAGTCGTATCTCCAGCAGCTACATAACCCGTATTAGCTCCTAAGAAGACCGAATTATCCACAGTTTGAGTCACATTATTGCCGACCACAAAGGTATTATTGGTTGCAACTTTGTTGTCATTACCCAATGAATAGGAATTATCGCCAGACACTGTGCTTGGATCACCAATTGCACCTGAGTTATTGCCTGTTACTTGGTTACCTGTACCAATGCTGATAGTATTCGTTCCACTAGCAGTTGAACCTTTACCTAAGGCAATGGCATTTTCACCCGTAGCTCTCGCCTGATAACCCACTGCGGTTGCGAATTTACCAGAGGCACTTGAGTCGATCGTATTTTCCCCTTGAATTGCAGGATCTACAACACCATCGTTGGTATGGAAGAATTTAATACCCTGTTCATTCATACGTCCAATAGCTTCAACAACATTATTGGTTCTATACTCTTTTTGGTTTTCAACATTATAAGTTGTTAAGGTATAACCATTTGATTCTGCAACAGAAACCGTTGTTGTGCTACCATCTGGATTGACAATAGTTGTATTAGAACCACTGTTACCACCAACAAGCTGTTTTACTGCGTATAATTGGCTACCATTTACAGCGTCTGTACTCGTTGCAGAAATATCACCATTAGCAACTCCACTAACTTTATTGTCCCCCATATTGATCGTAGTACCTTTGTTTACAGTAAAGGTTTTACCTTCTCCACCAAAAGTACTATTGCCTGATACAGTAAGGTTTGTTGTATCTACATTAGTCGCTGTTACATTAGTGAACGTTGGATTTTCTGAAATCTGGATCTCAACGCCTCTATCTGTCACTACAGTTTTCACATTATTACTATTGTAATTTTTTCCTGATGCTGCCTTACCTGTAATCGATAAGGTTTCACCTAAGTTACGATGTGTTTCACCATCATTACCCGTAAAATCTAACCCTTTGTTTGTTAAACCACTTGTCGTTGCGTTTAACTGAGATAAGTTCACCGCATCGCTATCTGCTATACCATTAGCTACATTTTGAATACGATTACTGCCCATATCAATAGTTTGATTCGAAGTAACCGTAAAGCCTTTATTGAATAAGGTTGCACCGTTTACCGTTAATTGGTTGAGCGTACTTGCTCCAGTCACATTCAAATTCTGAGTAGTTACATTAGCAAAGGTCACATCATCTTTCGTCGCATAGGTCACTGTACCATTTGCTTCACGTTTCACTTTGATGTTTTTACCCGCTTGTAGCTTCAGCTGATCGTTTGGATTGATTTTCTCTGCTTCGGTCAGTTTAGTATCATCTTCACCACCATCAACCGCACCATTGGTTAAATTCCAAGATGAGTTCGCTACCGTATCCGTCAACTGTTTCACATTTACTGCGTCGGTATCTTCCGTTCCTTTCGCAACACCTTTCACTTGGTTATTGCCCATATTAATGGTTGTACCTTTGTTTACAGTAAAGGTTTTACCTTCTCCTCCAAAAGTACTATTACCTGACACTGCAAGGTTTGTTGTATCTACATTAGTCGCTGTTACATTAGTGAACGTCGGATTCTCAGCAATCTGGATTTCTACTCCCTTATCTGTTACTACCGTCTTCACATTATTACTATTGTAATTTGTTCCTGATGCTGCCTTACCTGTAATCAATAAGGTTTCACCTAAGTTACGATGTGTTTCACCATCATTACCCGTAAAATCTAACCCTTTGTTTGTTAAACCACTTGTCGTTGCATTTAACTGCGATAAGTTCACTGCATCACTATCTGCTGTACCATTAGCTACATTTTGAATACGATTACCGCCCATATCAATGGTTTGATTCGAAGCAACCGTAAAGCCTTTATTGAATAAGGTTGCACCGTTTACCGTTAATTGGTTGAGCGTACTTGCTCCAGTCACATTCAAATTCTGAGTAGTTACATTTGCAAAGGTCACATCATCTTTGGTCGCATAGGTCACTGTACCATTTGCTTCACGTTTGACTTTGATGTTTTTACCGGCTTGTAATTTCAGCTGATCGTTTGGATTGATTTCTTCTACTGCCAACGCTTTATCTGTGACATCTTCACCACCATCAACCGCACCATTGGTTAAATTCCAAGATGAGTTCGCCACAGTATCCGTCAACTGTTTCACATTTACTGCGTCGGTATCAGCTGTACCTTCTGCCACGCCATGAACTTGGTTATTGCCCATATTCACTGAAGTACCAGTTTTAACCGCTAAACCACCGTTCGCAGTCAATAAACCACCTGCAGTAATCGCTCCTGTGGTTGTAAGGCTAGTTGCAGAAACATCAACAAAAGTTGGGCTTTCTGCAATTTGGATAGCAACCTTGCCGTCTGAAACTACCGTTTTGACATTTTTGCCAGAATATTGACCCGTTGTAGCTGCTTCCCCTTCAATAGCCAATGCCTGTCCTAAATCACGATGAGTTTTCGGCAAACCATCATTACCTGTAAAGTCTAAACCTTTGGTCGTTAAGTTATTAGTGGTTGCGTTTAATTGCGATAAATTCACTGCATCAGTATCTTCCGTTCCCGCTGCTACTTTGGTGATCTTGTTTCCACCCATATCGACAGTTTGGTTCTTCGCTACAGTCAAGCCACCATTAGCATTTAACAGTCCACCGACATTCACATTGCCTGATGTTGTGACTGTTGCAAAGTTCACATCATCAATGGTTTTGACGACAAGCTTGCTTCCATCTCGTGTGATATTGATGTTTTTTCCTTGCTCAAAGTTCACTTCGCCATTGTTATTAATGCGTTGCCCCTCATCCCCATTGGCTTTTACTGTCCAACCTGATTTTTCTACCGCTTTATTGATTGCGTTAGCCACTGTCGTTGCGGTCGTTAACCCCGATGTTGCACCATTTGGTGTGGCGACGCCTGTGGTGTCATCGCTATCAATCTCTTGGGTCACAACATCAAATTTCACATCCGCAGCATTTTCTCCATCAGAAACCACCGCAGTTGAGAAGGTGCCATTCACGAAATTGACCATACCATTGTTGTTGATTCGTGATTTATCCGCATTGTTTTCTTTCACATTGAAACCAGTGTTATTGGCAATATGGTAAAGCTGGCTGCCATTGACTGCATCTGTTGATGTCGCACTAATACGCCCTGCAGCAACATGATGGATTTGACGTTCTGCTCCTGTTTTACCCACAGAAACGCTGCCAGAAGTCGCTTTTGCTACGCCCGCAAATTCAGGCATTGCACCATCAGTGCCATCATCTGCTTTAATCACATAGTTTTGATCGTTACCGATCGCTGCGGTTTCAGAACCTGCACCTAATGCCACTGAATTGTCATGTTTCGCTTTCGCTTGGTCACCAATAGCGATCGATTTGTCATTCTCAGCCAAGGCGGCAGAACCGACTGCAACACTGTTCGCCGCAGCCGCTTTAACATCATCCCCTAATGCCACTGAACTCTCACCGGCTGCCGTTGCGTTTGGACCAGCGGCTAAAGCGTTCACGCCTGTTGCTTGTGCAATCGCATTTGCGTTGGCAAAGTTTTCTTGTTTCTGCGAATTTACATGGAAATAGGTTCGAGTATTGTCACGTAAACTATTCAACTGCGATACATTCACTGCGTCGGTGTCTGCTGTACCAGCTGCCACTCCATGAACTTGGTTTCCACCCATATTCACTGTTTGCGAGCCTGCAACGGTCAAACCACCATTGGCTGTTAACATACCACCAATGGTTGCACCCGCTGTCGTAGTTAAGGTATCCGTTTTCACATTGGTGAACGTCACATCATCTTTGGTCGCATAGGTCACAACACCATTCGCTTCACGTTTGACTTTGATATTTTTACCCGCTTGTAGTCTCAACTGATCGTTTGGATTGATTTCTTCTACTGCCAACGCTTTATCTGTGACATCTTCTCCACCATCGACCGCACCATTGGTTAAATTCCAAGATGAGTTCGCCACAGTATCCGTCAACTGTTTCACATTTACTGCATCGGTATCAGCTGTACCTTCTGCCACTCCATGAACTTGGTTTCCGCCCATATCGACAGTTTTATTCGCTGCCACTGTCAAACCACCATTAGCGTTCAACATTCCGCCAGCAGTAATCGCTCCTGTGGTTGTCACTGTTGCCGCATTAACATCATTGGCTTTCACATCGTTAAAGGTTGGGTTGTCCGCAAATTGAATTTCGACTTTGCCTTCGCTCACAACCGTTTTGAGGTTTTTGCCCGTATATTGACCCTTTGTCGTTCCTTCGCCTGAGATGTTTACCGTTTCACCTAAGTTTCGGTGTGTTTTGCCATCATTACCTGTAAAGTCTAAACCTTTGGTCGTTAAGTTATTAGTGGTTGCGTTTAATTGTGATAAGTTCACTGCATCGGTGTCTACTGTACCATTCGCCACGCCATGAACTTGGTTTCCACCCATATTCACTGTTTGCGAGCCTGCAACAGTCAAACCACCGTTGGCATTTAACATTCCGCCAACTGTCGCACCGTTATTAAAGGTTGGGTTGTGGTTGGTAGCAATTTGGATTTTATTGCCTTGGCGAGTCACTACAATGTTATCGCCTGCGTTGAAAATCGCTTCGCCATCGTTGGCAATTTTTTCGCCATCACCATTTTCGTCATTGGCTTTAAGCTTCCAACCAGACGCATTGATGGCTTTATGCACCGCATCGGACGTAACCGCTTTGGTATCGCCTTCAGTCACTTCCGTTGCTTTATTTATCGTCACTGTGTAAGTATCTTTGAGATCCGTTCTGGTCGGTGCCACAGTCACATCAGCTGTATTGCCTGAAACCACTTCCACCGCTTGTTTGGCTTGGCGTTTAATATGATCATCTTGCACCGCAACGCGGAATTGCTTACCGCCAGTTGAATTAGTTTCAGTATCCGTTACAGTTACACCATTGCCTGAAACCACTGTTTCACGAATTGCAATATCTTGTTTGGTTTTCTCACTTAATCCCAACTCAACAACACCGCCATCTTTACTTGTGATAGTTAAACCATCGGTATTTTTGAAAGTTAGCCCATCAGAAAGTGCGGTGTTTTTTGACGTAGTTTCGCCATCCGCTTTATAAGCAAGGTTGGTTTTTGTGAGATCTACATCAACTTTAAAGGTTTTTACGCCATTGTTATTGCGAGTTGAAGCAATGGTATTGCTACCATTTTCGATTGCCACTTGATCTTGAATTTTCTGGATACCCGCAGCGTTGATATTTGATAAACTTTGGTTAGCGTAAGTGTCGTTTGCGTTGTTCGCTAAATTGTCTAACTTCGTTTTAACGGCGTCAGAAAGTTTGAGTGATACATCTGAACCCTTAGCACTGGTTTCGATATAGCCTGCTTGACCTTTCACGCCAAATTCCAAACCATTTTCTTTATTCAAGGCTTGTGTGCTAGTAGATGTGCTGTCACCGTTTAATTTAAGGGTGTTATTGCCTAGCGCATTGAGCTGTGACACATTGACTGCGTCAGTATCAGCTTCGCCTGCGGCAACATTGGTGATTTTATTGTTCCCCATATTCACAGGAGCATTGGCTTTCATTGTTAAGCCATTAAGTGTCGCTGTGCCTGTGGTTTCTAAATTAGTGAACGTTGGACTATCAACCGTTTTAACAACAATTTTATTTTCTTCACGTGTGATATTGATGTTTTTACCTTCTTGGAAAATCACATCATTTCCGTTGGTAATTTTTTTGCTATCTGTTTCTGCATTCGCTTTTAAATTCCAACCTGAATTATTGATCGCCGTATTTACCGCATCAGAAGTCACAACTTTGTTATCGCCTGCTGTTACTGCGGTGGATTTTTGCAGAGTAAGATCAAAGGTTTTGGTGTCATTTGTCGCTGTTGGTGTAACCGTAATATCGCTATTGCTGGTAACATTGACTGCCCCTTTTGCTAAATCTTTTACGCCCTGTTCAGACACACTCACAGTGTAAATTTGTTTCTCACCATCAACACTCGGAGTAACGTTCGCTAAACCATTGCCTTTCACTTCAATAGCTTCTTTAGCTTTGTCTTTAATATGGCTATCATTTACAGAAACCGTAAATTGTTTTCCACCGCTTGCGTTAGTTTCGGTATCCGTTACAGTTACACCTGTGCCTGCTTTAACGGTTTCACGCACATTTATTGCATTTTGAGTGGCTTGATCTAAACCTAATTCCACAACGCCATTGTCTTTAGCCTCAATGGTTAAGCCGTTAGTATTTTTGAAATCTAACCCATTCGATAGACTTGTAGATTTCTGTCCCGCACCATTGGCTTTATAGGTAATTGGCGTATTGCCTAAATCAGCTGTTCTCGCATAAGGTGATAAATCCACATCGACTTTAAAGGTTTTAACGCCATTGACATCACGACTAGACGCAACGGTATTGGTACCATTTTCTACATTGACAGCGTCTTTCGCCGCATTTTTAATCACCGTTGTGCCAGCTGGTGTGATGTTAGATAAATCTTTGTTTGCGGCATTATCAATTTTATCTTTCGTTGCTTGAGTTAAAGATAAAGTAACATCCGAACCCGCCGCATTACTGGTGATATAAGTACCATCGCCTTTTACACCAAAGCTCAATCCGCCTGATTTGTTCAGTGCCTGCGTATCAGTATTACCTGAGTTGCCAGCCAATTTGATATTGTTAGTGCCTAACGCATTTAACTGCGACACATTGACTGCATCCGTATCAGCCTGCCCAGCTTGAACATTGGTGATCTTATTTCCGCCCATGCTCACCGTTTTAGAGCCAGCCACAGTCAAACCCCCATTGGCATTTAGCATTCCGCCAACCGTTGCACCATCAGTAAAGGTTGGATTTTGGACAGTTTTAATCGTAATGTTATTAACAGAGCGCTCTACCACGATATTGTCACCGCTATTAAAACTCACCGCCCCATTGTTATTGATTCGTTCGCCAGTATCATTATTCGCTTTAACTGTCCAACCAGATTTTTCAACGGCTTTATTGATTGCATCAGAAACGGTTTGTGCTGTTGTTAAACCTGCGGTGCTGCCATTCGGTGACGCCACACCTGTGGTTGCATCACTATCAATGTTTTGGGTAACCACATCAAATTTAACAGCTGAACTATTCTCCCCATCCGTCACAACTGCGGTGGAATAGGTGCCATTTGTGAAATTTACTTCGCCATTGTTATTGATACGAGATTTCGCAGTGCCATTTTGTTTGATATTAAAGCCCGTATTATTAGCGATTTGATAGAGCTGACTGCCGTTTACGGCATCTGTTGACGTAGCAGAAATTCGTCCTGCTGCCACATGATGAATTTGGCGTTCTTCACCTGCTTTACCGACAGACACACTGCCAGAAGTATCTTTCGCAATACCAGCAAAGGCTGGCAAATTCGCATTAGCCTGAGCATCATTTTTACTTACATAATCATTATTCGTACCCGTTGCAGCAGTCACTGAATTATGACCTAACGCAATAGAATTGTTGGTGCTCGCATTTGCATTTTCACCAATCGCAATAGAATACTGATTATTCACCACCGAATTACGACCGATAGCAACAGAGTTTAACCCTTTCGCCGCTGCACCTTGACCTAACGCAGTAGCTGCATCCGCAGAGGCAATCGAATCAATACCCAAGGCTATACCAGCAGAATTGGTCACATTCGCATTCGCCCCGATAGCTAAACCACCAGCCCCGGCAGAACTTGCATTCGGACCCACCGCCATTGCATTCGCACCCGTTGCTTGAGCATTTTTGTTTGCTGCATCAAAGTTTTTAGTATCTGTCGAATTGACGTGGAAATAGGTGCGAGTATTATCTTGAATACCTTTAGTAATACTGTAAAGTTGAGAACCGTTGATCGCATCGGTGGAAGTGGCAGATATTTTACCTGGAGCCACGTTTTTTAATTGACGTTTAATCGTATCGTTACCGAAAGAAACGACATAACTTTTATCTCTAGTACTGGTTGCTAACGATGGAACAGCTCCTGTTGCTCCGTCATAATTTACACCATTAACAACGATATTGCCTTCTTGAGTGGCTGCAACATCCGCCTTAGACTCTGCACCAATTGCAACAGAATACTGAAAACTTTCTGCTTTGGCATTTGAACCAATAGCCACAGAATCCATCGCAGAAGTCGTATTTATACCTAAAGAAATAGATCGTTCTGAATTAGCTCTGGCAGAAGTACCAATGGCGATTCCATCAATAGAATTCGTAAAAGTATCCAAACCTAATGCAATACTTGATGTCCCTGCTGCCATCGCATTTGTACCGATAGAAATTTGATCGCGTGATGAACCAAAGGAAACACCGCCAAATGTGGAGGCATTATTACCCAATACTACATTTCGTTGACCTGCTGAAGTTGCATCATAACCAATCACTACGTTCTTATCTGCATAAGCATTACTGTATTTACTTTGGCTAGAACCTATTGATGTTTGTGCTACCTTCGCTGTTTCTCCAATTAAAATATTCTGTTTTTTATTAGTATCTGTCTCAGTACCAGCATTTGTCTCGATATAAACATTTTGTGCACCGACTATAGCAAGCTGACGAGCGGCCTCTGCAGACAATGGTGTTAAAGCTAATGTTCCCAATGATAATACTGCGGTGATTTTTGCTAAATCAACAGTGTTACTCGAGCTAGACTTTACCCGTCCGCGAGCTAATTCTGATACAGCCATCCAAGATTGTGTTGATTTGTTCCAAATGACTCGAAATACTTTATTCATAAAAAACCTTTAAATGTGGTTGAATTAATTACTATGTTGTGCCGATACTACTTCAATCGGCATAATATATGTTTAAAAATTATCCGTATTATACAATAAAATAAAAAGGTATAACCAATTAATTTAATTACAATATTGACCGTTTTTTAATTGACTTTGGCGCAGTTTAAACAATACAAATATTGCCCTTTGGGATCATTAAAACGATTTAAATTATGCAAGGGATAAGCATATTGCTCTAATACTTTTGGTAAAGCAAAAGATTGACCAAATAATACGCGCATTTCTTTACGCAACGATTGCACCAATGCGGCCAAACCTTTTTCTTCTTCTACAAACCATTCAACTGCATATTGTTGTTCGCCACCTAATTTTTGATTAGCTAAATCTTGCGCTTTTTTCACCGCACTTTCAAAATCGCCTAGTTCATCAACTAGCTTATGTTGTAATGCTTCTTGACCAAGCCAAACTTGTCCCTGAGCAATTTTATCGACTTCTTGTTTCGTTAATTTTCTGCCACGACTGACTACATCCAAGAACTTATCATAACCATGTTCAATCTCCATTTGATAAATATCATTGACCGTTTTTGATAAAGGACTAAAAGCAGACTGCTCACTTAATGGCGAGGTGCTCACACCATCTTCCGTTACCCCAATTTTCTTCAAACTATTTTCAAAAGTCGGAAACATAGCAAAAATACCGATAGATCCTGTAATGGTGTTCTTATCCGCGATGATATAATCTGTTGTGCTAGCAATCCAATAACCGCCTGAAGCTGCCATTGCCCCCATTGAAGTCACCACAGGTTTACCAGCACGTTGCAAATTATCAATTTCTTGACGAATAATTTCCGAAGCAAATGCACTACCACCTGGACTATTAACCCGTAAAATAACCGCTTTTACCGATTTATCTTGTTTAGCCAAATTTAATAAACGAGAAACGCTATCACCGCCCACATCTTCTTCTGAATTCTCGCCATCAACAATGGCTCCTTCAACATTAATAACCGCAATTTTAGGCTCATTTTGGCTTTCAAAACGATCGGGCAATAAAGCTAAGTAATCGTCAAAATCAATACTTTTAATTTCATTACTCTCAGTTTTGCCAAAAAGTGCGGTTAATTTTTGCTGCATTTCTGCTCGAGTAGCAAAATGCGTCACAAGCTTACGTTGTTTCACATAAGCTGTACTATCACCTTTTAACGATTTTAATTCTGCTAAGAATTGTGCTGAATCCGGCAACACTTTACTTTTATCTATTTGACGATTATGTGCAACTAAATCCAGATAATTTTCCCACATAGCACCTAACCAACGTTGCGTATTGGTTTTGGCTTCAGGCGACATATTGTCTCGTAAGAAGGGCTCCACCGCAGATTTATAAGTCCCTACACGGAAAATGTGCGGTGTAATTTCCAGCTTTTCTAACAAGGATTTAAAATAAAGATTTTGTGCTGACAAACCATGAATATTCACATCGCCAACTGGATTAAGGTAAATTTCATCCGCAAAACTTGCCAATAAATATTGGCTTTGATTGTAATTATCCGCAAAAGCAATTACCGGTTTCTTTTGTTGTTTAAAATCCTTAATCGCATTGCCAATATATTCTAATGCAGGCAAATCTGCGCCTTCAAAATAATTTAAATCTAGCACCAAGCCTTTAATGCGTTCATCTTGTTTCGCAGCCTCAATGGTATAAACCACATCAAAAGTCGAAATTTTGCGAGGAATAGGCTTATCTTCCAATTCATTTAGTGCTTGTTGCCAAGTCATTCCTTGTTCACGATTATCCGCAAGGTAGCCATCTAAAGCTAACCATAATGCGCCATCAACCTGTGCTGAATGTTGCTGCGAAGAATTGGAATTAATAAGACTAAATACCGTAATCGCCAACAGAACAAAAAGCAAAAAAACAAGATTCATCACCACGCGGCGAACAAAATTGAGTGTTTTCCAAATGAATTTAAAAAAACGAAAAAGAGAATTCATATATATCCTAGTGAATAGTAAAAAACTGCAAGGAATATACCGTAAAAATGTGGTAGAATCTACCGCACTTTATTAAAGAATTTATAAAAATAATGGATACCTTAACATTACTTACCACTCGCCGTTCAAATAAAAAATTAGTGCCACCAGCACCGAATAAAGCACAATTAGAGCAAATCTTTCATGCGGCACTCCATGCACCTGATCATGGTCGATTACATCCTTATCACTTTGTTGTTATTGAAAAAGAAGGATTAACAACTTTAGCTGACCTCTTAACGCAAACAGCGATTGAGTTTAATTTAGATGAACGACAATTCGGCAAAATCGCTGGGATATGTAGCAAACCAATGATTATTGGGGTTGTTGCCAAAATTGATCCCCATATAGAAAAAGTGCCCGCTTGGGAGCAACAATTAACTGCGGGTTGTGCTGTTTATGCTATGCAATTAGCAGCACAAAGTCTGGGGTTTGATAATGTTTGGATCACAGGGAAATGGACCGAAGGAACGGCATTACACCAAGCTTTTGGTTGCACCGAGCATGATAAAATCATTGCCTTGTTAATGGTTGGTAGCGCAGAAGAAAAAATGGAACGAGAAGCCAAACCTTTTGATTTATCTCATTTTGTTTCGTATTTATAGGATGATGTTTTATGGATTTATTAGTTAGCTTTTTTACAGATTATGGCTACTGGGCAGTATTATTTGTTCTGCTAATTTGCGGATTTGGTGTGCCAATCCCAGAAGATATTACGCTTGTTTCTGGTGGCATTATTGCAGGACTTTATCCTGAAAATGTCAATGTGCACATCATGCTTGTGGTCAGCATGATTGGGGTTTTGGCTGGCGATAGCACAATGTATTGGCTAGGGCGAATTTATGGTGTCAAAATTTTAAGATTCCGCCCTATTCGCAAACTTGTCAACGTAAAACGTCTGCGGATGGTGCGGGAAAAATTTGAACGCTATGGCAATCGTGTTTTATTTGTTGCTCGTTTTTTACCTGGCTTACGCGCCCCAATTTATATGGTTTCAGGTATCACTCAACGAGTGAGCTATACTCGCTTTGTACTATTGGATTTCTTTGCTGCCATTATATCTGTGCCAATTTGGGTTTATCTAGGCTTCTATGGTGCCAATAATCGCGAATGGCTCGCCCATCAAATTAAAACAGGACAAACGGGGTTATATATTTTCTTAGGCTTACTTGCTGCTTTTATCGCTTTCAAAGTCTATAAAGGCAAAAAAGAAAAAGCCGAACAAGAATAGTTTGCCATATAAAAGTGCGGTGAAAATCACCGCACTTTTTTAAACTCTATTTTTACCAAACAAAAATCCTCGCCACTTGACGAGGATTTCTTTTTTACTTAATTAAACTTTTAGAGGTTTAATATTCCAAATACGCTCTGCATATTCAGCAATAGTACGGTCAGATGAGAAGAAACTCATATTGACAATATTTTGTAATGTACTATCGACCCAAGCTTCTTTATTTTGGAATTTCTCATCCACAACTTTTTGTGCTTCAACATAGCTACGGAAATCAGCAAATGATTGATAATAATCATGATACTGTAATCCGCTTAATAGCTGATGATAGCGATTAGGTTCATTTGGAGAAAAATGACCACCAATAATTTGGTCAATTACTTGACGTAATTCCGCATCGTTTTGGTAATAATCAAATGGGCGGTATCCGTTACGACGTAACTCGTCAACCTGCTCTACGGTGTTACCAAAGATAAATACGTTGTCAGCACCAACGTTTTCTAAAATTTCAACGTTTGCACCATCTAATGTACCTAATGTTAATGCACCATTTAAAGCGAATTTCATGTTACTTGTACCAGATGCTTCAGTACCCGCTAGAGAAATTTGCTCTGAAATATCTGCGGCTGGAATAATTAATTCCGCTAAGCTTACGCTATAGTTAGGAATATAAACTAATTTTAAGCGATCTTTTAAGCGAGGATCATTATTAATCACATTCGCAACATCGTTAATGAGATTGATGGTTTGTTTTGCTGCATGGTAAGCTGATGCCGCTTTACCAGCTAAGATAAACACGCGAGGTGTCCAATCTTTTTCAGGGTTAGCTAACATTGCGTTATAACGAGCAACAATATGTAACACATTAAGGATTTGGCGTTTATATTCATGAATACGCTTCACTTGTACATCAAATAGCGCATTTGGATTAACAGTTACGCCTAATTCTTTCTTAATATAAGCCGCTAATTTTGCTTTGTTAACATGTTTAATGTTGTAAACAGCTTCTTTGAATGATGCATCGCCAATATAGCTTTCTAAATTGCGTAATTGACTTAAATCTCTACGCCATTCATTACCAATATATTTATCAAATAATGCAGATAAATTCGGGTTAGCAACACCAATCCAGCGGCGAGGCGTGATACCGTTAGTCACGTTAGTGAAACGCTCAGGATAAATACGTGCAAAATCAGAGAAAGTTGATGTCACCATTAAGTCAGAGTGGATTGCTGCCACACCATTAATTTTGTGTGAACCAACAACAGATAACCAACCCATACGAACTTTACGGTTATTACCTTCTTCAACTAAGGACACTCGACGAATGAAGTTTTCATCTTGAGTCACATTCTCACGCACATAAGTTAAGAAATGATCATTAATTTCAAAAATCATTTGTAAATGACGTGGTAATAAGCTACCCATCATTTCAACAGACCATGTTTCTAATGCTTCTGACATGAGGGTATGACAAGTATAAGAACAAATAGCAACGGTCATTTCCCATGCTTTTTCCCATGCGTAGCCTTCTTCATCTACTAAAATACGCATTAATTCAGGGATTGTTAATGCTGGGTGAGTATCATTTAGATGGATAGCCACTTTGTCTGCTAAATTATCTAAGGTGCCATGAGTACGTTTATGGCGTTTCAAAATGTCTTGTAATGAAGCAGATACTAAGAAATACTCTTGGCGTAAACGTAATTCACGACCCGCCCAAGTTGAATCGTCTGGGTAAAGTACACGAGAAACGTTTTCACTTGATGAACGCTCTTCGATTGCACCGAAATAGTCCCCTTGGTTAAATTTCGCCAAGTTGAAGTTATCCCCCGCTTTAGCAGACCATAAACGCAATGTTGCAGCAGCATCTGTTGCATAACCCGGGATCATTTGGTCATAAGCTAAGGCAGAAATTTCTTCAGCTGGCGTCCAAACACATTTTTTACCTTCAAAATGGATATTACCGCCAAAATGAATGTTAAAACGTTTAGATGGACGGATATATTCCCAAGGATAGCCTTTTTCTAACCAAGCATCTGGTTTCTCTACTTGGCGACCATCTTCAATATGTTGTTGGAACATACCGTATTCATAACGAATACCATATCCCATACCTGGTAATGCCAACGTTGCAATTGAATCCATAAAACAAGCAGCTAAACGGCCTAAACCACCGTTACCTAAACCTGGATCTACTTCTTTTTCTAATACATCTTCTAAATCAACATGCAATTCACTTAATGCTTGTTTAGCAATGTCATACACCCCTTCAGCAAGTAAGGCATTTGACAAGGTTCTTCCCATTAAGAATTCCATTGATAAATAATAAACGCGACGTGTTTCTTCTGAACGAGCTTGTCTTGCTGTAGAAATCCAGCCTTCTGTGACTAAATCGCGCACAGCATATAATGTTGCGTTTAACCAATCACGTTGGCTTGCTTCTTCTGGTGAACGACCAATTGCAAAAACTAATTTATAAACAATTGATTTCTTTAGTGATTCGACACTTTCCTCGGGACGACTATAGGAAAATAGTTGATCTGTCATTAATAAACTCCATACATATATAATAAAATAGTGCGGATTTTAACCGCACTTTGATAAAAAATCCAACTAAATTTTATAATAAAGGGATTGATAGCTTCTTGCTGCCAGTGTCCAACTGAAGTCTTGCTCCATCGCATTCGCCCTTACACTGAACCATAAACGCTGTTTTTGCCATAGATTAAAGGCATTAATTAAGGCTTGGCGTAAGGAATAAGGATCGGCGTGCTCAAAGGCAAATCCTGTTGCGGTTCCGGCTTTGATATTTTCACTCGAACTGTCAACAACAGTATCAGCCAATCCACCAGTAGAGCGAACTAAAGGTAAGGTACCATATTTCAAACCATATAATTGGGTTAATCCACAAGGTTCAAAACGGCTTGGAACTAAAATAACATCGCCACCAGCAACCATTAAATGAGATAAAGGTTCGTCGTAGCCAATTTTAGCCGCCACATTATTAG
Organism: Reella acinonychis; assembly: GCF_052384575.1. Taxonomy (GTDB): domain Bacteria; phylum Pseudomonadota; class Gammaproteobacteria; order Enterobacterales; family Pasteurellaceae; genus JBQSUQ01. Next base: position 263,098 of record NZ_JBQSUQ010000004.1, on the reverse strand, counting down.
GGTAATATTGGGTTAAACCATATACGCCTTCTTCTAAATTCGGCGAACCTGAGCCTAAAATAATTAGCTGTCCACCTTGTTTAACGATTTCATCCGCACTTTCTAGTAATAAATCAACCCCTTTTTGTTCTGTTAAACGCGTAATCATTACAAAGAGTAAGGCTTCAGGATCTTGAGGCAAGTTGAAATATTCTTGTAATTTTTGTTTATTCTTTTTCTTACCACCCATAAATTTTAATTTATAGTGATCCTCAATATATGGATCATTATTCGGATGCCACACTTGTTCATCAACGCCGTTTAAAATGCCATGTAAACGACCTTGGTAAGATAAAGTCGATAATAACCCTTCTAAACCATAAGCAAATTCAGGACGTGTAATTTCTTTTGCATAGGTTGGACTGACTGCCGTTGCCGCATCAGAATAGAATAAACCTGCTTTTAAGTAAGAAATTTGTCCATACAATTCTAAACCATCTACATGGAACATATCCCAAGGTAAACCAATTTCATAAAGATGGTGATAGGAGAATTTACCTTGATACGCTAAATTATGAATAGTAAATACGGATTTAGCTGGGCGACCTTTTAAATGCAAATAAGCACTAGTTAAACCTGCATGCCAGTCATGGGAATGAACAACTTCTGCTCGCCACCAAAAATCCAAACCAACAGCTAATTCCGCACCAATCCAACCTAATAATGCAAAGCGTTTATAGTTATCGATATAGTCGTTATACCATTGGTCATGATAAGGATTGCCCTCTCTTGCATAAAGATGTGGTGCATCGATAATATAAACACCCACATCATCTAATTTTCCATAACGTAATGTCACATAACCCGCAAAAGTATGGACTTCTGCAACAACAACTGTTTCAGGAATCCCACGCATAATTGCTGGGTATCCTGGAATTAATACCCTTGCTTCATCGCCAATTTGATTTTGTGCTTTTGGTAAAGCCCCTAATACATCTGCAAGTCCGCCGGTTTTTAATAAAGGGTAAATTTCAGAGCACACATGTAAAATATTCATCTTTCATTCTCTTTTTTGAAGATAGCTAAAATAACAATGGACGCCAATAATGGCGTCCGTATCAATTAGAGGGATTAATCTAAATTTTCTTCAGATAATACCGTTTCCCCTTGCAGTTTCTGTAACATGCTTCGAGTAACAAGAACAATACCATTCTGGCTGACACGGAAACGTTTTTTATCTAATTCTAAATCAACACCGATTTGCAAACCATCTGGAATTGTCACATTACGATCCACGATACAACGTCTCAAGGTTACATTTTTACCTACTGTTACCTGTGGTAAAACAACACTATGATCAATTATTGAGCCTTCATTCGCTTTCACATTGTCAAATACAACAGAATAACTAATAGAAGCATCGGTAATCAAACAGCCACCGGCAATCAATGAGTTATCTACCGGACGTTCAATTGGTTGATGATAGAAGAATTTTGATGGATAAGGCTGAATTGGGTTACCACGAATTGGCCAGCTCGGATCATAAATATCAAGTTGAGGTTGTTCGGAAACCAAATCAATGTTGGCTTGCCAGAAACTATCAAGTGTACCCACATCGCGCCAGTAAATAGATCCATTCGTATTTCGACCTTTGCAAGAACGATCAAATGGATGGGCATATAACACGCCCTCTTCTAATGCTAACGGCATCACATCTTTACCAAAGTCATGAGATGTATAAGGTGTATCAACAATATGTTCTAACACGTTATATAAATAATCCGCATCGAATACATAAATACCCATTGAAGCCAAAGAAGAATTTGGTTTATCAACCATTGGTGGTGGATCTTTTGGTTTTTCTACGAAGGCTTTAACTTTTAAGTTTTCATTAACCGCCATTACGCCAAATTCTTTTGCACTTTCACGAGGCACTTCAATACAACCAACTGTACATTTTGCGCCACTGGTAACATGGTCAAGAATCATTTGTGCGTAATCCATTTTATAAATATGGTCACCTGCTAAAATTAAAACATATTTTGGTTTATAGTGGTCGCGGATAATCGCCATATTTTGATAAACCGCATCCGCTGTACCACGATACCAAGTATTATCATCAATTTGTTGGCGCGCAGGTAACATATCAACGAATTCACCGCGCTCTTGTGGTAGAAACGACCAACCCGTTTGTAAATGGCGTAATAAAGAATGAGCTGCATATTGTGTAATGACACCGATACGGTTTAATCCCGAGTTAATACAGTTAGACAATGCAAAATCAATAATACGGCGGTTACCACCAAAATATAGGGCTGGCTTAGCGCGTTTATCTGTTAATTCATATAGACGAGAACCTCGTCCCCCTGCCAAAATTAATACTAAAGTATCTTTGACTAATTCGTGTTTGCTCGGTTGTGAAATATTGCTGCTCATAAACAGATCTCCATAAAATAAAATTTGCGAATTAATCGTTTCAGTTAAGGTATGATGTATTTCAACATTCCTTACAACCCATTATAGTTAGAATGTAATTTATTTCTGTGATATACCTCAAATTTTTATAAAAAAGTCGGTTATTTTCGGGAAAAGACATGTAATCCGATCTGTTCAATCTCGCATTCTCCCTCCACGATTTTTTCGGCAATTAAATCGAGCATTTTCCATTGTCCTTCTGGTAAGACAAAATGCTGAATGTCATCTTTGCCATTGATAAGGAATAACCACTGCTCATCGAGTAAAATTTGTAAATTTTTACTTTCCTGATTCTGCCAATCCCCTTCATTCATTGGATTGCCCCATTGATTGAGCCAACGAACATTCTCATCGCTCCACCATTTATCCTGACACAAGCTCGCAATTTTTTTACGTAATTGAATGGCTTGTTTTGTCGCCACAAATAAAGCGCGGTCAAAATTTTGCCATTTTAGCCAACTAATTTCATTATCCTGGCAGTAAGCATTATTGTTGCCATATTGCGTATTGCCGAACTCATCGCCTGCTAATAACATCGGCGTACCATTAGATAATAATAAACTGCGCAATAATGCCATACTGGTTAAAAATCGTTGATTTTCCACCGCACTTTGTTGCTGCAATGGTAAGGCATTGACCATTCCTTCAACACCATGGTTATAGCTGAAATTATCATTGCGTCCATCACGATTATCTTCGCCATTCGCCAAATTATGCTTATGGTTATAACTCACTAAATCGCGTAATGTAAAACCGTCATGTGCGGTTAAAAAATTCAACGTTTTATGTGGGTATTGGTTTTCCTTGCGATAAATATCACTTGAACCAGCTAAACGTTCAGCAAAAGCGCCTAAGTTGCCACTTTTCCACAACCAAAATAAGCGCATATCATCACGATAGCGGTCGTTCCATTCTGCAAAATAGGCGGGGAATCTTCCCACTTGATATCCGCCTTCACCAAGATCCCAAGGTTCACAAATCAATTTGCATTTGCTTAAAATAGGATCTTGTTCCATTTCCGTTAATAGTACTGCTTTAGGATTAAATTCAGGGCTTTCTCTGCCTAAACTGGTGGCTAAATCAAAACGAAAACCGTCAATATGATATTCTGTTACCCAATAGCGTAAACAATCCAACACCCAAGCTCTGCTCGCTGGTTTTGAAATATCCAGCATATTTCCACAACCTGTCCAATTCAGATATTGCCCTTGCTCGTTTTGCCAATAATAAGTTTGATCATCAATGCCACGCTGACTAAAAGTTGGATAATATTTTTCACTCTCTGCACTATGGTTAAAAACAATATCCAAAATCACTTCAATGCCCGCTTTATGCAACTTTTTAACCATTTGCTTAAATTCGATCTCTGGTTCTTCTGTTGCAGCATAATTAGGCTCTAAAGCAAACATGGCTAAAGGATTATATCCCCAGTAATTACTTAAGCCTTTTTCCTGTAAGTGCGGTTCATTTATGGCAAAATTGACCGGCAATAGCTCAACCGCAGTAATACCAAGATCCTGCAAATAAGCAATGCTTTTTGCATGCGCTAATCCCGCATAAGTCCCACGAATATTTTGGGGTAAATCTTCGCGTAATTGGCTAAATCCTTTCACATGCAATTCATACACAATTGTGTTAGCCCAAGGTGTTTGCAACGATTTATCATCCTCCCAATCAAATTCTGTTGGTTGATATACGACTGCTTTAGGTGCTTTTTGTGCATTATCACGATCATCAGAAAGGAGAAACCAAGAGCAAGCTTCATAATGAGATAAATCAGGTTTGCCGACCACTTTTTTGGCGTAAGGATCGAGCATTAATTTGTTCGGGTTGCTTAATTCATTATCGCCATAAATACGATAGCCATATTTAGTCCCCTCAGAGATATTCGGCAACCAACATTGCCAAATATGTTTGTCATTGACTTGCATCGCGAAGCGTTGTTCATTGTCTTGTTCATCAAATAAACAAAGTTCAATATGGCTTGCTTGTGATGAATACAGGCTAAAATTTACGCCTGATTGTTGATTTCGTTGTTCAAATTGAATTCCCATTTCAGTTTGCAAATCTTGCATTGTTCATTCCTACTACAATAATAAAATGATAGGGCGTATCGCTACGCCCTAAATGAGTGAAATAATATTATTTGGCAGTTTTTGCCTTTGTTGTTTTTTCTGTTGCTTTTTTCTCTTTTGCAGCTTTGGCTGTTTTCGTTTTTTCTTCTTTTACCTTAACCACCTTTTCTGCTTTCGCTTTTACCACTTTTTCTGTTTTTTCTTTATCCGCTTTAGCTGTTTTTGCTTTTTCTGCTTTCGCAGCCGTAGATTTCACAGATTTAGTGGTTTTCGTTTTTTCTGCAGTTGTGGCTTTTGCTTTGACTGTTCTTGTTTTTTTAACAGTCTTCTCTGCCCCCATTTCAGCCTCTTTTACCGCTTTCGGCTGACGCGGCTTACGCGTTTTTTTCACTGCTTTCTCCACTTTTTTCCAACGGAGATAAACTGTTGCTAATGGCGGTACAACAACAGAAATAGAATGCGCTTTTCCATGGCTTTCCACTTCCTCTGAGACAACAACGCCAGAATTACCCAAATTCGATCCTTTATAATAAACTGAATCTGTATTTAGGATTTCTTCATATTCGCCTTCGGCATTAACACCAATTCGGTAATTTTCACGAGGCACAGGTGTAAAGTTACTGACCACAATAATGCGTTCACCATTGCTATCACAGCGTTCAAAGGCAAATACCGAATTTTGTGCATCATCAACAACAAGCCAATTAAAGCCTTCTGGTTTGCTATCTAACTGATAAAGTGCGGTGTGATTTTTGTAAGTTTTATTCAAATCCTTCACTAACTGCAACACACCTTTATGCCAACCGCCGCCATGGTAATCATCTAGCAAGAACCAATCCAAGCTTTCTTCGTAATTCCATTCTCGACCTTGAGCAAATTCATTCCCCATAAATAAAAGTTTTTTGCCCGGATAACCCCACATATAAGCATAATATGCACGTAAATTAGCAAATTTTTGCCATGCATCCCCTGGCATTTTACCTAGCAATGAACATTTACCATGCACCACTTCATCATGTGATAAAGGCAATACGAAGTTTTCACTGTATTGATATAGCATACCAAATGTCATTTTACTGTGATGATATTGGCGATAAATTGGGTCAAGTTTCATATAGGATAAAGTATCATTCATCCAACCCATATTCCATTTATAATGGAAACCTAAACCTCCATGCTCTGGTGGCAAAGTCACCCCAGCGAAAGAAGTCGATTCTTCTGCAACACTCATTGTGCCAGAGGCTTCAGTGCCTAAGACATAGTTAGTATGTTTTAAAAACTCAATGGCTTCTAAATTTTCACGCCCACCATATTGATTCGGGATCCATTGACCATCAGAACGGCTATAATCGCGATAAATCATCGAGGCTACCGCATCAACACGCAAGCCATCTAAGCCAAAACGTTCTAACCAATATAATGCATTACCTGATAAGTAATTTTTCACTTCATGGCGACCATAATTATAAATTAAGGTATTCCAATCTTGATGGTATCCTTCTTTTGGATCGGCATGTTCATACAATGCTGTACCATCAAAAGCCGCTAAACCATGGGTATCGCTTGGGAAATGGCCTGGCACCCAGTCTAAAATCACATTAATGCCCGCTTTGTGCGCTTTTTCAACAAAACGTTTAAATCCTTCTGGTGTACCAAAACGACTTGTTGGTGCATAAAGACCTAGCGGTTGGTAGCCCCAAGAACCGTCAAATGGGAATTCAGAAATCGGTAACAATTCAATGTGGGTAAAGCCCATATCTTTTACATAAGGAATGAGCTCATCACCTAGCTGATCATAATCTAACCAGAAATTATTTTCTAAATTACGTCTCCAAGATCCTAAATGCACTTCATAAATAGAAATAGGTTGATCAGATTGATTTGCTTTGCGACGTTGCTCGGTCATTTCAACAATTTCAGGCAATGCACTCACTTGTGAAGCGGTATCTGGGCGTAATTGAGCTGCAAACGCGTAAGGGTCTGCTTTAAGACGCAAATGATTGTTGCTATCTAATAATTCAAATTTATACAGCTGTCCTAATGTGACTTTTGGAATAAATAATTCCCATACACCGCTACTTGCATGGAAACGCATTGGATGACGACGACCATCCCAATAGTTAAAATCCCCGACGACAGATACACGTTTTGCATTTGGTGCCCATAAACGGAAGTTCACCCCTGCAACACCATCATGTTCAATAAAATGTGCACCTAACACTTCATAAGGGCGTAAATGCGAACCTTCAGCCAATAACCAATGATCTAATTCCTCAATCATTGGATGGAAACGATAAGGATCTTCAATTAACAGACTTTCATGACCCCAAGTCACTTCTAACTGATAAGCAAAAAATTCTCGAATATCTGGCACAACGCCACAGAAAAAACCTCGCTCATCAATACAATCTAAGGTTAATAAAGGTTGTTGGGTGTCACGATGAATAACGACAACCTGATCAGCATCAGGCATTAACACTCGCACCTCAATGCCTCGCTCTGTTTCATGCATACCCAATACTGCAAAAGGATCTGCATGAGTACCATTAAAAAAAGCATTAATTACGGATTGTTCTACTAATTTTTTCATAAGCCATTCCTACTGTTGATTTCGGTTGTGGTTGATTTCAGTCAATAACGCTTGAATGCGAGGATTGATAAAAATCTGCTCTAAAGGTAATGCTAATTTTCGTTGCCAATTAGGATATTCTGTTGATGTACCTGGTAAATTAAACGACATTTCCTGATCAATCAAGTTTTCTAACTGTACCCCTATCAATAAACTCTGACTTTGGGCTAAATAACGATGGATGACGACATTAAGATGATCATGCATCGCCATACTCATTGCATCACCTTGATAATCATCGGGTAAATATTGATCTCGATGTAATGTATTCAATAAAGCCTGTTTATCTTGCACACGCTGATCATATTTTTGTTGCAAGAAATCACCTTGTAAAATGCCCAATTGGTTAAATAATTCCAGATCACGACAATGCCAGAAACTGCGTAACGAAGGCACATCATGTGTACCAATGGTCGCAAAGGCATGAGTTGGATAATGATCAGCGCGTGGAAATTCGCCATGACGTTGTGAGAAGTACAGCACAAAATAGGAAAAAATGAAAAACTCACTTAATTTTGACCGCACTTCATCAGGAACAGTCCCCAAATCTTCGCCAACGACCATACAATAATTACGCTGACTTTCAATGGCTAAAATGGCCATTAACTCATCAAACGGATAATGCACATAAACACCATCGCTCGCGTTTTTATGTTCAGGGATCAGCCATAAACGGAATAAACCCATCACATGATCAATACGTAACACGCCAAAATATTGCATATTGGCACGTAACATTTCAATAAAGGGCTGGAATCCTCTTGCTTTTAATATGGAAGGATTATAGGGTGGCAAGTTCCAATTTTGACCAACGGGTCCTAGAGGATCTGGCGGCGCACCGACGCTTGCATTCACACAATATAATTCAGGATCGCACCATACATCAGCACTGCCTCTGGAACTTTGCACTGCAAGATCACCATAAATGCCTAATTGCATCCCCACATCTTTGGCAACTTGTTGCACTTCTGCTAATTGTTGCTCGGTCAGCCATTGTAACCAAGCATAAAACAGCACTTCAGCTTGATATTTTTGATGTAATGCTTGGCGTTGTTTTTGATCGAGTTGCTGCCATTCTGCCTGCCAACCTAACCAACCGATTTGATTTTCATCTTCTGGCATGCCCTGATGTGATTGTTGATCTAACACATCAAATAATGCTTGATCCAACAACGCCTCGCCATGTTGTTGCATAAATTGCTGGAATTGTTGACGGCGCTCGATGATTTCTGCACTTTTGCTACGATTACTAAATGCAAAGAGTTGTTTAAGCGCCTCTAATTTCAACGCAAAAACTGCCGCATAATTTACGTTATCCTCATTTCGCAGCTGCTCAATATATTGTTGCTGCTGATTAAACCAATTTTGCGTCGATTTGGCATAAGCAAATTCAGGTAGTTGATCCACCGCTAAATACATAGGATTAAGCCAACGACGAGAAGCTGCACTATAAGGACTTGCCCAGTCTGGTACAGCGGCATACATTTTGTGTAGAGGATTAATACCGATAAAATCTGCACCAAATTGCACCGCACTTTTAATTAAATAAATCAAATCCGCAAAATCACCGACACCCCAGTTACGCGCTGAGCGCAAACTATAAAGTTGCACATTCAATCCCCAAGCTTTTTTATTTTGTAATACAGGGGATTGAAAACTGGTTTTGGGTTGAACCAATAAACGAATGGTTTTCTGCTGATTTTTATTGCGTAAATTTAGCTGATAATACCCCATAGATAACGCAGGCAAGCTAATTTTTTGTGCTGCTTTTTGCTCAAAAATGGCTTGCTGATTTTCATCTACAAGTTGGCAAGTTACAGTGGAAGTAAAGAAATGTTGAAAATCATATTCTGTTGTTTGTGCTTCATTTAACACAACAACATCATCAAATAAGGGGCTGTTTTGCGCGGTTGAATTGTCACGTTTTTGGGTAAAAAGCGCGGTGAAATAATCTAATGTTTCGGGCTTCACATAAATTAAATGCCCATCAATATCATAATGAGATAAGGAAATACCGAGTTGTTCGGCTTGTTGCTTTTGTTGTTCTGAAAACATCATATACCGCCTTAGCAATCATTCTGCTTTCATTCTAGCAAGGCGGCAAATAAACACAATCGATTTAGCTAAATTTTGTGATCTTCATCAATCACAAAATCAAACCAATCAATGACGTCACGTTCATGAATACCATTTTTGATCATCACATTAGCTAATTTAACAGATTCTGGTTTACCTGAAATTAAAGGATGCCAATCAAATAACGGCTTGCCCTCATAAAGCAAGCGATAAGCACATGTGGAAGGCAACCAAACGAAATCAGGTAAATTTTTCTTGGTTAGCTTGGTACAATCTTTCTCAATTTTGAATCGGTTAGGATAATCACTGCATTTGCCACAGTCCAAATCCAGCAAATTACAAGCAATGCGGGTAAAATACAGGCGCTCACGCTTACCGTGGCCTTCAATAAATTTACGATAACAGCATTTTCCACAACCATCACATAGCGCTTCCCATTCTGCTTCGCTCATTTCCGCTAAAGATTTCTGTTCCCAAAATCGTTGTTGCATGAGATGTCCTTAATAAAAAGTGCGGTTAAAATTTTTGATTTTTTAACCGCACTTTAGGCTTATTTATTAATTTGGAATGATTGACTTGCTTTGTCGTATTTCATTCCCGAATGAGAGCCTTCTGAACCATTAAAATAGATATCTTTTGGTTGAGAACAAGCCGCTATCATAAGGACACCGGCAATCAATAACATGAGTTTTTTCATTTAAAATCCTTCTTTTAAGCTGACCGTCAAGTTAAATACTAAATGATCTGGACGACTGTATTTGCTATCCGCACAATAATAACCTTCACGCTCAAATTGATAAGCTTGTTCTGGTTGTGCATTTGCTAAACTTTTTTCCACAACACCCTGTTTGATAATCAATGAGTCAGGATTGATTGCAGCAAGAATATCTTCTTCTGCACCAGGATTAGCTACAGTGAATAAACGCGAATATTGACGGAATTCTGCTGGGCAATTTTGCATTGCAGATACCCACTGAATTACCCCTTTTACTTTACGACCATCCGCAGGATTTTTGCCTAAAGTGTCAGGATCATAAGTACAATAAATAGTGGTCACTTTGCCTTCTGCATCTTTTTCTACACGCTCTGCTTTGATCACGTAAGCATTGCGTAAACGCACTTCTTTGCCTAGCACAAGACGTTTATATTGTTTATTGGCTTCTTCGCGGAAATCGGCTTCATCAATATAAAGTTCACGAGTGAAAGGCAATTCACGCACACCTAATTCTTCGCGATTTGGGTGATTTGGTGCCGTTAAAATTTCTTCCCCTTCAAAGTTTTCAATAATCACTTTTACTGGGTTAATAACCGCCATTGCACGTGGTGCATTGGTGTTTAAGTCATCACGAATACAGGATTCTAACGCACTATATTCCACCACATTATCTTGTTTGGTGACACCAATACGACGTGCAAATTCACGCAATGAAGCTGGTGTATAACCACGACGACGCAAACCTGAAACCGTAGGCATACGCGGATCATCCCAACCATCAACAATGCCATCATTGACTAATTTCAACAATTTACGTTTAGACGTTAAAGTGCCTTCTAAATTTAAACGAGAAAATTCATATTGGTGTGGCAATGGACGTTCAATGGAAATATTATCTAACACCCAATCATATAAACGACGATTATCTTGGAATTCCAAAGTACATAATGAATGGGTAATACGTTCAATCGCATCGGAAATACAATGAGTGAAATCATACATTGGATAAATGCACCATTTATCGCCTGTTTGATGATGACTTGCAAATTTAATACGATATAACACAGGATCGCGCATCACCATAAATGGTGATGCCATATCAATTTTAGCGCGTAAACTGGCTTTACCTTCTTCAAATTCGCCATTTTTCATTTTTTCAAATAACGCTAAGTTTTCTTCAACAGAACGATTACGATATGGACTATTTTTACCCGGCTCTGTTAAGGTACCACGATATTCACGCATTTCTTCTGGCGATAATTCACAAACATAAGCCAAGCCTTTTTGAATTAACTCAATGGCATAGGCATAAAGTTGATCAAAATAATCTGATGCATAACGCACTTCGCCTTCCCAGTTAAAACCAAGCCATTTTACGTCTTGTTTAATAGATTCAACATATTCCACATCTTCTTTTACAGGGTTAGTATCATCAAAACGTAAATTACATAACCCATTGTAATCTTTAGCAATACCAAAGTTTAAACAAATGGATTTTGCATGACCAATATGCAAATAACCATTAGGCTCTGGTGGAAAACGTGTATGTACATGCGTATGTTTGCCTGAAGCCAAATCTTCATCAATAATATGGGTAATAAAGTTACTCGGACGAGCTTCTTCTAATTCAATATTCTCTGTTGTCATAGTACTAAATTGCGTTGTTAAAAATTCTGTTCATTCTACACGTTTTAGCCTGAAAATTCAAAAGTTTGCTTTATCTTGCAAGCGCCTATTTATTTTAAATTCAAGCGTGCTTTTACATAAAACATGAGGAAAATCCACCGCACTTTTCTTCTCTGCCTGAATTCATGTTAGAATTTTGCTGTTTAGATAAAACTCAACTTAGCTTTATCTGTTTGTGATTGAAATGATTAATACATTATGAAAAAGAAAATTTTTGCTCTACTCATATTACTTCTTTGTGCTGCCGCAGCACTGTACTTCTTCGCCTTTAACAAAACCAAAGCGACAACTTATCTCACAGAGGAAGTAAAACGCATTAATTTAGAAAAAGTGGTTATTGCATCAGGCACTGTTCATAGCTTGAATCAAGTGGATGTCGGCGCACAGGTATCAGGCAAAATTACTAAACTACATGTCACCTTAGGACAGGATATCCAAAAAGGTGAATTGATCGCAGAAATAGATTCCACCACTCAAGTGAATATGTTGAACACCAAAAAAGCGGTATTAGCGAGCTATCAATCGCAATTAAATGCGAAAAAAACCGCCTATGATGTAGCGCAATCTAGCTATAATCGTCAGGCTAAATTATACGCGCAACAATCCACTTCCTTAGAAAGTTTTAATGCAGCTAAAAATAGTTTAGATACGGCAAAATATGAAATAGCGGCATTAAAAGAATTAATTAAACAAGCAGAAATTGAAGTCAACACCGCAGAAACGAATGTTGGCTACACTAAAATTACATCGCCTATTACAGGCACTGTGGTTTCTATTCCCATTTCACAAGGGCAAACCGTCAACGCCAATCAAGCAGCTCCCACAATTGTAACAGTGGCTAATTTAGACAAAATGCTCATTAAACCTGAAATTTCTGAGGGAGATATCACCAAAGTGAAAGCAGGACAAGAAGTCAGCTTTACCATTTTGTCTGATTATTCAACCCAGTATCATGCTGTGATTGAAAGTGTTGATCCTGCAACAACAACTATTACTGATGCGCGAACCACAACAAATACTTCGCCAACTGCGGTGTATTATTATGCAAATTTAGTTGTTGATAATCCCAATCGAGTGTTGAGAATTGGCATGACCACTGAAAACACCATCAAAATCGCGCAAGCCCAAAATGTATTAGCCATACCCAATATGGCATTGCAACGCCAACAGAATAAATACATGGTCAATGTATTAGTGAGTGAAAATAAATCGGAACCAAGACAGGTTGAAATTGGTATGCAAAATGATTTCCAAACTGAAATTAAGTCAGGCTTAAAAGAAGGTGAAAAAGTGATTTTATCGCAATTAAATGAAGGCGAAAAAGTGGGAAATTCAACGCGTGGCCCCCGTATATTGTAACCCTAAAAGTGCGGTGAAAATTGAATGAATATTATTGAAATCAATGGATTAAATCGCTATTTTGGTGAAGGCGAAAATCAAGTTCATATTCTAAAAAACATCTCTTTGAACATTCAACAAGGCGATTTTGTTGCCATTATTGGTCAATCAGGATCGGGAAAATCAACGCTGATGAATATCCTTGGTTGTTTGGATACAGCCAACACTGGCTCTTATAAAATTGCAGGACAGGAAACCACTACGCTTAATTCAACGCAATTATCTCAACTTCGCAGCCAGAAATTTGGGTTTATTTTTCAACGTTATAATCTTTTATCCACGCTAACAGCGCAAGAAAATGTAGCGCTTCCCGCTATTTATGCAGGTCAATCCAAATATGAACGTCTTGCACAAGCGAAAACCTTATTACACAAATTAGGCTTAGACAATAAAGAAAATAATAAGCCTAATCAACTATCAGGTGGTCAACAACAACGCGTGAGTATTGCACGTGCGTTGATGAATGGTGGTGAAATTATTTTAGCTGATGAGCCCACTGGCGCACTGGATTCGCAAAGTGGTGAAAATGTGATGACCATTTTACGTCAACTTCATCAGGAAGGACATACCATTATTATCGTCACTCATGATCCCAATATTGCGGCAAGTGCCAACCGTATTATTGAAATTAAAGATGGTGAAATCATTAGTGATCAACAAAAAGCTAATGTAAAAAGTGCGGTACAAAAGTCGTCAAAAACACACCGCGGTTTTGGCTTTAACCGAGATCAATTGATTGAAGCATTCCGAATGTCGATGAGTGCCATTATTGCGCATAAAATGCGTTCCCTACTCACCATGTTGGGCATTATCATTGGAATCACTTCTGTGGTTTCTGTGGTTGCTTTAGGCAACGGTTCTCAACAAAAAATATTGTCGAATATCAATGGATTAGGCACCAATACCATGACCATTTTTAATGGTACAGGCTTTGGTGATCGACGTGCTGAAAATATGCAAAATTTAACTGTTGCAGATGCGAATGCTCTATTAAAGCAGAGCTATGTGCAAGGGGTTACGCCAAATAATGCCGCCACAGGCACATTAATTTATGGCAATAAATCTTTCGTGGCAACAAATCTAAAAGGAATTGGCGAACAATACTTTGATGTGGAAGGCATGAAATTAAGAATGGGGCGTTTAATTAATGCAGAAGAAGTCGTTCACAATGCCCAAGTCGCCATTATTGATGAAAGTGCCAAACAAGCCATCTTTGCTCATGAAGATCCCATTGGTAAAGTTGTGCTTTTTGCTCATCGTCCATTTCGCATTATTGGTGTCGTTTCCAATCGTCAAATGGGCGTATCAAGCAATCTCAACCTTTATGTGCCTTATAGCACGTTAATGTATCGTGTAACGGGTGGTAGCAAAATTAGTTCTATTACCGTTAAAGTGAATGATGATATAAATACTAGCGTTGCCGAAAAAAGTGTGACGCAATACCTTATTTCTCGCCATGGTAAAAAAGATTTTTTTATTATGAATAGCGATACGATTAAACAAACCCTTGAAAGTACAACCGATACGATGAAATTATTAATCTCATCTATTGCCTTTATTTCACTGGTTGTCGGTGGTATTGGGGTAATGAATATTATGCTCGTATCAGTAACCGAACGCACAAAAGAAATTGGTATCCGAATGGCAATTGGTGCGCGTAAAAGCGATATTTTGCAACAATTCCTAATTGAAGCCGTACTTATTTGTATCATAGGCGGTCTTTCAGGCATTGCTCTTTCATTGATTATTGGCTATGTATTTAATAGTTTTGTTAATAATTTCCACATGGCATTTTCAATGTTCTCCATTATCGCTGCAGTGTTATTTTCAACACTCATAGGTATCATCTTTGGTTATATGCCTGCTAAAAAAGCCGCTCAATTAGATCCCATTATGGCACTTGCAAGAGAGTAATAATAAAGCCTTTGATGATAATCAAAGGCTTTATCTCATATCTCCAACTTCCCTATTTTCATTTCAGCTTTTTGATAAGCATTGTTTTGTGTTATGCGTTTAACGTAGTTATTAATATTTGGGTAATTATCTAAACCTTTATAAACCAATGCTTGTAGTGGGAAGCTCATCATAATGTCTGCACCCGTTAATTGTTCACCTAAAAACCAAGTTTTATTCGCTAGTTTTTGTTCAATATAGTCTAAATGCAATTTCAATTGAGGATGTAAAAAATGATGACGAAATGTTGTGGTGATTTTTCTCACTATAGGTTTGACAAAAAATGGGACTTTTTGTGCATCAATGCGGTTGAAAATTAATGACATAACCAACAAGGGCATCATTGATCCTTCTGCATAATGTAACCAGTAAATATAATCCGTATAAGATGCATCGCTATTTTGGGGCTTGAAACGACATTGAACATCATAACGATTGAGCAAATATTCAACAATAGCGCCACTTTCTGCCAGAATCAATTCGCCATCTTGAATTAAAGGGGATTTACCTAAAGGATGCATTTTACGTAAATCATTTGGGGCCAGAAAGGTCTGTTTATCCCTGTCGATTAAAACAAGATTATATTCAACTTCTAAAAGCTCCAACAACCAAGCAATACGATAAGCGCGGGATTGCTTTAATGCATATAAGGTAATCATAATTTATCCTATTAATTACTGAATTTTATCGTTTGTCGAGTAATAAAAAAGTAGCTATCGCTACTTTTCAAAATATTCTACACCTAATGCTTGCGAAAAACTGCGTAATCCTTTTGCGTTACCCGCTTTTACCATTCCTTGCATAGCCTGAGTTGGCGAATGAATTAATTTATTCATTAATTTATAGCTTAGTTCTTGTAAAACTAGTTCGGCATTTTCACCTTGTTGTAACGCATTGATGGCTTTTTCTAACAACGCCTGACGCGTTTGTTCTGCATTATCACGATAAGTGCGAATTAAATTGGAAAATTGATGCACTTTAAGCCATTCAAAGAAATCCTGACATTCTTGATTAATAATCTGTTGTGCTTGAGCTGACGCTTTTTCTCGTTCATCCATATTACGTTGGATAATATTTTGCAAATCATCAACAGTATAATGATAAATACGATCAAGATCGCCCACACTGTCTTCTACATCACGAGGAACCGCAATATCAACCAATAACATTGGGGCATTTTTACGCAACTTTTGAGCCTGTTTAACCATTTCTTGCGAAATTAAGATATGAGGTGCACCAGTAGAAGAAATAACAATATCACATTGATTTAATCCTTGTTGCAATTCACTTAAAGGCATAATTTCAATTTTGTCACTGCGATCAAGGCGAGCAACCAGTTCTTCCGCTCTTGATAAAGTGCGGTTAGCGATCATGATTTTTTTCACACCATGGCGTAAAAGGTGGCGACTCACTAATTCAATGGTTTCACCCGCACCGACTAATAATACCGATAAGGATTTTAAATTCTCAAAAATTTGACGGGCCAAACTACAAGCTGCATAAGCCACAGATACTGCATTTTCACCAATATTGGTTTCCGTACGCACACGTTTCGCAACAGAAAAAGTGCGTTGGAATAAACGAGAAAATTCACCTGTTAATGCTAAATGATGCAGCTCAGCAAATTCTTCCGTTAATTGATAAGCTTGTTTTACTTGGCCTAGAATTTGTGGCTCACCTAAAATTAATGAATCCAAACCACAAGCAACCCGCATTAAATGATTAACCGCTTGTTGATTAATATGCAAATAAAGGCAAGATTGTAATTCTTCTGAGCTAATTTGATGAATTTGAGCAAACCAAGCAACAGCTTGATCTAAAAACAAGCTAACATCTTGTTCTTCTGGTGATATTTGCTTGTTATGCAAATAAATTTCTGTACGGTTACAAGTAGATAAAATGACCGCGCTTTGAGCCAAGTCCAACTGGTGAATTTGTTGTAGGGCAATTTGACGCTTTTCTTCCGAAAACGCTACTTTTTCCCGCAAAGCCACCGTTGCTGTTTTATGATTAATACCCAAAACTAGAATTGTCATAGAATCTTACTCTATACCTCAAAATAAGTAGATATATCTGATACTTAGATTAAAATAGAACTAAAAAATAATGGGGGATATTCTAGCGGAAATTTGCAATGAAATACACAAGAATTGTTTTTAATGAGAATAGTTTGTAATAAAAACAAGCCATCAATATGATGGCTTGCTCTTTACTAACTTAAGCTTGAGGATGGCGTTCTGCTACTTCTTTTAACAGGGTTTGTAACTCGCCAGCTTGGAACATTTCCAATACGATGTCGCAACCACCAATTAATTCACCTTCTACCCATAATTGTGGGAAAGTCGGCCAATTTGCATATTTTGGTAACTCAGCACGTACATCTGGATGCTGTAAAATATCAACATACCCAAATGGTACTTGGCAGTTCATTAACGCTTCGACTGCACGCGCAGAAAAACCGCAAGAAGGTAATTTCGGCGAACCTTTCATGTAAATTAAAATTGGATTTTCAGCAATTTGTTTTTTGATTTTATCTAATGTTTCCATTATTTTTCCTTTGTCGTATTTAAAAGTGCGGTTATTTTATCACAAGTTTTTTCCTTTATGCTATAACCGAGTGGGATTATCAACTTCTTGCTTACCAGCTACCGCCAGCACCGCCTCCGTCAAAACCACCGCCGCCGAAGCCACCACCAGATCCTCCACCAAAACCGCCTCCAAAGCCGCCTCCGAATCCACCGCCGTTACGTCTTCGACTATTTAATACGGAAGCAGCGATGATTGCTGCATTTTGTAAATCATGATTTGCGGTTGGGCTAATATAAGGTTTACGACGCCAGCTCAATTCACCAAATAAAACAAAAAGAATAAACAAGACAACCATAAAGAAAGGAATATAATCTTCTAAACTTTCCTCTGACTCTACTTTTGCCGCATCAAATTCGCCTTGGCTAGCGGCAATAATATAGTCTAATCCTTGGTTGATACCCTGTGCAAATTGCCCTTGTTTAAAAGAAGGCAAAATCACCTTGCGAATTAACTGTGATAAAAAAGCATCAGGTAAAACACCTTGCAAACCTTGCCCAGTAGCAATAAACACTTTGCGATCATTTTTAGCAATCAGAAATAAAACGCCATTATTTAGCTTTTTACGTCCAATTCCCCATCTATCGCCTAATTCTGCTGTATATTGCGCAATTTCATATTCGCCAGTCGTTGGAATAATAACTACTGCAATTTGAGAACTCGTCTTCTGCCCATATTGAATCAGTTTATTTTCTAAATACTGATTATCTGCTGCAGATAATGTATTAGTGTAATCATTCACATAGCGAAATGGATTCGGACTAGCAGGGAAATCAGCTGCTTTTGCTAAAACACTAACAAAAACTAAGCAAAAAAATACCGCACTTTGAAATAATTTATTCATTAATAATCACCTCATTTGGTAATTCATTAATATCATCAGCTTGAACAGGAAAATAGGTCGTCAACTCGCCAGCAATTTGCTCAATAGCAGCTACTACACCAGAAGTATATTGCTTTTGTTTAAAATAACTTATCATTAAGTCACATTGCTGCTGCCAAAATTGTTCACCAACAAACTGATGAATACCAATATCCCCAATAATTGAACATTGATGATCCTTATAGGCAATATAAATCAGCACTGCATTTTTGGCTGCTGTTTCGTGCATATCTAATTGCTTAAATACAGCTAAAGTGCGGTCTAAAATTAAGGTATTTTTAGGTAAATGACGTTCAATATAAACACGAAGCTCTGCTGAAGAATTTTTTTCTAATTCTGCAATTGCAGCTTCAATTTGTTTTTTATCAAACGGAATTCGAGAAAATAGCGACATAATTTTTCTTTAAAAATCAGGGTTGCTGAACAATCAACAACCCCATATAAATTCAATTAATCTTATTGGAAGTTCACTGTTGGTGCATTTTCTGCACCAGCGGTTGATTTAAAGTAAGGTTTTTCTTTAAAGCCTAAAATCAACGCTGCTAATTTTGTTGGGAATTGGCGCACTTTTTGGTTATAAATTTTTGCTGCCGCATTAAAGTCATTACGTGCTTTATTAATGCGATTTTCAGTACCTTCTAACTGAGCTTGTAAGTTATTAAAACCATCATGTGCTTTTAATTCTGGATATTTTTCTACGCTAACAAGTAAACGAGAAAGCGCTGAACCAACAGAATCTTGGTTTTGTTGGAATTGCGTTAATTGCTCTTCCGTCATATTTGCTGGATCAATTTTAACCTGTGTTGCTTTAGCACGTGCTTCAATCACACCTGTTAAGGTTTCTTTTTCAAAATTAGCTTGACCTTTCACTGTATTCACTAAATTTGGAATCATATCCGCACGACGCTGGTATTGAGATTCAACATTCGCCCACACAGAATCAATTTCTTCTTCAGCTTTCACTAAACCATTGTAGCTAGACATTAATGTAAAGCCAGCAACAACAGCAACAACAAGAATAAGTAACCATTTTTTCATTCTAAAGTTTCCTTTTATAAAAATAAAATCAGTATTAAGACAAATAAACTGAAACTTAGTTCAATGAATATCGCATAATACAGAAAAAGACCTAAACTAAGTTTAGGTCTTTTCGGAATAAATCTAACTAATAATTAGATATCTCAAATTACATAGTAACTTGTTTGTTACCTTGAACTTGAACTTCAACGCGACGGTCTGGCGCTAAGCAAGCGATTAATGCTTTACGACCTTTAACTGCGTCACAAGCGTTGCCAGTTACTGGGTTAGCTTCACCGTAACCAGTTGCAGTTACAGCGTTAGAATCTAAACCTTTAGATACTAAGTAGTTAGCAACTGTTTCAGCACGACGTTGAGAAAGTTTTAAGTTTGCTGCATCTTTACCGATACGGTCAGCATAACCATTTACTGCAACTGCTGGGCTAGCAACTTGAGCGATTTCGCCATAGATACCATCTAAAGTAGAAGCAGCTTCAGGTTTTAATGTTGATTTACCGAATGCGAAAGTAACATCACTGTTTAAAGTGAAAGTTTTGTTCACAACTTCAGGAGCTACAACTGGAGCACCTTGACCGAAACGGTAAGATAAACCTGCAGTTACGCTGTGGATTTCTGGAGTATAGTCGAAACGTGTACCATCAGCATTTTTTAATTTACCCACGTTGTTTAACCATTGGTATTCAACACGGAACGCTAATTCTGGAAGAATTGCATACTCAACACCAGCGCCTAAAAGTAATGAAGTTTTTAAGCTATGTGTACGCTCAACGCCATTGAAGTTGTTAGTGAAACCTTTTTGAGTTTTGTAGTCAGAACGAACTAATGCTGCACCAACTTTACCGTAAACATCTAAACCTGGTAATACTTCATAGCTTGGTTTTAAGCTTAAGTGTGCACCATGGTTAGTGTGTTTTGCAGAAGTTACGCCATTTTCACGTAATTTAGCACGACCGAAGTCATCGTAACCTAATTCTACTGCAAGACCCATGTTGTCTTGGTTTAAAATTTGATAACCACCGAAAACGCCGTAAGTTACAGAGTTTTTAAGTGTACCTAAACCATTTGCAGCATCTTCATATTGAGTATAACCGTCATGGAATGATGCCCAACCTGCTTTAGCACCAGCATAGAAAGTGTTTTCTTGTGGAGCTGCTTGTGCAACTGATGCCGCTGCTAAACCAGCGATAGCTAATGCGATAGCTGTTTTTTTCATTGTGATGATCCTCTTACTTTTTAGTCATCTAATTTCAAAAATATCAGCTGGATTCAGCTGAATTCCGAGTACAAAAGATGTACCTTTTATTTTATCTTAGCTATAAAGATTTATAGCACTAGATTTGCCTACTAGGGTTGAATTTGCCCTATTCCTTTTGACAAATTCAATTCTACCTTGATCTATATCAAGAAGAACATTTCAAAAGTGGGCGTATTATCCAATCCTAAATAGGAAAAATCAAACATTTTTTTGCTTTTTTGGTTGTTTTATAAGCAAAGAAACTAAATATTGGTTTATTTTTGTTCAATCTTACATTTTTATTACAAAATAAAAATGAACGAACATTCATAAACATTGTCTGTATTATATCAGCTATTATTAAAAAGTCGATACTTTTAGTTAAGTGATTCTCTTTTCATTGTTTTAATGTATGAAAGTAGAACTTAATACTAAAACAAAAGCGCGGTTAAAAAAAGTCATTTTTCCACCGCGCTTTATTATTTATCCTAATAAATGCTTATATTTTTAATTGTCTTTCAACTGCCTTAGCTCTCACTAAGAACGTTTTACGTTCGCTATCTGCCATTCCCGTATTTCCACCCGGTAATTTAACCGTCATCGGATTAACTGGTCGTCCATTTATATGAAACTCATAATGCAAATGGGCGCCTGTTGAAATCCCCGTATTGCCAGATAAAGCAATCCGTTCTCCTCGCTTAACAGATTGTCCTGCTCTCACAAGCGCTTTGCTGAGATGCATATAGACAGTTTGATATTCACGACCATGGCGTAAAACAACATATCGTCCCGCACCGCCACTTTGATACGCCACTTTTTCAACAACAGCATCAGCAGGAGCAATAACAGGTGTGCCCACAGGTAAAGCAAAATCAGTTCCTTTGTGTGGTCGGACACGCCCAGTTACAGGATGGCGTCTGCGAGGGTTAAAAGGCGAAGATATTCTTGCTTGTCGCTGCAATGGGATACGAGCGAAACCTTTGCTAATTGTTTCACCTTGGCGATTATAGTAGCGTCCATTATTTGCTTGAATGGCGTAATAGCTTTTGCCACTCGCCACAATATGAATGGCCTCAACATTACCTTGACCAGTTAACTTATCACCTAAGTATTCACGTGATACTAATACTGCAAACTTATCACCTTTTTTTAATTTGGCTACATTCACTTGCCATTGAAGCGCGGTGCTTAATTGATGAATTTGTCGATTATCTAAACCCAATTTTTGTAAACTAGCTCGTAAGCTGTTCTCTATCTGACCTTTTAGCACATCTTTCTTCCAGATACTTTTCTTCTCTATAATTTGACGCGCAAACTGTCCACTCTCTTTGCGTTCATAAATGCGCTCTTCTCTTTCAGAAATAAGCCAGTTTAAATATTCTAGTTCATTTTCATTATCTAAAATCCAATAGACTTGCTGACCCGGTTTTAAATTTTTTAACTCGGGGTAGCTTGCAATTAATTTTTGGCTAGTTTCATCTTCTAAACCAGACATTTCTAATACATCTTTTAACTTATCCCCTTTCACAATAGTATGAGAGAATTGATCGGTGATGCGTTTTGCTTGATCAACCGCATCCAATAAATCATCCAATACATTCTGTGCATCTTCAGGTAATTTATCTTGAGTTAAATCGATTTGGTCGGACTCATCATCCTTTTCTAACAATTCATCATCATAAGAGGTTGCATTCTCTTCATTTTGATCTGAGGTGGTTTGAACAATAGAAGATGAATCTTCATTATTTAGATTTTCGTCAGATTGAGTTGAGGTTGGTTTGAGATGTTGAAATTCAGCTTGTTCTTGCGTCGAAGTAATATTAATAGGTTCATTATTCTCTACAGTATCCTTTAAACTGAGAATTCCCCCTGTGATAATGCATAGCAAAGCCAAAAAGAAAACCCCAGCTTTAATGTAAGATTTTCTTTTGCGTCTATCACGAGCTAACTTGATTTGCTTCACTATAATAATGATCCTAATTCTAAATGGCTGTTTTTATGACAAGCATAAATAAAGAAAATTCATTATACACAATAAAAAAATCAGAGAAATGAGTAAATAACTCATATCATTCATTTTTTAAGCACTTAAACTTGTTTTATTGCATAAAATAAGCTATGTTAAACGCCATTTTATTTTGCCACCGATATCCACTTATGCTAATTCATTCCATTCGTTCAGCAATAAACGAACCTTTAGTCGAATTAAAATCGATTAGTGTACGTTTTCCACAAAAAATTGCATTACAAGATATTAATTTCCGAATTTATCCTAATTCGGTCATTACCATTGTTGGTCCAAATGGTGGTGGGAAATCAACATTTTTAAAAGTGTTACTCAAATTGCTTACCCCAACCTCAGGCGAAGTAATTTATAAAAAAGGGCTATCCATTGGTTATGTACCACAAAAATTGTATATCGATCCAACTTTACCGATTACAGTAGAAAAATTTTTGTCCTTAAAGAAAGGCGTGAAAAAACACGAAATTTTAACCGCACTTTCATTATTATCTATTTCTCATTTACAAAAAAATATCCTACAAAAATTATCGGGTGGTGAAATGCAGCGCGTTTTAATTGCTCGGGCTATTTTGAACAAACCCCATTTATTAGTATTAGACGAGCCAACTCAAGGCGTTGATTTAGGAGGACAAGCGGAATTGTACCAATTAATTCATCAAACCAGAGAAAAATTAAATTGTGCCGTTTTAATGGTTTCCCATGATTTACATATTGTGATGGCGGATACAAATGAAGTGCTTTGTATTAATCAACATATTTGTTGTGCAGGCACACCAGAGATTTTGTCTAATAATCCACAATTTATCCGATTATTTGGTGATCAGTTTGTTAAAAACACTGCCTTTTATACTCACCATCATAATCATCGCCACGATATGCATGGCGATATTTGTTGCCAAGGTCAGACGACTTGCGCACAACATAAATAAATAGGTCATCATTATGTTTGATATTATTTTTCCCGCTTGGCTTGCCGGCATGCTACTTTCTTTTATTACCGCACCTTTAGGCGCTTTTGTTGTGTGGCGTAAAATGGCCTATTTTGGCGATACTCTTGCACATTCTGCTTTATTAGGTGTAGCTCTTGGTATTTTCTTTGAAATCAATCCCTATGTTGCGATTTTAATCCTCACTTTAATCCTTGCCATTGTGATGGTCTGGTTAGAAAATAGCACCCAATTTGCCGTAGATACTTTATTAGGCATCATTGCCCATAGTTGCTTGTCTTTAGGCTTGGTTACCGTTGGCTTATTACAAAACGTTCGTGTCGACTTAATGAGTTATTTATTTGGTGATCTTCTATCCGTCAATTTTGATGATGTGCTTTATATTTTATGTGGCGTAATCATCGTATTGTCGCTATTAGTGTTTTATTGGAAACCACTTATTTCAGCAACCGTTAGCCCAGATCTTGCCCAAGTTGAAGGGATTAACATTAAGAAAATGCGATTTTTGTTAATGATTTTAACCGCACTTACGATCGCTCTCAGCATGAAAATTGTTGGTGCTTTAATCATCACTTCATTACTTATTATCCCTGCCGCTACGGCAAGACGTTTTGCTCGTACTCCGGAAACCATGGTAGTTGTTGCTATTGTTGTGAGTATGATTGCAGTGAATATGGGCTTGGCATTTTCCATGTTTTACAATACTGCCGCAGGTCCCTCTGTGGTTATCGCTGCTGCACTGCTCTTTTTATTCTCATTGCTAAAAAAAGAAAAGGGTTAACAAGAGAGGCTACACGCAGAAAATAAAATTGTGCTAGAATTGTGCCAGTTTGCATGGAAACTAGGATTATTTAATGTCATCGGAACAACATCCTCAAGAAAAACAAACGGAACAATCCACCGAACAAATACCTTTCGCCAAAAAGCACAAATGGAAACTGTTTTTTGCTAAAACGATTTTTACTGTCGGTTGTTTAGCCTTTGCTTATGGCGCTTATTTGGACTCGCAAATTCGTTCAAAAATGGATGGACAAATTTGGCGACTCCCCACCGAAGTGTATAGTCGTATTGAAAGTATCCGCTTGCAAGATAATCTCAATCTAAATGATGTTATTCAATTGTTGCTAAATAATGATTATCGTCAGACAACTATCGTGGCAGCACCAGGTGATTTTAAAATTGAAAACGATAGTATTGTTTTATTACGTCGTGCTTTCCCTTTCCCCGATGTAGCAGAAGCACAACGCGTATTTCGTTTGCGTTTCCATGATGAAAAATTAGTTGTCATTGAAGATTTAATTAATCGTAAAACAATTAATGATTTTCGCTTGGCACCAAAACTCATTGCTATGTTGCAATCCGAATCAGATAAAGAAGAACGCTTAGCAATACCGCTACAAAATTACCCGCGCTTATTAATTGATACACTAATCCTCACTGAAGATCGTCGTTTCTATGAACATGATGGAATTAGTCCATTAGGCATTGCGCGCGCGATGTTTACCAATATCAAAGCTGGGCATACTGTTCAAGGTGGAAGTACATTAACCCAACAATTAGTTAAAAACCTCTTTTTAAGCAATGAACGTTCTTTCACTCGAAAAATCAATGAAGCCTTAATGGCGGTGATTTTAGATTGGCGTTACGACAAAAATACCATTTTAGAAACCTATTTAAACGAAATTTATTTAGGACAAAATGGCGACAGCCAAATTCATGGTTTTGAATTAGCGAGCCACTTTTTCTTTGGGCGCCCAGTACGCGAAATCAGTTTAGACCAAATAGCTCTGTTGGTCGGCATGGTAAAAGGCCCTTCTTTATATAACCCTTGGCGTAATCCTGAAAATGCGAAAAATCGTCGCAATGTTGTATTAGGTCTAATGTTAGAACATCAAATGATTGATAGAGAATTATTTGATATGCTCAGCCAGCGCCCATTAGGTGTGCAAGAAAAAGGGAATATCTCACGCCCTTATCCTGCCTTTATTCAAACATTGCAATCTGAACTACGCCAAAATCTCACCCACATCAAACCAGCCGATTTACTGGGGGCGAGAATTTTTACCAATATGGACATAAAACAGCAAGCTTATGCGGAACAAGCGGTTGTAAATGCAACAAGAGAATTGCAGCTTAAAGTGAAAAATCCACATTTACAGGCTGCCATGGTTGTTGCTGATTATCATAATGGTGAAATTCGCGCCATCGTTGGTGGCACACAAACACAATATGCTGGTTTTAACCGCGCGATCATGGCAAATCGTCAAATTGGTTCTTTGGTAAAACCTTCCGTTTATTTAACAGCATTAAGCAATCCACAACAATTCCGTTTAAATACAGCCATTAACAATCAACCTATTACTATTAATATTAAAGGTAGTCCACCTTGGCAACCTCGTAACTACGATCGCCGTTATAGTGGCTCTGTGCTATTAATGGATGCGCTTGCACGCTCCCTTAATATTCCAACGGTCAACATCGGTATGAAAGTAGGATTAACACAGGTAATTGAAACCCAAAAAGCAATGGGATGGGATCGCGTGAATATCCCCAAAGTGCCGGCAATGTTACTAGGCTCATACAGTATCTCTCCTTATGATGTAACAAAATCTTACCAAGTGATTGCAAATAATGGCGGTAAAATTCCGATTAGCACCATTAATTCCATTAGCAATCGTCAGGGTCAATTGTTACATGAACATTCAACAGAACCCGAACAAGTTGTGCCAGCGGAAGCTGCATTCCAAACATTATATGCTATGCAACAAGTGGTTGAACGCGGAACAGCACGAAGCCTAATGAATGATTTTGCTGAATTAAAATTAGCAGGAAAAACGGGCACTACCAATGATGCGCGTGATACCTGGTATGTGGGTATAGACGGTCAAAATGTTGCTACAATTTGGCTAGGACGTGATGATAACGGCAGCACTGGCTTAACAGGCGCAAGTGGTGCCTTAGAAATTTATAAAAATTATCTTCGTCGTGCTGAAATTTCCCCACTTAAACCAAGCAAACCACAAAATATAAAATGGGTTGGGGTGAACGCTTACGGCGGTTGGAATTGCTATTCGCCAGTACGCAATATCCCTGTATGGATAGATAACGCACAAAATTTCTGTGCCATGTCGCCAAAACCAGTTGAGCAATCTACGCCAACAGAAACAAAAGCGCCAGTAGAAGAAGCGCGACCAGCAGAATAAAAAGTGCGGTGTATTTTTTGAAAGTTTTAAAACTTAACAAAAATGCACCGCACTTTGAATATTCATTTATATAATTTTGCCATTTTCTACCTGAATAAGGCGATCAATTTTCCCTTCTAATTCATTAGGTTGGTGAGTAACCAATACTAAAGTAATCTTCTTCTGTTCACATAATGTTAATAGCAACTGAAGCATTTCTTGGCGTAATTGGGGATCTAAAGCAGAAAAGGGTTCATCTAACAATAAAATTGGTTTATCACGTAACAAGCAACGAGCTAAAGCAACGCGCTGTTTTTGTCCACCTGAAAGTGAAGTGGGTTTCTGCGATAAAAATGCAGACAAACCTACCGCAGTTGCTGCCTGCTCTACCGCTTGTTTTTGCTGTTCATCCAACGTTAAATTGGGTTTAATCCCCAAAGCAATATTTTGATAAACCGTCAAATGTGGGAATAAATTATTTTCCTGAAATAGCATCGAAACGGGACGTTGATGGGGTTGCGTTGAGAAATGATTTTCGCCATTTAGCCAAATTTCGCCTTGATGGGCGAATTCAAAACCTGCAATTAAATTCAACAAAGTGCTCTTCCCTGCGCCACTTGCTCCAATCACCGCCACTTTTTCACCTGCTTGAATATGCAAGTCAAATTGCATTGCCATGGTTTTATATTGAAACTGGACTTGCTTTAAATGAATCATAACTTATGCCTGAACTTCCTCTAATTCATCTGCCATTGCTGCTAAAATTTCACGAGATAGCAAGGCTAAAGCACGATAGAAAGGCAAATTAGCTTGTTGCTCCACCTTGTTCAGAAATAAATTAGCACAAGGCAATAAAAAGCGTTCAAATAGCTCAAGCTGTGCCTGCGGTGAATCCAAATTATCCTCAATCCAAGAAGCAGTTAAAAAAACTAAAGCAAAATGATCCGTACTTTCTACTTCTGGCATAGCACGTTCTTGTCGAAATGCCACAAATTCCGCCACATCAATACCGTAATCGGATATTGCCGTTGAAATCGCCTTTTCACCCACGAATAAACGCTGGTATTCTTGTGCTAACAAATTAACGTCCAATGGCATTTGTAAACTTTCAATCGCTGCTTGCGTATTTTTATCCGTTTCTAACGCCCAAACCTGTTGCAAACCCTTTTGCTGTAACCAGTTAAATACGCTCGCCAAAATAGGATCTGTTGGTGAACGATAAAATAAATTACCAAATAAACGGCTAATTAACGAAAAATTATTAAGTTGTTGCTCTGACATAAAAATTCCTAAAATTTGCGAAAATTGCACCGCACTTTACCACAATTTCTGCTAAAATACTGCACCTTTAACAATTTGCCTCGGCAAATTACTGACTTGTACTCAGAGAGAAATTTATGACATTCAAACCCGAACTCCTTTCCCCTGCGGGAACATTAAAAAATATGCGTTACGCCTTTGCCTATGGTGCAGATGCGGTTTATGCAGGGCAACCTCGCTATAGCTTGCGTGTGCGTAACAATGAATTCAATCATGCCAATTTAAAAATTGCCATTGAAGAAGCCCATAATTTAGGCAAAAAATTCTATGTGGTGGTCAACATTGCGCCACATAATTCCAAACTCAAAACCTTCATTAAAGATCTGCAAGTTGTGGTCGATATGCAACCCGATGCACTGATTATGTCTGATCCAGGTTTAATTATGTTGGTGCGTGAGCATTTTCCTGAAATGGATATCCATTTATCCGTACAAGCCAATGCGGTGAACTGGGCAACAGTGAAATTCTGGAAACAAATGGGATTAACACGCGTAATTTTATCTCGTGAACTTTCCATTGAAGAAATTGCAGAAATTCGCGAACAAGTGCCTGATATTGAATTAGAAATTTTCGTTCATGGTGCATTATGCATGGCTTATTCTGGACGCTGTTTATTATCAGGATACATTAACAAACGCGACCCAAATCAAGGCACTTGTACCAATGCTTGCCGTTGGGAATATAAAATGCAAGAAGGCACAACGGATGATGTGGGAAATATCGTCCCTAAAAACGATGTGCAAAAATATCAACCGGAAATTGAAGTCAAAAATATTGAGCCAACGTTAGGCGAAGGTAGCACAACAGACAAGGTGTTCCTCTACACAGAACCTAATCGTCCAGATGAACAAATGACTGCCTTTGAAGATGAACATGGCACTTACTTTATGAACTCAAAAGATCTACGAGCAGTTCAACATGTGGAAAAATTAACGCAATTAGGTGTTCACTCATTAAAAATCGAAGGACGAACAAAATCCTTTTATTATTGTGCAAGAACCGCGCAAGTTTATCGTAAAGCTATTGATGATGCAGCAGCAGGCAAACCATTTGATGAAAGCTTAATGGATACATTAGAAAGCCTAGCACATCGCGGTTATACCGAGGGTTTCTTACGTCGTCATACGCATGATGAATATCAAAATTATGAATATGGCTATTCCATTTCTGAGCGTCAACAATTCGTGGGCGAATTTACGGGTAAACGTAATGAACAAGGTATGGCGGAAGTTGCAGTTAAAAACAAATTTTTACTAGGCGATGAAGTGGAAATGATGACTCCAAAAGGCAACATCACATTCAAAATTCAACGTTTGCTAAATCGTAAAAATGAAACTGTTGAAGCTGGACTAGGCGATGGACATTTCGTGTTCCTGGATATTCCACAAGATATCGAATTAGATTATGCATTACTAATGAGAAATCTATCAGGAACCAACACGCGTAACCCGCACGAAAAATAAAAATAGTATAAAAAAGACCGCACTTTTAAAGAGCGGTCTTTGTATTTTTGCTTTATTCAACAAAATGTCGCTGAGATTTATTTTCTTCCCGACTTAAAATCAAACGATGATAATTTTCAAAACGCGTAGGATGAATCTTGCCTTGTTCCACCGCTTCTCGTAATGCACATTGCGGATCTTGTAAATGCTTGCAATCTCTAAATTTACAAGTGCCTAAAAATGCTTGAAATTCCCTATAACCTTTTGTGATTTGATCTGCCTCTAAATGCCACAAACCAAATTCTCGAATACCCGGACTATCAATTAAATGACCGCCTTGCGATAAATGATATAAACGAGAAGCGGTAGTCGTATGTTGTCCTAGCCCTGACACACTACTAATTTCGCCCGTTTGCGCATTCACTTCAGGTAAAATTTGATTGACTAAACTTGATTTCCCTACTCCTGATTGCCCCACAAATATGGATATCCCTTCCGTTAAAAGTGCGGTCAATTCTGACATATTTTTACCCGTCTTCGCTGATATCATCATGGTTTGATAACCAATATCTTGATAAATTTTAAGTTGTTGCTCAGCTTGTTGGTATTCTTGTTCAGATAATAAATCCACTTTATTTAATACAATCACCGCTGGAATATTGGCTGTTTCACAAATGACCAAATAGCGATCAATAATATTTAATGACAGCGTTGGCAACACCGCTGACACAATAATAATACGGTCGATATTCGACGCCATCACTTTTAAACCATCATAATAATCTGGACGACTTAACTCGTTTTTACGCGGTAAAACCGCTTCTATCACACCACTAATACCCTGTAATTGCTGATGACCTTCACGCCAAACAACCAAATCACCCACCACCACATTTGACAAAGTACGGCGCAAATTACAGCGAAAAACCTTCCCATCTTTATTTTCCACGTCTGCGTGCATAGAATAACGCACTACCACCACGCCATCTTGGGTTTCGCCTAACATATCCTCTTGCCAATCAATATCTTTTTTCGCTTGGCGACGATGACGATCCAATGCTTTTGCATTATTAGCATGAATACGACGTTTCTGGTTTTGAGTAAGTTTATGCTTTGCCAATCTGAATTCCTTAAAAGTGCGGTCGTTTTTTATCGTAATTTTAGTTAAAATAGGACAAAATTTTGTATAGGATACCTTAAATTATGGCACAAGATAAAGAAAATCTCATTTGGATTGATTTAGAAATGACGGGCTTAGATCCCGAAAAAGAGCGAATTATTGAAATTGCAACCATCGTTACAGACAAAAATCTTAATATTTTAGCGGAGGGACCCGTATTAGCCATTCATCAATCCGATGAATTATTAAATAAAATGAGCGATTGGTGTGTCAAAACCCATACTGAAAATGGTTTGGTTGATCGAGTCAAACAAAGCAAATTAACAGAACGTGCAGCTGAATTACAAACCATTGATTTCTTAAAAAAGTGGGTCCCCAAAGGTGCCTCACCAATTTGTGGCAATAGTATTGCGCAAGATAAACGCTTTTTATTTAAATACATGCCTGATTTAGCAGAATATTTTCACTACCGCCATTTAGATGTCAGCACATTAAAAGAACTGGCTCGCCGTTGGAAACCTGAAATTTTAGATGGATTACAAAAAGGCAATACACATCTTGCATTAGATGATATTAAAGAAAGCATCAAAGAATTAGCTTATTATCGACAACATTTTATTAAATTAGATTAAAATTCAGTCAAGTGAATTGTTTTAAAAAATTTTCGCTTGCACAGAATAAAAATCTTCGTATAATAAGCCCTGTTTTAGACAAACAGCATGCGGGAATAGCTCAGTTGGTAGAGCACGACCTTGCCAAGGTCGGGGTCGCGAGTTCGAGCCTCGTTTCCCGCTCCAAATTCTTAAAAGACGCTTTAAAAAGCGTCTTTTTTCGTTTTAAGCGCAATAAAAAAAGTGCGGTAAAAATCACCGCACTTTTTTGTTTAATCAGAGAAATTAACCGTTGCAGCAACCACAAGCTGAGCTAAACATCCAAATTAATTTTTCTTGTTCAGTAATGTAATCGCTCATTTGTGAAGCTGTACCTTCGTCATCCACTTCACCAGCAAGCGCTAAAATTTCACGTTGTTGTTTTAATAAGGTTTTGAAACCTTCTAATGTGCCTTTTAAGCAAGATTGAGCATCGCTCACGCCGATATCTTCTTTAATGCGTGAAACGCTTAAATATTGGCTGAAACCGTTATTAGGTGTGTGACCTAAAGTTAAAATACGTTCTGCAATTTCATCTACTTTAACCACTAAGTCATCATAGATTTCTTCAAATTTTGCGTGTAATTCAAAGAAGTTACAACCTTTAATGTTCCAGTGATATCCACGAACATTGGTGTAAAACACTTGGTAGCTTGCTAATAAATTGTTTAATTCTTGCGCTAATGTTTTAGATGATTCAGAAGATAAACCAATTGAATTAATTGCCATAATAATTCTCCATAAATGATAAATAAAAGGTCTTCCTTTCTTTGCTACAAGATGCGTTGAAAGTGGGTTAAGTATAATACTATTCGCCCAAGAATGAAAATGGTTTACTCAAATAAATTCGATAGGTAATTCAGATTAATACTTATTTTTTGTATGGATTTATTTTATCCTAGTGACAAATAAAGTCCGCTTGTCCCTTTAGAATCAATATAAAGTGCGGTATAATTTTGCGTTATTTTATATTGATTTTGCGTTAATTCTCATGATGAACCCGACTTATACAACATATCTTGCTAATGAAGAAATGACCTGCCAATTTGGTAAAACATTAGCTCATATTATTGCACCTTTATCCGCACAAAATGGCTTTGTGGTCTATTTGAATGGAGATTTAGGTGCAGGTAAAACCACATTAAGTCGCGGAATGATTCAGGGGTTAGGTCATAAGGGTAATGTAAAAAGTCCAACCTATACATTAGTGGAAGAATATCAATTACAACAATTACGCATTTATCACTTTGATTTATATCGTCTCAATGATCCCGAAGAATTAGAATTTATGGGAATTCGTGATTATTTTTCAGCAAACAGTATTTGCTTGATTGAATGGGCAGAAAAAGGCGCAAATTTATTAACCAGCGCTGATTTAATTGTCAATATTTCTTATGCTAATGAGGCTCGCCATATTGAATTAGTTGCGAACAGTTCATTAGGACAACAGGTTATTCAACAGATTGCATAATAATAAAATGAGAAGAATTTTAGTATTAATTTTCACCGCACTTTTTTCCAGTTTTTCATTTTCAGTGGCTTGGACAATTGCGATTGATCCAGGACATGGGGGCAAAGATCCCGGTGCCATTGGACGCAATCTCAACATTTATGAAAAAAACGTCACCTTATCCATTGCTAAAGAATTAAAAGCCTTGTTGGATAAAGATCCTAATTTTCGTGGCGTTCTAACGCGTTCAGGCGATTATTATATTTCTGTTCCTGCTCGTTCGGAAATTGCTCGCCGTAATAAAGCCAATTATTTGATATCCATTCATGCGGATTCCTCAACAAATAATGCACTGAGAGGTGCTTCCGTTTGGGTATTATCCAATCGTCGTGCAAATGATGAAATGGGACAATGGTTAGAAGATCATGAAAAGCAATCTGAACTGCTTGGTGGTGCTGGCAGAGTGCTTTCTAATAGTAATGAAGTCTATCTTAATCAAACCGTATTGGATCTCCAATTTGGACACAGCCAACGTGTCGGCTATGAAATGGGCAATGCGATTTTACGCAATTTCGCCAAAATTACCCAACTCAGTCGAAGCAAACCACAGCATGCCAGTTTAGGTGTATTACGTTCGCCAGACATTCCTTCTGTATTAGTTGAAACCGGCTTTTTATCCAACACTGAAGAAGAAGCAAAATTAAGTACCAGCGCTTATCGTAAACGTATTGCTTATATTATTTATCAGGGATTGGTAGATTATCGTCGCCGTAATGGTGGCTTAGATGTAAATACCACTGTGTCATACAAAGAAACGCAAACAGAGAAAAATTCAGACAAAGGAAAAGAAGATAAGAAAGAGAATAAAAAAGAAGAAAAAAATCAGGTAGAAGACAAAAAAGTAACTGAAAACACAATAAAAGATAGTGGTGTTCGCCATAAAGTTAAAAAAGGCGAAACCCTTGGTGGTTTAGCACAAAAATATGCGGTAAGTTCAGCTGATATTCTGACGTTAAACAAATTGAAACGTAAGGAATTGTGGATTGGTGAAACGATTAAAATTCCTGCCACAGAGAAAAAAGTCATTGAATCATCAAAAGAAAAAACAGAACAGAATAATACTGAAAAACAATCCATTAAAGAAAGCGGTGTTGTTCATCAAGTGAAATCGGGAGAACGCTTGGATAGAATTGCGAAAAAATATCAAGTGAGCGTTAAAGATATTATGGCACTCAATCAGCTTAAACAAAAAGAGCTGAAAATTGGTGATAAGCTTAAAATCCCAGCTAGCACTAAAACAAAACCAAGCAATGAACATGAAAAAAATGCGCCAGTAAAATCAACTACTGAAAAGAACAAAGACAGCAAAACCGAGAAAAATAAACAAACGGATAAAAAAGTAGGCACAGAAAAAATAAAAGAAGTACCGAAATATCACGTTATGGAGAAAAATCAAACCATTTATGCCGTCGGTCGTTTATATGGTATTTCTCCAGACAAGATATTGAAATTAAACCCAAAATTAAAGCATGGCAAAGTATTTGTCGGTCAGAAAATTCAAATTAAGGAATAGTTATGCCAATTCAAATTCTATCACCTCAGTTAGCAAATCAAATTGCAGCAGGAGAAGTGGTTGAACGCCCTGCTTCTGTGGTGAAAGAATTAGTGGAAAATAGTTTAGACGCCGGAGCCAACCGTATTCAAATTGATATTGAAAATGGTGGTGCGAGCCTAATCAAAATCCGCGACAATGGCATTGGTATTCCAAAACACGAATTAAGCTTGGCGCTAGCTCGTCATGCTACCAGTAAAATTGCCAATATTGAAGATTTAGAATCTATTTTAAGTCTTGGCTTTCGAGGCGAAGCCTTAGCCAGTATTAGCTCAGTGTCTCGCTTAACCCTCACTTCGCGTACAGCAGATCAAAATGAAGCTTGGCAAGTTTATGTTCAAGGTCGAGAACAAGAGAGTCACATTCAACCCGCCTCTCATCCTGTGGGTACCACTGTCGAAGTAGCTAATTTATTTTTTAATACGCCAGCGCGCCGTAAATTTTTGCGTAGTGATAAAACCGAATTTGCGCATATTGATGAAGTCATACGCCGCATTGCACTCGCCAAGCCACAAATTAGTTTTACCCTAACCCATAATGGCAAAACGGTTCGCCAATATAAAAGTGCGGTGCAAACTGCGCAAGTTTTAAAACGGGTTGCTGCCATTTGTGGTGATGATTTTGTACAGCATGCCTTACATATTGATTGGAAACATGATGATTTGCACCTATCAGGCTGGGTGGCTGCACCTCAGTTTTATCGCACGCAAAATGATTTGGCTTATTGCTATATCAATGGACGAATGGTGAAAGATAAAGTCATCACGCACGCTATTCGTCAAGCCTATGCCAATTATTTACATTCGGAACAATACCCTGCTTTTGTTCTCTTTTTAGATCTCAATCCAAACGAAGTGGATGTGAACGTTCATCCAACCAAACATGAAGTGCGTTTTCATCAATCCCGTTTAATCCATGACTTTATTTGTCAGGGCGTTGAAAATGCGTTATCCAGTGCTGAACAATTGGATTTCTCAGCAGCAGCAGAACAACATAACGAAACCCAAGAACCACAAGCCCATTATGTGGCACAAAAACCTAATCGCGCAGCTGCAGGACATAATATTTTTACTTCTGGGGCAAATCCGTCTGCTTATGGCTCACATTC
This sequence comes from Reella acinonychis, assembly GCF_052384575.1. Classification (GTDB taxonomy): domain Bacteria; phylum Pseudomonadota; class Gammaproteobacteria; order Enterobacterales; family Pasteurellaceae; genus JBQSUQ01. The sequence goes on along the minus strand of NZ_JBQSUQ010000004.1, from coordinate 227,517 downwards.
AACGCATCATTACGATAAGGCACCTTATATTAGTAAAAGCGAACAAAAAGCTTATGGTGAATTATTAAAAACCGATAACACGCCAAGCTCATCGCCACCAATCAATGTGGTTGCAACGCAAGAAATTGTGCAACAACATATGCTAAAAGCCCTAGCACTTGTTGATAATCAAGCATTGTTGTTACAACAAAATACCCAATTTTATTTGTTAAGTATCAAACAGTTACAACAAACAAACATTCAACTTAGTTTGAAAAGCAAACAAATTTCACAACAACCTTTATTAATTCCCGTTGTATTTCGCTTAAACGAACAATTACAACAACAGTGGCAACAACAAAAACCGTTATTTGCTGAATTAGGCTTTGAATTTGTTGAAAATGTTGCACAGCAACGTCTGACCTTAAACAAAGTACCACAATGCTTACGCCAACAAAATTTACAAAAGATTGTGATGGGATTATTACAAAATAATTACCCAAAAATTGAGCCATTTTGCACCGCACTTTTATCTTTGTTGGAATTTCCTAACATTGAGGTATTTGCCCAAGCAGTCAATTTATTGCAAGAAGTGGAACTGCAACTGAATCAACAATCGCTCAATCTACTCGACTTCGCTATTCAAGTAGATTTTAGCCATTACTTAGCACAATTAAACAGAGATGAATCATGAAATCTACGCAACCAACCGCTATTTTCTTAATGGGCCCAACAGCTTCAGGCAAAACGGACTTAGCAATTAAGCTAAGTCAAATGTTGCCAATTGAAGTCATCAGCGTAGATAGCGCCTTGATTTATAAAGGCATGGATATTGGTACTGCCAAACCAAGCAAAGAGGAACAAGCGCTAGTACCACATCGTTTGATTGATATTCTTGATCCAGCAGAAAGCTATTCTGCAATGAATTTTCGTCAAGATGCCTTAACTGAAATGGCGGATATTAGTGCTAAAGGTAAAGTGCCACTCTTAGTGGGTGGTACAATGCTTTATTATAAAGCCTTATTAGAAGGGCTTTCCCCTCTTCCTAATGCAGATGAAAATATTCGGGCCGAAATTGAACAAAAAGCTGCGCAATTAGGCTGGCCGGCTTTACATCAGAAATTAGCTAAGATTGATCCCATATCAGCACAACGCATTAATCCCAACGATAGCCAACGCATTAATCGTGCGCTAGAAGTCTTTTATATAACCGGAAAATCCCTCACTGAATTAACAGAACAAAAAGGGGAAGCGCTCCCCTACAATATTTTACAGTTTGCAATTGCACCAGAAGATCGCTCGATCTTACACCAACGTATTGAACAACGCTTTCATCTTATGATTGAGCAAGGTTTTCAAGCAGAAGTTGAAAAGCTTTACGCAAGAGGTGATTTAAATTTAAATTTACCATCTATTCGTTGTGTGGGTTACCGACAAATGTGGGAACATTTACAAGGCGACTATAATTTAGATGAAGCAATTTATCGTGGTATATGTGCAACACGTCAGCTAGCTAAGCGACAAATCACTTGGTTACGCGGTTGGAAAAGTCCAATTCAATGGTTAAATAGTTTAGAAAACGAACAAAACCCAGAAAAAGTAAAACAAGCTTTTGAGCTTGCTATGCAAAATTGATATGGTAGAATTATCCTCATAAGATGAATAATCTTATTTATAATAACTATAAAGAAGGAAAATAAAATGGCAAAAGGACAATCATTACAAGATCCTTATTTAAACGCACTTCGCCGTGAACGTATTCCTGTTTCCATTTATTTGGTGAATGGTATTAAATTACAAGGTCAAATTGAATCTTTCGACCAGTTTGTGATTTTATTAAAAAATACTGTTAATCAAATGGTTTACAAACACGCAATTTCCACTGTGGTTCCAGCTCGTTCAGTGTCACATCACAACAATACGCAGCAACAACCTCAACAATATGCAGAATCGGATTCTCAAGCTGAATAACATTGACTTTATTTAGCACCCAAAATCAACAAAGTGCGGTGAAAAATAATGAAATTTCCACCGCGCTTTGTGAAACACCCGCGTTAAGCAATAGCCAAGATCGTGCTGTTGTTGTTCATGTATTCTTTTCCCAAAATAAAAATCTTGAAGATCTTGTTGAATTTCAATTGCTAGCGAAATCGGCTCAGGTAGAAATCTCACAAGTTATTACAACTTCACGCTCAACACCACAAGCAAAATATTTTGTGGGACAAGGCAAAGCCGAAGAAATTGCTCAAGCAGTTGAACAACGACAGGCTACTGTTGTCCTCGTCAATCATAGTCTCACACCAGCACAAATTCGAAATTTAGAACAAATTTGTCAATGCCGAGTAGTCGATCGAACAGGGTTAATTTTAGATATTTTTGCTTTGCGTGCACGTTCACATGAAGGCAAGTTGCAAGTTGAGCTGGCACAACTGAAATATTTATCTTCGAGTTTAGTGCGCAGAAAAACAGGCTTAGACCAACAAAAAGGGGCTGTGGGTTTACGTGGACCGGGAGAGACCCAATTAGAAACAGATCGACGATTAATTAAAGTGCGAATAGCACAATTACAAAGTCGTTTAGAAAAAGTGACAAAACAACGCAATCAAAATCGGCAAACCCGTCAAAAAGCGAATATACCAACGCTTTCTTTAGTGGGTTATACCAATGCGGGAAAGTCAACATTATTTAATCGTCTCACTCAAGCGGATGTTTATGCAGCAGATCAATTATTTGCTACGCTCGATCCTACATTGCGCCGTTTAAATATCAAAGATATTGGTACCGTTATTTTAGCAGATACCGTAGGATTTGTTCGTGACTTGCCTCATGATTTGGTACATGCGTTTAAATCAACTCTACAAGAAACGACTGAAGCCAGCTTATTACTACATATTATTGATAGCGCTGATAGCAGAAAATTGGAAAATATTGCGGCAGTAAATGAGGTTTTAGCGGAAATTCATGCGGATAAAGTACCAAGCTTATTGGTCTATAACAAAATCGATCAACAAGAAAATATCCAGCCACACATTGAATATAATGATGAAAATCAGCCTGTTGCGGTCTATCTTTCTGCCCAATCTGGTGCTGGTATAGACTTGCTATTTCAAGCTATTCATCAGCGGTTACAAAATACGATTTTGTCTTTAACCATCACATTAAATGCCAACCAAGGCAAAATTCGCCATAGTTTTTATCAATTGGACTGTATACGCCAAGAGAAAATTTCTGAACAAGGCGAATTTGAATTACAGATCGACATTGAAAAAGTGGAATGGCTTAAACGTGTAAAAAAATTCCCTGAATTAGCCCTATTTAATCCCATTTCTGATTTAGAAGAAAGCTAAGTCTATTTGCTTATGCCATAACGTTTTAATTTATTGGCTATGGCAGTATGCGAAACCCCTAAACGTGTCGCTAATTTTCTGGTGCTTGGATATTGGCTGTAAAATTGACGTAACACCTGGCTTTCAAAGTTTTCCATAATTTGTTCTAAATTCAAATTCTCGAACTGTTCAATCCCCACAGGATCTACATTCAAATTCACAGATGTGTTTTCTGCCAAATTAAGATGTGCTATGGCAAGCGGCTGACCTTCACATAAAGAGCAAGCTCGATATAAGGCATTGTACAATTCACGCACATTACCAGCCCAATGATGTTGCTGTAAATATTGAATAAATGCTTGATCAAAGTGCGGTGGAGAAATACCAAGATTTTGACTGATTTGCTGAACAAATAATTGAGTGAGAGGTTCAATATCCTGTTGACGCCCACTTAATGGCGGCAGATCTAACGTCAGCACATTGAGGCGATGAAATAAATCACTACGGACTTTCCCTTCATTCACATAATGCAACAGTGGCACTTGAGAAGTACAGATCACACGCACATTGGCATAATGTTCTCGCTCCTCTCCTACGCGACGAAAAGTACCATCATTCAGGAAGCGCAACAGTTTTGCCTGTAATGGCAAGGACAACTCAGCAATGCTATCTAATAATACTGTACCGCCATCGGCATATTCAAAAAATCCCTGAGTGGTTTGCTCTGCTTGCATGCGTCCAAACATTTCGCTTTCAGCGTCTTCTGTTGGTAAGCCTGCACAATTCACCGCGATAAACTTATGATCTCGACGAGGGCTCCATTGATGGCAAGCCTTGGCTAACAAATCCTTGCCAGTTCCCGTTTCACCTTGAATGAGTAAAGGCGCATTAAGGACTGCAAATTTCTTCGCTTTATCAATCAAATTTTGCATTTTTGGACTTAATGCCACAATATCATCAATATGATAAGTTAAGTGCGGTGTATTTTCGTTCATTTTTAAACCCAAAGGAAAACAGTCATTGGCTTAAACTGTAAATCATAAATATACACACGTCAATAAATCGTTACATCTTTTCGCTTTGCTTTATTTTTAATGGGTTTAATATGGTACTTTTTAAATGACTTAATAATTCACGTTGAATATGTGCTAACTTCGGCTTTTCTTGACGGCTAAATGCCATTGGGCGACAAAACTCCATGGCTTTAACCCCCAAACGAGCGGTTAATAAACCCGCACCAATACCTTGAGCCACTCGTGCAGAGAGTTTTGCTGCGATATCTTGCGATAGCCAATCCATGCCCATTTCTTGTACCAATTCGGTGGCACCTGTGAGTGCCATATTTAATAGCACTAATTTCATTAATCGCAAACGGCTGAAATAACCTAATTCCATACCATAAAGTTGTGCAATTTGATTAATTAAACGGATATTACGCCAAGCAATAAAAAATACATCAACCACCGCTAAAGGACTAATACTTACCACCACCGCACTTTCAATGGCATTTTTTGTAATTAATTGTTTTGCTTTTTGATCAACGGGAAGAAGCACATTTTGGCTAAATAAAAATCCTACTTCTTGTGCATTATGTCCCAATGAAATTTGCTTTTTCCATTGAATTAATGCGGTATGTTGCTCATCTAGCCCCATATTTTTTGCCACTTCATCACAAAAATGGCGCATTTTATCCACCGAAAAATCTGTGTCAATTTGCACCGCACTTTTATGCTGCCACTCGCTGCTTTGTTGCTGCAACAATAAACGCTGACGCAATTGACGCAAGCGTGAGAATTCTCGAGCAATTGCCACTAAACCTAGCAATACTGTTGAAAAACTTACCAAAGCAAAAGCGAAATAAATCCATTGATGATTCTGCCAAGTATCAATCAACCATTGGACTGATTGTGCCACTATGGCTAATAAAAATAATAACATCACGCCAATTAACGCTCTTACCCACCAACGCGGTTTCGCCACTATGGCTTGATCAAATTTTTCATCTAATAGTTCTGCTTCTAATGGCTCATTATCTACTTCAATCTTCGCTTGTTGATCAAACTCTTGCTTAGCTTGAAACTGCTGTTCATTATCTGAATGATCTTGATGTTCAAAAATAATTTTATCGTTCATTGTTTTCTCACTTACGCTAATTTATCGCCTAATAAAAATTGTAACACCGTATCCATGCGCAAATGAGGAATGGGTTCGTTAGGTGATAAAGGTTGAGGCTCGAATTGATCGAATTCAAACTTCCGCTCTTGCCAAAATTCCGGATTAGGAATTTTACTTGGTACAGTACCAGGATAAAGCGTTACTTTTTTCAAATCACTGGTTCTAATCCCTTGAATCGCTTTAAAATGTTGACCATTCTGCTCAACGTTCATTTGCTGGGTCGAACGAATTGCCGCAATTGCGCTGTACTCCGTTTCAATACCCTCAAATTCAACATGTCGTCCACCATCTTGCACTAGCTGGCGCATTAAACTCACTAAATTAGGCAATTGGTCACTGGTAATATGATCCGCTTTAGTGGCTAAAAACATTAATTTATCAATGCAAGGCGAAAATAACCGATGTAATAAATTTCGCTTGCCATAATGAAAATTCTGAAATAATTGACTTAATCCTTCTTGCATATCCACAAAAGCCTGACGACTATGATTTAAAGGCGTTAAGCAATCTGCCAAAATCACTTGACGATCAAATTTAGCAAAATAATCCTGATAAAAATGCTTCACAATTTTGTGACGATAATATTCATAACGTTTCTGTAAAACAGCAAAATAACTATTTGATGAAGCTTGCTTTTTCAATTTAACCCATTGTGATTCATCAACATTTAATAGCGGAAAAAATTGTAATACAGGAGCTCCTTCAAGCTCACCTGGTAAAACAAAACGTCCCGGTTGAATAAAATGTAACCCTTGTTCTTTGCAACGATGTAAATAGGCGGTGTATTCCTGTGCAATTTCAGCCAATTTATCTTCATTTGCCACAGCCAATAAATCCAGTTGTTGCACTTTTTGCAACCAAGTTTGAGCTAAATGTTTGCGGTTATCAGTAAACAATTGCGTCAAAGATTGTGACCATTGCTGATAATCCAAATGCAATAAAGGCAAATCGAGCAACCATTCCCCAGGATAATCAAAGATATCCACATATAAGGTGCCAGTATCTTTAAGATAACTCATTAAGCCATTATGACGTTGATACCGAATAGCAAGGCGCGTTTCACTCACGCCACGCGTAGATTGTGGAAAGCGCGGTGGAATTTGACTAAGTTCTGCCAAATTTTTTTCATATTCAAAGCGAGGAATACGTAAATCCAATTGCGCCACACGTTTTACGGCAATAATACGGTTATTACGCGCTGCTTCAAATAAAGGTAAATGGTAATTGTCGACTTTATCAATATGTAACAATTGATTGATAAAACTTGTGATAAAAGCAGTTTTCCCACTTCTACTTAACCCTGTCACAGCAATTCGCAAGGAACGATCCAAGCCACGATCAATAAATTGATTTATTTCTTTCTGCAAACTATTTAGCATATTTAAATTCTCATAAATTAGGCAACTATGCGGGATTCACATAAATCAGGTAGCCAACCTAACAAATATATTCTAAAATTTAGGCTAATTTACCACGAATACCTTAATTTATGCTTAAAAAAATTCTTCCTTTTTTAACCGCACTTTTTTCTTGCGCTGTTGCAACATCAGCACAGGCAACACCTCGCGTGCCTTCGTCGGTATCAAATAATGGATTAATTTATTGTACTCATGCAACGGGTTTTTCCTTTAATCCACAAACTGCGGATACGAGCACAAGCATGAATGTGGTAACAGAACAAATTTATAATAAATTATTTGAACCTGCGGATAATAGTGCTCGAATTGAGCCTTCACTTGCCGAATCCTATCAAATTTCATCGGATGCCAAGACCATCACAATAAAACTGCGTAAGGGCATAAAATTCCACCACACTGCTTGGTTTACACCAAGCCGAGATTTAAACGCAGATGATGTGGTATTTTCACTCAATCGTGTGTTAGGCCACTCTACTGGCTTACCTGAATTCAGTGAAGATAACAATGATAATGTGGATCGACAATATCAAATCTTCCACGATTTAGCTCGTAAATCACGTTTTCCTTATTTTGAAAGTGTGAAACTCGACAAAAAAATTAAACAAGTAGAAAGCATCGATGCTCGTACAGTAAAAATTACGCTATTTGAGCCTGATACCTCTGTTTTATCTCATTTAGCCAGTCAGTATGCGGTCATTTTATCGCAAGAATATGCTTTACAGCTCAATGCAGATGACAATCTCAGCCAGCTCGACCAACTTCCCGTTGGCACAGGAGCCTATCAAGTACAGGATTATTTCCGCAGCCAATATATTCGTTTAACGCGTAATCCTCATTATTGGAAAAAAACAGCAGATATTCCCCATATTGTGATCGACTTTTCAACGGATCGCACAGGTCGATTAGCAAAATTCTTAAATGATGAATGCCAGATTGTGGGTTTCCCAGAGTTAAGCCAACTGGGTTTATTAAAAAATGCAGAAACCCGCTACCAAACGACCATGGTTGATGGCATGAATTTATCTTTTCTTGCTTTTAATGCCTTACGCCCTGCGGTGCAAGATAAATCAGTTCGCAAAGCTATTGCACAAGCTATTAACCGTCAACGAATTATCGATTTGATTTATTACAAAAAAGCGACCTTGGCTAACCGCATTATTCCGCCAGTATCATGGGCTGCTGAATCATCACCCAAAAAACTAAGCTATCATTATGATCCAGAACAGGCTAAAAAAGTTCTAGCAGATCGCGATCTTAACTTAGATTTGTGGGTAATTAATGAAGATCAAGTTTACAATCCTGCCCCAATAAAAATGGCAGAAATGATTAAATTTGACTTGGCGCAAGTAGGTGTAAAAGTAAAAGTGCGGTCTGTTTCTCGCAACTTTTTAATCCAAAATCTGACAAATAAAACTGAAGATTATGACTTGATTTTAGGTGGCTGGTTATCTGGCAGTTTGGACCCAGATGCGTTCTTACGCCCGATTCTTAGTTGCAACAGCGCCAGTGAAATTACCAATATCGCCAACTGGTGTTCAAGCCGTTTTGATTTATTACTTGATGTGGCGTTACTCAATCGCAACGCCCATTTAAGAGCAGCTGATTATCAAGAAGCGGAAGAATTTGCCTTGTCGGAACTCGCGATTTTCCCCATTGCCAATGTGGGACGTTTATTAATTTCCAATACCAAAGTACGTGGCATTGACATTACTCCATTTGGCAACATTCATTTTGAAAAACTATCCTTTAAACAGGAGCGTAAAAAATGATATATGCTCTTTTTCGTCGCTTATTTTTAACCTCAGCCATTTTATTTTTTCTGACGTTGGTGAGCTATCATATTTTTATGCGTGAGCCATCAAATATTTCATTTTCTGAACCGCACTTTTATTCTGGTTATATGGATTATGTCAGTGGTTTATTAAAAGGCAATTTAGGCATTACCTATAACGGCGGAGATTCATTAAATTCAGTTATTTTCACTGTATTGCCGCCGACTATCGAATTGGTTTTCGCAGCCATCTTTTTGGCCTTTTTATTTGGTGTACCATTAGGCATATTTGCAGCTTTCCAACATCGCACCATATATGGAAAAGCCATTAATGCCATTTCCTCTTTTGGTATTTCAATTCCGTTTTTTTGGATTGCCCCCATTCTGCTCTATTTTGCTGCAGTATATCGCTGGGAAATTGCTGCAGTAGGACAATATAATGCACTGTATGAAATCAAACAAATTACGGGCTTTGCCGTCATTGATATGTGGTTCGTTGATGTGCCATATCGCATTAAAATAGTCCAAAATGTTCTCCAACATTTGGCCTTGCCTTCATTGGTGTTAATGCTTTCGCCAACAATGGAAATTACCCGCTTAATTCAACAACAAGGTGAAAGAATCTTAAATCAAAACTATGTGAAGTTTGCACAAACAAGAGGTTGGTCAACTTGTAGCATCCTATTCCGCTATGTATTGCGAAATAGTTTGCCACATTTAATACCACAGTTACCCCGCTTGATTACGTTTGTTTTAGCATTATCGATGTTAGTTGAAAGTACATTTGCTTGGCCTGGTATTGGACGCTGGTTAATGCTATCCGTTTCTCAACAAGATTATAACAGTATTGCTGCTGGCGTTATTGTGATTGGATTATTTATCATTACCATCAATTTAATCGCCGAATTACTGAGCTTTTTATTAGATCCTTTCGGAAAAAAAGGGTGGGCAAATGATATTTGATAAAGAACCCAACGAATTCCGCGAAACCAACACAATAAAACAAATTTGGCATATTTTTCGACAAGATCGTATTGCCTTATTTGGTTTTTATGCTTTCGTCTTTATGACAATCATTGCGATGATCAGTCCTTGGCTTGCGCCTTATCCAAGCCATATGCAATTTGTTGGTGCAGAACTCATTCCACCGTCTTGGAATACAGAAGGTAAAGTAGCTTATTTCTTTGGCACTGATGATCTAGGAAGAGACATTTTTAGCCGCCTTCTTAATGGTATTACCTATACGTTCGGTTCAAGCATAATTGTGGTTTTTTTCACCGCACTTATTGGTGGCTTTTTAGGGATTTTAGCGGGCATTTCAAAAGGATTGAAATCGCGTATTTTAGGTCACTTTTTAGATGCTTTTTTATCGGTGCCTATTCTATTAATTAGTATCATTATTGCCACATTAATGGAACCAAGCTTACCAAATGCAATGCTGGCGATTACCCTTGCTCTGTTGCCTCATTTTATCCATGAAATTTATCAGGCTATTCAATTGGAGAAAAAGAAAGAATACGTTTCTATCCTGCGTTTAAATGGTGTTTCAACGCGGAATTTGCTCACCGAAACTATTTTACCTCATATTACTGTGCGTTATTTGCGCGAAGTAATCAGAGCTTTTACTGTTACTATCATGGAAATTAGCGCATTAAGTTTTTTATCATTAGGCGCACAGCGCCCAACACCAGAATGGGGAGCTATGATCAGAGATAGTCTTGAACTTGTTTATCTCGCCCCTTGGTCAATGATTTTACCTGGTATTGCAATTTTTATTTCACTGTTAATCGTGAGTATCTTTGGCAATGGTTTGTGTAAAGCTATCGACAAATATTATGAATAGGAGTCAACAATGGCATTATTAGATATTCGTAATCTTTGTATTGAAATTCAAACACCACAAGGACGCATTAAATTAGTAGATAATGTGAGTTTGACACTAAACGAAGGCGAAATTTGTGGATTGGTTGGGGAAACAGGATCGGGCAAAAGTTTAATCGCGAAAGTGATTTGTAACGCGGCGAAAGAAAATTGGATTATTACAGCGGATCGTTTCCGCTTCGCTGATGTGGAATTGCTTAAACTCAATCCAAGCAAACGCAAAAAACTGGTGGGCAAATCCATTTCAGTGATTTATCAAGAGCCTCTCTCCTATTTAGATCCGAGTATGAAAATAGGCGCACAAATCATTCAACATATCCCCTCTTGGACATTCAAAGGGCGCTGGTGGCAATGGTTTGGTTGGAAAAAACGTCGTGCTATTGAGCTATTACACCGCGTTGGTATTAAAGATCATAAAGATATCATGAACAGCTATCCTGGTGATATTACTGAAGGAGAAGGGCAAAAAGTGATGATAGCCATCGCTGTTGCCAACCAACCTCGATTATTGATTGCGGATGAAGCCACGAATTCATTGGAATCTACAACGCAGCTACAAATATTCCGCTTGCTTTCAAGTATGAATCAAAATAACGGCACCTCAATTTTACTATCGAGTAATGACATCAGTACCATAAGTGAATGGTGCGATCGCTTTGTCGTCTTATATTGCGGACAAAATACCGAAACAGGGCCTAAAGAAAGTATTTTAGAAACGCCTCATCATCCTTACACAGTGGCACTTCTTCATTCAGCCCCTGATTTTAGTCAACCTTTACCATTAAAAAGTCGTTTAAGCACATTAAGAGGCAGCGTGCCATTACTAGAACATATGCCAATGGGTTGTCGTTTAGGACCACGCTGTCCTTTCGCTCAAAAAAAATGCGTCAATAAACCGCCAATGCGACGAGTGAGACAACATGAATTTGCTTGCCATTACCCGCTAAATTTACGAGAAATTAGCCAAGTAAAAGAAGTAAATAGTCCATTAACACTCAATGTAGAAAATCAAAATACGGAATAGATATGGCATTATTAGAAGTCAATCAACTTTGCAAGTCCTTTAAAGAACATTATGGTTTGCTCCAGCATAGCTATTTTCATGCCGTACAAGATGTCAGCTTTAAACTTGATCGTAAAAAAACCTTAGCGATTATTGGCAATAATGGTTCTGGTAAATCCACTTTAGCGAAAATGATTATGGGCATTACGCGTCCTACATCTGGTGACATTATCTTCCGAGGAAAAACGCTAGAATTTAACGATCCCAATCGCACAAAATATATTCGCATGGTATATCAAGATCCCCATTCTGCCTTTAATCCACATTTAAATGTAGGGCAAATATTAGATACGCCATTACGTTATATGACGGACTTAAATCAAGAGCAACGTGATGAAAAAATCTTCAATACATTACGTTTAGTTGGACTTTACCCCGATCATACAAATGTCAAAATCAATACGATGTCTGCTAGCCAAATGCAACGTGTTGCTTTAGCACAAGCATTAATTCTCGATCCCCAAATTATTATTGCCGATGATGCTTTGGGTATTCTTGATTCTTCCGTCAAAACGCAGCTAACAAATTTAATGCTTGATGTACAGGAACGCCGCGCAGTGTCCTATATTTATGTCAGCCAACATCTTGGTATTGTTAAACATATTGCGGATCAAGTACTTGTAATGGATAAAGGGCAAGTCATTGAATATGGAAAAACACAGGATATTTTTAGTAATCCGCAAACCGACATTACTAAACGCCTAGTAGAAAGTTATTTTGGTAAAGAATTAGACCAAAGTGCTTGGAAGAAAGAATGGTAAAAATAAACCGCACTTTTGATTAAAAGTGCGGTGGAATTTTATGAAGTTTTATTAAGCAGCAACCATCACCATCGCAGGACGAATCACTCGACCATTTAACAAATAACCTTTTTGTAATACAGTGGTGATTTGGTTAGTTGTAAATCCTTCCGTTGGTTGCATAGAAATCGCTTGGTGTAAATCAGGATTAAAGTTTTCTCCTACAACACCCACTGGTTCAATACCAAAACGAGCAACAGTGGCGAGCAATTCTTTTAACGTTAATTCTACGCCATCAAATAAACCTTTCACACATTCATCATCTTTATTGGCTTGTGTTGCCAACGCGCGCTCAAGATTATCAATAGTATTTAACAGATCTTTCGCAAATTTCTCTAAAGCAAATTTATGTGCTTTTTCCACATCTTGCTCCGCACGACGACGAATATTATCGACTTCAGCTCGTGCACGTAACTGAATTTCTTGCTCTTTTTTACCGGCTTCAACAAGTTGTTGCTCTAATTCTTGGACACGTAAAATCGCTTCTTCTAATGGATCGACTTCAGTACTCTCAGCATTGTTATCCACTTGTTCTTCTGCAGTTTCTACAACCTGCTCAACCTCTTGTTCAGCATGTTGTTCCACTTGTTGCTCTTCGGTTTGTTCTTGTTTGTATTCAGTTTCCGACATAGAATTCTCCATAAAAAATCAATAAATTAATTGTAATAAAAGGGCGAATGAATGTTCATCTTTACTCGTCAGTAATTTACATTGTAATATAAGGGCGTTTTTTTAAAATTCAAGTAATAACTATGTACAGCAACCGAGATAATATCAATCCACTACATAAATCATTCAAAACCATTGGTATCGTAGGCTATCCGCGCGATGATATCAATTTACAAATGCATAAAAATATTTTCTTATGGTTACAAGAACGCGGTTACAACGTACTTGTTGAAAAAAATCTTGCGACAACAATTGGATTAGAACCTAAATATATTGCCTCACTAGATCAAATTGGCCAACAAGCACAACTCGCCATTGTTATTGGCGGCGATGGTAATATGCTGGGTCATGCTCGCGTATTAGCAAAATACGATATTATTTTAATTGGTATTAACCGAGGTAATTTAGGTTTCCTAACCGACATCGATCCCAAAGAAGCTTATTCCCAGCTACAAGCTTGCTTAAATGGTGAGTTCTTCGTTGAAGAACGATTTATACTTGAAGCAAATGTAATGAGAGATAATCAAATCGTATCTAGTGGTAATGCGATTAATGAATTAGTAGTGCATCGTGCCAAAATTTCACATATGATCGAATTCCACGTGTACATAAATGATAAATTTGCTTTCTCACAACGTGCTGATGGCTTAATTATTGCTACCCCAACAGGTTCAACCGCCTACTCGCTTTCTTCTGGTGGCCCAATTCTCACACCTCAGCTTAATGCCATCGCATTAGTGCCGATGTATCCACACACCTTATCATCACGCCCATTAGTTATTGATGGAGACAGCAAAATTTCAATTCGCTTTGCTGGTCATATTGTGCCGAGTTTAGAAGTCAGTTGCGATAGCCAAGTAGCATTAGAACTTTCAAATGACGATATTGTTACTGTACAAAAAAGCCAACACAAATTTAAACTCGCCCATTTAAATAATTACAATTATTACAATGTATTGCGAACAAAATTAGGTTGGTCGAAAAAATTATTTTAACTTATCACAAAACACTTTACTGTATATAAATCATATAATATACTGTATAACATACAGTAAAGGAGTTTTGTTATGCTTACCCAACTTACCATTAATAATTTTGCTATTGTCCGCCACTTAGATATCGAATTATCCAACGGCATGTCTGTTATTACAGGGGAAACAGGTGCAGGAAAATCAATTGCAATTGATGCGCTAGGGTTATGCCTAGGTCAACGAACAGAGCTTTCAATGATTAGAGAAGATCAAGAAAGAACTGACGTTTGTGCAACTTTTTATATTGAACCAAAAACTAAAGTAGCCCAATGGTTACAGCAAAATGAATTACAAGATAACGATCACCCTGAAAACTGTATATTACGCCGTATCATCAATCAAGATGGGCGCTCAAAAGCATTTATTAATAGTACTCCGGTTTCTGCCTCACAGTTAAAAGAATTGGCAACCTATCTTATTCATATTAATGGACAACATGCCTCACAGCTATTATTAAAGAGTGATTTCCAGTTACAAACCCTCGATAATTTTTGCAATCATGCAGATTTGCTCAACCAAATGAACGCTGACTATCAGCAATGGAAAAAACTCAAACAACAGGTTGAGCAATTTAAACAACGCTGCATTGAAAATGAAGCAAGAAAACAACTTTTACAATATCAAGTAGACGAACTGGATGAGTTTAATTTACAACCTAATGAATTTTTAGAATTAGAAGAAGAACATAAACGCCTTTCAAGTAGTGAAGAACTAACCTCTTTGTCACAATCAGTGCTGACGTTATTAAGTGAAAACGAAACCGTTAGTGCAGACAGCTTACTGTACAAAGCAACCCAATATTTAGATGAATTAGTGGAATTAGATCCTCGTTATAGTTCTGTACAAGATTTATTACAAGAAGCATTAATACAGGTTCAAGAAGCCAGCAATGAAGTTCAGCATCTTTCTTCTCATATTGAACAAGATCCTTATTTGTTAGAACAAATTGAACAACGAATGAGCCAAGCGATTCACCTTGCGAAGAAACATCATATTCATGCAGAAAACTTAGTGGAATTTCACCGCACTTTAAAACAAGAATTAGCACAATTAGTTGATTTTTCCGAAAGTGAAGCAACTCTTATTGAACAAGAACAACAAGCTTTAGCCCAAATGCAAGAAACGGCAAAAGCACTACACAACAGTCGCAAAATCGGTGCTGATAAATTGGCAACCCAAGTTACAGCCTCAATTAAACAACTTGCAATGGAAAATGCGCAATTTTTTATTGATTTAAATACTGATTACGAAAAAATCACCACCAATGGCGCTGACAGTATTCAATTTAATTTACAAAGCAACTTGGGGCAATCCAGTCAACCGTTAGCGAAAACAGCATCAGGTGGGGAACTTTCTCGTATCGCATTAGCCATCCAAGTCCTGACTTCAGATAAAAGTGCTATCCCTACATTAATTTTTGATGAAATAGATGTAGGTATCAGCGGGGCAACTGCTAATGTAGTAGGAAAATTGTTACGCCAATTAGGAACAAAATGTCAGGTTATTTGTGTTACCCATTTACCGCAAGTCGCTTGCCATGGACACAATCATTTTATGGTGGAAAAATTTATTGTGGATGAAAAAACAGAAACAAAAATGACCGCACTTTCTCACCAAGACCGTATTCAAGCAATTGCTAAATTGTTAGGTGGAAGTAAAATCACTGCCACTGCATTAGCAAATGCCGAAGAAATGTTAAGTGCGGTCGATTAATCAATATTTTTTATAGAAAAATTTTATTGTAGGTAATTATCTATTATTCACATTAAAGCGAATTAATGCCATAAATGTTGATAATCCAGTAATTGTTGTTTAGTTAATGAAAACACACCAATGCCGCCATTTTCAAAATTAATCCAATTGAATGGCACATCTGGATAAGCATTAATTAAGTGAATCATTGAATTGCCTACTTCACAAATTAACACACCATTGTCATTTAAATAGTTTGCAGATTGAGCAAGGATCTTAGTCACTAAAGCTAATCCATCCTCACCTGCGGCTAACGCTAATTCAGGTTCATGTTGAAATTCGGCCGGCATACTGTCTAAATCTTCTTTATCCACATAAGGCGGATTTGTGACAATAAGATCATATTTATCTTGAGGCACATCGGTGAAAAGATCCGATTGAATTGGGATAACACGTCCAAGCATATTATGGCGCTCGATATTATATTCTGCCACTTCGAGCGCATCTGTTGATAGATCCACCGCATCCACTTCTGCTTCAGGGAATTGATCTGCGCAAGCAATTGCAATACAACCGCTGCCAGTGCACATATCTAAAATTCGAGTTGGAGCTTTATCCAATAACCCGTCAAATTTATTTAAAATAAGTTCGCCAATTGGAGAACGAGGAATGAGCACGCGTTCATCCACATAAAATTGTAACCCACAAAACCAAGATGAATTCACTAAATAAGGGGTTGGGATACGCTCTGAAATGCGCGCCATGGCTAATTCAATAATCTCTTGCTTTTCAAACTCAGTAAGACGCGCATCATATAAGTCTGTTGGCACATCCATCGGCAAATTTAAGCTGGAAAGCACCAATAATGAGGCTTCATCCCAAGCGTTATCCATGCCATGACCATAAAAGATCTCTTGTGAATTAAACATACTGTACACCCAACGGAGATAATCCTTAATTGTGTGTAAATCTGTTAAAACCGAAATCTCTTTTGCTCCTTTTTCGAAAAAAGTCATCCAATGCTCCTGTTTGGTAAAATACAAATTTTCCGTTAGTATATAGAAATTTCGCTCAACAAGGAAAGGTATAATGCTACAGAATGATGATTTAAATCTATTTCGTGACGAAATTAAAGGTATTAAACCCTTAAAACAGGATATTTTTGTGCCTGAACGCAGCAAAAAGCAATTAAGAAAAAAAGCAGAGCAAAAAGAATTACGAGAAAAAGAAGATACATTGTTTTATTTTTCTGATGAATATGAGCCATTGTTAGAAGAAGAAAGTGCGGTGAAATATTTAAGAGAAAATGAAGATAGCTATCTGTTAAAGCAGCTTCGACGAGGTGATTTTTCTCCAGAAATTTTTTTAGATTTACATGGTTTAACTCGAGAGCAAGCCAAATTGGAGTTAGCCAGCTTAATTCAAGCTTGTGAAAATGAAAATATTTACTGCGCAAGTATTATGACCGGCTATGGCACTTTTACCTTAAAAAAACAAATTCCCCGTTGGCTTGTTCAACATCCCAAAGTAAGAGCACTACATCAAGCACCACGAGAATGGGGCGGAGAAGCTGCAATTTTAGTGTTATTAGATGTATAAAAAAGCCCGAATAAATATTCGGGCTTTACAATATCGTTATTATTTAAAAAGCTGAGGTATCTTGAAATAGACCCACTTTTAAATCTGTCGCAGTGTAAATGACTTTTCCGTCCACTTCGACTTCGCCATCTGCAACGCCCATAATTAACTTACGATTAATCACGCGTTTTAAGTTAATGCGGTAAGTCACTTTTTTCGCTGTTGGTAAAATTTGACCTGTGAATTTGACCTCACCAACACCTAAAGCACGTCCTTTCCCTTCACCGCCAATCCAGCCGAGGAAAAAGCCAACGAGTTGCCACATTGCATCTAAACCTAAGCAACCAGGCATAACTGGATCGCCAATAAAATGACAAGCAAAGAAAGGTAAATCTGGATGAATATCTAATTCAGCTTCAATATAACCTTTTTGGAATAATCCGCCTGTTTCATTCATTTCAACGATACGATCCATCATTAGCATTGTTGGTGCTGGGAGCTGTGGGCCTTTTTCGCCAAAAAGTTCTCCACGACCAGAAGCTAATAATTCCTCATAAGAATAAGAACTCTTTTTGGGTGTACAAGTGTTAGTCATTTTTCTCTCTTTTTGTTATATAAAATAGGTTTATCCAATTAAACCACTGAATAAACCTATACTAACAAAGTCCAGTCTAAAAATATACAGCTAACACATGTTCGCCAAACTGTTCCGATCAGTTATTTTTTATTTAACCATTTAGACCAAAAAGACGAATGTTGTTGCTCTGAACGACTTTCAATACGTTGATTAATTAATTGCGCAATAGACAATTCATCTGACGATGTTTCGGCTTGCTCCAATTTTCGTTCAAATAAAATTTCACAAGCATCGAATACATCAGAAACTGCCCAAATAGAAAATTGATTATTTTTCACCGCACTTACTACTTCATCACTCAGAGAAAGTTGATAGCAAGTAGTATCAGGAATAATCACGCCTTGCTTGCCTGTTAAGCCTCTAGCTTTACAAATAGCGAAGAAACCTTCAACCTTATCATTCACACCGCCAACTGCGTGAACAATGCCGAATTGATCGATTGTCCCCGTTACTGCGATGGATTGTGGAATATTCAATTCAGATAATGCACTCACTAAGGCTAAAAATGCAGCTAATGAAGCACTATCACCGTCAATTTCTGCGTAAGATTGCTCAAAAACGAGTGAAGCCGAAAACGGTAACTGTGAAGGCAAATCCAACAAATTGGATAGACAACTTTCAACAATCATCATACCTTTACTATGCAAATTACCCGCCAACTCACTTTTTCTTTCAATATCAATGACTTCACCATCGCCAAATTGAACAATACAACTGATTCTTGAAGGCTCACCAAAAGATAATGGCGTACCTGCAAATTCAACAACAGACAAGCCATTAATTTGTCCAATGGCTTCCCCTTCTGTTTCAACATAGACTTGGTTATATAAAATATCTGAATAAGCTTGCTCTTTTAAGAAACCATATTGTGCTGATTTCTGTTGAAAAAATGCCTCAAAATCCACCGCACTTAATGCCAATTTACCTTGAGCAATCTGTTGCGTTTCGCTCAGTACATTTTTTAACAATGGCGGCGAAATATTAATAAGAATTCGGCTTTCACTCTCACGCACAAATAATTGGTAGAGCTTATTCATTCCCTCTGCTGTCAAATTAGGTAAAACGTGCTGTTTAGCAAAAGATTGTACATATTGCTGCCACACAATTTGCTGGTCTGGCTCTTGTAAGGAAATATAATTCTCAATTTCCGCATAATCAGCCATTTGATATAGCTGCTTTTCCCATTCTTCAAAGGTCGCAATTTCTTCTCTTGAGCCTAGCAATACCACTTTCAGCGATAAATCATAACTTGGAATTTCACAAGGTAAGGCTTTAAAGGGATGTGTGGAATACCAAGTAAAACGTCGCTCTAATAAAATTTGTTTCAAACGAGACCAACAGTCAAATTGCGCCAATAAGTGAGATAAACTCAAAATAAGTACGCCTTGATTTAATTGATGGACCAAACCTGCATTTAATTGAATATCATGAGAAGTGGGATGAATTCGGATAGCACCAAATAAAGTTGCCTGATCAAAATACAAAGCCGTTGCAACAATTTGCTTAGCTGCAAAATTATCTTCAAAGGATTGCGCAGGTAATGCACTCACTTGAGCAAAAGAAAAGCTATCCGCTTGCTCCACTATATATTGCACACCTGATAACGACAACGGAGCCTGTTGTAATTTAATAAAATTTTCCACCGCACTTGCATAATCTAATACGCTATCAGCTTTTAATACTAATAAACTGCGGTGTGAATTTTGCAAGAATTGATGAATAGCTGTTTTTACTTTAGGTTGTAAATCTAACAAGCATACAGATTTATCGGGCACATCAGATTCAATTAAGTTAGGCTGCAAATCTGTCCAATTTAATTTTGGCTCAGTCAATGAAATCACTATCGTTCTCTTTCGTTGATTAAATGGTTGGCTATTATCGCATACTTCCGCCTTTTTGCTAAAAATTTACTAGCCAAAAAACGATAAAAAGCGTATATTAATTTCAGTTACCACGTCACTAAAAGCATAAAAATCATGAAATATCAGAAACTTGAGAATCAAGAAAGCCATTGGAAATGGTTATATCTCACCAAAAAATTTCGCGAAGGTGAAAATATTACCGACTACCAAGAACAAAGTTTAGCGCAAGAAAAAGCGAAAGAACTGATTTTGTGCAAAAATCAACCTAAAGCCATTGAAGATTGGATTAAACAACATATGTCGCAAGGCTTAGTAGTAAAACTTGATCAAGCCATTCGCGCGCGCCGTAAGCGTTTTTTCAATGGGGAAAAACAGCATACGAAAAAGAAATCTATTGATTTAGAATATGCGGTGTGGCAGCGCCTTTCTCGCTATTCTCGCAAAATGAATATGACGCTTTCTGAAACCATTTCTTATATGATTGATGAGCGAGAAAGCAAAGCCCTGTATGAAAATCAAATGACCATGATGAAAGCTAGCTTAAAAGATTTGCTCAAATAATAAAACCTTCCAAATGGAAGGTTTTATTTATATGGAAAGTTCCAATATGCCACTATAAACTAAATAACCACCAAACAAAGCGAAAACTAATCCAGCAAAATTATCGATATAACGACTATATTGCGTATAAATTTGTTTTACTGCTGGACGTGAAAATAAAACCGAAAGTACATAAAAATAAACAAAGGTTTCAATAATCATAATCGCTAATGCAATGAGGATTTGCCACGTTTGCGTTAAATTGACTAAAACGAGTGACATCACGCTACTAAAATAAATTATGGCTTTTGCATTAGATAGATTAACAAATAATCCTTTTAGCACTTCTTTTTTGATACTCGTCTGCTGGTTAAATTCTTGTTCGGTATAGTTCTCAAATTTTACATTGCCACGACTTTTAAGCATTAATACGCCCAGATAAGTTAAATAAGCACCGCCTAAAACCATAACAATGCCATGCATCATTGGCATGGTTGTAAACACAAAGGCTAAACCAAGCATTGAAGCAACAGCCCAAAAAGTAACGCCTAACGTAATGCCAATCACAC
Source organism: Reella acinonychis (assembly GCF_052384575.1). Classification (GTDB taxonomy): domain Bacteria; phylum Pseudomonadota; class Gammaproteobacteria; order Enterobacterales; family Pasteurellaceae; genus JBQSUQ01. The sequence goes on along the minus strand of NZ_JBQSUQ010000004.1, from coordinate 206,526 downwards.
CGCAAACAGCATTACGTCTTGAATTACTAGCAGCCATTCTGCTCACATAGAAAAAATCAGGTCCAGGTGTTAATAAGCCAAAGAAATGTACAATCATTAAATTAAGCATAATCAACCTATGCAATCAACGAATAAAAAAATAACAATAATACGGCATATACAGCAGCCAAGACATCATCAATCATGATGCCAAAACCATTTTCTAATTTTTGATCAAAGATTTTAATTGGATAAGGTTTTAAAATGTCGAAAAAACGAAATAGCACAAATGCCACAATGCACCACAACAGATTTATTTCAGGTACCGCGGCTAACACTAACCAGATACCAATAAATTCATCCCACACGATTGAACCATGATCATGAACGCCCATATCATCGGCTGTCTTTTGGCATAAATAGCAACCTAATACAAAACAAAGTGCGGTGAAAAAAAGGAAAGTTTTTATGGTTAAACATTGCAACAACAATGCACCTAAAATCAACCCAGCTAAACTCCCCCAAGTCCCCGGTGCAGGGCGAATCAAACCAGAGCCGAAACCTAGGGCTAAAAAATGAATGGGATTTGTTAAGCTAACCTTTGCTAAGGGATTTTCAGAATTCATATTTATTTAAAATGCTCGAAACTAGTTAGTTGTAAATCAATCGGTTGGTTATGGCGTTGATAGAGAATATTTGATGGTTGCTTTTCTATCATTTGACCAATGCAAGTACAAGGCACACCTAATGAAGCTACATGTTGTTCTAACTCCGCTTGTTTCTCTTGTGGCACCGTAAAACACAGCTCATAATCTTCACCACCTTGTAACGCCAATAGCTCGGCTTTCTCTCGTCCATATAGATTAACAAGTGCTTCAGAGCAAGGCAAATCTTCTAAATTTAACACCGCACTTAGATTGCTACGCGCTAAAATATGTCCAAGATCTCCGACTAAACCATCAGAAAGATCTAAGGCACAATGGGAAAGTTGATGTTTCGCTAACAATTGCCCTAATTCGATTCTCGGTGTTGGATGAAGATTACGACGAATCAAAAAAACTTCGTCAGAATTAACCGCAGTTTTATGATGTTGATAATGTTCTGATAGCAAATAAAAGCCAGCTAAACCATCACCAATAGTGCCTGAAACATAAATCCAATCACCGACTTTCGCTTGATGACGACTGAGTGCTGTGTTTGCATCCACAAATCCTTGCGCTGTGATGGTAATTGTCGGGATTTTGCCACTTGTGGTATCACCACCAATTAATTTCACATTATATTGATTTAAAATCTCAAACATTCCTTGGCTAAATCCCTTCAACCAATCAGAATCAATTTTGGGTAAAGTTAATGCGAGAGAAACCCAAGCTGGCTCAGCCCCCATGGCTGCCAAGTCACTGAGGTTAGTCGCAATGGCTTTATAACCTAAATCACGCGGATCAATATTGGGATAAAAATGAGAGTTTTCCACCATAGTATCCGTCGTAATTGCCAATAGCTTACCTTTAGGCACTTGCGTTAAAGCACAATCGTCGCCAATCGCTAAATGAACATCATTCCTGCCAATTTGACGTGGTGCCTCAAAAAATGTTTGAATAAGATCAAATTCACCATTTGCCATATTTTTAACCTAAAAAAAGGTGGGATTTCCCACCTTTAATTTTTATTTACTTACGACCTAAAGCTGGTGCAACTTTATCTAATACACCATTAATATATTTATGACTTTCTTCAGCCCCGAAGGTTTTCGCCACTTCAATTGCTTCATTAATAACAACCTTGTAAGGCACGTCTAACTCATACTTTAATTCATAGGTAGCTAAACGTAGAATTGCTTTTTCAATTGGAGTGAGTTCTTCCGTTGTGCGATCTAAGAAAGGCGCTAAAGTACTGTCCACTGCTTCCACAAATTCTACAGTCTGACGGAATAATTTGCGGAAGTAAGGGATATCAACACCTTTTAAATCCTGTTCAGTAACAAAAGTAAGTTCAACTTCCGCCACATCATTTTGTGATACAAACCATGAATATAAGGCTTGTACTGCACATTCTCTCGCTCGACGACGAGCTGAAGGCTTCTTCATTTGTTCTTTCATATTATGCTTTAATTTGATCCAATAAATTGATCATTTCTAATGCTACTAATGCAGCTTCAGCCCCTTTGTTGCCTGCTTTAGTTCCTGCACGCTCAATAGCTTGTTCAATATTTTCAGTGGTTAATACACCAAAAGCGACTGGGATATCACAATTTAAAGAAACATGGCCAATACCACTACTCGCTTCTCCCGCAACATATTCAAAATGTGCAGTACCACCGCGGATGACTGTACCTAATGCAACAATTGCATCAAATTTTTTACTTTCTGCTAAACGACGAACTGCTAAAGGTAATTCATAAGCACCTGGCACTTTAACCAAAGTAATATTTTCATCTTTTACTTGCCCAACACGTTTTAATGCATCTACAGCCCCATCAACTAAACTATCATTAATAAAATGATTAAAACGAGCAACTACTACAGCAATTTTTGCATGAGGAGCGGCTAAAACGCCTTCTAATACTTTCATTCTTTTTCCTTAATATACCATCAATAATGGTCGGCTATTCTAACACAGAATTTATGAATTGATAATAAAAAGGAAGCCGATTGGCTTCCTTCTATAATAGATTAAAGATGAATGAATTATTTAGTCACTGCATCTTTTACTTCAGCAGCTTTTTCAGAAACCGCATCCATAGATTTAGTTACTGCTTCTTTAGCTTCTTCAACTTTACCCATTGCTGCTTCTTTTGCATCAGCTGCTTTATCCATCGCTGCATCTTTCACTTCTGCCGCTTTATCCATCGCCGCATCTTTCATTTCTGCAGCTTTGTCTTTAGCTTCAGCTGCTTTATCCATCACTGCATCTTTAGCTTCATTTACTTTTTTCATTGCAGCGTCTTTCATTTCGTCTGCTTTAGCCATAGCTGCGTCTTTCATCTCATTCGCTTTAGCCATAGCTGCATCTTTCATTTCATCAGCTTTTGCCATAGCTGCATCTTTCATTTCATTCGCTTTAGCAACTGCCGCATCTTTAACTTCATCTGCTTTAGCAACTGCAGCATCTTTTACTTCATTTGCTGCTTGGCTTACTGCCGCTTTAGCTTCTTCAACTTTCGCTGCTACTGCTGTTTTTGCTTCTTCAGTTTTGCTAGCGACTTCTTGTTTCGCTTGATCACAAGCCGCTAATGCTAATGTTGAGCTTAATACTAATGCTGCTAATACTGATTTTTTCATTGTTGTACCTATAAAATTGTTCATAATAAAGTTATCACTATATGGATAACGAACCTACGATAAATGTGGCATTTTTAAGCCACATTCAGATTTCTAAGACATATAAATTAAAAGAAAGTTCAAATTTATATGAATTATTCTTCAATACTGCGTAATAATTCGTTGATACCTACTTTACCTAATGTTTTTGCATCAACTTTTTTCACGATAACTGCACAGTAAAGGTTATATTTGCCACATTTTGAAGGAAGGCTACCGGATACGACAACTGAACCTGCTGGCACACGTCCGTAGAACACTTCGCCCGTTTCACGATCATAAATCTTAGTTGATTGACCAATGAATACGCCCATTGAGATTACACAACCGTCTTCTACAATAACGCCTTCTACCACTTCAGAACGTGCGCCAATAAAACAGTTGTCTCCAATAATAGTTGGATTTGCTTGTAATGGTTCCAATACACCACCGATACCTACACCACCAGACAAGTGTACATTTTTACCAATTTGTGCGCATGAACCAACAGTTGCCCAAGTATCTACCATGGTACCTTCGCCAACATAAGCACCAATATTTACATAAGATGGCATTAACACCGCATTTTTCGAAATATATGCGCCCTTACGTACAGTTGCAGAAGGCACCACGCGGAAACCTTCTTGCGCAAAACGTTCTTCCGTATAATCTGCAAATTTTAATGCAACTTTGTCGTAATATTTTGTTTCTGCACCATCAATTAGCTTATTGTCATTAATACGGAATGAAAGTAATACTGCTTTTTTCAACCACTGATGAGTCACCCAATCACCATCAATTTTTTCCGCTACACGATATTTACCACTATCTAAGCCTTCAATCACTTCTTCAATCGCTGCACGAGTTTCCGCATCAACAGTTTTTGGTGTAATTTCCGCACGACGTTCAAACGCGGCTTCAATGATTGCTTGTAAATTCGACATATTCGTTTCCTATAAGTTGTTAGTAAAATTCGGGAAATAGTTTTACCATATTTTAGTTAAAAACACATCCTTTTATTTCAATAGGCTAGCCTTATACATAAAACAAAGAAAAAATACACCGCACTTTTGCAAAGTCTTGCTATATAAAAAGGGGCTTGAAGTGCCCCCTTTAATTCCTCTAACGATATTTTTTGCCATCGTCGCCATCTTGTTCTGTTTTAAAGCGACGGTGTAACCACATATATTGATCCACGCCTTTTAGAATTTCATGTTCAATCAATTGGTTCATACGAATCGCAACATCCCTTTCATCTGACAAATCGGAGAAATCGACAGCTGGCGAAATACTGACGGTATAGCCTGCTCCATCTTCATTTCTTAAAGGTACAAAGGGCACCACTTTACTATTAGGAGAGGCTTTCAATAAAAAATAAGAACCCGTCGTCGTTGCCGCATCTTGTACCGCAAAAAATGGAACAAACACCGCACTTTTTCGCCCATAATCATGATCTGGCGCATACCAAATAGTTTCGCCTTTCTTCAAGGCTCTGACCATACCACGTAAATCTTTGCGATCTAACATATACTTGTTAGAACGCAAACGCCCCCATGTTTGTAACCAATTCATAATAGGCTTGTCATTTGGGCGATAAATACCTACGCCTGCATGATGTAATCCTACAATTCGAGCCCCTAATTCCAAGGTTAAAAAATGAATTCCCACCAACAAAATACCGTCTTTTGCATGATGGGTTAAATGTTCTAAACCCTCAATTTTTGCCCATTTTTTAATGCGACGATCAGACCAAAACCACGCCATACCCGTTTCAATCACCGCCATGCCTACTGCCCGCATATTTTTTCGTAAAATATCTTCACGTTGTTGCTGAGAAAGCTCAGGAAATGCTAATTCTAAATTCCGGCGAGCAATTTTTTCACGACGTTTGCCCACTTTTAATTTTGAAAAAAGCCAACCTAAACCATCGCCAATTTTAAGCAATATAGGGTAAGGCAAGCAAAGTATTAACCAATAGACGCCCAATCCGAGCCAAAATCCCCAATATTTTGGGTGTAAAAAGGCAGTTTGAAATTGCGGCATTTGTTGTTGTGACATAACCTAATCCAGAATAGAAACCACAGATAAATTCGTTATAGTGTAACGGAATTTGAATGAAATTTTAAGCCAAACTCTTTTTGGCTGTGGTAAAATCAGTAAAATTATTTATTTTAATGTTCAGGATAACTATTATGACTCAATTTTCAGCTCATTTCCCAAACGCTAATGTATTAGTTCTCGGCGATGTTATGCTTGATCGTTATTGGTTTGGTGCAACCAATCGTATTTCCCCTGAAGCACCTGTACCTGTTGTGCGCGTGCAAGAAAATGAAGAGCGCGCTGGTGGTGCAGCTAACGTAGCAATGAATATCGCCTCATTGAATGTACCAGTCAAATTGCTTGGCTTAACAGGTAACGACGAAGCGGGTAATGCGCTTACACAATTATTAGAGAAACAAAAAATCAATTGCGATTTTGTCAAATTGGATTCTCACCCAACCATTACTAAATTACGTATTCTTTCTCGTCATCAACAATTATTACGTCTTGATTTTGAAGAGGATTTTCATCAAGTCCGCAACCAAGATTTACTAAATAAGCTAGAAAGTGCGGTAAAAAATTGTGGTGCTTTAGTGCTTTCTGATTACGGCAAAGGTACATTAAACGATGTGCAACAGATGATCCAAATTGCACGCAAAGCGAATGTACCGGTGTTGATCGATCCGAAAGGCACTGACTTTGAGCGTTATCGCGGTGCTACCCTACTAACACCAAATATGTCTGAATTTGAAGCTGTCGTAGGTAAATGCCATAGCGAAGAAGAAATTATTCAAAAGGGATTAAAATTAATTTCTGACATAAATTTAACCGCACTTTTAGTCACTCGTTCAGAGAAAGGCATGACGTTATTACGCCCTGCTCAACCTGCTTATCATTTACCAACAGAAGCCAAAGAAGTGTTTGATGTTACAGGTGCAGGAGATACAGTGATCAGCGTGCTTGCAACCGCATTAGCAGATGGACGTTCTTTTGAAGAAGCTTGCTATTTGGCCAATGTTGCCGCTGGCATTGTGGTTGGAAAACTGGGTACATCGACAGTGTCCACCGTCGAACTTGAAAATGCAATTCATGGACGAACGTCAAATGGTTTCGGGATTATGAACGAAGCGGACTTAAAAGTAGCAGTCCAATTAGCGAAAGATCGCGGTGAAAAAATTGTGATGACTAATGGCTGCTTTGATATTTTACATCCTGGTCATGTTTCCTATTTAGAAAATGCGCGTAAATTAGGTGATCGTCTCATTGTTGCCGTAAATACGGATAATTCAGTGAAACGTTTAAAAGGTGAAACTCGTCCAATTAACGATTTAAATAGCCGAATGAGTGTATTAGCTGGTTTGGCATCAGTGGATTGGCTAGTCGAATTTGATGAAGACACACCACAACGTTTAATTAGCGAAATACTCCCTGACTTGCTAGTTAAAGGTGGCGATTACAAACCTGAAGAAATTGCAGGATCTAAAGAAGTTTGGGCAAATGGCGGTGACGTACTGGTGCTCAACTTTGAAAATGGTTGTTCCACAAGTAATGTAATAAAGAAAATTCAACAGCTAAAAAGTTAATCGTTGAGTTATTAATCAATCAAAAATGGGATTGCTAAAAACGCTTGTTTTTAAGAAAATCTTTCTATATTATAACCGCACTTTTATGCGACTATAGCTCAGTTGGTTAGAGCACCACCTTGACATGGTGGGGGTCACTGGTTCGAGTCCAGCTAGTCGCACCATCCTATTTCCCAAGCCTTTCGGCATTTACCGAAAGGCTTTTTTATTTGAAAAAATACCGAAATTCAGCGACAATACGCAGAATTTTTTAACTTATTACGAAATAATTATGTCATATCCACAACAAGTCAATAAACGACGTACTTTTGCAATTATCTCTCACCCCGATGCGGGTAAAACAACCATTACAGAAAAAGTGCTATTATACGGAAATGCTATTCAAACAGCAGGTTCCGTAAAAGGCAAAGGCTCCGCAGCACATGCCAAATCAGACTGGATGGAAATGGAAAAACAACGTGGTATTTCTATCACCACCTCCGTCATGCAATTTCCTTATAATGATTGTTTAGTCAACTTATTAGATACACCGGGGCACGAAGATTTCTCGGAAGATACCTACCGCACTTTAACCGCAGTGGACAGTTGTTTAATGGTTATCGACAGTGCAAAAGGGGTTGAGGAACGAACCATTAAATTAATGGAAGTGACTCGTTTGCGCGATACGCCGATCATTACTTTTATGAACAAACTCGACCGAGATATTCGTGATCCAATGGAATTATTAGACGAAGTAGAAAGCGTATTAAATATCCATTGTGCACCTATTACTTGGCCAATTGGTTGCGGCAAATTATTTAAAGGGGTTTATCATCTTTATAAAGACGAAACCTATTTATACCAAAGCGGTCAAGGTCATCGAATTCAAGAAGTACGTGTCGTCAAAGGATTAAATAGTCCAGAATTAGACGCTGCGGTTGGTGATGATTTAGCTCAACAATTGCGTGATGAATTGGAATTAGTGAAAGGTGCTTCTAATGAATTTGAGCATGATTTATTTATTCAAGGCGAACTCACCCCTGTTTTCTTTGGTACCGCATTAGGCAATTTTGGCGTAGATCATTTCCTTGATGGTTTAACCGAATGGGCACCAGCACCACAAGCGCGTCAATCAGATTCACGTTTAGTGGAAAGTAGCGAAGAAAAACTCACTGGTTTTATCTTTAAGATTCAAGCCAATATGGATCCAAAACACCGAGATCGCGTGGCATTTATGCGTATCGTATCTGGTAAATATGAAAAAGGGATGAAATTCCACCATGTGCGTATTGGTAAAGATGTGGTAATTTCAGATGCGCTCACATTTATGGCGGGCGATCGAACCCATGCTGAAGAAGCTTATGCCGGAGATATCATCGGTTTACATAACCATGGCACCATTCAAATCGGCGATACGTTCACCCAAGGTGAAACGTTAAAATTCACCGGTATTCCGAACTTTGCGCCAGAATTATTCCGCCGTATTCGTTTAAGAGATCCTCTTAAACAGAAACAATTATTAAAAGGATTAGTTCAGCTTTCAGAAGAAGGCGCAGTACAGGTATTCCGCCCTTTAACAAACAACGATTTAATTGTTGGTGCAGTGGGTGTCCTTCAGTTTGATGTGGTAGTATCCCGTCTAAAATCAGAATACAACGTTGAAGCAATTTATGAAAACGTCAATGTTGCTACTGCGCGTTGGGTTGAATGTAGCGATGCGAAAAAATTTGAAGAATTCAAGCGTAAAAATGAGCAAAATCTCGCCTTGGATGGCGGTGATAACCTCACTTATATCGCACCAACAATGGTGAATTTGAATTTAGCACAAGAACGCTACCCTGATGTTGAGTTCTTTAAAACCAGAGAACATTAATCCCCAAAAGTGCGGTGAATTCCACCGCACTTTTCTTATTCAGAGGAGCATTCATAAGCATTTGAGCAAGAATAAACCTCAACATTATTTTAAAATAAATACAGAGAGAATGATAATGCCCCCTTGTAATTTAGTTACAAGCCACCATATCCAATAATAAAATTTTATTTGATAAAAATCAGAACAACAAAACGGAAATATTATGGCAAAGCAAGATTATTATGAATTACTTGAAGTCGATCGTGGTGCTGATGAGAAAACCATCAAACGAGCTTACAAAAAACTAGCAATGAAATATCACCCCGACCGCACAAAAGGGGATAAAGCCTTAGAAGAAAAATTTAAAGAAATTCAAGAAGCCTATGAAATTTTAAGCGATAAAGAAAAACGCGCCGCTTACGATCAATATGGACATGCAGCCTTTGAACAAGGTGGTTTTGGTGGTGCTGGCGGCTTTGGCGGAGGTTTCAGCGGTTTTAGTGGCTTCGGTGGTTTTGAAGATATTTTCAGCGAAATGTTTGGTGGCGGATCTGGTCGCCAACGTGTAGTTCGTGGAGATGATTTACGCTACGATATTGAAATCACCTTAGAAGAAGCGGTGAAAGGCGTAACAAAAGATATCCAAATTCGTACTTTAGTACATTGTGATCATTGTGATGGCTCTGGTGCAGAAAAAGGATCTAAAGTAGAAACCTGTCCAACTTGTCATGGCTCAGGTCGAGTTCGTCGTCAACAAGGTTTCTTCATGACAGAAACCACCTGTCCAACCTGTCATGGTAGAGGGAAAAAAATCGAAAAAACCTGTAAAAAATGTCATGGCGATGGACGAGTACATAAAACCGAAAATCTATCAGTTAAAATTCCAGCGGGTGTTGATACAGGAAATCAATTACGTTTAGCAGGCAAAGGGGCAGCTGGCGAAAATGGCGCACCTGCAGGCGATTTATATGTGGTAATTCATGTTCAAGATCACCATATTTTCGAGCGCGATGGTAATAACCTCTATTGTGAAGTGCCAATCAGCTTTACACAAGCCGCGCTTGGCGGGGAAATTGACGTGCCAACATTAGATGGACGCGTTAAATTAAAAATCCCAGAAGGCACACAAAGTGGTAAAATGTTCCGTATGCGAGGCAAAGGTATTTCAGCCATGCGCACAGGTTACAGCGGCGATTTAATTTGCAAAGTGATTATTGAAACCCCTGTTTCACTGAATGAAGAGCAAAAAGAATTACTATTACAACTGGAGAAAAGTTTGGAAGGACAAAATGCACAACGCCCGAAATCCTCTAACTTCTTTGATGGTGTAAAAAAATTCTTTGATAATTTAGGTAAATAAACTCTTTTTATCTAAAACAACCCAACAAATCATCATATAGGAGATTGTTATGTTTCAAAATTGGCCAGAACACACCGCACTTGTTAAGGATTCTTTTGCGGAATTAGGTAAAAAGCATCCAAAAATGTTGGACGCTTATAAAGCACTTAATCAAGCAGCTGCGGCGGAAGCACTTGATTTGAAAACACGCGAACTCATTGCCTTAGCCGTTGCAGTAACCACGCGTTGTGAAAGTTGTATCAGCGTACACGCAGCAGAAGCAGCTAAAGCAGGTGCAACAGAAAGTGAAATCGCAGGTGCATTAGCAACAGCAATCGCATTAAATGCCGGTGCTGCTTATACTTATTCATTAAGAGCATTAGAAGCAGTTGAAAAACAGAAATAATATTCTGTTTTAAAACGTTTCATCACATAAAAAAACCGCTGATAAAATCAGCGGTTAAAATTTGGAATGAGTCAGTCGATAAGCCGGGTTCTGTCGTTGGACAATCATTCCTCTAGGCACACATTCGCATGTATGCTCAAGCAACCTACCCGAACTCTGAGCGGGCACACCCATTGAGTTCCTATTTGGTCTTGCTACGAGTGGAGTTTACCCTGCCATGCACTGTTGCCAGCCATGCGGTGCGCTCTTACCGCACCCTTTCACCCTTACCAACCGAAGTTGGCGGTCTGCTCTCTGTTGCACTTGTCGTGGGCTCACGCCCCCCAGGCGTTACCTGGCACTCTGCCCTATGTAGCCCGGACTTTCCTCTCGTCTACTTGTCCCACTAGGTCGTTAAACAACGGTTAAGGGCTTCAATAAACCAGCGATTGTCTGACTAACTCAAGGCGTAGTATAACGGAATTTTCCCTAGAGTGAAACGAAAACTTACGCTAAAATACAGGCATAACATCAAGTTAAAACTTTTAATTTTTTAACCGCACTTGTGAGATGAACAATATGAATCATTTACAAAATGGTCGTCAAACTATCACTATTGCCGAACAAGCATTAGCGAAATTGAGCCAAAACTTAGATAACACATTCAATGAAGTGGTTGAATTAATTCTACAATGTGAAGGACGTGTCGCCATTTCAGGCGTGGGAAAATCGGGCTTAATCGGACAAAAAATTGTCGCCAGTTTGGCTTCTACAGGCACGCCAAGTTTCTTTTTACACCCAACAGAAGCATTCCATGGCGACTTAGGCATGTTAAAACCTATTGATATCGTCGTATTGATTTCTTACAGTGGCGAAAGCGATGAAGTCAACAAACTGATTCCAAGCTTAAAGAATTTTGGTAATAAAATCATTGCACTAACCAGTAATAAAAAATCAACTTTAGGTAAACACGCCGACTATGTTTTAGATATCACCATTGATCGTGAAGCTTGCCCAAATAATCTAGCGCCAACGACTTCTGCTCTTGTCACTCTTGCTTTAGGCGATGCACTAACTGTTGCGCTGATTCATGCACGCAACTTCCAGCCTATTGATTTTGCTAAATTCCATCCAGGTGGTTCATTAGGTCGTCGTTTATTATGTCGCGTAAAAGATCAAATGCAAACGCGCCTACCTGTGACCGAACCTTCAACTAGCTTTACTGATTGCTTAACCATTATGAATGAAGGGCGTATGGGCGTGGCATTAGTTATGCAAGATAAAAAACTACAAGGCATTATTACCGATGGTGACATTCGACGTGCATTAAGTGCCAATGGGGCAGATACGCTCAATAAAACAGCACAGGATCTAATGACCAAAAATCCAAAAACCATTCATCAAAATGAATTTTTATCCGCCGCTGAAAGCTTTATGAAAGAGAAAAAAATCCATTCATTAGTGGTATTAGATGATAATCAGCAAGTAGTCGGTTTAATTGAATTCTCAAGCTAAGGAATCAATATGCTCACAGAAAAATTACAACAGATTAAATTAGTGATAACAGATGTTGATGGTGTATTGACCGATGGTTTATTGCATTATGATGCCAATGGCGAAGCGATTAAAAGTTTTCATGTGCGTGATGGCTTAGGTATTCGTATGCTGATTGAACAAGGTATTCAAGTCGCTGTACTTTCAGGACGTTCTTCTCCGATTTTACAGAAACGAATTGCCGATTTAGGCATTCAGTTTGCTCTATTAGGCAAATTAGAAAAAGAAACAGCTTGTTATGAATTAATGAAGCAAGCTGGCGTCACACCAGAACAAACCGCTTATATCGGTGATGATAGTGTTGATCTTCCCGCATTTGCGGTTTGCGGCTTATCTTTTGCTGTAGCTGATTCGGCTAACTATGTAAAAGATTGCGCGGACTACGTCCTTAATTTAGGCGGAGGCAAAGGCGCCTTTCGTGAAATGTCAGACATGATTTTAATGGCACAAGGCAAAACCGACGTTTACGCCACCGCTGCCGGTTTCCTAAAATCAGTACAAAATATGGCACAATAACTTAAAAAGCGCGGTCAAAAATAAAGGAAATTTGACCGCAAATTTTTATATTGTGAGTGGATAATAAAAAGCCTTTTCTGATCAGCCCAGAAAAAGTTGGACTATCTAATCAACTTATTAAGCTGCAAATTCTTATAACTAAATACAACTAATCTTTCAAGCAATAAGACATCGAGTTTCATTCTCAACAATGGTAAAAATAATCATTAATGCATCAGCACTTCCGGATCAAAAAGATGACATTTGACTCCTAGTTATCTCAATATAACAAAGGGGCATATTCACAAAAACACAACCTTGCAAATGACAAGTTATAGGATTAAAATTTAGGACTTTTCATGAGGTCTGACCTAATTCTCTAATAGCAAGTTTGGTGTTGACCAACCATTTACGCAAAATAAAGGAAGATTTATGCTAAATCACATTTTTAAAACAAAATTTGACCCAAATACAGGCTTAAGTTATGCAATATCTGAATTGGGTAAAAGCCATAAAATCATGAATAAAAGTTGTGGAATAATCCTCGGTAGTTTCTTATTCATATTATCTAATGACAGCATTGCAGCTTGTACTCATGATCCAAATTTATCCGCAAGCGGACGTACTACAGTAATATGTGCAGGAGATAATGGTGCGCAAATTATCTCTGATGTTAATACAACATTAATTAATGAAGGTAACATCAGTTCTTCTGACGGGATAGAGCCTATTTTTACGCGAAATAGCGCAACCGCATTTTCAGGCATTAATAGAGGCACAATTACCTGGCAAAATGCAAAATCACTTCAAAAAATAAATAGTTCCAATGCGGCAGTAAATATTTATTATTTAAATAATAATAATCAAAATCAAGATAACTCTTTTTTAAATGATACTACGGGGGTAATTAACGTTATTGTCGCTGATGCACAGCAAAAATCAGGTGCTATTTTGGGTATTGCAAACAATGCAAAATTTGCAAAAGCCTATACTGAGAACAAAGGGACAATTAATATCACAGCCAACACACCAAATAATTCTATATCAGCGATAACAGGTGCTGGTAAAGAGATTGAGATCATCAATAGTGGAAATATTAATGTCAAAAATTCACAAGGTGATGCATTGGGAGTGACTGTTTGGGGGGCTGATTCGGAAAAAGTAAGAATTATAAATTCAGGTAATATAACTTCGTCTTCAACTAAGTATGCAGTAGGTATTGAGCTTCAGAAGATCAATCAAAATGTGCAAACAATTGAGATAACCAATCAACATTATATTAAATCTTCTTATATAGGAATTGGTTTACTCAGATTCACTGAACATTCGCCAACAGCAACAATTGTTATAAAAAATACAGAAAACGGTGTAATTGAAATAGAAGATAAAACAGGCTTCGCAGCTATTACATTTAATGACTATAGTAAGACGACCCCAGTACATATTACGAATGCAGGAAAGTTGATTAATCGTAATAAGGATGTTGATACTTCAATTATTACTGTAGAAGGTAATGATCTGATTCAGAATACAGGTGAAATTCTTGGAGGCATCTATACCCAAAATGGTGATGACCAAATGACCTCCTCGGCTGGGATATTTAATGGCTATATTGTTATGGGAAAGGGAAATGATAAATTTTCGCTTTCTGGTACTGATATTGCCAATTTAATTAGAATTAATGGCGGTCTTGATAGTGGCGAATCGCTGTCAGATAGCGAAGAAAACACTTTCGTATTAAATCAAAATTTAACAGGTGCTTCAACTGTAGCAGGCGAACCGAATAATACTAAAATCAGCAACTGGACAACCATTAATGTTGCAAAAGACAAAGAAGCAACTTTAACCCTAACAGGTGATTTATTAAGTGGAAAACCCAATGACGGCTTAGGCAATATGACCATTGGTACACAAGGTAAACTGGCGTTAGCACCAAACACAGCTACTTCAACGGTAGGCTACAACGTGGTTAATGAGGGCAAAATTGACCTTGTCAATGCGACACCACCAGACCAACCTGAAGCGAAGATGACCATTAAAGGCAACTACGAAGGTAAAGTAGGTTCACAAGTGTTAGTTAAATCGGTTTGGAACAACCCTGATGTACAGAAAAATGACTTACTTGTGATTGAAGGTAATGCCACTGGCGCTACTACCGTTGTGGTACCGAATAAAATTTTAGGTGATGTGACACGTGCAGAAGCCGAGAAAAATGGTGGCTTTAATAACCCAGTGATAACTGTGAAAGGCACTGACTCAGGTACATTTACAGGTAGCGCGGAAACCACTAACGCAGGCGAGGCACAATTAAAACGTGAAGGCAACAGCTACTACTGGACATTGAAAGCGAAATTACCAACGCCAACACCGCCAGCGAAACCAAGCGACCCTGCTAACCCAAGCAATCCAGTTAATCCAGACAACCCAGTGGCACCAACTACACCAGTTGAACCCGAAACTGTTGATATTATCAGCAAACCTGTGGTGGGTTATGTTCAACAACCGTTCATCAACCGCCAAATGGGCTTAGCGCAATTAGGTAAATTACATGAACGTGTGGGCGAACAACGCAACGCAGGTTGGGAAAACGGCAATGCCCTCAATCAAGTATGGGGCAGAATGAACCTAGATTCCACTGCACTTCAAGGCAGAGATCGTTTTGGTGCAGATGTAAAATCAGGTTTTGTACAATTCGGTCGTGATATTGATTTCAAACTTAACGACGACAAGAGCCAACAACACACGGGCTTAACTTTCACGTACGGTTGGGCAAACAGCAAGTTCTTTGATAAATACAACGCAGAGAATGGCGTAGTGGTTGGTAATAAGTTCACTGGCAGCGCTAAATCTGACATGCTCTCAATCGGTGGCTACCACACATACTATAGTCCAGCAGGGGCTTACCTTGACTTAGTTGGACAAGTGTCTTGGTTACAAAACCGTTACCGCAGTGGCAACACGCAAGTGAAGCAAAACGGCTACGGCTTAGGGGCGTCTATTGAAGTGGGTAAACCATACCACTTACTCAACCCACAAGTGACCGTAGAGCCACAAGCCCAATTAAGCTACCAAAGCATTTGGTTAAACGGCTTTAACGATGGCATTAGACAAGTGAAAAAATCCCATCAAGACAGCCTAGTGGGTCGTTTAGGTGTGAGAGTAAACTGGTCTGAAACTTTAGACAAAAACAGCCCACAAGTTTACTTTACTGCTAACTTAATCCAAACCTTATCAGGTAAAGGCAGCACTATCCAAGTAGGAAGAGAACAAGTGAAAGAGCGTTTCGGCGACTTAGCGGCAGAGTTTGGTTTAGGTGGACAATACCCAATCAACCAAAACTTAAGTGTCTATGCGGACGCACGCTATGTCATTGGCATCCAAGATCGCAACCGTGTACACCGTGATTCAAGCGTATCACGCAAATCCTACAATGGACATATTGGCGTGCGTTATAGCTGGTAAGTTATATAACCAACAGATTATCAGAGGGTTAAACACAATGTTCGCCCCCCTTGATAATTTAATCTAAACAAAGTGCGGTGGATTTTTCAAAACTTTCTGAAAATCCACCGCTCTTTTTATCTTACTATCAGATCTATTTATGCGCACTCAATCATGAGTACTTTGGTTATCTCAACCATCTCTTTTGAAAGAAGAACAATATGCCTTGATGAAGAGCTGCTGATTTTAAATCAAAAATACTATTTACATCACCTGTTGCCATTCCGTCTGCTTGCTCCACTATTTCGGCAATGAACGTAATTCAATTTCCTTCATACAATAATCGACTTATATTCTTTCTGATAGTGTTTAATTTCTTACCCTAACCTAACAATTAAATCAGAATTAATCATCATAAAAAATCCTTATCAAAGAATGCACCTTGATAAGGACTGTATGTTTTTTAGTTAAGTCTTTTTACAACTGCTACATAATACTGGGAAATTTGACCGCGCTTTTTATTATGCTGCGGCTGTCACCACAATTTCCACTAACCAATCTGGATCAGCCAATTTTGCTTCTACACAGGCTCTCGGTGGCGCATTGTTATCAGCTACCCATTCATCCCAAGCGCGGTTCATTTCTGCGTAATTTTTCATATCTGTTAGAAAAATTTGCGCAATTAAAATTCGGCTTTTGTCTGTCCCCACTTCGGCAAGCAATTTGTCAATCAAACCTAATACATCTTTTGTTTGTTCATAAATTGCTTGTCCTGCTGTATTTTCAGGCACTTGTCCGGCTAAATATGCTACACCATTATGCAGCGCGACTTCAGAATAACGTTTACCCACATGAAAGCGTTGAATACTCATTTTCTCTCCTTATTTTTTAATAAAATTACGCAAAAAGTTTATACCAATTTAAATAAAAACCCACTAAAATTTTACCAAAAATAAATTTTCGCATTCAATTATGAAACTCTTAATTTCAAATCAACATGGCGCAATTGTCATGGCATTAATGCCATTTTTATACGGCATGTTACTTTCCGATCCTATTTGGCAGCATTTTTTTCTACTACTCGCGTGGTTTAGTCTATATTTAATGACCTACCCTTTTCTAAATTTGTTTAAAGGTAGAAATCTTGAGCTGTATCGAAAATGGACAATGATTTATGGTGTCGCTTGTCTCATTTTTTCTGCTCCTGCGTTTTTACATAATTGGCAGCTGATTTATTTTGCCCTTGCCATTCTTCCTCTCAGTTTAATCAGCATTTATTATGCGAAGAAAAAAGATGAACGTGCATTGCTCAATGATTTAAATGCTATCTCTATTTTTGCTGTTGTAGGAATGGCAGCCTATTATTTTCCTCATCGCCAAGTTGATGATCAAATTTATTGGACAGCTATTTTCCCAAGTTTATTTTTTATCGGCGTAACCCTATATGTCAAATCCGTCTTACGAGAACGAAAAAATCCCTATTATTTATTTTCTTCCATTCTCTTTCACTGTGTTTTAATCATAGTATTTTTAGCATTACAACAACTTTTCTTAGCCCTCACATTTTTGCCAGCTTTAATTCGTGCAGTCATACTTCCTACGCAAAAATTATCCACTAAACAGATTGGCTTAATTGAAATGGCAATCTCGCTGCAATTTTTTATTACATTATTAATTGCTACTTTGTAGACATAAAAAAACCACCTCAACTGAGGTGGTAGGAAAGTAGTTTAGCTATTTATTAAGATTATTTTATTTAGGAACTTTATGAATTATCAAGCACTTGACCTGATGTGTGTGATAATACAGAAAAGTTCCCTGTTCTCAAAGTAAAAGATAAACATTAGTTGATTTAAATCAAAACACATCTTTTATTTGGTTAAATATCCATCATTAAGATTAACTTCATCCCAAAGATAAAACTTTAGTATTTTCTACCGCACTTTTTTAAGATTTAGGTTTAAAACGTAATAAGCGATTGGCATTGCTAGCAACGGTGATGGATGAAAATGCCATAGCTGCGCCACCAACCATTGGGTTAAGCAATACACCTAACCAAGGATAGAATACGCCTGCTGCCAAAGGAATCCCTAAGCTGTTATAAATAAAGGCAAAAAATAGATTTTGTTTCATATTCTGTAAAGTGCCTTTAGCCAAAGATAAAGAATCAGCAATGGCGTCAATGCTATGTCGCATTAAGGTTAATTCAGCGGTTTCAATCGCAATATCACTACCGCTTCCCATCGCAATACTCACATCCGCTTGTGCCAGTGCCGGAGCATCATTAATACCATCGCCAACCATCACGACTTTTAGTCCTTGTTGCTGTAATTGTTGAATAGCTTGCGCTTTTCCTTCCGGCAATACACCTGCAATTACCTGTTCAATCCCCACTTCTTTTGCAATAACTTGAGCTGTTTTTTCCTGATCCCCCGTCAACATGACCAATTGATAGCCTTGTTTATGCAAACGTTGAATAGCTGTCACAGTTTCTTGGCGTAATGGATCACGTATAGCAAAAATTGCGGCAAGTTGCAGATCGATGGCTAAGAAAACAACAGTGGCACCTTTATGATAGAGTTGAGTAAATTCATGTTCCGCAATTTGTACATCAATTTCGTGCTGTTGTAAAAATTTTGCATTGCCCAACAGCACCATTTTGTTAGCGATATGCCCTTTTACCCCCATCCCTTTTAATGTACTAAATTGTTGTGGTTCTTCCAATGCCATGTCTTGTGCATAATCCAAAATGGCTTTTGCTAAAGGATGATTCGCCCCTTGCTCCAAACTTGCCGCAAATTGCACCGCACTTTTTTCATCAAAACCATTGAAGGTATAAATGTCCGTCACCTGCGGCTTACCTTCCGTTAGCGTACCGGTTTTGTCAAAAACAATGGTATCCGCTTGTGATGCTTTTTGTAACGCATCGGCATCACGAACTAATATGCCTAATTCTGCCGCACGACCAACGCCAGCAATAATCGACATTGGAGTGGCTAAGCCTAAAGCACATGGGCAAGCAATAATAAGAACGGTGGTTAAAACCACAAAAGCATAGGCAATTTGTTGGGTAATTAAATACCAAGTTATCGCAGCGATGAGTGCAATCACAATCACCACTGGCACAAACCAATTCGCGATTTGATCAGCTAATTGCCCAATTTTAGGTTTACTACTTTGTGCCTGACGCACTAAACGAATAATATTGGCTAATTTGGTTTGCTTACCGACCTGCTCTGCACGAAATAATAAGGTCCCATCATTGACTACCGTTCCGGCGCTGACCTTATCGCCAATTTGCTTATGTATCGCCAATGGCTCACCAGTAAGCATACTCTCATCAATCCAAGCTTCACCTTGAATAACTGAACCATCAACCGAAACACGATCTCCAGTCTGTAAACGCAAAATCATCTGGGTTTGTACCTGTTGAATAGGCAAATCATATTCACCTTGCTCGCCCACAACTCTCGCGGTTTTAGGGGTTAAATCCAATAAGCGTTCCAACGCCTTAGAAGAACGTTGCTTCGCTTTCGCTTCAAGCATTTTACCCACATTGATTAATCCAATAATCATAGCGCTACTTTCAAAATACAGATGGCGAGAATGTTCTGGGAAAAAATCCACATTCAATACCAGTACAGTGGAATAAAGCCAAGCCATACCAGTACCTAAGGCGACTAAAGTATCCATGGTAGCGGTACGATTACGTAAATTTTGCCAAGCTCGTCGATAAAAATGCCCACCAGTTAATCCAATAACAACGAGAACAACGAAACTAACGATGAGCCAATTTTGCTGGTTTTGTGGCGTGACTTGTGTTTGTCCGCCCAAAATCATCCAGAAAAACAAGCCAAATCCAACCAATAAAGCCAATATGGCCTGCCAACGACGTTGCTTTATTTCCGATTGAATAAAATGGTGTTGCTTTTCTCGGTGAGTTTGTTCATCTTCAATGAGTTCTGCACCATAACCCGCATGAACAACAGATTGAATTACATGTTGAGGATCGATTTCACCATTGACTAATGCAGTGGATTCAGCAAGATTAACTTGTACATATTGCACATTGTCCACTGCTTGTATGGCTTTTTGCACTTTAGCGACACAAGCTGCACAGCTCATTCCCGTCAATAGAAAATGATATTGTGGCAGCTCGTCATTGATTGCCTGATCATTTTTTAGCTCTACCACCACAGGATCAGGCTCTGTACAGGTTTGTGTTGGTAGATCAGACTTTGGGCTAGTCACTAATTCCGCCTCGAATCCGGCGTCAATAATGGCTTTTATTGCATTGTTTACATCTAACTTGCCATAAAGTTTAGCTTCAGTTTTGCTGACTTCAAAAACATCCAAATTTTCCACCGCACTTAAAGCTTTTTCCACGCTTTTCACACAGTGTCCGCAGTTCAAACCCGATAACGCCAATAAAGCGTCCGCTTGTGCAAGTTTGGCTTGATAACCAGCCTCAACAATAGTATCAATTAATTTTTGCGCATCGACTTCGCCCACGATTTTGGCAAACTGTAAACTTACCTCTGCTTGCTCTACGCCCTCCATATTTGTTAGCACTTTTTGCACTGCTTTAACGCAATGTCCACAAGAGAGATCGCCTAATGCTAAAACAATTGTTGACATAATATTCTCCTTAATTTGATATTTGCCAATCTAACAATAAATTAAATAGTCCAATTAAACCGTTCAAACAGTCTTTGCCATTGCAAATCTAATCCTGCTTGAATGGTCAAGTGTTGTTCTGTTACGGGATGAGAAAAAGCTAGCCTTTCTGCATGCAACATTAATCGCGCAACTTCTGTATGCTGAGTTAATGCGCGATTTTGATGTAAATCACCATATTGAGTATCGCCCAAAATAGGATGAAAAATATGCTTCATATGGCGACGAAGCTGATGTTTTCGCCCTGTTTGTGGCATTAAACGCACAAGAGAATAACGCGATGTTTGATATTTTCCTACCGACCAAGGCATTTCAGCTTGTTGTAAACCTTGATAAATTGTCACCGCACTTTGTGCTTCTTTTTCTTGCTGAGCAAACTTATCCGCAATTTTATCTCTTTGTACTTTCAAAGGATAATCAATTTTTTCCTCGCCCGTTAAATAGCCACGCACCACAGCCAAATAAGACTTTTCTACCACTTTATTTTCAAATTGCTGGCACAACAAATTGGCAATTTCAGGGTTTAAAGCAAATAATAGAACACCTGAAGTGGGGCGATCTAAGCGATGAATTGGAAAAACATGTTGTCCAATTTGATCCCTTAATGTTTGCATCACAAACTGCGTTTCATGAGGATCGAGCCAACTGCGATGCACCAACATTCCCGCAGGTTTATTTACCGCGATGATAAACTCATCTTGATATAAAATTTCAAGCACGTTGTTCGCCTTGTAATAACTGTTCAATCGCAAGAATTGGCGCTAACAATTTCGCCAATTGCTCGTGATCTTTCAATGCTTCTTCAATATAAGGCGATATTGCCATATTACGAGGTAATGGTAGCTCACTCTCACAAAGTGCGGTCATTCTTGGAATAAAAATCCATTGCAACCATTCCGTTGCACTTAAATGATCGATAGCAAAAGGTTCAGTGCTAGATAAGGCTTCTGCCGAAGGCGGCATACTTTGCCAAAAGGCAAGTTCTTGCAAGGTTTGTTGGAGTTGATCTAAATATTTTTGCGTTTGTTTTTTCATCATAGCGTTAGCGTTTTCAGAAAGCCATTTAAGCTTTTTAATCGTTGATGTGCTAATATATTGCACAAGCTAAGCAAAATTCAACCCCTATGTACATAATCGATATTTTTTTCACGCATAATCAAACCCAACAAAATGAACAACAAATGTTGTTATTAAATCAATTAATTGATCAATGGCGTTATAACGGGCAAATTATAGGGCGTGAAATCCCCTTATTTTTAGCGGAACAAGAACAAAGTAATGGTTTTGGTATTCGTGTCATTTGCCCCGAACAACATAGCTTATTATTTGATAACAACAACCAACCTGTGCAAGATTGCTTAGCAAAGTTACAAAAGTGCGGTGTAAATTTAGAGAGTTTTCAAATTGTGGCGGAAGACTTTAATTCTGATCAAACCAATGAAGACCAGATTGATTGGCAAGTACTTTATACTACTCATTTGCAATCCTGTTCACCCTTGCATAATGGGGAAAATTTAGCGCCAATCCCTTTGTATAAATCCTTAAAAAATCAACCGCACTTAAGTATGGATTTAATAAAATGGCAAGAAAATTGGCAAGCTTGCGATCAGCTACAAATGAATGGTTCAACCCTTGAACAACAGGCGCTACTTGAAATTTCCAATGTTGATAGCCATTTATTTAAGCATGGCTATGCTTTGGCGAAAGAAGTGGAACAACAAACAGGCACGCCCACCTATTACTATTTATATCGCGTCGGTGCCAAAGATTATGAGCAAGAACAACAACGTCGTTGTCCTATTTGCCAAGGGAAATGGACATTATCCACTCCAATATTAGATATTTTTCATTTTAAATGTGATACTTGTCGTCTTGTATCAAATATTTCTTGGAATTGCTTATAAATAATACATTTTAAAGGAATGAACATGAGCAACTATATTATTGATGTAACTGAACACAACCTCACAGAAATCTTACAACGTTCGCAAAACACGCCACTGGCGATTGTGTTTTATGCGCCAAGTCATGAAACTTCGCTAAAATTCACCGCACTTTTTGAACAGTATTGTGAACAATGCCAAGGGCAATTCTTACTAGGAAAAGTGAATTGCGAAACCGAGCAAAATATTCTCATGCAATTTGGTATTCAAGCGTTGCCAACAACCTATTTATTCAAAGAAGCACAAGCGGTCGATGCGTTCCAAATGGCGTTGCCAGAAGAACAATTAAAACAACGTCTTAGCCAAATTCTACCGAAAGAGGAAGAAATTAAATATAATTTAGCCCTTGATTATTTAGAGGCAGAAAATTACGACGCCGCTTTGCCATTATTAAAAGAGGCATGGTTACTCTCTGATCAAAAAAATAGTGATATCGCGTTAATTTATGCCGAAACCTATGTTGCGATGAAGAAAACAGAGCCGGCGTTGGAGATTTTAAATCAAATTCCATTGCAAGATCGTGATAGTCGTTGGCATAGTTTGCAATCAGAAATTGAGTTATTAATTAAAGCAGCGGATACGCCAGAAATTCAGCAATTAGAAGCGGATTATAAAAAGAATCCAACCCCTGAAATCGCATTAAAATTAGCGGTTCAATTAAACCAAGCTAATAGAAATGAGGAAGCGTTAAGCCTATTATTTGATATTTTGAAGCAAGATTTATCTGCCCAAAATGGCGAAGTGAAACAGCAATTCCTTGCCATTATTTCCGCCTTAGGCACAGATCCAATTGCCAATAAATATCGTCGTTCATTATATTCATTATTATATTAATTTGTTTAAATAAGGATTTTTTATGTCAGATACCAAACATTGTAAATTATTAATTTTAGGTTCAGGCCCAGCAGGCTATACTGCAGCTATTTATGCGGCTCGTGCAAATTTAAAACCTGTTTTAGTGACAGGATTACAACAAGGTGGACAGCTTACTACCACCACTGAAATTGAAAACTGGCCAGGCGATTTTGCAGAAACTACAGGCCCAGAATTAATGCAACGCATGCTACAACATGCGGAAAAATTCGATACCGAAATTGTCTTTGATCACATTCATAAAGTGGATCTTTCTAGTCGCCCATTTACATTATATGGCGATATGCAAACCTTCACTTGCGATGCATTAATTATCGCAACAGGCGCCTCTGCTCGCTACATTGGTTTGCCTTCAGAAGAAGCGTTCAAAGGTCGTGGAGTGTCCGCTTGTGCCACTTGCGATGGTTTTTTCTATCGCAATAAACCTGTTGCTGTCATTGGTGGCGGTAATACTGCGGTGGAAGAAGCATTATATTTAGCCAATATTGCCTCAGAAGTACATTTAATTCACCGTCGCGATAGTTTTCGTGCAGAAAAGATCTTAGTTGATCGTTTAATGAAAAAAGTGGAAGAAGGCAAAATTATTCTTCATACCAACCGCACTTTAGATGAAGTCTTAGGCGACAATATGGGCGTCACAGGATTACGCTTAAAAGATACGCAATCTGATACGACTGAAGAATTAAAATTAGATGGTGTTTTTGTTGCTATCGGTCACGCGCCAAATACGGAGATTTTCCAAAACCAATTAGCGTTAAACAATGGCTATATTGTGGTGAAATCAGGCTTAGAAGGCAACGCCACTGCCACCTCTGTTGAAGGCGTCTTTGCGGCAGGCGATGTAATGGATCACAACTATCGTCAAGCCATTACTTCTGCTGGCACAGGCTGTATGGCAGCATTGGATGCAGAGCGTTTCTTAGATGCACAAAATTAATACCAATCAAGGTATTTCGCATAGAAAAATACCTTAAATTGAGTACAAAATCACCCCAGATAAAGTAATGCGTTTAGGTTAGATTTCTTGTAGAATCCTAACTTCCAAAACTTAATAAAAATGCACCGCACTTTATTTGGGGTAATTTTACAATTCCTTCTTTAAATTTGTTGTAATAAAAACATGGAAAAACAGCGTCAGAAATATTTGTTTAAATGGTTGCGAGCACAGCAACAACCTGTCAAAAAATTATTAAATCTTAATGTAGGATTAGCAACGCTATCATCATTATTCTTAATTGGACAAACCTGGCTGTTAGCAAATTTATTACAACATTTTGTGATATTACGCACCGATCGCAACACCTTAATCCCCCAATTTATCACATTGCTCTGTTGCTTTGCGATTCGCGCTGCCATCCTTTATTGGCGCGAAAAAATTGGTTTTAAATGCGGTCAACAATTACGTAATCATATTCGCCAACAAATTTTAGATAAAATTCATCAAGTGGGACCCGCCACGATCAATGGCAAACCAGCTGGCAGTTGGGCAAGTCTTATGCTGGAACAAGTAGAAAATCTACACAATTTCTACGCACGTTATTTGCCTCAACAAATGCTTTCCGTTATTGTACCCGTGGTTATCCTGATCGCTATCTTTCCTCTCAATTGGGTTGCCGGGTTAATTATGTTGCTAACAGCCCCCTTGATCCCTCTTTTTATGATTATTGTAGGTTTAGCCGCTGCGGATAAAAGCCAGCAAAATATGGATACGCTGGCTAAATTAAGTGCACAATTTCTGGACCGATTACGAGGTTTAGAAACTTTACGACTTTTTAACCGCACTTTAGATCAAACTAAACATATTGAAAAATCAACGGAAGATTTCCGCAAAACCACTATGGATGTGTTAAAACTCGCATTCTTATCCTCTTCTGTACTGGAGTTTTTCACCTCTATTTCCATTGCTATCATGGCGGTTTATTTTGGCTTTAGTTATTTAGGGCAAATTGAATTTGGCTCAATGGGCACCTCAATCAGCTTGTTCACCGGCTTTTTCTGCTTAATCTTAGCGCCTGAATTTTATCAACCATTGCGCGATCTCGGCACCTATTATCATGATCGTTCTGCGGGTATTGGTGCAGCAGATGCCATTGTGACATTTTTAGAAAGCGATTACCAAACGGCTCAATCACAGGCTCAACAACAAATTCCTCATCAAAGTGCGGTGGAAATTCAAGCAGAAAATTTAGTGGTGCTTTCGCCTGAAGGTAAAGCTCTAACTCAACCACTGAATTTCAAGATCCCTGCCAAAGCTCATATCGCTTTAGTGGGACAAAGTGGCGCAGGGAAAACCTCTCTCATCAATGTGTTACTCGGTTTTTTACCTTATCAAGGCAGCCTAAAAATCAATCATGTTGAATTAAATCAATGCGATCTCACTCAATGGCGCAAACAAATTGCTTGGGTAGGACAAAACCCATTGTTGCTACAAGGTAGCATTAAAGAAAACCTATTATTAGGCGACATTCAAGCGCTACCACAAGAAATTGAAACTGCATTAGAACAAGCAAATGCAAAAGAATTTACTGATCGCATCGGATTAAATACGGAGATTAAAGAAGGTGGCGTGGGATTATCTGTTGGTCAGGCACAACGCCTTGCCATTACGCGCGCACTATTGAGAAAAGGAAATTTATTATTACTTGATGAACCCACTGCAAGCCTAGATGCGCAATCAGAAAATCAAATTCTAACGACCCTTGCACAAATTAGCCAACAACAAACAACATTGATGATTACTCACCGTATTGAAGACCTCAAACAATGCGATCAAATTTTCGTCATGCAACAAGGCGAAATCGTACAACAAGGGCATTATGATCAACTTAAAGATCAAGGCTATTTTGCAACATTATTAGCGCAGCGCAAGCAAGATGTGCAGTAAAGTGCGGTGTAAAATTTATCTGTTTTGGAAAATATAAAAATATGCGTTCACTACTCCCTTTTTTACCCTTATTCAAACACAATAAATGGCCATTATTTTTAGGCTTAGTGTTAATGATTACTGGATTGGCTGCCAGCATTGGATTATTAAGTGTATCAGGCTGGTTTCTTGCTGCCACTGCGATTGCTGGAGCAGGTACGCTATTTAACTTTTTCTATCCGTCCGCTAGCGTGCGAGGATTAGCCATTGGTCGAACGGCAGCGCGCTATTTTGAAAAATTAGTGACCCATGACGCGACTTTTCGTGTACTTGCCAAACTACGCGTGCAGGTTTTCAGTAAAATCATTCCGCTTTCGCCAGCCGTATTAAATCGCTATCGTAACAGCGATTTACTCAACCGTTTAGTGGCCGATATTGATACATTAGATAGCCTTTATTTACGCCTCATCGCGCCTTTTATCAGCGCGATTGTGGTCATTCTATTTATGACTATCGGTTTGAGTTTATTTAATGTGTCACTAGCCCTATTAATTGGTGCAATCTTATTCATTTTGCTGTTAATCATTCCTACCATTTTTTACCATTTGGGCAAACAATTTGGTGTGAAATTAACCCAATCCCGTTCAGCATACCGCGTTCAATTTATTGAGTTTATTCAAGCGCAGGCAGAATTATTATTATTTGATGCGGAAGCGAAGTTAAAGCAACAACTGAATACAACGGAACAACAGTGGCAAGATTATCAACAGCGGGAAAGCAATTTATCCGGATTATCCACCGCACTTTCTTTATTTTCCAATGGATTATTAGTGGTGCTAACCCTATGGCTTGCCTCAGAAATGGACTTTGGTTCTGATACCTATCGCTTTGCCTTTATCGCGTTATTTACCACCGCTACCCTTGCTGCCTTTGAAATTCTGATGCCATTAGGCGCTGCTTTCCTTCACATTGGACAAGTAGTTGCCAGTGCTGAGCGCGTAACAGAAATTACAGAACAATCGCCTTTAGTGCAGTTCAATGGGCAACAAAGTGCGGTGCAAAAATCGGCTATTTTACTCAATATTGAAAATGTCAGTTTTTATTATCCTCAACGAGAAGAAATTGCATTAAAACAGATCAATATGCAAATTCCTACAGGTTCTAAAACCGCGATTTTAGGCAAAACTGGGAGTGGAAAATCTACATTATTACAATTATTAGTAAGAAATTATGATGCTAATGAGGGGCATATTTGGTTAGGACAACATTTGCTCGCAGATTATACTGAAGCCTGTTTACGTGAACAATTTTGTTTCTTAACCCAACGTGTGCATGTTTTTAGCGATACCTTACGCAATAATTTACAAATTGCGAACGCACAACAAATTACCGATGAAAAAATGGTTGAAGTACTTCATGCGGTAGGCTTATCTTCCTTATTGGAGCAAGGATTAGAGCAATGGTTAGGTGATGGCGGTCGCCCATTATCAGGAGGAGAACAACGCCGTTTAGGATTAGCGCGTATTTTATTAAACGATGCACCAATTTTATTACTGGATGAACCTACAGAAGGTTTAGATCGCGAAACAGAACGCCAAGTGATTGAATTAATTCTTCAACATTGCCATGACAAAACCTTAATTATGGTTACACATCGCTTAACTGCAATAGAACAATTTGATCAAATTGTTGTGGTTGATAATGCTTGCATTGTAGAACAAGGTTCTTTCCAACAATTAGTAAACAAACCAATGGGTTATTTCAATAGATTAATGCAACGAATTTAGGCAAAAATGCACCGCACTTTAAAATAATGATGTAAAAAAAGACCGCAAATGCGGTCTTTTTTGTATGTGATTCATTAAGCAATTTTGCTTTCTAATTCCGTTAGGATTTTCTTATCAAGGCTTTCTGCTGTCACATTTAAGGTTTTTGCATTTTCGCCAAGAGCTTGGATTGTTCCATCAATTTGGCATTTGAGAAGTTTACCTTTATTGATTTCTAAAGTGGTCACTTTATCGCCTTTTGTTTCAATGTTACCACCAACAACTAAAGACTGGATCTCACCGCCTTCTTGGATACTTAACCCTGTCGCAGCGAGAGTCATAATTTGTCCTTTCACTAAAGATTCACCAACAGAACCATTTGTTTGAATGTCATGCTTGATGTGAATTGTTCCCACAGGCTTACTTACTTGGATACCGATAGAACCATCGCCAAAAGTGGTTAAACTGTGGAATCGCGCTCTTTCAATCGTACCATCATATTGGTTGAATGCGCGAGCACCGCTACCGAAGGTTCTAATTGGTGCTTTTGCATCAAAATTTTTGACGATACCAAAATTCACAAAGCCAATGCCACTGGTACCGTAAGAGGTAATTTCTTTATGACATACCCAGTTATCAACGCTGCCCCATACATCAAGCACCATATCGTTTACACCATAGGTCGTTACTGTGCCTTTGCTATCAATTTCTTTCGCATGAGCGCCTGATAAAATAAAGATACCACCAGTAATAATATTTGGTTGACCGAAAGGAATCATTCCATTAGAGTAAATTTCATCGGTGACTAATTTTTCAACAATAACTTTACCGCCATCATCGTTAAACCCACCAATAAAGACACCACTTCCTAACACAGGAGCATTTTTACGACCAATACGGATATTTTCGATTGTTGCAGTCACTAAACTATCTTTATCGCTATTGTAGTTATACAAAGTGAATGCACCCTGATGAACTACCACACCGTATTTTAAAGGTTTCTCTGAACGGTTACGGCTATCACTGGCAACAATATCTAAATTATTCACGTAGAGATCGAGTTTGCTATTAGGTCTTCTTAATAAGAGCTGAACTTGACCTGTAACCGTCAAATTTTCTAAAGCAATTTTGCCTAAATCGACTTCGGAGGAATCAATATAAATTGCTCGTTCAGTGGGCGTTGTTTGAATAGCAATATTGCTAACCGTATTATTTCCCGTTAGTTTTAAACCACCACCATTACCAAAACCAATAAGGATGTGATCAGCTGGATCTGCGTTTAGAGAGAAACCATTTGGCAAGTGCAATTCATTAGGAATAATAATTGAGTGCTTTAATACAATTTCTTTGTCAGATGAAGACAAAGCAGTTTGTAATTCAGATATATTAGATACATAGATAGTCATATCAATCTCCTATAAAGGTTTAGGGTCGGAATGTGTTAAAAATTCTAATCTTCACTCAATATCACTGTCAATGTAGCATTTATAGATAGAGTTTTTATAAATAGTTTATAATGTCATCACTTAAATATATAACTGTTAACAAATAATTCACTCAATGGAGAAAATTGCTTAAGGTTCTACTATTCCCATAGATTTTTTCATACATTTTTCAGGCATTTCAAACTATAATAGCCAAAACGAATTAGGAGAGAATTATGGCAACAATTAAAGATGTGGCGAAGATGGCAGGTGTATCCACCACTACTGTTTCCCATGTTATAAATAAAACAAGACACGTCGCTGAAGAAACCAAGCAATCTGTATTAAATGCAATCCAACAACTAAATTATTCGCCGAGTGCGGTCGCACGTAGCTTAAAAGTAAATACGACAAAATCCATTGGCATGATTGTTACAACCAGTGAATCCCCTTATTTCGCAGAAATCATTCATGCAGTGGAAGAACATTGCTATAAACAAGGCTATTCTCTTTTTTTATGTAATACGCAGAATGATCCTGAAAAAATTAAAAATCACTTAGAAATGCTCGCTAAAAAACGCGTTGATGGCATTCTTATTATGTGTTCAGAATATGCACAAGACAGTTTAGAATTCTTTAATAATTTCAATGATGTACCTATGGTGATTATGGACTGGGGGATCGCCAGTGAAAATAATGACCGTATTCAAGACAACAGCCTGATTGGTGGATATTTGGCCACAAAACACCTTATTGAAAATGGGCATAAAGAAATTGGCATTATTGCAGGTGAATTATGCAAAACCATTTCAAAAAATCGTTATCAAGGTTTCGAACAAGCAATGAAAGAAGCCAATCTCCATATCAATCCTGATTGGATTCAAGAAGGTTTCTTCGAGCCTGAAGATGGTTACGAATGTATGAATAAAATTCTCAATCAAGAAAAAATACCGAGTGCCATTTTCTGTTGTAACGATGTAATGGCTTTGGGTGCAATTTCTGCAATCATCGAACGAGGCTTAAATGTGCCTGAAGATATTTCTATCATTGGTTATGATAATATCCATGCTTCGCGTTTTTATGCACCACCACTCACAACCATTCATCAATCTAAATCGCGCTTAGGACAGCAAGCAATTAGCTTATTATTTGAACGCATACAAATTAAATCAACGGAACGTAAAGTGATTGATACCTATCCAGAATTAGTCATCCGTAAATCTGTCAAAAAATTAAATTAATTTGTCCTAAAAGTGCGGTGAATTCCACCGCACTTTTGACAATCTCCCTTCTTCATAAATCAGCACGCCAATTCAAAACAGCTAACAAAATTAGAAATATTCTAATAAAAAAGTGAAATACTAAAACAAAATATAAAACAGATTTACATTTATTGATCTAATACATAAATTTTTCCATTAAATTTGATTTCACTTATTTTTTTCGTTATATCTATATCATTATTTTTAATTTTTAAGAGAGTATTTTTATGACTGAAGAGTATTCAATAATGCGTAATAACATCAATATGTTAGGGCATTTTTTAGGCGAAACAATTAATGAAGCACAAGGAAGTGATATTCTCGAGTTAATCGAGAAAATTCGTGTATTATCTCGTGACTCTCGTTCAGGCGATGATAAAGCGAGACAAGAATTATTAGATCTTCTTTCGACAATTACGACAGAAAATATCATTCCTGTTGCTCGTGCTTTTAGCCAATTTTTAAACCTCACCAATGTTGCGGAACAATATCAAACTATTTCGCGCCATCATCATGATGAAGTGTCTTCTTCTCGTTCAATTGAGTCATTATTTAAACGCCTCAAAGAACAAGATGTACCAAAAGAGAAAGTAATTAAAACAATTGAGAAGTTACTAATTGAATTAGTGCTCACTGCTCATCCAACAGAGGTTACTCGTCGTTCTTTAGTGCATAAACAGGTGGAAATCAACAAATGTTTAAGCAAATTAGAACATGATGATTTAACTGATGCAGAACGTAAAAGTATTGAACGTCGTTTATTACAACTTATCGCGCAAGCGTGGCACACCAATGAAATTCGTACTCAACGTCCAACACCATTTGAAGAAGCCAAATGGGGATTTGCTGTTATTGAAAATAGTTTATGGCAAGCAGTACCCGCGTTTCTCCGTCAATTAAATGATAATGCCAAAACCTATTTAGGCTATGAATTGCCAGTCGATTTAATCCCACTTCGTTTTTCCTCATGGATGGGAGGCGATCGCGACGGAAACCCATTTGTTACTGCCAAAATCACGCAAGAAGTGCTCTACTTAGCTCGTTGGAAAGCGGCGGACTTATTTTTAGCGGATATTCAAGAACTCGTCAGTGAATTATCTATTGCACAATGTACGGAAGAATATCGTGCGAAATATGGCGATCACCTTGAGCCATATCGTATGGTAATGAAGGAATTACGTACAAAATTAACCAATACCCTTGCCTACCACAATGATTTATTAGCGGGTCGTAAACCTATTTACAATGAACAAGACATTATTACTTGTAATGAGCAATTGTGGGAACCGTTAAATGATAGTTATCAATCTTTGACAACTTGTGGCATGCGCATTATTGCCAATGGTTTATTGTTGGATTGTTTGCGTCGTGTTACTTGCTTTGGCGTGACCTTATTACATTTAGATATTCGTCAAGAAAGCACGCGCCATACCGATGCAATTGCAGAAATCACACGCTACATTGGTTTAGGCGATTATTCACATTGGACGGAAGATGATAAACAGGCATTTTTAATTCGTGAATTAAGCTCTCGCCGCCCATTATTACCTCGTGATTGGACACCTTCTGATACAACCAAAGAAATATTAGACACTTGTCGCGTGATTGCTGAACAACCAGAAGGTGTTATCTCTTGCTATATTATTTCAATGGCGCGTACCGCATCTGATGTATTAGGTGTTCATTTATTATTAAAAGAAGCTGGAGTCCCTTATCACTTACCTGTTGTTCCTCTGTTTGAAACCTTGGATGACTTAAACGCTTCAGAAGAAGTAATGAGACAACTATTTAATATCGGTTGGTATCGCGGCGTCATCAATAATAAACAAATGGTTATGATCGGCTATTCTGACAGTGCGAAAGATGCCGGCATGATCGCTGCTTCTTGGGCACAATATCGTGCACAAGAAAGCCTGGTTAATCTCTGTGAACAATTAGGTGTTGAATTGACCTTATTCCATGGTCGCGGTGGCACAATTGGTCGTGGCGGTGCACCAGCACATGCGGCTTTATTATCCCAACCACCTCGTTCATTGAAAAATGGTTTACGTGTAACTGAACAAGGCGAAATGATCCGCTTCAAATTAGGTTTACCTGCAGTGGCGATTGAAACGCTCGATCTCTACGCAAGTGCTATTTTAGAAGCGAATTTATTACCACCACCTGAACCAAAAGCAAAATGGCGAGATATTATGGACAAACTCTCCGCCTCATCTTGTGAAATCTACCGTTCAGTTGTACGTGGCAACCCTGATTTCGTACCTTACTTCCGCAGCGCAACGCCTGAGCAAGAATTAGGTAAATTACCTTTAGGATCTCGTCCCGCAAAACGTAATCCAAACGGTGGCGTTGAAAGTTTACGCGCAATCCCTTGGATCTTTGCTTGGATGCAAAACCGTCTTATGTTACCTGCATGGCTAGGTGCTGGGGCTGCTTTACAACAGGTGATTGAACAAAATGAACGAGCAACCTTAGAAGAAATGTGTCAACATTGGCCATTCTTTAATACAAGAATTGGTATGTTGGAAATGGTATTCAGTAAAACAGACGCTTGGTTATCTGAACATTATGATCAATTCTTAGTGAAAAAAGAGCTTTGGCATTTAGGTCAATCCTTACGTGAACAATTAAGTGCAGATATCAAAACTGTACTGGAGCTTTCAGGCAAAGGGCATCAATTAATGTCTGATTTACCTTGGATTGCAGAATCCATCGCATTGCGCAATGTTTATACTGACCCGCTCAACTTATTGCAAGTTGAACTATTACGTCGTATTCGTCAGCAACCTGATAATCCAAATCCTGATTTGGAACAAGCATTAATGATTACGATTACAGGGATCGCCGCAGGTATGCGTAACACCGGTTAATTAATATAAAAATCCACCTGCATAGAAGGTGGATTTTAGTTACTAAGAAAAAGTGCGGTGAATTTTCATTGAGTTTTAAAACTTCATAAAAATCCACCGAACTTTATTTATTGCATGCTATTTAATTTGCTTTTACCGCTTCAACGATTTCTTCCGCACATTTCTGAGCTAAATCACCATCTTCACATTCCACCATGACGCGAATTAATGGTTCTGTTCCCGATTTACGTAACAAAATGCGCCCTTTGCCAATTAAGCGTTTTTCTACCTCTGCAGCAACAGCTTTCACTGCTTCACTCTCTAATGGATTTGCACCACCAGCAAAACGAACATTCAATAGCACTTGAGGGAATAATTTCACTGCACCAGCCAGTTCATTTAAGCTCAATTTATGTTGAACCATCGCAGTTAATACAGCTAATGAAGCAATAATACCGTCCCCTGTGGTGTTTTTATCCGCAATAATAATATGCCCTGAATTCTCACCACCGAATTTCCAATTATTCTCTTGCATTTTTTCTAGTACATAGCGGTCGCCCACATTTGCACGCAAGAATGGAATACCCAACTGTTTTAGTGCAATTTCAAGGCTCATATTACTCATTAAAGTACCGACAACACCGCCCTCTAAATTACCAGAACGCAATGCTTCACGTGCAATAATAAATAGAATTTGGTCACCATCGACTTTATTACCTAAATGATCCACCATCATAATGCGGTCACCATCGCCATCATAAGCAAGTCCAATATCCGCACCAGTTTCTAGTACTTTAGCTTGTAAGGCTTTTACATCTGTTGCGCCACATTGCTCATTAATATTAAGACCATTCGGTTCGGTACCGATTTCAATCACTTCAGCACCGAGCTCACGCATAACACTCGGCGCAATATGATAAGTCGCACCATGAGCGCAATCGACCACAATTTTATAACCTTCTAAGCTCAAATGGGTTGGGAATGTTCCCTTACAAAATTCAATATAACGCCCTGCTGCATCATTAATACGACTCGCCTTACCTAGCTCAGCAGATTCCACACAATCAATTGGCTGATCTAACATAGCTTCAATGGCTTCTTCTACATCATCGGGTAATTTGGTGCCTTGTGAAGAGAAAAATTTAATACCATTATCATCATAAGGATTATGGGAAGCAGAAATCACCACTCCTGCTTCAGCGCGGAAAGTACGGGTTAAATAAGCTACTGCTGGCGTAGGCATGGGACCAACGAAAACTGCTGATAAGCCTGCTGCTGTTAAGCCAGCTTCTAACGCTGACTCTAACATATAGCCTGAAATACGCGTATCTTTACCAATTAATACTTTTTTAGAGCCTTGAGTTGCTAATACTTTACCCGCAGCCCAGCCTAATTTAAGCGCGAAATCAGGTGTAATTGGGAAAGTCCCCACTTTGCCACGCACACCATCGGTGCCAAAATATTTACGATTTGCCATAAAGAATCCTTTTGTTGTTATCTATAATAGGTTGCATTGAGTATTTTAAACGCATCTGCCGTTTCTTCAACATCATGCACACGAATAATTTTTGCGCCATTCATTGCTGCAATTAATGCGCCAGCTACGCTGCCAATTATACGTTGTCCGACAGGTTTATCCAAGACAGCGCCTAACATCGATTTACGAGAAAGCCCAGCTAACACTGGATATTGCTCACAAAATTTGGATAGTTGCTGCAATAGCTGATAATTATGTTCAACACTTTTACCAAAACCAAAACCCACATCCCAAATAATATTTTCTTTTTTCATCCCAGCTTGCAGACAAAGTGCGGTGCGTTTTTGCAGAAATTCCATCACATCTTGCACCACATCTTGATAATGTGGATTGGTTTGCATAGTACGCGGCTGCCCTTGCATATGCATAATGCAAGTTGGTAAATCCAATTTCGCCGCAGTTTGCAAAGCATCAGGTTCTTGTAATGCGCGGATATCATTAATCATATCCATCCCTGCTTTCGCGGCTTCTTTCATTACCAATGCTTTTGAACTATCTACAGAAATCCAGCAATCAAAACGTTGATGAACAGCCTCAACCACAGGAACAACGCGATTTAGCTCTTCATCAAGACTTACTTCCTCCGCATTTGGACGGGTCGACTCTCCACCAATATCAATAATGGCCGCGCCTGCTGCTAACATTTTTTCTACTTGAAATAAGGCTTTATCTAATTGAAAAAATTGCCCACTATCAGAAAAGGAATCAGGGGTAAAATTAAGAATCCCCATTATTTGAGGGATGGTTATATCAAGTTTTTTGCCATTTGCATAAAGCATTTGAGCTGTCATATTAGGCTCCAAAGATAAAAAGTGCGGTCAATTATAACGAAATTTTGCAGTACTTATCAGCTACTTTGTATTAATCCAATTTCTTTCTCAAGCTGTTTATAGATATTTTGCACAACCTTCAACCAATTTTGATCGTTATCTTGGCGAAAAAGCTGCACACTACGATACCATGGACTATCATTTCGATTTAATAACCAACGAAAATCTGGATGATAACTAATCATAATCCAAGTTGGTTTACCCATTGCTGCAGCTAAATGTGCTACAGATGTATCAACACTAATCACAAGATCCATCTGTGCTACTAAACCCGCCGTATCAGAAAAATCATTGATTTCATTATGCCAAAAATGAAGATTGTCAATTCCTTGTGAACAAGCTAAATCCACCTCACTCACTTCTTTTTGTAGGCAATGAAAATCGGCGTCCAAACCAAATAATTGACTAAACTGTGCAAACTGTAAACTACGAGTTTTATTACGATTATGCTTTGCAGATCCAGACCAAACTACACCGATTTTAAGGCGTGTTCGCTTGCTACCACTTCTCAATTTTTCTTGCCATTTAGCAAAGAACAGGGGTTCTGCTTGTAGATAACCGTCAGAAAAAGGAATA
This sequence comes from Reella acinonychis, assembly GCF_052384575.1. Taxonomy (GTDB): domain Bacteria; phylum Pseudomonadota; class Gammaproteobacteria; order Enterobacterales; family Pasteurellaceae; genus JBQSUQ01. The sequence goes on along the minus strand of NZ_JBQSUQ010000004.1, from coordinate 169,980 downwards.
TTATCGAGTCGTAAATCAAGGTAATGTGGCAAGCTCATCATTGAACAATAACAAGCAAGATCGGCAATAGCACTTCCATTGGAAGCATAATCTACATCATGTAACGCCAAATTGTGATTGAGCAAATTTTCTACAGGAGAATGATTAACCACAACAACAGGCAGGCCACGTTGCTTTGCTAAAATAGCCAAACGGACAAACTGAATATTATCCCCTAGTCCCTGTTCAGCATGAATCAACAATAATTTCCCCTGTTCTATTGTTTCACCTTGCCAACGAGAAATTGGCCAACCCGGATCCTTAAAAGTGGGAATATCTGTTTTAAATCGCCATTCATACTCAGCCCATCCCTGCTCATAATGACCAAATAAATTAAGTAAAAAGGCTTTGTTGCAATGTCCAAGAGCAAAATCGGGAGCAAGTTCTGTCACTTTTTCTGCGTCTTGCCATGCAAGCTGATATAAACCGAGTTTTTGCAATAAATCGGAGCGATTTTGGTAAGCAGCAGCACTGTCTGGATAATTTTGAATAAAGCGATCATAAGCTTGTAACACCGTAAGTTGCTCAGTCAGGCTTTCAGCCTTAGCGGATAATGCTAAGATATTTTGAAATTGTTCGCTCTGCATATCAATATGGATAAAAATGACTATGTCTGAAAAGAATAAACCTATTATACATATTTTATGTTTAAGCAATATATTTCATATGGCATAGCTAAAAAATAAGGACGCCAATGGCGTCCTAAAATAGTATTGAATAATAGTTATTCTTTATCTTCATCTAAAAATGCTGGTTTTTCCACCGCACTTTTTGTTGGTGGTACTTCAGGGGTAGCAATTTCTTGCTCTTGCCAACCAGCAGGTGCAGTGACTGTTTCTCTATTCATCAACTGCTTAATTTGCTCTTCTTCTATGGTTTCATATTTCATTAATGCATCTTTCATTGCATGTAAAATATCCATATTATCAAGCAAAATTTGTCTTGCTCGTTCGTAGTTACGCGCCACTATTGCACGCACTTCTTCATCAATCGTATGAGCCGTTTCATCAGACATATGTTTAGCTTTTGCCATTGAACGACCTAAGAAGACTTCGCCTTCATCTTCTGTATAAAGAATTGGCCCTAGATTTTCAGAGAATCCCCATTGGGTAACCATATTACGCGCAATATTTGTTGCCACTTTAATATCATTGGAAGCACCAGTAGAAATGTTTTCTTCACCATAAATCAGTTCTTCTGCTAAACGACCAGCATAAAGACTAGAAAGTCTACTTTCCAATTGTTTTTGGCTGAAACTCACTTGATCACCTTTTGGTAAATAGAAGGTCACACCTAATGCCCGACCACGTGGAATGATAGTGACTTTATGCACAGGATCATGTTCTGGTACTAAATAAGCCACAATAGCATGTCCTGCCTCATGATAGGCAGTGGCTTCTTTTTCTTTTTCTGTCATGATCATAGTACGACGCTCAGGTCCCATATTGATCTTATCTTTCGCTTTTTCAAACTCAAGCATACTCACAACACGTTTATTAGTACGCGCAGCAAATAATGCCGCTTCATTGACTAAATTCGCTAAGTCTGCACCAGAATAACCAGGAGTTCCACGAGCTAGAGTCATGGCATCCACATCCTCTGCTAAAGGAACTTTACGCATATGCACTTTTAAGATTTGTTCACGACCACGAACATCAGGTAAACCAACAGTAACTTGACGGTCAAAACGTCCTGGACGCACAAGTGCAGGGTCTAATACATCTGGTCGGTTTGTAGCGGCAATAACGATAATGCCTTCTTTGCCTTCAAAACCATCCATTTCAACGAGCATTTGGTTGAGGGTTTGTTCACGTTCATCATGACCACCACCTAAACCCGCGCCACGTTGGCGACCAACAGCATCAATTTCATCAATAAAAATTAAGCAAGGTGCATTTTTCTTCGCTTGTTCAAACATATCACGTACACGAGAAGCACCAACCCCCACAAACATTTCTACGAAATCAGATCCTGAAATAGTAAAAAATGGTACTTTTGCTTCACCAGCAATTGCCTTAGCAATCAAGGTTTTACCCGTACCTGGAGGCCCAACCATTAATACGCCTTTAGGAATTTTCCCACCTAGTTTTTGGAATTTGCTAGGGTCACGTAAGAAATCAACAATTTCCGCGACTTCTTCTTTTGCTTCATCGCAGCCTGCAACATCGGCAAATGTGGTATTGATTTGCTCTTTGGTCAACATTTTAGCGCGGCTTTTACCAAAGCTCATCGCTTTACCGCCACCACCTTGCATTTGACGCATAAAGAAAATCCAAACACCCACTAAAAATAGCATTGGGAACCAAGAAATTAAAATCTGTGATAAAAGACCACGTTGTTCTGGTAATGCCCCTTCCACTTTGACTTTTTGTTTCAATAAGTCATTTAAAATCTGACGATCTTCTAATGGTGTTGGTAGAACGGTTGTATAACGTGTTCCATCTTTCTTCGTCACAAAAATCTCACCAATTTCATTAAATTTGGTTTGAGAAATTTGTTGGTTTTCAACATCTGTCATAAATGTCGTATAGTCAATACGATTGCCTGAATCAGAAGAATTGAAACCTTGATAGGCTGTTATCATTACAACCGCAACAACTACCCATAGGGCAATATTTTTCACCATATCTTTCAAGGGTTGACCTCGTTATTTAAAAAGTTAATAAATTGTTACTAGCTTACTATAAACTCATCGTTTATAAAAACAATAATTCATTTAATGCTTATAACCAGTAGCGACAATATAAACCTCTCGTGAACGATCACGAGATGCTTCGGGTTTACGCACTTTCACTACGCTAAACAGAGAACGAATTTCACGCAAATATTCATCAAATCCTTCTCCCTGGAATACTTTGACCACAAAACTGCCTTTTGGTGCAAGTACTTGTTTACACATATCTAACGCAAGTTCAACAAGATACATCGCTCGTGGAATATCAACAGATGGCATACCACTAAAATTTGGTGCCATATCCGACATCACCACATCCACTTTCTCTTCACCAACACGTTCTAATAATGCAGCCAACACATTTTCATCACGAAAATCGCCTTGCAAGAAATCAACCCCAACAATAGGGTCCATTTCTAAAATATCACAAGCAATCACTCGTCCTTTACCACCAATTTGCGTAACCACATATTGTGACCAACCGCCTGGCGCAGCGCCTAAATCGACCACAGTCATTCCATGCTTAAACAACTTATCTGTTTGTTGAATTTCATCTAATTTGAAATAAGCACGAGAACGCAGCTTTTGTTTATGTGCTTTTTGCACAAATTGATCTTTAAAATGTTCATTTAACCAACGGCTTGAACTTGCCGATCTTTTTCTTCCCATTGTTATAAACTTTTGGCATTTTTCTTAATATGAGGTTAGAATTATGCAATTCAACCATTTGTCAGCAATTTCATGACAAATTACATGACTTTTTTAGGATTATTTATGTCAATTACATTATCAACTAAACAAAAACAATTTTTAAAGGGATTAGCACATCATTTAAATCCCGTTGTTATGCTCGGCGGAAACGGCTTAACTGAAGGTGTGTTAGCTGAAATTGATAACGCACTCAACCACCACGAATTAATTAAAGTAAAAATTGCAGGTTCAGATCGTGAAACTAAACAATTAATCATCGATGCAATTTGCAGAGAAACGGGTGCTGCGTCAGTGCAAGCCATTGGACATATTTTAGTGCTTTATCGTCCAAGTGAAGAAACTAAAATTTCACTCCCTAAAAAATAATGAATTTTTAACCGCACTTTTTATTATCCCCTGCTTGCAGGGGATAATTGTTATACATAATCCACTTCAATAATTTCAAATTCAACGACGCCACCTGGAGTTGTGATACTCACTGCATCGTCAATTTCTTTACCAACTAAACCGCGCGCAATCGGTGAATTTACTGAAATTAATCCCGATTTAATATCCGCTTCATCATCACCCACAATACGATAAGTTACCTCTTCTTCCGTTGCCACATTTACTAACACAACGGTAGCACCGAAAATAACTTTGCCATTATTTGGAATTTTGGTGACATCAATTACTTGGCTATTGGCTAATTTACCTTCGATTTCCTGAATACGCCCTTCACAAAAACCTTGCTGCTCACGAGCTGCATGATATTCTGCATTTTCTTTTAAATCACCATGTTCGCGTGCTTCAGCAATTGCTTTAATAATCTCTGGTCTGCGGGTATTTTTTAAGAAATCCAATTCTTCTCTTAGTAGCTCAGCGCCACGAACTGTCATTGGAATTTGTTTCATAATCATCCTTTTTAGATAAAAACAAAACTACGGCATTGCAAAACAATGTCGTAGTTAGCAAAATAAATCGTAAATATAAAGAAATTGATTTACTCAATTTCATTCGGGATCTATTATTGTTCGTCTAAAAAAAAATAGCAACTATTAAGCACAATTTACTATGTTAAATCTTACTAAAAAATGGCTTTTTTCCAGTCTTTTATTTTCGGCTAATGTTATTGCTCAAGTGGATGTTGCTCAAATTGCTCAACATTTACCACAGGGCGCGAGTTTAGGTGTTGTGGCAAAAAATCTTAATCAAAATAACATTATTGCAAGCTATAATGCCGATACCTTTATGTTGCCAGCCAGCACGCAGAAAGTATTTACCGCACTTGCTGCTAAACTCAGTCTTAGCGATCAATTCCAATTTCGCACCAGTTTACTGACCAACGGAAAAATTCAAAATGCCACATTAAATGGTGACTTAATAGTTAAATTTACTGGCGATCCTGATTTATCTAGTGGAGAGCTCTACAACTTATTAGCTCAATTAAAAAAACAAAATATTCAAAAAATTAACGGCAATCTCATCTTAGACACCTCTATTTTTGCCAGTCATGATCGCGGCTTAGGGTGGATTTGGAATGATTTAACCATGTGCTTTAATTCGCCACCAGCCGCTGCAAATATCGATAATAACTGCTTTTATGTGGATTTAGATGCCAATTTATCCATTGGTGAAAATGTGAAATTTAATGTGCCATCCCAATTCCCTATTCAAGTGTTTGGGCAAGTAAAAGTGGTGGATGCAAAAGAGGCGGCATATTGTCAGCTTGATGCAGTTGTGCATGATAATAATCGCTATCAAATCAAAGGTTGTATGGCTCGCCAAAATAAACCTTTTGGCTTAAGTTTCGCGGTGCAAGATCCTGATGCTTATGCGGCAGCCATTATTCAACGCCAATTAAAACGTTTAGGCATTCAATTTAGTGGTCAGGTTCAAATTCCACATAGACCGCAACAAACAGGTACTTTATTAGCTCAGCATTTATCCAAACCCTTACCACAATTATTAAAAAAAATGATGAAAAAATCGGATAACCAAATTGCCGATGCTTTATTCCGCACCATTGCTTACGAAACCTACAAACGCCCGGCTAGTTTCCAATTGGGCACTATGGCAATGAAACAAGTGCTTAGCAAAGCTGGCATTAAATTTAATAATGCGATTGTGGCTGACGGCTCAGGTTTATCCCGCCATAATTTAGTGGATCCGAACATTTTGTTGCAAACTTTAGAATATATTGCGAAAAATGAAGATAAACTCAATTTATTAGAAACCTTCCCTATTGCAGGTGTTGATGGCACCATTAGTGGACGCGGCGGTTTAATTCAACCGCCATTAGTAAAAAATGTGATTGCCAAAACAGGATCGTTAAAAGGCGTTTATAATTTAGCGGGCTTTATGACCAATGCTCGAGGCGAGAAAATCGCTTTCGTCCAATTTATTAATGGTTACTCAACTGGAGAGCTGGAAAGCAAAACCAAACGTGCGCCCCTTGTGCAATTTGAAAATCAATTTTACAACGCACTTTATGCGGAATAATAGCGTTAAAAATGGTCCTTAGCCTGACGAAGTGCGGTGAATTCTTGCAAAGTTTTTACTTGTAAAAACGGATTGATTTGCCGCTCTAAACCCAATGTTGTGGGCAAACTGGCTTGCTGGTTTGCCCTTAATTTTTCCACTAAAACTCGTTGTTTTTGTACCGCACTTTTATCTTTTATCACTGTTTCAGCAAAAGCAAGGTTAGATAAAGTATATTCATGTCCCGGGCATATAATAACCTCATCGGGCAATTGATTTAAACGTTGAATAGAATCAAACATTTGTGCGTAATCGCCCGTAAAAACACGTCCACAGCCTGCTGAAAATAACGTATCGCCGCAAAATAAGTGCTGATCTACAAGATAACTCACATGATTCGTAGTATGTCCACCCGTAGGAATAACCTGAATGTGATAATTTGCTAACTGGATCTGTCCTTCATTAACAATATGATGAACACCCACATCCGCACATTCTGAAGGGCCATAAATCGCCACATCAGGAAAAGCTAGCTTAAAATCTGCCACGCCACCCACATGATCACGGTGGTTGTGAGTCAATAATAATGCCTCAATGGTATAGCCATTTTGTTTAATAAAAGGCAATAAATGGTTTATTTCTGGTACATCGATCACAATTACGGATAAATTTTCTCGTCCGTAAACCCAAATATAGTTATCATTAAGTGCAGCAATAGGTACTAACATGATTTTTTCTCTTTAGGTAAATAAAATGAACTGGCAAGCAAAGTCTGAGCAAGCACTTAAATTGCCAACAAGTTGGCAACAATTACAGCATGGTCAACAATATTGTGCAATACTGAGTGCGTATTTTTCCCGTTGGGCACACAAGATTGTAGGACAACAATTGCTTCGCATTGGCGGATTAAGCGCAGAATTAGATTGCCAGATGACTGCACCTTATCATACCGTTATTAGCCCAGAAATTACGTCAAAACTCACCGCACTTTCTCAACAAAATCAAGGCTATTTATTACAAAATACACTAGATGAAATCCCTTTTGAATCACAATCTATTGATGCTTGCCTTCTCGCAAATACCTTAAATTTTGTTCAAGATCCTCATCAACTTTTACGGGAAATCCAACGTATTCTCACCGATGATGGTTATCTTTTTTTATCTGTATTTAATCCTTGCAGTCCATTGTTGTTTAAACAGAACCTCGCCAAAGATAAGACTGATTCTTTTATGTTCCGTAAATTTTTTCTTTTTCGAATTATCGATTGGTTAGAATTACTGAATTTTGACATCTTACAAAAACAGCATATTGGCAATTGTTGTACTGCACCATTAACCGTTGTTGTTGCACGAAAACGCACTTATCCTCTCACATTACAACCACAAAAAATGCCATTCAAACCTATTCCTTTATTTGAAGATCAGCCTATTGAGGCCTTTTTTTCAAGCAAATAAATCCCAATCTTATTTTTTATTGAAAAATAACACTTGCCAAATCGCTTTCTTTTTGTATAATTCACCCACTTATTTATCATTAAAAAATAACAAGAGGATTTTATGAAAAAAGGGATTCATCCAGAAAATTATCGTACCGTACTATTTTATGATAGCAATGCAAAGCAAGGCTTTTTAATCCGTTCTTGCGCAAGAACAACTTCAACAATGAAATGGGAAGATGGTAACGAATACCCAGTGTTTATGTGTGATACTTCCTCAGCTTCACACCCATTCTACACAGGTAAAACACGTCAAATTAATAATGAAGGCAAAGCAAGCGACTTCGCACAACGCTATTCATCATTTGGTTCATTAAAAACAAAATAAAAGGATAACAAACCATGCAAGTTCTTGCTTCATTAAAAAGTGCTAAAACACGTCATCCTGGCTGTAAAGTGGTACGCCGTCATGGTGTAATTTATGTGATCAATAAAGAAAACCCACGTTTTAAAGCACGCCAAGCGGGTAAAAAACGTAAATAATTTTCTTCATAAAAAAAGTGCGGTATTTTCTACCGCACTTTTTATTTCCTCTGAATATTAACTAGGCTTTCATTTTAAATACAGTGACATTATTAAAGCCATTTTCTTTTAAATATAGCGCCTGTAATTTACTCATCACACCACGTTCGCAGTACAACACATAATTTTTGCTTTGATCTAGACTCGCAAATTGTGAAGCTAATTTATAAAACGGCATTAATTGAATTTCTCGGTCCGCTAATAACAAAGGATTTTCTTCCGTTTCTTCTGGACTGCGAATATCCAAAATCACATCGTTTTCAGCTAATACAGAAACAGTATCTACTGTTACCACTTCTTTTTCTGTTTGCTCTGCAATTTGACGAATATCCAAAATTTGTGCATTTTGCACCGCACTTTCTAAAATTGAAAAATCAAAATGGCCTTCTTCTGTTTCAATTTTTTCTCTGATCGCTTTCACCGTTGGATTTTTAGAAATCACGCCACAAAATTCTGGCATAGATTTAGCAATATCATCAGTGCCAATTTCTTTTGCCATCGCAATAATTTGCTCTTTATCATGAGTAATTAACGGACGCAAAACTAAAGCACTTGCCGCCTCATCAATTAAGCGTAAGTTGGTGAGTGTTTGACTAGATACTTGTCCTAACGCTTCGCCAGTCACAATAGCTTCAATAGCAAAACGTTGTGCAATAAGACTCGCCGCTCGCACCATCATGCGTTTGAGCACCACGCCCATTTGCCCGTTATCTACTTTTTCAAGAATTTCGCCCACTACCTGTTCAAAATTAATGGCGATAAAACGCACTTTATGAGAAGGGCTATAACGTTGCCAAATATGATACGCCATTTGCTTCACACCAATTTCATGGGTTGCCCCCCCTAAATTAAAGAAGCAATAATGCACGCGAGAACCACGACGGATGAGCATATAGCTTGATACACCAGAGTCAAAGCCACCAGAAATTAAGGACAACACATCTTCTTGTGTGCCAATTGGATAACCGCCCAAGCCTTCATAACGTTGTTTAATAAAAAGCAACTTATCGTGATCGATATCAATACGCACCGTTACATCAGGATTTTTTAATTTCACTTTTGCGCTGTCAATATGTTGGTTTAAGCCACCGCCCACATAGCGTTCCACTTCTAATGAACTAAAACTATGATGCCCTTTACGCTTTGCTCTCACGCAGAAGGTTTTTCCTTCTAAACTGTCTTTTACTCGTTCTAAGGTTTGCTCAAAAATATGATGTAGATCGGTAAATTCGGTTTCTTCCACTTCTAAAAAATGGTGAATACCCGGAATACGCTGTAATAATTCAATTAAGTGCGGTCGATTTTCTTCATTTTTTGACCGCACTTCAATGTAGTCCCAATGGCGCACCACTGCCACCGTATCATCATGTTTATCCAACACATTACGAATATTACTCGTTAAGATCTTAATAAAGCGCTTACGAACCGTATCGCTTTTAATCATAATTTCAGGGAAAAGTTTAATAATAAATTTCATATTTATCTCAATTAGAAAAAAATTTTGCGCATTATACCGCAATTTTGCGCATTAAGCGGAAAAAATCCCAGTTTCTCTCCCTATAGAACTTAATGTAAAATATAATTTACACAGGAAATAATACGTTACATTTTATTTTTATTTATGATAAAGTACGCACATTATTGTTATAAACGGAGTTTTTATGAAAAATAAAACATTAGGTAGTACATTAATTGTTGCGGGAACAACTATTGGTGGTGGAATGTTAGCCATGCCATTAACTTCCGCTGGTATTGGTTTCGGCTTTACTGTCGTTCTTTTAATTGCATTATGGGCATTATTGGCGTTCAGTGCATTATTATTTGTCGAGGTGTATCAAACAGTTGACAGCGATGCTGGACTTGGCACCCTTGCAGAAAAATATTACGGCACCTTTGGGCGCGTGCTTTCAACCACAGTACTAATGGTATTCTTATATGCGATTTTGTCCGCTTATGTTTCTGGCGGTAGTGCAATCCTTGCAGGCGTGATGCCAACAATTGGTGATGCCGAAACTACTTCTCGTATCGCAGGTGTGATTTTTACTGTTGTTTTCGGGACTTTCGTCGTGATTGGTACAGGTAGTGTCGATATCGCTAATCGCATTTTATTTATGAGTAAAATCGCAGCCTTTATTTTGGTATTGTTTTTACTCTTACCTAACATTCGTTTAGAAAATCTGACCGAAATGCCGATTGATAATGCGCTATTAATCTCCGCTAGCCCAATCTTCTTTACCGCATTCGGTTTTCATGGTTCCATCCCAAGCCTGAATAAATACTTAGAAGGTAATGTCAAAGCACTTCGTATTTCCATCTTAATTGGTACAGCTATTCCATTAGTGGCTTACATTTTATGGCAACTAGCAACCCATGGTGTGCTTAGCCAAACAGAATTCCTACAAATTTTAGCCAAAGATCCTACACTTAATGGTTTAGCCGAAGCTGTTCGCCAAATGACAGGCAGCAATATGATCAGTGGTATGGTACGTTTATTCTCGGCATTGGCATTGATTACTTCGTTCCTTGGTGTTGCCCTTGGTTTATTAGAAAGTATCGAAGATTTATTTAAACGCATACATCTTCCAACTAACCGTATTTCTTTAGGCTTATTAACCTTTATTCCTCCTATGTTATTCGCCTTTTTCTATCCAAAAGGCTTCGTTACTGCACTAGGTTATGCAGGACAAATGTTTGCGTTCTACGCTATCGTATTACCTATCGCAATGGTATGGAAATTGCGTGCAACTATGCCTAGACTGCCTTATCGCGTAAAAGGTGGCTATACTGCATTAATTCTTGCTTTAGTGATTGGTGTCTTTATTGTTATCGTTCCTTTCTTAATTCAACAAGGATGGTTGCCTGAAGTGATTGGCTAAGGCAAGACATTATTGTAAAATACGCAAACCTATTGAATAGCAAAGGATAACAGCATGGCTCGTAAAGCAGAAAATCTTGATTTTGAAACGACAGTTGCCAAATTAGAAACCGTCGTGACGCAATTAGAAAGTGGCGATTTGCCCCTTGAAGATGCGTTAAAAGCCTTTGAAGAAGGGATTCAGTTAGCAAAATTAGGACAACAACGTTTGCAACAAGCAGAGCAACGAATTCAAATTTTGTTACAGAAGAATGATCAAGCTGAGCTTGCAGATTACGAGCCTGAACAATAAAAGTGCGGTGAAATATGTATCAATTTCAACAAGATTTACAACAAATTCAACAGCGTATTAACGACTTTATGCTGACGCAATTTGCTGATATTGATAGCCATTCATCGCCTTTGGCAGATGCTATGAAATATGGTTTATTATTGGGTGGAAAGCGAATCCGCCCATTTTTAGTTTATGCTACAGGACGTATGCTAGGGGCAGAAATGTCACAGCTTGATTATGCAGCAGCGGCAATTGAATGTATCCATGCCTATTCGTTAATTCATGACGATTTACCTGCCATGGACAATGACGAACTCCGTCGTGGTCAACCTACTTGCCACATTGCCTTTGATCATGCTACTGCAATTTTAGCTGGCGATGCCTTACAAGCTTTTGCGTTTGAAATTATCACAAAATCCACCGCACTTTCCGCACAACAAAAGTTGCGTTTAGTGCAAGTATTAAGCCAAGCCTCGGGTGTAAAAGGCATGTGTTTAGGGCAAAGTTTAGACTTACTTGCCGAACACAAACAGGTTTCCTTACCTGAATTAGAAACCATCCACCGCAACAAAACAGGGGCATTATTATCGGCAGCAATGACCATGGGCTTTATTTGCTCCCCTCATTTTGAGGATGATCAATTAGCGGAAAAACTCAATCGCTACTCTGCTGCAATTGGATTGGCGTTTCAGGTGCAAGATGACATTTTAGATATTGAAGGTAACCAAGCAGAAATTGGTAAACCGGTGGGTTCTGATTTGGATTTAGACAAAAGCACCTATCCTAAACTGCTCGGACTTGATGGCGCAAAACAAAAAACGCTAGAACTCTATCAAACTGCGGTGCAAAATTTAGATGAAATTCCCTTTGATACCAGTGCATTAAGAGCATTGGCGGAATTTATCATTCATCGTCGAAATTAACCGCACTTTTCAAATCAAACAATCATTAATGGGGGACACTCCCCCTTCATTTTTGGGAAAAATTTTTAACATTCCTTGAAAAATAAAGTAGAATGGCTCCTAGCTAAAAAATCATTTTATTATTCGTAACTTATGACAAATTACAGCCTACTTTCAAAAATTGACTCTCCAGATGATTTACGCACATTAACTAAAGATGAACTTCCTCAAGTTTGCGATGAATTAAGACAATATTTACTCGAAAGCGTTAGCCAAAGCAGCGGACATCTCGCATCTGGCTTAGGCTGTGTTGAACTCACCGTTGCACTGCACTATGTTTATAAAACGCCTTTTGATCAATTAATTTGGGATGTGGGTCATCAAGCCTATCCACATAAAATTCTCACCGGTCGTCGTGAACAAATGCCTTCTATTCGTCAGAAAGGAGGAATTCATCCTTTTCCATGGCGTGAAGAAAGTGAATTTGATGTATTAAGCGTAGGTCATTCATCCACCTCAATTAGTGCAGGTTTAGGTGTTGCTATTGCAGCAGAAAAAGAAAATGCGGGGCGTAAAACCGTTTGTGTGATTGGCGATGGCGCGATTACAGCCGGCATGGCATTTGAAGCTTTAAACCATGCAGGCGCACTACATACAGACATGCTGGTTATCTTAAATGATAACGAAATGTCTATTTCTAAAAATGTCGGCGCCTTAAACAACCACCTAGCTCGTATTTTCTCTGGTTCACTTTATTCCACTGTAAGAGATGGCAGTAAAAAAATTCTGGATAAAGTGCCGACCATTAAGAATTTCATGAAAAAAACCGAAGAACACATGAAAGGTGTGGTGTTCTCGCCTGAAAGTACCTTATTTGAAGCCTTAGGTTTTAACTATATTGGCCCTATTGATGGACATAATATTGAAGAATTAGTGGCAACACTCACTAATATGCGTGAACTGAAAGGACCGCAGTTTTTACATATTAGAACTAAAAAAGGAAAAGGCTATGCACCAGCGGAAGAAGATCCTGTTGGTTATCATGGCGTACCGAAATTCGATCCAACTTGTAATCAATTGCCTAAATCCAATAGTAAACCAACTTATTCCAAAATTTTTGGCGATTGGTTATGCGAAATGGCTGAACAGGATCCCAAACTCATTGGTATCACCCCTGCAATGCGAGAAGGTTCTGGCATGGTAGAGTTTTCGGAGCGTTTTCCTGAGCAATATTTCGATGTTGCGATTGCTGAACAACATTCTGTTACCTTAGCAGCTGGCTTAGCTATTGGCGGTTATAAACCAGTGGTCGCTATTTACTCAACCTTTTTGCAACGCGCTTACGATCAGCTTATTCATGATGTTGCCATTCAAAACCTACCAGTGTTGTTTGCCATTGATCGAGCAGGCATTGTAGGGGCTGATGGACAAACTCACCAAGGTGCTTTTGATCTCAGTTTTATGCGTTGTATTCCAAACATGATCATTATGACGCCAAGTGATGAAAATGAATGCCGCCAAATGCTCTATACGGGTTATCGTTGTGGAAAACCAGCTGCGGTTCGTTATCCGAGAGGTAATGCCATTGGCGTAGAACTTGAGCCATTACAACGGCTCAAGATTGGTCAATCCAAATTAATTCGTCAAGGCGAAAATATCGCCATCCTGAATTTTGGTACTCTATTGCCTTACGCCAAAGAAGTGGCAGATAAATTAAATGCAACCGTCATTGATATGCGTTTTGTGAAACCATTGGATATCGCGCGCATTGAGGAAATAGCTCAATCACACAATCTCATTGTTACCTTAGAAGAAAATGCAATTCAAGGTGGTGCAGGTAGTGCTGTTGCAGAAACCTTAAATAGTTTGCAAAAATCCACCGCACTTTTACAGCTTGGTTTGCCTGATTTCTTCATTCCGCAAGGTACACAACAAGAAATGCTAGCTGAATTACAGCTTGATTCTGAAGGGATTGAACAACAAATTGAAAATTTTTTACAAAATATGAAAAAAATCTGAACTATTTGAAAAATTGTGAGTCTGAGTAATTGCTAGTGCACTGCATATCTTGATTCTCTATATGTCAGTCGTCTTTTTCAGAATTTTTTATAAAGTTCGCCGCTATCTGATTTAGATAGCGGTTTTTTTATGCTTAAATTAAGAAACAACAGAAATTTGCACCGCGCTTTTTGGATCCTTAAATAAATGTCCGATTTTTGTTAATTCAATACCGAGTTGTTGTGCAGCTTGTAAAGCTTGCGCTTCTCCTTCTGGTTGAATCGCAACAAGTAAACCTCCTGAGGTTTGAGGATCACATAAAATCGCTTTTTGCACGTCAGTTAAAGCAGATACCTTTGTTCCATAGCTGTCAAAATTACGACTTGTTCCTCCTGGAATACAACCTTGTTCAATATAATCCAATGTGCCTTCAAGGGTTTTAATTTGGCTAAATTGAATTTCCGCGTTTAAATCAGCTCCCTCGCACATTTCGATCAAATGCCCCAACAAACCAAAACCTGTTACATCGGTCATGGCTTCAACACCCGGAATATCAGCTAATAATGAGCCGATTTTATTGAGTTGGCACATGGCTTCAGTGGCGACATTTTTGTGTTCAGCCAATAATTTCCCTTTCTTTTCTGCCGTCGTTAAAATACCAATACCCAAGGGTTTACTTAAATAAAGAGAACAACCGGCTTGCGCAGAAGCATTTTTCTTCACTTTTTCGGTGGCAATTGTGCCCGTTACAGCCAAACCGAAAATAGGCTCTGGTGCATCGATAGAATGTCCACCTGCTAAAGCGATACCCGCTTCTCTGCAAGCAAAACGACCACCTTCAATAATTTGTTGCGCCACTTCAGCAGGCAATGATTTTATTGGAAATCCTAAAATCGCAATTGCCATAATGGGTTTCCCGCCCATCGCATAAATATCGCTAATAGAATTAGTTGCTGCAATGCGGCCAAAATCAAAAGGGTCATCAACTATTGGCATAAAAAAATCTGTGGTACTAATAATGCCAACCCCGTTGCCAATATCATATACAGCCGCGTCATCTGCAGTATCATGTCCCACTAATAAATTCGGATCGATAAAAGGCTCTAATTGCGTTTGTAAAATTGTCCCTAACACCTTAGGAGAAATTTTACAGCCTCAACCAGCCCCATGACTATATTGTGTCAATCGCACATCATCAATCTGGCAACTAATGCTCTCTGTTTGAAGTGCGGTTAATTTTTTATCCATTTTTCCCTCTAAAAATTCATTCATCTTTGCAAGATGGGATTATTGTAATCTGCTCAAATCAATTAAGCAAAATGCTTATTTTTGTTGCTGATATTGTTGGCGTAATTCATCTGCCACCATTTTAATCGCTTGCCCAATGGGAACACCTTGTTCACTAAGCTGCTGGATTTTCTCCACAGCAGCCTGTTGTTGCTCATGAGTTAAGCCTAATAATTCTTGATCTAACATAGTTTATTCCTTATAACACGCCTGCCAATTGAAAAAATTGACGATAAGCTGCCGCTTTTTTCTCTAAACTTAAAGGATAAGCCCTTGAACTAGAGGGGACTCGATATAATTTTAACGTTCGATCCGCAAAAGGAAAATCAATAAATTCATTCGTTTTAGGTTCTTTTAATTTCTCTGGTGTTAAATGAAACAAAGCTTCCGTTGCTTTACCACCTGTTGTAAAAATCCATTCACATTCAGGAACCTGTTCTAATACCCAAGCTAAATCGATTGGCTCAACAATTTTCAAAAATTTATCCGAAGCATTGCCTTGCTCTCGAATAGCTTTCCATACTGCTGGGCAAGAAGCTATCGCTTTATCATATAAAAAAGCCCTTATCCTTTCCGCATCAAAACGCTTTTCACCTTCAACTTGAAAATATTGCTTGTCATTAAAAAACACCAAACCATAAATACGCCACATATCATTTTGGAAATTAGGATAATAAAAATTCATACTCCATTTATCTGGCGGTGGCGGAAAAGTCCCCATCATCATGACTTTCGCTTTTCGAGGCAAAATCGGCTCAAAAGGATGAATTTCAATGTCTGTCATCATTACCTCATATCAATTTTGCAAGGTTTCAAAAATGGTTTCCGCCAGCGTTTTAGAAATCCCTGGCACAGACTCGATTTCATCAAGGCTCGCATTTTTCACCCCTTGCATACCACCTAAATATTTCAATAATGCTTGGCGGCGTTTTGCTCCTACGCCTGCTATAGTTTCTAACCCACTTTGCGTGAAGGCTTTTTGGCGTTTCTTGCGATGTCCTGTAATGGCATGGTTATGGCTTTCATCACGAATATATTGAATTAAATGCAATGCTAAATCATCAGGATCCAAATGAATTTCTTTGCCTTGTTTGCTCAAAATTAAGGTTTCCTGCCCCGCTCGTCGATCCACACCTTTTGCTACACCAATTAAGTGCGGTCTATTTTTATCCCATTTTACTTGAAGCTGTTCAAAAACCTGTAATGCTCGATTAAGTTGCCCTTTACCACCATCAATAAAAATAACATCAGGCACTTTATCTTCTTCTAAATCTCGGTCATAGCGTTTCTTCAATGCCATTTCCATTGCAGCATAATCATCCCCACCAGTAATCCCCTCAATATTAAAGCGACGATAATCCGATTTCATTGCCCCATCTTGATTAAAAACAACGCAAGAAGCAATGGTTTGTTCTCCCATGGTATGACTAATATCAAAACATTCCATCCGTCGAATTTCGTCAATCTGTAATAAATTCTGCAAGGCTTGATAACGTTCGCTGATTAAACTACTTTCTTTGAGTTTTAGATTTAATGCTGCTTTGGCATTCATTTGCGCCAACTGCACATATTTGCTTTTCTGCCCTTTTACGTTATCTTGGATAGCCACTTTTCGCCCTGCTTGTTCAGATAACAAAGTAGCTAACTCATGTTTTTCTTCAATTTTATTGTCTATCACAATACTATTCGGAACAGTTCTTCCTTGATGAGCTTGTAAATAGAACTGACCGACAAAAGTAGTGATCAATTCTGTCAAATCCGTATTTGCTGGCACCTTAGGGAAATAGCTACGATTACCTAAAATCTTGCCTTGTCGAATAAATAACACTTGAACACAAGCTATGCCCGATTGATAAGCGATCGCGATAATATCCATATCATCCAATCCTTCATTGCTCACAAATTGCTTTTCAATAACGGAACGCACAGATTGGATTTGATCTCGAAAGCGAGCGGCATTTTCAAAATCAAGCTCTACGCTCGCCTGCTCCATTTTTTTGATTAAATGATCCAAAACTTGCTGATCTTTGCCCTGTAGAAATAAACGCGCATATTCCACTTGCTGCTCATAATCCTCATCACTCACAATGCCAGAGACACAAGGAGCCAAGCAACGTCCAATTTGATATTGTAAACAAGGGCGAGAACGATTTTTATACACTGAATTTTCACATTGACGAATGGGAAACAGTTTTTGTAACAAAGAAAGAGTTTCTCGCACCGCACTTGCATGGGGATAAGGCCCAAAATATTCGCCTTTAATTTTTTTGGCACCACGATAAGCAGTGATACGAGGATGTCGTTCTTGAGTTAATAGAATATAAGGATAGGATTTATCATCTCGTAATAAGACGTTATAACGAGGTTGATAGGTTTTAATGTAATTATGTTCTAATAATAAGGCTTCTGTTTCTGAACTGGTTATCGTGGTTTCAATTCGTTCAATTGCTGCCACTAAGGCTTCTGTTTTTTTACTACTTAATGTTGTACGAAAATAGCTCGATAAACGTTTTTTCAGATCTTTTGCTTTGCCAACATAAATCACTGTATCGCTTTTATCGAACATTCGATAAACACCAGGGTGATGAGGCACATTTTTTAAGAAGGGTTTATAATCGAACATAGTATTCACTAAATAAAGAAAACCCTTGTCTATTCACAAGGGTTTATCAGGCTTGCTCTCCGAGTAATTATGCCAAATTGATGAATTGATTTCAACTTAGGCAATTAGTGATATGTTCTACCAATATCAAAAGTTAATGTCGCGTAATGTTTCTCTACTTGGCATTGTGCAGGATCTTTAAACGGCACTTCATAAGTCACTTGTGCTTTCCAAAAACCTTGACGTAATGGAATAATATTTACTGTGCCATCGTCTGCAGTCACATCTGAGAATGCTTGTGCTTCAACTTTATGAGTTTTACTGTGATCTGCTGTATCAAAGCCATCAAAGGTTGCAGTTAAAGTCACATTTGGTAATGGCTCACCACGATAAAGTACTTTTACTTTAAATAAATCACTAACATTAATATTGGCTGGATTATCTAATGGTACGATTTCTAATTGGTGACCAATTGGCTTACTAATGACATCTTTACCCGCACTTTCATGGCCTACATTCACAATATTTTTGCCATACATTGAGGTCAATTCACAGTAAGTTGGTTTATCCATATTTTTCATATCAGCCTGTTTCCAACCCTCTGCATTTTTAGACCAAAATGTTGGTTTATATTCACCGGCTAAAATATAGCTTCCTTCTTTTACTGGCTGTGCAGTTTCAAAATGATAGTTTTTATCGCTTTTTTGCACCAATTTTTGTTTGCCATCAGCACCAAATAAAGTCACACCACGCTCAAAAAAATGTAAGCGTTTTTCTGGAATTTGCTCTAAATGAGGAAATTCTCCATAGCCTAAATCTGCTTTTAAAATCTCATTTTCATGAGTATGATCAGCTTGCATCCACACACGATGTGCTTGCACCGAAGCTGCTACAGAACATAATAATGTTGCTAAAAAAGCCTTTTTCATAAAATCTCCACTTATTTTTTAATATAAAACAAGATAAATATTAAAAGATAATTTATAACTTGTAAAGGGAAATATAATCATTGATTTTACTCAATAAAGCGCGGTTAATTTTTCACAAATAAAAAAGAAGCTATTGCTCCTTTTTTATTCATTACGAAAAACTAAGCCAAAATAGACCGCACTTTTTCCAAATCTTCTGGTGTATCAACGCCTACAGCTGGTACTTCTTTTGCGAGTTCCACATGGATTTTTTCACCATTCCACAGCACACGCAATTGTTCGAGGCTTTCTATTTGTTCTAACGCTGTTGGTTGCCATTGCACATATTGTCGAATAAAGCCTGCGCGATAAGCATAAATGCCAATATGGCGGAAATAATTATCTTCTAATGGAAGTTCATTCAAATTCAGTTGATTTAAATTGGCGAATTTATCGCGATTCCAAGGAATAACCGCTCTGGAGAAATACAACACATAGCCTGATTTATCAGTAATCACTTTCACCGCATTAGGGTTAAATAATTCTTCTGCACTCTCAAATTTCACTGATAAGCTTGCCATATTGACTTGATATTTAGCTAAATTTTCTGCCACTTGGCTGACGATTACTGGCGGAATTAATGGCTCATCACCTTGAATATTTACAATGATTTCATCCGATGGAATCGCCAGCTTTTCGACCACTTCAGCTAAACGTTCCGTTCCTGAATTATGCGTTGGAGAAGTCATACAAACTTCGCCACCAAAAGCCACTACTGTATCACGTACCTTTTCATTATCCGTCGCTACAATCACACGATTAGCCCCTGATAACTTGGCCTTTTCCCATACATGTTGAATCATAGGTTTGCCTGCGATATCTGCCAAGGGTTTGCCTGGTAAACGAGTGGAAGAAAAACGAGCGGGAATAATTACAGTAAACTGAGTCATATTGTTATCCTTGAGTTTTTTCAACTATTTTATCTAAAAGCGCGGTCAATTTCTGCCCAGAAATTTTTGCTTCTACTGGAACAAACCACCAATTATCTTGCGCAAATTTAGCACATTTTACCGCATCTTTTTCTGTCATTAATAATGGCTTGCTGCCTTCAAATTCTTGGAATAAATCCATACTGAATTTTTGATGATCTTGAAAAGCTTTTGCTTGAATAATATGGATGTTTAAGGCTTGTAACATATCAAAGAAACGCTGCGGATGACCGATTCCTGCGATAGCTGCAACTTGATTAAATTCTGACAACAATCGTTTTTCTTGCGTCACTAAGTTAACCGCATATTCTGGCACAAGCTGCATAACCGCGTGGGTATATTGGTTCTCACCACCATTGCCAATAACGAAATCCACTTCATCTAATCGGCTTGCTAATTCCCGTAACGGACCCGCTGGTAACATAAATCCATTGCCTAAACCGCGTTTGGCGTCCATCACCACAATTTCCATATCTCGTTGTAATTTATAATGTTGCAAGCCATCATCACTAATAATCAGATCACAATCAAAATGCTGTAACAGTAATTCAATTGCCTGTTGGCGATTCGGCGAAATACAAACAGGAACACCCGTCCGTTTGGCTATTAATACAGGTTCATCGCCCCCCAGAATAGGATCAGTTTTTCCATCGACTAATAATGGATAGGTTGTAGATTGACTACCATAACCTCGTGAAATAACACCGCACTTTATGCCTTTTTGTTGCAATTGCTGCACTAACCAAATGGTGACTGGCGTTTTGCCATTTCCACCCACAGATAAATTGCCTACAACAATAACAGGAACAGGGGCTTTATAGGATTTAAGTATGCCAGATTGAAATAAAAAACGACGTAACTTACTGATAATAAAGAAAATCAGTGAAAAGGGTAAAAGTAAGTAAGAAATGAAGGAGTGAGAATACCAAAATTTCATTATTGCTCCATGGGCGAGTTTTAACCTCGCCCTATATTAGCGGCTATTTAGCCTGAAAATTGCATTGAATGTAATTGCTTATAAGCACCATTTTGCGCTAACAATGCTTGATGACTTCCTCGCTCTTTAATTTCACCATGTTCAATGACAATTATTTCATCGGCTTTTTCAATTGTGGACAAACGATGTGCAATCACTAAAACGGTTCGATCTTTTTGAAGCTCATCTAAAGCAGCTTGAATTGCGCGTTCTGATTCGGTATCTAACGCAGAAGTGGCTTCATCCAAAATGAGAACCGGCGAGTTGCGCAACAATGCACGAGCAATGGCTAAACGTTGACGTTGACCGCCAGATAAACTCGCCCCATTTTCGCCAATTACTGTATCAAATCCATTGTCGAGCTTTTCAATAAATTCCAACGCATGAGCCGCACGAGCTGCTTCAATAATTTGTTCGCGACTGTATTTATCTGTTGCAGCATAAGCAATATTATTGGCAACGGTATCATTAAATAAATGCACTTGTTGCGATACAACCGAGCATTGTTGACGCAAATTCGCTAAGCGATAATCTTGGATGTTAACACCATCAAGTAAAATTTCGCCTTGATTGATATCATAAAAACGAGTTAATAAATTAGCAATTGTGGATTTGCCTGAACCTGAACGCCCCACCAATGCCACCGTTTTACCAGCTGGAATATCAAAAGAAAGGTGATTTAACGCGAGTTCATCTTTGCCTTGATAAGCAAAAGCGACATTATTGAACTGAACATCACCTTTCACACGCTCTGCTTCATAAGTGCCATGATCTTTTTCTTCTTCTAAATCCAAAAACTCAAATAGGGTTTGGCAAGCCGCCATTCCACGCTGGAATTGTGAATTGACATTGGTTAATGATTTTAGCGGACGCATCATCGCCATCATGGAAGAAAACACCACAGTAAAAGAACCTGCGGTCAAATTTTCACTCATGACATCAGGAAAAGTTGCCACATAAAGCACCGCAGAAAGAGCCAAAGAGGCAATGAGTTGAACTAAACCATCTGAAATACCGTCAGCAGAAACAATTTTCATGCCTTTACGACGCATATCATTACTCACTTCGTTAAAGCGCGCTTCTTCGACTTTTTGCCCACCAAAAGACAATACGACTTTATGCCCTTTTAACATTTGTTCGGTGGTAATGGTCAAGGCGCCCATACTGTCTTGAATATTACGGCTAAGTTGGCGGAATTTTTTCGATACAAATCCAATTAACACGCCGATAACAGGTGCAACCACAAATAACACGACGGAGAGTTGCCAACTGGTGTAGATCATAACCACAAATAATGAAATTAAATAGACACCTTCACGAACAATTGTGACCAAGGCACTAGAAGAGGAACTCGCCACCATTTCTGTATCGTAGGTGACACGAGATAATAAACGTCCTGTTGGATGTTGATCGAAGTAAGGCACTGGCATAAACATTAAATGTTTAAATAAGCGACGACGTAAATTCATCACGACTTTGCCTGACACCCAAGCTAAACAATAAGTAGAAACATAATTGGTCAGACCGCGGAATAATATAAACACCACAATCAACAAAGACATCAGCTTTAAGAAAGCATGATCTGCTTGTCCAAAGCCTTGATCTAAAAGCGGTTTTAATAAATAAATCAACCCTGAATCAATGAGTGCATTTAATACCAAAGTGATTGCTGCGGCGAGCAATCCTGCTTTGAAAGGTGCAATTTCAGGCCATAAACGTTTGAAGGTTTTAAATACAGAAATATCTTTTTCTTTCATAATCTGATCTGTAGTTATAAATTGTACGCATTGTACAATTATTTGCGCAATTAGCCAAATTAAACCCCATTAATCCCTTTGTGTTTGCCCTATTATTTGTTGATACCATGGACTCAAGCTATTACGTGCTGTTTTAATTTTTATATCATCTTGCGTAATTTGCAGCGAAACTTGCCCAGAAACTGCGCTATTATACACCGCACTTTTTGCCTGCTTAAGCCGTTGCAACACGACTGAATGTGGAAATTGCCAAGGGTTCCAACGACTGGTTGAAATTAATGAAATTTGAGGATCAATTCGCTTTATCAACGCTTGGCTTGTGGAAGTTTTACTGCCATGATGCCCCACTTGCAAAATATCAATTTCCCCTAATTGCTCACCAAATCGGGCAAGAATTTGCTGTTCGACTATGGTATCCGCATCGCCCAATAATAAAAGACGATGTTTCTGATCAGAAATCAATAATACACAGGAATCTGCATTTCTTGCTTTTTCAACTACATGTGTTGGTGAAAGCGCTTCAATCTTCAACCCTTGCCATTGCCAAATTTGATCTTTTTGGCAAAAAGTGCGGTGTTTTTCTTGATAGTTTTGTTGAGAAGCGCTAATTAACATCGCATTTGGATAGGCTTGCAGAATTTTCCTCGCACCACCAGAATGGTCGTTGTCATCATGGCTCACCACAACATAATCTAAATCAATCCCCTCTCGGCGCAAATAAGGCAAAATTTCCACCTCCGCCATAGAAGAATTGCCCCAACTCGCGCCTGTATCATATAAAATTCCCCGTTGATTTTTGACAATTAAGACAGATAAACCTTGCCCTACATCCAACATTTCCACTCGCCAATCAGGTTGTAAACACATTGTTGTTGCGATTTTCACCAACAAAATGCTGCATAATATCGCCATCCCATTTCGTAGCCAATAAAATGGCTTAGCTTGATAACAAACCAAAATAAGCCACAACAGACAACATGCGCAGATAATAAACGTAATAAACATGATTTGTAGATTAGATAAATAGATCCAACCTTGCTGAAAATAAATGAGTAATGAGGTTATTTTTTCTGCAATAAAATTCGCAAATTGCCAACTTTCAAATGCGCCCTGCATCAAAATAGAAAGCAACACGATAGGTACTAAAACAAAGCTAAATAAAGGCACAATTAATAAATTGGCGAATAAAGATTGCCAAGAAAAAGCGCCAAATAGTGCAACTTGAATGGGGGCAAAAAAGAGAAATAAACCGCATTGCAAATGAAACAAAGCAAAAATCCACCGCACTTTAGCGGGTAATACTTTGCCTTGCCAACTGAATACAGAAAAAGGCACAAGTTGATACCATAGTAACAGGCTGCCAACAGCACCGACAGATAAATAAAAACTCGTGGATAAAATCATCATGGGATCGCAACATAACAACAAAGCAGTACCCGCAAAAAACAATTGCCAAAGATGATGATATCCCCTATTCAACCGAAATAAAGACAATAAACAGAGTGCGACAATGGCTCTGAAGGTAGGGACAGCAAAACCTGCCAATTGAGCATAAATGATAGCGCATAATAATCCTGCCAAAATAGGAAATGTCGGTGTAATCCAATGGGTTGGCAAAAAATACTGCCCTATTCGCCCAAGCCAAAATCCTATCGCCATGGCTAAACCAATATGTAAGCCCGAAATCGCCATCAAATGTGCAGTATTACTATTTTGGTAAAGTTGTTTCGTTTCTTCCTCTAACCAGGCACGCTCGCCAAATCCCAATGCTAGCAATAATCCTTGTTGTTTTAGACCTTGCGTTTTTTTTAAAACGGATTCAAACAATTTTTCTCGCCAAGAAAAATCTTGCGATATTTTCACCGCACTTTTTATCCTTGCTGTTGCAGTAATACCTTGCGACAAATACCACGCTTGTCGATCAAAACCACCTTGATTTAATCTGGAAGAAATGGGGCGAATATGCAAATTCCCTTGCCAAACCTCGCCCATTTTAGGCATTTCCTTTACTTGCCAATTGGTATATAAACGTTGAGGAGAATTCGAATCAGGCTGTTTTAATTCAATGATTAAGGTTTGATAATCTTTTTGCTGCTGGATTTTTAAAATTTTGAAATTTGCTTTGAGGTGATAAGGCGTAAAGTTCGCCTGTGCTAATAACGATAAAGCATGAAAATGGAAATAACCTAATGTAAGAGAAAATAAACATAAAAAATGAACAACTTTTTTTATTCTCGTCCACTTGTTAAAACAATAAGAACAAGCGCCAAATAACAATGCAGATGCTAATGCTTGCCACCAATAGAGCAAATAAGTTTCGGGCAAATAATACAATGAAATAGCAGACAGAATTAGGCTATAAACCAGCCAATCAATGTTAATCAAATTTTGAATATGATTAATAAAAATTCGCCCAAACCAAAACTTTGCCATTTTCCACCGCACTTTTGATAACTATCTTGGGTAAATTAATGATAGAAAATCGGTCACTGCAAATTTAGTCCACGTTTTTTGGAACTAAGATCACAAAATAAGTAAAGAAAATGTAAAATTATACGATTTCATTTGCTTATTGTTTCAACTTCTGATATTTATACGCCTTCAAAATTTCCCCCCTAATTTATTAGGGCATTTTTTTATCCTGTTTGATGTGAATGGAACAAAACACAAGCAAGCATAATATGAATTGGAGAACAAAATGACGACCACAAATAAATCCTCGTTAAGCCTTTTAGCGTTAGCAGGTGTTTCGCCATATCAGGAACAAGAAGGCGAAGAATACATGAACGAAAATCAAATCGCTCATTTCCGTAAAATCCTGCAAGCTTGGCACGATCAAATTGTGGATGAAGCAAGTCGCACTGTTGCTTATATGCAAGATGAAGCGGCAAATTTCCCCGATCCAGCAGATCGTGCGACGCAGGAAGAAGAATTTAGCCTTGAATTACGTGCGCGTGATCGTGAACGTAAATTAATGAAAAAAATCGAAAATACATTAAAGAAATTGGATACCGAAGACTTCGGTTATTGTGATTCTTGTGGAGTGGAAATTGGTATTCGCCGTTTAGAAGCGCGTCCAACTGCGGATCTTTGTATTGATTGCAAAACCTTAGCGGAAGTACGTGAAAAACAAATGGGTTTCTAATTTCCCCTAAACAATAATCAAGTAAATAATAAAGTTGGGCGCATTTTTAAATGCGTCCCTTGTTTTATTTGTGGAGTTTATTATTTTAAACTATATAAAAAAGCTGTTTAATCAAAAGCACCAACAGCCTCAATCTCAACAAGCTGAAAGAACAGCGCCTAATCTTAATCGCGTTGTCAAACAGTCACAACCTATTAAAAACTCAGAACAGGTTTCTAACCAGCATAAGCAAGCAATCAAAGCAAACTTGGTTGGCATTAATCCTCGTCAATTTAGTAAAAATGCCCTTTATATTGTAGAGAAACTGCAACGTAATGGTTATGAGGCCTATATTGTTGGGGGATGTTTGCGTGATCTTTTACTGGGTAAGCAACCAAAAGATTTTGATGTTGCCACCAATGCGCGTCCAGAGCAAATTCAAGCATTATTTCAGCGTCAATGTCGTTTAGTTGGACGACGCTTTAGATTAGCGCATATTATGTTTGGTCGCGATATTATTGAAGTTGCGACTTTCCGAGCAGGCCATCAAAATAGTTTGTCCGAAGGTCAAGCGAAGAAAAATGAAGATGGTATGTTATTGAGAGATAATGTGTACGGTAATTTAGAGCAAGATGCAGAACGCAGAGACTTCACTGTCAATGCCCTATATTACAATCCTAAAAACAACACCTTATTAGACTATTATCAGGGCATTGAAGATCTCAAAGCAGGTAAATTACGTTTAATCGGCGATCCTGTTGTTCGTTATCAAGAAGATCCTGTTCGTATGCTACGCGCAATTCGCTTTATGGCGAAACTTGATATGTTCTTGGATAAAGCCAGTGAAACGCCAATTAGAGAACTCGCGCCTCTACTCAAAAATATTCCACCAGCTCGTTTATTTGATGAAAGCTTAAAACTCTTGCAAACTGGTGTGGGGGAAAAAAACTATCAATTACTATGTCAGTATGGTTTATTTGAACAACTTTTCCCAGCGCTAATGCCCTATTTCACTGAAAAAGGCGATAGCTTTGCAGAACGTATGATTGTGCAAGCGCTCAGATCCACTGATGAACGCATTGCAGATAATCTACGTATTAATCCTGCTTTCTTATTTGCTGCATTTTTTTGGTATCCATTACGTGAAAAAGTGGAAATTCTCAAAAATGAAGGTGGATTGAATAACCATGATGCCCATGCTTTAGCGGGCAATGAAATTATGGACCTACTTTGCACCACACTTGCAGCACCTCGTCGCCATACGGGGGTGATTCGTGATATTTGGTTTTTACAATTACAATTGATGAAACGTGTTGGTAAAGCACCAGAAAAAACCATGGCACATACGAAATTCCGCGCAGCCTATGATTTACTGGCAATGCGTGCTGAAATTGAAGGTGGCGAAGCTATCGAGTTAGCAAAATGGTGGCATGAATATCAGTTCAGCACTCAAGAACAGCGAAATTCTTTAGTAAAAGAACAAACTAAAAATGCGCCAAAAAGCAAAAAACGCTATTACCGACCTCGTAAGAAAAAAAGCAGTCATTAAGGAAAACAAATGGCAACGGCATATATCGCATTAGGTAGCAATTTAGCACAACCTATTGAGCAATTAAATTCAGCCATAAAAGCATTAGCGGCATTACCCAATACTCAGGTCGTGGCAACCAGTTCCTTCTATCAAAGTAAACCGCTCGGCCCACAGGATCAACCTGATTATGTGAATGCAGTTGTTGAATTAAATACCGAATTAACACCAATTGATTTATTGGATAGTTTGCAACACATTGAAAATGCTCAAGGACGCGTACGCTTACGTCGTTGGGGTGAACGCACCTTAGATTTAGATATATTGCTTTATGATCAACTTATTATGCAAACGGAACGCTTAACTATTCCTCATTATGATATGCATAACAGAGAATTTGTTATTGTACCTTTGTATGAAATAGCGCCAACTCTTGTAATACCTAGTCTGGGTGATATTAGAAATATGTTCAAATATTTTGAAAATCACCAAATGATTATTTGTAATTTATAAAAGAAAATGGTATATTGCATCCATCTTAAGCGTCCCTAATGCTTTTGATACTTCACTTAGTTATGATTCCAAAGTTAAGTGAAAATTTTATTCATAATATCCTAAACCTACTAATGAAAATGCAACCCTCGGGTTGCATTTTTTTTTAAGCATTATAAAACTTCGCAAAAATGCACCGCACTTTATTGCTAAAAAAGAGTTTATTCTATAAAAAAAGGGATAAATCTGATAAAATCACCGCATTTTATGCAATAACATTAAATAAAACATGGCATTAATTAGTTTAACCAACGGTTATCTTTCCTTTAGCGATCATCCCTTATTAGATCACACAGAATTACATATTGAACCCAATGAACGCGTCTGTTTAGTGGGGCGTAACGGCGCAGGTAAATCCACATTACTCAAAATTTTATCTGGAGAAATGCCTTTAGATGATGGCAAGTTGCAATTCAGCCAAGATTTAGTGATTTCTCGTTTAGAGCAAGATCCGCCTCGTAATGCTAAAGGCAATGTGTTTGACTATGTGGCAGAAGGAATTGGTCACTTAGCAGATTTATTAAAAAAATATCATCATATTTCTACTCAACTAGAAAATGATTATTCTGATAGCCTACTTAACCAATTATCACAAGTTCAAAGCCAACTTGAGCATGCTAACGGCTGGCAATTTGAAAATAAAATCAAAGAAGTTTTAATTAAATTAGAACTCAATCCCAACACATTATTATCCGACTTATCTGGTGGTTGGCAACGCAAAGCCGCATTAGCGCGCGCTTTGGTATGCAATCCGGATATTTTACTCTTAGATGAACCAACCAACCATTTAGATGTTGATGCGATTGAATGGCTAGAAGATTTTTTACTCAACTTTACGGGTAGCATTGTCTTTATTTCGCACGACCGCTCATTTATTCGTAAAATGGCAACGCGCATTGTTGATTTAGATCGCGGTCAGCTTGTTTCTTATTCAGGAAATTACGATACCTATCTCAGCACCAAAGAAGAAAACCTACGTGTTGAAGCGTTACAAAATGAATTATTTGATAAAAAACTGGCACAAGAAGAAGTTTGGATTCGTCAAGGTATCAAAGCCCGTCGTACTAGAAATGAAGGTCGCGTAAGAGCCCTAAAAGCCTTACGAGAAGAACGCCGCCAACGCCGAGAAGTGATGGGGACTGCCAAGTTACAGCTGGATAATTCAAGTCGTTCAGGCAAAATTGTATTCGAAATGGAAAATGCCAGCTATGAAATAGAGGGTAAAAAATTATTAACGAATTTTAGCACAACCATTCTGCGTGGCGACAAAATTGCTTTAGTCGGTCCAAATGGTTGTGGCAAAACCACTTTTATCAAATTATTGCTTGATCAATTACAAGCCACTTCTGGATCAATTCGTTGTGGTACAAAATTAGAGATTGCCTATTTTGATCAATATCGCATTGATTTAGATCCCGAAAAAACCGTCATGGATAATGTAGCGGATGGTAAACAAGATATTGAAGTAAATGGTGTTAAACGCCATGTTCTAGGCTACTTACAAGATTTCTTATTTCCACCGAAACGTGCAATGACCCCAGTTAAAGCTCTATCTGGTGGCGAACGAAATCGTTTATTATTGGCAAAATTGTTGCTCAAACCCAACAATCTATTGATTTTGGATGAACCAACGAATGATCTTGATATTGAAACCCTTGAATTATTAGAAGAAATTTTATCTGATTATCAAGGTACCTTAATTGTTGTTAGCCACGACCGTCAATTTATCGATAATATCGCCACAGAATGTTATATTTTTGAAGGAAATGGCGTACTAAATAAATATGTTGGCGGATTTTTTGATGCGAAACAGCAACAAGCCAATGTATTTGCACAAAAAGCTGCGCTAGAACAAGAAAAACAGAAAAAAGCCTCGTCGAATGCTGAAAGTGCGGTAAAAAATCCGCAAGTTTCTACACCTAACAAAAATAAAACGGTAAAACTCTCATATAAAGAACAACGAGAACTTGAACAGCTACCACAATTATTGGAAGAATTAGAGCAAAAAATCACCGCACTTCAAACCGAAATGAGTGATCCTGCCTTTTTCCAACAACCTCACGACTATACGGCAAAACAATTGCAAACCCTTGCAGATACAGAAGCAGAGCTTGAAGCTGCCTTTTTGCGTTGGGAAGAATTAGAAGAAAAGAAAAACATTAATAGTTGAGAAATAACCATTATGTCAACCAATTATTCCGCACAGGAAATTACTGTATTAAAAGATCTTGAGCCTGTACAAACCCGTCCAGGCATGTACACAGATACGACTCGTCCAAACCACTTGGGACAAGAGGTTATTGATAACAGTGTCGATGAAGCCTTAGCTGGATACGCTAGTAAAATCGAAGTCATTTTACACAAAGATCAATCTCTTGAAGTCATTGATAATGGTCGAGGCATGCCAGTGGATATTCATCCGGTGGAAAAAGTGTCTGGTATAGAAGTCATTATGACCAAGTTACATGCAGGCGGGAAATTCTCAAATAAAAATTATGCTTTTTCCGGTGGTTTACATGGCGTAGGTATTTCTGTAGTTAATGCTCTTTCTGAACGCGTTGATGTCACTGTAAAACGTGATGGCAATGTACATCATATCGCCTTTGAAAATGGTAAAAAAGTCAAAGAATTAGAAGTTATTGGTTCTTGTGGTCGCCGCACAACAGGTACCACTGTACATTTCAAGCCGAATGCAAAATATTTTGATAGTGATAAATTTTCTGTCAGCCGTTTACGCCATTTATTGCGTGCAAAAGCCGTCCTTTGTTCAGGCTTAGAAATTAAATTTATTGATAAAATCAATGGCACCGAAGATATTTGGTTATATCAAGATGGCTTAGCTGATTATTTAAGTGAAGCAGTAAATGGTTTCGCAACCTTGCCAGAAAAACCTTTTGTCGGACAATTTAGCGGCAATACGGAGGCGGTTGACTGGGCATTATTATGGCTACCAGAAGGTGGTGAATTATTAGGTGAAAGCTATGTAAACCTCATCCCTACCATTCAAGGCGGTACCCACGTCAATGGATTAAGACAAGGCTTACTGGATGCAATGCGTGAATTTTGTGAATTTCATAATCTATTGCCTCGCAATGTTAAACTTACTGCAGATGATCTTTGGGATCGTTGCGCCTACGTTCTTTCTTTTAAAATGCAAGATCCACAATTTGCAGGCCAAACCAAAGAGCGCTTGTCTTCACGTCAAAGTGCGGTCTTTATTAGCGGCGTTTTAAAAGACGCGTTTAGCTTGTGGCTCAATCAACATATTGAACAAGCGAAATTATTAGCTGAAATGGCGATTAATTCCGCACAACGTCGTCTCAATGCAGCGAAAAAAGTCGTGCGTAAGAAATTAGTGAGCGGTCCTGCACTTCCTGGTAAATTAGCTGATTGTAGCTCACAAGATTTAGACAAAACAGAATTGTTTTTAGTGGAAGGCGATTCCGCTGGCGGTTCTGCCAAACAAGCACGCAATCGCGAATACCAAGCAATTCTGCCTTTGCGTGGTAAAATTCTAAACACTTGGGAAGAATCATCAGATCGCGTACTTGCTTCTGAAGAAGCCCACAATATTGCAGTTGCTTTAGGTATTGATCCCAATAGCGATGACTTAAGCCAGCTCCGCTACGGGAAAGTTTGTATTCTTGCCGATGCGGATAGTGATGGTTTACATATTGCCACACTACTCTGCGCATTATTTTTGCGACACTTCCCTAAATTAGTCCAAAATGGACATGTTTATGTAGCAATGCCACCACTCTATCGTATTGATTTAGGAAAAGAAATTTATTACGCCTTAGATGAAAGTGAAAAAGAAGCTGTTTTAGATCGTTTAAAACATAAACGTGGTACAGCAAATGTTCAACGCTTCAAAGGGTTAGGTGAAATGAATCCAAGCCAGTTGCGAGAAACCACCATGGATCCAAATACTCGTCGTTTAGTGCAACTTACTTATGAAACACCAGAAGAAAGTGCGGTGGAAAATGAAGAAGAAAATGCGACTTTTGAACTCATGGATATGTTATTAAACAAAAAACGAGCAGAAGATCGTAAAAATTGGTTACAAACAAATGGTGATTTAGTTGAACTCTCCGTTTAACTTGTTATATCTCATCCAACATTATTTTAAATTCAATAAACAAACAGAAAAATGAGTACAATTAACTACGAAGGCATTGAACAAATGCCGATTGGCACCTTTAGTGAAAAGGCTTACCTCAACTATTCCATGTATGTAATTATGGATCGTGCGTTGCCTTTTATTGGCGATGGTTTGAAACCCGTACAGCGACGTATCATTTATGCTATGTCCGAACTGGGACTCAATGCAGCAGCAAAATACAAAAAATCTGCGCGCACAGTGGGGGATGTGTTAGGTAAATTTCATCCTCATGGCGATTCTGCTTGCTATGAAGCTATGGTATTAATGGCACAACCTTTCTCTTATCGCTATCCGTTGGTCGATGGTCAAGGTAACTGGGGCGATCCGGACAATCCAAAATCCTTTGCAGCTATGCGTTATACGGAATCTCGCTTATCCAAAATTGCCGAGATTTTGTTAAGTGAATTAGGGCAAGGAACGGTGGATTATCAACCTAACTTTGACGGCACAATCGAAGAGCCGCAATATCTGCCTGCTCGCCTACCGCATATCTTATTAAATAGCACCACTGGGATTGCTGTTGGTATGGCAACGGACATTCCACCTCATAATATTAATGAAATCGCCGATGCAGCAGTGATGTTGTTAGATAATCCACAAGCCAGCTTGGACGATATTCTAACTGTTGTGCAAGGTCCTGATTATCCAACAGAAGCCGAGATTATTACGCCAAAAGCGGATATTCGTAAAATTTATGAACAAGGTCGCGGCTCAATCAAAATGCGCGCGATTTGGAAAAAAGAAGATGGCGAAATTATTATTAGCGCTGTTCCTCATCAGGCTTCACCAAGCAAAATTATGACACAAATCGCAGATCAAATGACTGCGAAAAAATTGCCAATGGTAGAAGATGTCCGAGATGAAGCCGATCAAGATAATCCAGTTCGCTTAGTGATTGTGCCTCGTTCAAATCGTGTTGATGTGGATGCCTTAATGGCACATTTATTTGCCACCACCGATTTAGAAAAAAGCTATCGTGTAAATATGAATATGATCGGGCTTGATCATAAACCCGCTGTAAAAAACTTATTGCAAATTCTCAATGAATGGTTGCAATTCCGTCGCACAACAGTGACACGACGCCTGAATTACCGTTTAGATAAGGTATTATCTCGCTTACATATTTTAGCTGGCTTAATGATTGCTTTTCTGAATATTGATGAAGTCATCGACATTATTCGCAATGAGGATGAACCGAAAGCAGTATTAATGGCTCGTTTTAATCTGAGTGATGAACAAGCTGAAGCTATTTTAAATTTACGTTTACGCCATCTCGCAAAATTAGAAGAACATGAATTACAAGCAGAACAAGCTAAATTAGAAGAAGAACGTCAAACACTAGAAGCTTTACTCAATTCTGAACGACGTTTAAATACGCTAATAAAAAAAGAAATCCAGCAAGATGCTAAAACCTATGCAAGCCCAAGACGATCACCATTAGTGGAACGTGCAGAAGCCAAAGCCATTTCTGAAACAGAAATGCTGCCAGCAGAACCTGTTACCGTTATTCTGTCTAAAATGGGTTGGGTTCGCTGCGCCAAAGGTCATGATATTGATGTGCAAGGTTTAAGCTATAAAGCTGGCGATAGCTACAAAGCACATGCTTATGGGAAAAGTAATCAAGCAGTCGTCTTTATTGACAGCACAGGACGAAGCTATGCCTTAGAGCCATTAAGTCTGCCTTCTGCTCGTTCACAAGGCGAACCATTAACCGGCAAACTGAACTTACCAGCTGGCGCCACTATTGAACATGTATTAATGGAAAATGAAGATCAAAGCTTGCTGATGGCATCCGATGCTGGCTATGGTTTTATTTGTAAATTTGAAGATTTAATCTCTCGCAATAAAGCGGGTAAAGCCTTGATAAGCTTGCCAGATAATGCACAGGTACTACCGCCTAAAACTATCCAAAATTCCACCGCGCTTTTGGTCGCATTAACACAAGCTGGGCGTATGCTCATGTTCCCTGTGCAAGATTTGCCAAGTTTAAGCAAAGGGAAAGGCAATAAGATCATCAATATTTCAGCTACAGAAGCCAAAGCACGCACTGATTATATCGTTAACTTATTCTTGATAAACGAAAATGCACATTTGGTCTTCCATTCAGGAAAACGTAAAATCACCTTAAAAACCGATGAACTGCAAAAATTCCGCGCAGAACGAGGTCGTAAAGGTTCTTCTCTACCACGCGGTTTACATAGTGGTGTGAAAATTGAAATTGTGGAATAAATGAAATAAAAGCTAGGAATAACACCTAGCTTTTTTATTACCCATAATTTTATTAGGAAAATCACAGAATATGCATTTTTCACGTTCCCAAATGTCCGAATATATTTTAAAATAACGCATATTCTTTATTCATTTCTCGTTTTATGAAACTAAATCTACCAATCTTTCTTACGCTGTTCCGAGTGGTATTAATTCCATTCTTTATTATTGCTTTTTATCTGCCTGTCAGTTGGTCGCCTTTTGCTGCCACCGCGATTTTTTTTATCGCTTCTGTAACAGATTGGTTTGATGGCTATTTAGCTAGAAAATTAAAACAAACCACTCCTTTTGGCGCATTTTTAGATCCCGTTGCAGATAAAGTGATTGTGGCTGTCGCCCTCGTGCTTGTGGTGGAATATTATCACGCTTTTTGGATCACCATTCCTGCTATTATTATGATCGCACGCGAAATTATTATTTCTGCCTTGCGTGAATGGATGGCGGAATTGGGCAGCCGCACAAAAGTCGCAGTTTCTTGGGTTGGTAAGGTAAAAACAACTGCGCAAATGTTTGCTCTTGGTGGACTTTTATGGCGTTATAACAGTTTAATGGAAACAGCTGCGATTATCCTACTCTACATAGCAGCAATTTTAACGATTTGGTCAATGATGCAATATTTAAAAGCCGCCAAAGGTCCATTATTGGATGAAACTTTGTAAAAAAACACCGCACTTTGCTTACAAAGCTAGCAAATCGACTTATTTTTAAACGCTTAACTTTTTTTATTAAAATAATATTTGACTAACGTTATTAAATCCGTAAAATGCACATCCGTTGACAGCGTTGCTGTAAACAATGCGGGAATAGCTCAGTTGGTAGAGCACGACCTTGCCAAGGTCGGGGTCGCGAGTTCGAGCCTCGTTTCCCGCTCCATTTTAAATGCGTTGTGCCCGAGTGGCGGAATCGGTAGACGCAAGGGATTTAAAATCCCTCGCCTTTCGAGGCGTGCCAGTTCAAGTCTGGCCTCGGGCACCATTTAAAACACATAATCAAATCAATAAGATAGTCGCTTTAAGCGGCTTTTTTATGTCTAAAACAATTAGCAATACATCTTCCACTCTTGAGCATTTCTTTACATTTTTTTACAATAAAGCACTTTTCATTTGGGTTTATATCATTTAAAATCCATCCGCTGTACTAAATTTAACCTATGTAGTTTAGATCTACACAAAGTAGATTATTTTTTATTGAGGATAAACAATAAAATATTTAGTAAAAACAACATTAGCTGTTGCGGTTTCGGCTTTCTTAGTCGCTTGCCAAACACCAACAAAACATCGTGATGATTGTGATGACTACCGTTTTAAAAACACAGAAGAATATAAGCACAGACATGGTGGCGAATGTGTGAGCGATTGGTATAAAAATGATCAAGATAGTTCTACAGGATTATTAGGAGTGAATATCAATACCACCCCTACTAATACACCAAATACAGATATAGGAAATGGAAATACTACGACCACTCCAACTGAAAACCAAGTTACTACCGTAGGTGGTAATGATGGAGGTAATAATCCTACAAATACTCCAACAGAAAGTCAAGGCACTACTACCGAAGTAAGTGGTAATGATGGGGCTAGTAACACCCCAACTGAAAACCAAGGCACGACTACCGAAGATGGTGGTAATGATGGGGGCGGCAGTGCTACAGGAGGCGCTACAGGGGGAGATATTGCGACACAACCTGGTACTGAACAACCTGGCACTGAACAACCTGGCACTGAACAACCTGGCACTGAACAACCTGGCACTGAACAACCTGGCACTGAACAACCTGGCACTGAACAACCTGGCACTGAACAACCTGGCACTGAACAACCTGGCACAGGAGGAAATACGGCAGGAGAACCTTGCGGTGCATGTGGTGGTTCAGGAGATCAGCAGGTAGGGGAAGATGATGAAGAACCACCTGCAGTTGAGAATCCAGATAGATAGCCATAACTAAAATCAACAACGGATTAATTGCTTGATGAAAAACGAACTTCTCAAAAGAAGTTCGTTTTTTATTGGTTATTAAATAAATGACAATATAAAGCCCTACGATAATGCAAATGAAAAATTAGACGGGGTATTTAAAAGTACTAAAAAGCCGTAAATTGCCCCATTTTCAAATGGAAACTTACGGCTTAAAAATTTGATGGCGGAGGAAGTGAGATTCGAACTCACGGAGGGCGTAAACCCTCGCCGGTTTTCAAGACCGGTGCCTTCAACCACTCGACCATTCCTCCGGATAAGTGCGGTTAAATATAATATAGTTTTTATATTGAGTAAACTAGATTCTCACTATTTACAATTGGAAGACGATATTTCGCCCAAGTTGCTTATTATAAATACAAATTAGTTAAAAATACTTTGACTTTCCATTAATTTAACATATATTTAACCATAATGTTTTCATTTAAATAGAAGGAAAAACTATGCAACAATCTCGTATTGTTTTCGACTCTCGTGAACATTCGACTTCACTACTGCAAACCCATAAAGTATTACGTAATACTTATTTCTTATTGGGTTTAACCTTAGCGTTCTCTGCTATTGTGGCTTATATTTCAATGTCATTGAACTTGCCGCGTCCAAATATTATTGTGATGTTAGTGGGTTTCTATGGCTTACTCTTTTTAACAAATGCATTAGCTAATAGTGCAGCAGGTATTTTAGCGGTATTCGCTTTTACAGGATTTTTAGGTTATACCGTTGGTCCAATTCTTAATCTATATGTTGGTGCAGGCTTAAGTGATACTGTTGTGTTGGCATTAGGCGGAACAGCTGCGGTATTCTTCGCTTGTTCAGCTTATGTATTAACCACTAAAAAGGATATGTCTTTCCTTTCTGGTATGCTATTCGCACTGTTTATCGTGTTATTAGTGGGTATGATCGCAAACATCTTCTTAAACATGCCAGCAATTCACATCGCAATGAGCGCATTATTTGTGATCTTCTCTGCAGCAGGTATTCTATTTGAAACCAGCAATATTATTCACAATGGTGAAACCAACTATATTCGTGCAACAGTCAGCTTGTTTGTATCTATCTACAACTTATTTATTAGCTTGTTGAATATCCTTGGTTTATTCCGTGGTGATGACTAAATAGCCCATTCTCTGTAAAGAACGCCCCTAATGGGGCGTTTTTTGTTATACTTGTCCCACATTCAATTTAGAAAAATTTACCTATGCTTGAAATTAATAATGTGGTTATCGAAACCGACGCTTTTGGCTATCTTCTAGATTCAAATCAATGGAATGAAGAAATTGCTTTGGCTATTGCAGAACAAGAGAATATCCATTTAACAGAAGCGCATTGGGAAGTCATTTACTTCGTTCGTCAATTCTACAAAGAATATAATACTTCGCCAGCAATTAGAATGTTAGTGAAAGCAATGGCAGAGAAACTCGATGCAGATAAAGGAAATAGCCGATATTTGCAACGATTATTCCCTGATGGCCCCGCAAAACAGGCTACAAAACTCGCAGGATTACCCAAACCTGCAAAATGCTTGTAAATAATAATAATTATCACTTGACAACTAATGATATTTGACTTACTATTTATATGGTTTTATTGACTATTAAGGAAAGTCTATGAAAAAATCACTCTATCTTATTTTATTTTCATTATTAAGTTTTACAGCGACACCAAGCTATGCTAAATTTAAAGTCGTCACAACTTTTACTATTATTCAAGACATTGCTCAAAATGTGGCTGGCGATGCGGCTGAAGTCCATTCCATTACCAAACCTGGTGCGGAAATTCATGAATATCAGCCAACACCACAGGATTTAGTAAAAGCGCAATCTGCCGATCTTATTTTATGGAATGGACTAAATCTTGAACTTTGGTTTGAAAAATTCTTCCAAAGTATGAAGAATGTACCTTCTGTAACAGTGAGTGAAGGTATTACCCCTATTTCGATTTATGAAGGCGAATATAAAGGTAAACCAAATCCTCACGCTTGGATGTCAACATCTAATGCATTAATTTATATTGAGAATATCAAAAATGCTTTTATTAAATATGATCCAAGCAATGCAGAAACTTACACAAAAAATGCCGCAGTTTATGCTGAAAAAATCAAAGCATTAGATGCACCATTACGTGAAAA
Organism: Reella acinonychis; assembly: GCF_052384575.1. Classification (GTDB taxonomy): domain Bacteria; phylum Pseudomonadota; class Gammaproteobacteria; order Enterobacterales; family Pasteurellaceae; genus JBQSUQ01. The sequence continues at coordinate 131,771 of NZ_JBQSUQ010000004.1, read as the reverse complement.
ATTAAATCAGTTACCAGAAAATAAACGTTGGTTAGTAACAAGTGAAGGTGCATTCAGCTACCTAGCAAAAGATTATAACCTCAATGAACTTTATTTATGGGCAGTGAACGCTGAACAACAAGGTACACCTAAACAAGTGAAAAAAGTCATTGATGCGGTTAAAAAGAATAAAATTCCTGTGGTATTTAGTGAAAGCACCATTTCTCCAAAACCAATGATGCAAGTAGCGAAAGAAACAGGTACAAAATACGGTGGCGTACTTTATGTTGACTCATTATCGACACAAGACGGCCCAGTTCCAACCTACATTGATTTATTAAATACAACTGTTTCTACTGTTGTAAAAGGATTTGAACAATAACATGACACATACAGCTGCAATTCAAGTTGAGAATGCGACTGTAAGGTATAACAATGGTCATACCGCAATTGAAGATGTTTCTTTTCATCTCAAAGGCGGTATGATTTGTGCCTTACTTGGCGTCAACGGTGGCGGAAAATCAACGCTATTTAAAAGTTTAATGGGATTAATTCGCTTGCAACAAGGGAAAATCTCACTCTGTAATCTACCTATTCAAAAAGCACTTAAGCAAAACCTGATTTCTTATGTGCCACAAAGTGAAGATGTGGATTGGCAATTCCCTGTTTCTGTATATGATGTTGTTATGCAGGGACGCTATGGCTATATGAATTTTCTCCGAATTCCCACCGCACTTGATAAAGAAAAAGTTCAATTAGCTATGCAGCGTGTGGATATTGAACATTTAGCTGAACGTCAAATCGGCGAATTATCTGGTGGTCAGAAAAAACGTGTTTTTCTTGCCCGCGCTTTAGCACAACAAAGTAAAATTATTTTATTGGATGAACCTTTTACAGGCGTTGATGTAAAAACAGAGAACGCGATTATTGAATTGCTCACCCAATTGAGAGAACAAGGACATCTTATTCTCGTTTCCACTCACAACTTAGGTTCTGTGCCTGATTTTTGTGATCATGTGGTAATGATTAATCGTAAAATCATAGCTTCAGGCGAAACCATAAATACCTTCAATCAACATAATTTAGAGCAACTTTTTGGTGGGGTATTACGTCATATCAAATTATCAGGTATGGAACTGCATAATGATGAAGATGAACGTGCGGTGACTGTCCTAACCGATGATGAGCGTCCTGCCGTATTCTATGGACAAAGTAAAATCGATCCACCAACCTCAAGCACAAAAAATTTATCATTAACACGCAAAGGAACTAATGATGTTTGACATATTATTGGAACCCTTCACTTATGATTATATGATAAAAGCCATCTTAGTAAGTACTGCAGTTGGTGGTATTTGTGCGTTCTTATCCACCTATTTAATGCTCAAAGGTTGGTCATTAATCGGTGATGCACTGACACACTCTGTTGTGCCGGGTGTTGCCCTTGCCTACTTATTTTCTCTCCCCTACATTGTTGGCGCCTTTTTCTCAGGCATTTTAGCCGCACTTTCTATTTTATGGGTTAAATCTATCACTCAACTGAAAGAAGATGCCATTATTGGCTTCATTTTCACCACATTCTTTGCTGCGGGTCTATTGATCGTTTCACTCAATCCCACATCTGTTGACGTGCAAAGCATTATTTTTGGTAATATCCTTGCTATCAGTGATGAAGATATTGTTCAGATTGCGATTATTATTGTGATTTCAGCCTTGTTACTCATTCTTTCGTGGAAAAACTTATTATTAGTTTTCTTTGACGAAATTCAGGCAATTTCAGTGGGATTATCTCCACAAACATATAAAATTTTCTTTTTTAGCCTATTAAGTGCTTGCATTGTTGCTGCATTACAAACTGTCGGTGCCATTTTAGTGATTGCCATGGTCATTACGCCTGGAGCAACAGCTTATCTACTCACCGATAAATTCAGTACATTAATAAAAATAGCTGTCTGTTTAGGCATGTTTACTTGCAGTACTGGTGCTTATTTAAGCTATTATTTAGACGGTGCAACGGGCGGTATTATCGTTTGTTTACAAGCATTATTATTTATTTTGGCATTCATCTTCTCACCAAAATATGGATTAATTGCGCAAAGACGCGTTAAATTACAGGCGGACTTATGAATTTAGTGAATTGGATAACTGAGCCATTCCAATACCCTTTCATGCAATTAGCATTAACAACCGCTATTATTGTATCCATTATTTGTGCACTGCTTTCTTGCTATTTAGTATTAAAAGGCTGGTCATTAATTGGTGATGCCATTTCTCATGCGGTTTTACCTGGGATTATCATCGCTTACCTCATTAATCTACCCTTAATGATTGGTGCATTCTTCTCAGGCTTATTTTGCGCGCTCAGCGTGGGCTATCTCAAAAATAATAGCCGAATCAAAGAAGATACTGTTATGGGTATTGTCTTTTCAGGGATGTTCGCTTTCGGTTTGGTTTTATTCACTAAAATAGAAACCGAACATCATTTAATGCATATCTTATTTGGTAATTTATTAGGCATCAGCCAAGCTGATTTTATACAAACTGCGGTGATTTCTGGCATCGTTTTTGTAGCAATTTTACTTAAACATCGCGATTTATTACTCTTCTGCTTCGATCCTAGCCATACAAGAGTTGTCGGGCTTTCACCACAAAAACTGTATTATGGTTTGCTCATTTTACTTTCGTTAACCATCGTTGCGGCGATGCAAGTAGTCGGGGTCATTTTGGTTGTCGCCATGTTAATATCACCCGGCATTACCGCTTATCTCCTCACAAAACGTTTTGAAAGGATGATTATTATTGCAATATGCAGTTCTGTTTTAGCTAATTTCTTCGGCACAATATTGAGTTATCATATCAATGCAGACATTGGCCCTTGTATTATTTTATTACAAGCATTATTCTTTGCACTTGCATTACTCTATTCAAAATTAAAAAGTGCGGTGAAATAATGAATAATTTTCAGCTCGAGCAGCTTCTCAATCAAAAACTCAATATCCATGAGATTTCTGACTATGCACCTAACGGATTGCAAGTTGAAGGGAAATCGGAAGTACGCAAAATTGTCACTGGCGTCACTGCATCGCAAGCATTAATTGATTATGCGATCAAACAACAAGCTGACGCAATATTGGTTCATCATGGTTATTTTTGGAAAAGTGAAAATCCTTGTATTCGAGGAATGAAAGGCAAACGAATCAAAGAATTATTAGTGAATGATATTAATTTATATGCTTACCATTTGCCTTTAGATATTCATCCTGAATTAGGCAATAATGCACAATTAGCGAAGTTACTTGGTATCCAAAACTTACAACCATTAGAACAAAGCAGTATTAGTATTCCAATGTGGGGCGAATTATCCCAACCGATTTCTTTAGAGGAATTTACGCAACGTATTGGCAATGTATTAGGTCGCGAACCTACCGTTTGCAATGCGGCAGAACTTTCGCAAAATGCACCGCACTTTATTCAAAAAGTGGGCATTTGTACTGGTGGCGGACAAGGGTATATTGATTTAGCAGCTTCACAGGGCTGTGATGCTTTCATCAGTGGCGAAATTTCAGAACAAACTACTCATTCCGCTCGAGAACAAGGTATTCATTATTTCGCTTGTGGACATCATGCGACAGAACGTTGTGGTATTCAAGCGTTAGGAGAATGGTTAAAAACCGAATATCAATTTGATATTGAATTTATTGATATCCCAAATCCTGCATAACAACAAAGCCTCATTTTTCATGAGGCTTTGTTTTTTAATCATTATTTCTTTGTTTAATTGCATCAGAAAGTTGTTGCAATAAACTTTCGGTATCTTCCCAGCCAATACATGCATCAGTGATACTTTGTCCATAAACAAGTTCTTTACCTTCCACAAGATCCTGACGACCTTCAACCAGATGGCTTTCTACCATCACTCCAAAAATCTGTTTTGAGCCATTAGATAACTGAGTACACACATTCTGGCACACATCCATTTGACGTTTAAATTGTTTATGGCTATTAGCATGGCTAAAATCCACCATAACATGACCGATACGCCCTGTTTTCTCAATATGTTGACAAACTTCGGCAACACTTTCTGCATCATAATTGGTTGCACTATCGCCACCACGTAAAATAATATGGCAATCTTGGTTACCCTTTGTTGCTACAATGGCAGAATGACCAAATTTAGTCACTGATAAAAAATAATGCGATGCTTCTGCAGCACCAATAGCATCTAGTGCAATTTTCACTCCACCATTTGTGCCATTTTTAAATCCTACTGGACAAGATAAACCTGAAGCTAATTCACGATGAACTTGCGATTCAGTAGTTCTCGCACCGATAGCACCCCAACTCATAAAATCAGCCAAATACTGCGGTGTAATCATATCAAGAAATTCCCCCGCAGTTGGCAAACCTAAATCATTAATATCTGCTAATAATTTACGCGCAATACGTAAACCGTCGTTTAATGCATAGGTATCATCCAAATAAGGATCGTTAATTAAACCTTTCCAACCTACTGTAGTGCGTGGTTTTTCAAAATAAACACGCATAATAATTTCAAGGTTGTCCTTATATTTATCACGCAATGCCTTCAAGCGTTTAGCATAATCTAGCGCCGCATTTGGATCATGAATAGAACAAGGTCCAATAATTACTAACAAACGATTATCCACGCCATGAATAATGTCATGCGCTTTCTGGCGTGCATTCTTTACCGTTTTTATCGCCACTTCACTTGCTGGATATTTTTCTAATAGCGCAACAGGTGGCAACAACTGTTCAATTCGTTCAATACGCGTATCGTCATTGGCGATACGAATTTCATTTTTACTTTTTGCCTTTGTCATATATTAATTCTCTTTTTGCTTCCCGATGTTATCCAAAAGACGAACCACACAAATCTTATAAAGTGCGGTTAATTTAACACATATTTTTGCACTGGTAAAACAGTACAATTATTTCATTTAATGATTGCTTAATACTTGAGCAGGATCTAACTTAGCCGCCCGATTCGCAGGATACCAACTTGCTACTAGGCTTAACAATAAGGCTGCAACTAATACGAGAAGCACATCTTGCCAATGTAATTCGCTCGGTAGGAAATCAACAAAATAAATGCCATCAGATAATAATTTCCAACCAAATAATTGCTCTAAACCTTGAATAAGTGCGGTTAAATTTAGCGCTAAAATAATGCCTAAAGCAATTCCTATCACACAGCCTTTCATACCAGCTTGTAATCCATACCAAACAAAAATACGCTTAATAAAACCATTATTCGCCCCTAGCGTTCGCATAATAGCTATATCGCTCGCTTTATCTTTTACCGCCATAATCAATGTTGAGACAATATTAAAACAAGCTACACCAATCACTAACACCATCGCAATATACATCACTGTTCGAATTAATTGAATATCACGATACATATAGCCAAATTTACTCATCCAGGTTTGTAGATTAAGTCGCTGCGGATAATCATAGAGTGCGGAGAAATCAAGATTATTCATATTGAAAGGAGTATCAACTTTCATTTCTATACCGGACACTTGCTGATCATTATAGCCCAGATATTGCTGCGCTTGATGGATTGGAATTAGAGCATAACTATGATCAAGCTGGCCATCTAAACGTAAAATACCACTCACTTGAATTCGCTCGCGATTTGGTTGTCCGACTTCTTCGCCATTATTTTGTGAAATAAGCAATGTCACCCAATCGCCGACATTCACGTCCAATTCTTTGGCTATACCATAGCCTAAAACCAAACCACTTTGTTCAGAAAACTGTTGCCATTGATTATCCAATACGAAATGCCCTAATGAGCTAACTTGATCTTGTGCGGCTTTATCAATCCCTTTTACCTGTACCACTTTCATTTTGCTGCCATTTTCCACTAAAGCGGTAAAATGCACAAAAGGAGAAACCGATTGAATATGAGGACTACTGGTTAATAATTTCTGTAATTTGCTTGATTGATCAATAGGACCATCCACTGACACAATTTCGCCATGAGGAACGACTGCCAAAATACGTTGGTTTAATTCACGCTCAAAACCGTTCATTGCACTTAATCCCAAAATCAGGACAGCCACACCTAAAGCAATTCCTAAAGTAGAGAAAAAAGAAATCAAGGAAACTAAATGATTTTTCTGTTTTGCGCGTTGATAACGCCAGCTAATAAAAAAAGGCGTGTTCATAATTACTCCGCTCGCAATACGCCATCTTGCATAATCATGCGGCGTTGCAATTTTTCAGCTAATTGTAAATCATGGGTAACGAGCAAGAAAGAAATGTGCTGTTCTTGATTAAGTTGTTGAATTAACTCAAAAATACTTTCTGTTGTTTTACGATCAAGATTACCGGTTGGCTCATCAGCTAACACTAAAGCAGGATCATTAACCAAAGCACGAGCGATTGCCACTCGCTGACGTTCACCACCAGACAAAGCTGAAGGGCGATGGGAAATTCGGTGAGATAATCCCACCGCACTTAACATTTTTTCTGCTCTATCCTGTGCTTCTGTTTTGTTTTTATTCGCAATCAACATCGGCATTAACACATTCTCAAGTGCGGTGAAATCTGCCATTAAATGATGAAATTGATACACGAAACCAAGGTATTGATTGCGTAATTTCGCTAGCTGGTCTTGACTCGCTTGTTGCAATGATTGCCCTTTAATAAAAATTTCACCACTTGATGGTTGATCAAGCCCACCCAATGTATGTAGCAACGTACTTTTCCCTGAGCCAGAAGAACCGACTATCGCCACTAATTCTTTCTCATATAAAGAAAAAGTAACCTCTTTTAATACTTGCGTTTGTTTATCGCCTTCTTGATAAAATTTACTTACTTTCTGGCAATTTAATAATATTTCATTCATATATTTTTTAACTGTAAAAATAGGGATTATTCATAACGTAGTGCCTGTGCAGGCTCAATTTGACTTGCACGATAGGCTGGATAAATCGTTGAAATTAATGATAATCCAAGAGAAAACAATACAATAATCAAAATTTGCGTTGCATTTAGTTCTGTTGGCAAGAAAATGCCATTTGGATTAATTAAATTAACTATTTGGCTTAAATTTAAAGTGATCAAAATCCCTAAAATGCAGCCAATTATGGTGCCAACTAATCCAACAAAGAAACCCTGTAAAATAAAAATACGCCCAACTTGGCGTTTGGTTAAACCTTGAGTTTGTAAAATGGCGATTTCACCTTGTTTATCCACCACCATTAAACTTAAAGAAGTAATGATATTGGAAACTGCAACCACAATAATCAGGCTAATCAGCAATCCCATCATATTTTTTTCCATGCGAACAGCTTGGAAAAATTCACCTTTTTGCTTGCGCCAATCGTCAATTTTCCATGCTGATTCAGGAAAAATTTGATTTAATTCGGTAATTTTAAACGGATCTGATAAACTTAAACGAACTGCTTGAACATTCTCTGGCTTAATACGCATTAGCCGCCCAATATCTGCTAAATTCGCAAAAGCAACATAGCTGGACACTTCTGATGAAGCCAAATAAATATCGCTTACCTTAAATAAGCGTTGTGCCGGCACTCGACCAAATGGTGTATATTGGCTATTTTCCGTCAACATTAACCGCACTTTATCACCAATTTGTACCTTTAATTGCTCAGCCAACTGTGCACCAATAATCAACTTAAATTCGCCCGTCGGTAATAATTGTGTCAGCTGTTCATTATCCAGATAATTCAATAAACGATCATCAGTAGGCCGTTGCACGCCAATGACTTGACCAGCACTAATACCATTTGCGGTTTGGAAAATCACTTGCGTCGTGTTGATTGGCACAACCTGTTGCACATATGGGTATTGTCTAAAATTAGGTAATTGTTTGTGCCAATTATCTTCCGCAAAATAGCCATCTTTATTCATCACAATAGCATGGGGAATATCAGCTAACACGTTGCTTTTCTGATAATTTTCCAATCCATTCATCACCGATAGCACAATAATCAATGCCATAACCCCTAGCACAATACCTGCACTGGCGAGGTTAGTGACTAATCGCCCGAAACGATCCGCACTTTTCGCTCGCCAGTAACGTAAGGCAATAAAAAGAGAAATGCCTAAATTCATTATTTGCCTGTTTCAAAAAACGTTTCTAAATTTAACCGCACTTTATCCACCAAAATCTCTACTGCTTGATCCGATGCCCAAGCGATATGTGGTGTTAAAAGTAAATTAGGCATGGTTTTAGCTGCAACCACAATTGGATTGTCTTTTTCAGGTGGCTCTTTTGATAACACATCCAATGCAGCCCCCGCCAAATGCCCTGATTTTAACGCATCTAATAAATCTTGTTCGTTTACTAAAGGACCACGTCCCGTATTAATTAAACAAGCCCCTTTTTTGAAATGTGCTAAAGTTTCTTTATTGATCAAATTATTGGTTTCATCTGTTAATGTACAATGCAAGGTCACAATATCAGATTGAGCTAACACTTCATAAAATGGGGTGTAACCTTCTCGACAACTCGTTGCATTACGATGTTCAGCATAAAGCACATTCATACCTAAGGCAGAGGCTAAACGCCCTACTTCTGCACCAAGGCAGCCTTTACCAATCACCCCTAATGTTGAACCTCTCACATCCTTAATTGGATGATCAAAATAGCAAAATTGAGAGCAATCTGCCCATTTGCCTTGTAACTGATCGCGATACCATAAATGCAAACTATGTTTTAAATTAAAAATAAAACCTAACACTTGCTCAGGCACTGTGACAGAGGAATAACCTGTTACATTTTTAACGACAATACCCAACTCTTTTGCTGCAACCGAATCAATATTGTTTGTGCCAGTTGCAGTCACTGCGATCAATTTTAAGTTAGGCAATTGTTGCATAGATTCACGATTAATGAGCACTTTGCTGGTAATTAAAATATCTGCATCTTTCGCTCGTTCTAATAATTGTTGTGGCGACGTTTCTTCATATTCAATCCATTCATGCGCAAATTTTGGGCGTGGAATAGGAATGTGTTTTGGTAATGCCGTACTATCAAGAAATACTATTTTCATTTGTGCCCCCTTTAGAAAATATGGAAATAAAATTGCAGCTAGCATAACAAAAAAAAGGCATAAGCGAAATAAAACTAAAATAAAACGAAAAAAAACCAGACCGCACTTTATATTTCATTTATATCCTCTATAATGACAGCTTTATGTTTACATTAAATAGGAATGCAAAATGACTGATATGAATACCGTTCTCGCCGAATTAAAGCGAGGTGTTGATGAAATTCTTTCTGAACAAGATTTGATTGAGAAATTGAAAGAAAACCGTCCATTAAAAGTTAAATTAGGCGCGGACCCAACCGCACCAGATATTCACTTAGGTCATACAGTTGTCTTAAATAAATTGCGCCAATTCCAAAATTTTGGTCATGAAGTAATTTTCTTAATTGGTGATTTTACAGGTATGGTTGGCGATCCATCAGGTAAAAATAGTACTCGTCCACCATTAAGCCGCGAAGATGTATTACGCAATGCAGAAACCTACAAAGAACAAATTTTCAAAATTCTTGATCCACAAAAAACACGCATTGTGTTCAACTCAAGTTGGTTAGGCGAACTTGGTACAGAAGGGATGATTCGTCTTGCGTCAAACTATACCGTAGCACGTATGTTAGAACGTGACGATTTCAAAAAACGTTTTACAAATCAACAACCTATCGCAATCCATGAATTCATCTATCCTTTACTACAAGGCTATGATTCTGTGGCTCTAGAAGCGGATGTTGAATTAGGTGGTACAGACCAAAAATTCAATTTATTAGTTGGTCGTGAATTACAAAAATCATCAGGACAAAAACCACAGGTTGCTATTACATTACCATTATTAGTAGGTCTTGATGGCGAGAAAAAAATGTCTAAATCATTAGGCAATTACATTGGTGTCACCGAAGCACCAAATGATATGTTTGGTAAAGTGATGTCAATTTCCGATGATTTAATGTGGGATTGGTATAACCTACTTTCATTCCGTCCATTAACTGAAATTGAACAGCTAAAACAAGATGTAGCAAATGGTAAAAACCCTCGCGATGTCAAAATTCTGTTAGCGAAAGAATTAATCGCGCGTTTCCATGACCAAGCTGCAGCAGACGCGGCGGAACAGGAATTTATTAACCGTTTCCAAAAAGGTGCAATGCCAGATGAAATGCCCGAATTTACTTTTGAAGGCGAAATTGGATTAGCAAATCTATTAAAAGAAGCGGGGTTAGTGCCTTCAACTTCTGAAGCGATCCGTTCAGCTCAACAAGGTGGCGTACGTATTAACGGCGAACAAGTATCTGATATCAAACAAGTTATCAGCGCTGGTACAACTGCGGTATATCAAGTGGGTAAACGCAAATTCGCAAGAGTAACAATTAAATAAAAATTTCTTTAATTAATATAATTAAAAAGTGCGGTTAAAAAATTATACGTTTTTAACCGCACTTTTTTATTTTTGAAATAAAAAATTAAGGGCGAACACCTAAAGTATGGCATAAGGCATAGGTTAACTCGCTACGGTTTAAGGTATAAAAATGGAAATCGTTCACTCCTTCTCTTGCAAGCACTCTCACCATATCAATTGCTACACTCGAAGCGACTAAATTACGAGTGGTTTGATCATCATCCAAACCTTCATACATTTTCGCTAACCAAGTAGGAATTTTCACATTAGTCACTTTCGCCATTTTTTGTAATTGTTTGAAATTGGTCACTGGTAAAATGCCCGGTACGATTTCGGCATCAATACCAATTGCTGCACAACGATCGCGGAAACGTAAATAGCTTTCTACATCAAAAAAGAATTGGGTAATCACATGATTTGCTCCCGCATCAATTTTTCGTTTTAGATTAATTAAATCCGCCTGAGCTGATTTAGCTTCAGGGTGCACTTCTGGATAAGCAGCAACAGAAATATCAAAGTCCGCCACGTCACGTAATAATTCCACTAAGTCAGAAGCATAAAATGGTTTCTTCACATAACCTTCAGGTTCATCACCACGTAAAGCTACAATGCGACGAATACCACTATCCCAATAGTCTTTAGCAATTTGACGTAATTGTTCTGGTGTTGCATCAATGCCTGTTAAATGTGGTGCAGCTTCTAATCCTGTTTGTTGCTTAATACTTTTCACAATGCTGTGAGTACGATCGCGCTCCCCTGAATTTGCACCATAGGTAACAGAAACGAACTTAGGATTTAATGGTTTTAAACGATGAATTGATGCCCATAATGTTTCTTCCATTTTTTCTGTTTTTGGTGGGAAAAACTCAAAAGACACATTAATTTTTCCATTTAAATCAGCAATATGTTGGTTTAGTGTATCGATTTGCTTTGCATAACTCATTGTTAAACTCCAATAACTCCGTATATATGTTGGATACTAAATTAAAATAAATTCTAACATACTTCAATTTCAAATATTTCAATTTTATTATGAATTGAATTCATAATAAGCCATTTGTAGTTAATGACTGAATTGGTTATACTTTTGCCATTCATTCCCTTTTTATATAGGCGTATCCATGAGTAAAAAAAGAAAAGCGCTATTAACTTTCTCTGCTGTCGCATTAGCCTTAGGCACTGCAGGTCAGTTTTACACCAATTATAAAATTGATCAAACCCTCAGCCAGTTTCCTTATCAATTAAAAGATCAATTTCATATTTCCGTTAGTGAAAGTAATCGCGATTTTATTACCAGAGATCTGACTTTTAGTATTGAACACAATGGTCAAAAAACCGATTTTATTCAGACAAAATTAACCGCACTTCCCGCTATGATTAATGCGGAATCAAAATTAACACCAGAAATCATCAAGTCACTGAATAAACAGCTAAATATTACTATTGATAAAAACACCATCATCAATCAATTTTTAGCATTTAGTGATAATTTAAGTTCTCGTATGATCACTGAATTTCGTGATGGAACTAATAAATCTCAAACCCTTGAATCTGAGTTAACCTACTCAAATAACAAACAAACCATTGCTTTACAAACCCAACTGTCAGGCTTTAACTATGACAAAATGTTAAACCTAAAAGAACTAAGTGGTGAATTTTTGCTAAGCCCTGTTAAAGATAGCTTATATGATTTAGTAAAAGCAGATTTAACCATTAAGAAAACGGATATTAATTTATTAGACGGCGACAACACTCATATTGGTATTGTTAAAGGTCAATATAAAATTGATAAGAAAATCACTGACATCGGCTATGATTTAGTTCAAAGTTTTAAAACACCAGGCATTTATTTTTCAAATAAAGCAACAAAATTTGATGAAGATAAAACGCGCTTTCAGGACTTTGCATTATCCACTAAACATACTGGTGTGCCATCTCACATCACATTTATCGAACAATTAAAACAGTTTGAAACAGAGAATTTTGATTTCAATAAATTACTACAATATGTTTCCGATATTCTGTTTAATAACCAACAATTTGAAAGCAAAATTGCAATAGGGGCCTTTATTTCACCAGAAAATGCCTTGGAATTCAAAAAAGCCGATTTTTCAACGACATTTAATAACCAAGATAAACATAACGTAGTCCATCAATATGAAACCAATATTGGTACGTTAAGCATTTCAGACAAAAATAGTAATGACTTACCTGCAATCACATTGACTGATCTCAATGGTAAAAGTGAATTCTCACAACTAGACTTAAGTGAGAACTTGGCATTTTTAGCTCGTTATACTCCTTCAAATATTAATGAATTAGATAAATCTAAAAAGAGTACCAAAGCTTTTTTAACTGACCTAAAGAAAATGGCGAGCAACTATAAAACGGAATTAACAAGCCAATTAACGCTAAAAAAACTTGCAATAAAGAACAAAATCAGTGGTGAAAATCTGCAATTAAACTATCAAGAGAAACCAACAAAAGACAGTTTAAATATTGATTCAAACATCAAAATTGGTAAGTTAATTGTTGAAGATCAACAAGTGCACTTTAAACAAAGTGAATTCAAATTACCTTTTGCATGGCTCAGTAATGATGAATTTTATCAAAGCTATATTTGTAATAACACTTTCTACTCTGTACTCTGCTTCTATCATTTAGGGGAAGAAGAATATGCTAATGTAGCGATTAAGATGTATCAAAAACTAGGTGGCGAAATTAATAATGCAGTTTTAACAAGTGAAATTGATACTTACCCGAAAGCAACGGGGCCTGCACCCGTTGAATTTAAACTAGATTTAACAACCAATGGAAAATTTATTGACCCTGTCGCTGTATTTTATGGTTCAGATAGTCCATTAAAACTAAATCTTACTGGCGCGCTATCAACCGAACTTACCCAACCAAATAAACCAGACACCTTATTCTGGCAACAAATTGCTCAAGCAATACAACAAGGACTATTTATTAAAAATGAACAAAATAATAAATATGAATTTGAACTCCGCTATGAGAATAACCAAATCTGGCAAAATAGTATAAAAGCAGAGGAAACTCAAAAAAGTATGGAATAATTAAATAACCAAAATTAAAGGACAGATTTAATCTGTCCTTTAATTTTTTAATCACGTTTCCGACTGAGCAACCACCAAGTAATCACAAGGAAAAGGGCACTTGGCATTAAAACACCCATAATAGGGGGAACATTGTAAACTAAACTCATCGGTCCAAAAATTTCATTCACAACGTAAAATAGGAAACCAAAGCAAATACCTGTTACAATTCGAGCACCTGCAGTCACACTACGCAATGGACCAAAAATAAAGGATAGCGCAAGTAACATCATAACCCCCACAGAAATTGGCTGAAATAATTTACGCCAATAAGTCAACTCAAACTTTTTGCTATCCTGCCCTGTTTGTTTTAAGAAACTAATATAATCAGATAAACCTGAAATAGAGAGCGATGTTGGTCGTATTGAGAAAATACCCAATTTATCAGGGGTTAAATTAGTATTCCATTTATCATTTAGTTTATTTGTGGTAACGATTTGTTCATCTTCGATAACTGAAGTATTAATATTTCTTAATAACCATTCACCATTATTAAATTGCGCTTGGTTTGCATGGCTAATTTGAGCTAATTGACGATTTTCATTAAAGTGATAAATGTAAACATCACTTAATTTCGCCTCTTCAGTTATACGACGGACAAAAATAAAATCATTACCATCTTTTGCCCAAACACCATTTTTTACCGACAACATTGCACCACCAGAAATCGCTTTTGCACGCATATCACGAGCATATTGCTCAGTTTGAGGGATGCCCCATTCCCCAATAATCATGGTAAGAACAACTAGTGGCAATGCAGTTTTCATTACCGCCAAACCAATTTTCATTTTGGAAAAACCCGCAGACTGCATCACAACTAATTCGCTACGGCTAGCTAAATTCCCTAATGCAATTAACGCCCCTAATAAGGCAGCCATCGGAAAGAAAGTTTCAATATCTTTTGGGATCGTTAATATCGTATAAATAACGGCCTGCATACTATCATAGCTGCCTTTACCTACACTGCGGAATTGTTCAACAAATTTGATAATTGCAGACAAACCAACAAGGGTAAATAAGGTCGCAAAAATAGTGCCAAGGATATTTTTTCCAATATAGCGTTCTAATGTATTCATCATATCTATGCCACCTTAGTGCGATTCAACGCATAGCGAAATTTATACATAAACGTACTTTCCCAACTATTTAATATAATGGCAAGTAACAAAAAGACGATGCTCACTAATGGCATCCAAAGCCCTGCATCTAATTTTCCAGCGCCACCAGCTGATTTCAATGCACTTTGTGCTAAGAAATAAATCAGATAAAGTAAAAGTGCGGGTAAAATTTTCGAAAATTTACCTTGGCGTGGATTAACGCGACTTAAAGGTACTGCCAATAATGCCATTAAAGGCACCGCAAGGATCAAAGTAATACGCCAATGTAATTCAGCTTTCGCCGCAGGTGATTTTGTCGCTAATAATTCGTTTAGTTGTAACACTTCAACTTCTGCTGCTTTATCATCTGCCATTTGACGACCAAGATAAGCCTGATAATCCTCAAAATGTGTAATTCGATAATCAGACAATACAGCCGTACCTTCAACACGTTGACTATTTTCCAAACTTAATAATTGGTCACCATTAGGTAGAGAAACTAATTTTCCTTTTTCAGCAGTCACCACTGCTGGTTTAATATTCTTCTTAGGTTTCATTTGGAAAATATAAATATCATTTAATGAATTGTCTTTTATTTCATTGACAAATAAAACAAAATCGCCATTATCAGAAGACATAAACTGTCCAGATGATAAGGCTGCAAGACGAGGATTTGCTTTCGCATCCTCAACAATTTCAGTTTGTTTCTTAATTGCCCATGGTGATAACCAGAGCGCATTATAAGTAGCAAGTCCTGCGGTTAAAACCGATAAAATCAAGGCAACTTTAACTAACAAGCTAGAACCAATACCACAGGCACGCATGACTGTAATTTCACTTTCTGCGTATAAACGTCCAAAAGTTAATAAAATGGCGATAAACAAACATAAAGGCAACATTAATTGCGCCATGGCTGGCATACCTAAACCAAGCAATGAAAGTACCAAATCTGCTGGCACTTTACCATTTGCTGCAGAGCCAAGTACGCGCACTAATTGTTGGCTGAAAAAGATCAACAGCAGAATAAACAAAATCGCTATCTGGCTTTTAAAAACTTCTTTGGTTAAATATCTATTTAAAATCACATTATCGCCTATTATTTCACTTGCAATTTATTGAAATTCGGTTAATTTAACGCATTATTTTTCACTTTTTGCGTCAATATTTTGCCGCATATAATAGCTCATTTTTCACTATAAAAACAGTAGGAATCACAATGAAATATTCAGCAAATTTAACCGCACTTTCTAGTGCTGATGCCCTATTAGTGGCAGTTTTCGAGCAAGGTAAATTATCGCCAACAGCACAACAATTGGACCATAATGGCGAAATGAGTGAACTGATAAAGTGCGGTGAAATTTCAGGCAAAATTGGGGAAATCACCCTATTGCGCCAACAAGGAAAACGCATTTTCTTAGTTGGTGCAGGCAAACAAAATGAAATAACTGAACGCCAATTCAAACAAATCACCGAAACGGCAATTAAAAACGTCAGATTGACAGCCGCAACGCAATTGGTGAATGCCTTAACTGAAGTACAAATTAAACAACGAGATCTATATTGGAACATTCGCTTTAGTATTGAAACCATTGAAAATAACCAATATGTGTTTGATCAATTCAAAAGCAAAAAAACTGAGCGTGCAGATAAATTAGAACAAATTATTTTCCATACAGAAGATATGCAAGCACATCTTGCTATTCAACATGCACAAGCCATTGCACAAGGTGTTAAAGCTGCAAAAGATGTGGCGAATTGCCCACCGAATGTGTGTAATCCAAACTATTTAGCTGAACAAGCAAAAACTTTGGCAAAACGCACTGCACTTTTAACCACAACGGTATTAGGTGAAAAAGACATGGCGGAATTAGGCATGCAAGCCTATTTAGCAGTGTCTCAAGGTTCACAAAATGAAGCAAAACTTTCTATATTAGAGTATAAAAATCATCCAAATCCTGATGCAAAACCTATCGTATTAGTGGGTAAAGGATTAACTTTCGATGCGGGGGGTATTTCACTCAAACCGGCAGCAGAAATGGATGAAATGAAATACGATATGTGCGGTGCGGCGGCGGTTTATGGTGTAATGAATGCGTTAGTTGAATTGCAATTACCTTTAAATGTCATTGGTGTGCTGGCTGGTTGTGAAAACTTGCCTGATGGTAATGCGTACCGCCCTGGCGATATCATTAATACCATGAATGGATTAACTGTTGAAGTGCTTAATACCGATGCAGAAGGACGTTTAGTTTTAGCAGATACTTTAACCTATGTAGAACGTTTTGAACCAGCAACTGTCATTGATATTGCCACCTTAACGGGTGCTTGTGTTGTTGCCTTGGGGCAACATAACAGCGGATTAATCACGAATGATGATGAACTTGCAGAGCAGCTTTTCCAAGCTTCTCAACAAACCCAAGACAAAGCATGGCGTTTACCATTAAGTGAAGAATATCAAGAACAATTAAAATCACCCTTTGCTGATCTAGCCAATATTGGCGGGCGTTGGGGCGGAGCAATTACCGCAGGGGCATTCTTATCCAATTTCACGCAAAAATACCAATGGGCACATTTAGATATTGCCGGCACCGCTTGGCTACAGGGCGCAAACAAAGGTGCAACAGGACGACCTGTCGCCTTATTAACACAATATTTAATTAATCAAGCGTAAAATAAAAGGGCGTTTTCTAACGCCCTTTATACTAACGAATTTCTCTACGACCTAAAAAAGAATGGGTCAATGTGGTTCCATCTACCATTTCTAATTCACCACCGATAGGAATACCATGAGCAATGCGACTCACCCTTATGCCTAATTGAACACAAATTTCCGCAATATAATTTGCGGTAGCTTCTCCTTCAACGGTTGGATTAGTCGCCAAAATCACTTCATTAAATTGTTCTTGTTGCAAACGTTGTTGTAACAGATCCAATCCAATTTCTTTTGGACCAATACCATCTAAAGGAGATAAATGCCCCATTAATACAAAATAACGCCCAGAAAATTGTCCTGTTTGCTCAATAGCTTGGATATCCGTTGGCATTTCCACCACACAGAGCAAACCTGAATTTTGACGACGGGGATTAGCACAAATCGTACAAATGTCTTCTTCGGTAAATGTTCGGCAATGCTCACAATGCCCAATTTTTGACATTGCTTCTGTCAAAGCTCGCGCTAAATTCATTCCACCACTACGATCTCGTTGTAGTAGATGATAAGCCATTCTCTGTGCGGATTTTGGTCCTACTCCTGGCAAGCAACGCAAATGTTCAATTAAATTTTCTAATAAAGGGCTTGTTTGCATATTATCCTCTTTGTTCTTTCATAAATTAAGAAAGAACTCATCACTTAAGGCTGGCAAATTGTCTTGCTATAACAGAAAACTGCGGTGAAATTTCACAAAATTCCACCGCACTTTAATGTTCAAATATTGTTCTGATTTTGCTTTAGCTAAATAAAAAGCAACGCATATAACACAATATAAATAGGATGAACTTCATACCTAATTCCCCTATCTGAACCGCCTGAACGACTTATCATTTTTAGGTAAATTTCGTCTGTTCGAACGAAGTGAGTTTAGAAATTTACCGTTAAGAAAATGGTAATAAAGTTCAGGATAGCGGTGAAGTTTGGGGTGTTTCTTTGTTACTTTTTTTGCACAAGCAAAGAGAGTAAATATTAAAACGGCATTTTAAACCCAGGTGGTAACTGCATACCAGCAGTTACAGCTGCCATTTTTTCTTTTTGCAATTCTTCTGCACGACGTACAGCGTCATTAAATGCAGCAGCGATAAGATCTTCCAACATTTCTTTATCGTCTTCCATCAAACTTGGATCAATTTCAATGCGACGGCAGTTATGCGCACCATTGATGGTAATTTTAACTAAGCCTGCACCCGATTCGCCTGTCACTTCTAATTGTGCGACTTCTTCTTGCATTTTCTGCATACGTTCTTGCATTTGTTGGGCTTGCTTCATTAAGCCGCCTAATCCAGCTTTTCCAAACATGATTCTTTCCTTATATTAAAAATAACGGGCGTATTCTAACTTATTGATAAAAATTCGACAAGCCAGCGCCTTTAACATCAATTATTTGCTATCGCTAAAAATTTATTAAAAAAGGTGGGGAAGGTTTTTGCCGTACAATTTGGATCTAAAATGGTAACGGATGTGTTAGATAACGCAATTAACGCAAAACACATTGCCATTCGATGATCATTATAGGTTTCAATTTCCGCTTGCTTAAATTGTGACAATTCAAGTGGTTGGATACGAATAAAATCCTCTCCTTCTTCGACTATTGCACCCACTTTACGCAATTCTGTTGCCATTGCTGTTAGACGATCTGTTTCTTTAACTCGCCAATTATAAATATTACGAATTACCGTTTCACCTTGTGCAAATAAAGCGGTGGTTGCAATGGTCATTGCTGCATCAGGGATATGATTCATATCCATATCAATGCCTTTTAGCTCACCTTGTTCAGCTTGAATAAAATCATCTCCCCAAGTAATTTTCGCCCCCATTTTTTCCAATACATCAGCAAAAAGGCGATCCCCTTGGATACTATTTTTTCCAATGCCCGTAACTTTGATTTTTCCTTTAATGGCAGCCGCTGCTAAAAAATAAGAAGCAGAAGAGGCATCGCCTTCTACCAGAAATTGCCCAGGCGATTGATATTGCTGATTACCTTTGATCAAAAAACGTTGGTAATGTTGATTTTCAACTTGAACACCAAAGGTCGCCATCATATTTAAAGTAATATCAATATAAGGCTTGGACACTAATTCTCCAATAATTTCAATTTCCATGTCCCCTTGTGCCATAGGTGCTGCCATTAAAAGTGCGGTTAAAAATTGCGAAGAAACGGAACCATCAATTTTCACTTTGCCGCCTTGCAATCCAGTATTACGAATAGCAATTGGTGGGTAACCTTCTTGTTCTAAATACTGAATGTCTGCTCCCGCTTGCTGTAACGCATCCACTAAATGCTGAATTGGACGTTCTTTCATTCGTGGCTCACCAGTTAAGACAATTTCTGATAGCGTAGAATTAGCATTTGCCAAACAAAGTGCGGCAGTTAACGGACGCATTGCAGTACCCGCATTGCCTAAAAATAGCGCTAATCCACCTTGCCATTGGAAAGCCTTACCAAGCCCTTCAACTTCACAAACCGACTTATCCTGTGATAATTGATAATTTACACCTAATTGTTTCAATGCGTTCAACATATGGCGAACATCGTCACTGTCCAAAAGGTTGGTGATCTTTGTTGTGCCTTTTGCTAAAGCAGCTAATAATAAAGCGCGGTTAGACAAACTTTTTGAACCGGGCAAATTGATTATCCCTTCAATGTGGCTAATTGGGTTTAATGTTATTTTTTCCATATGATTTGTGTAATCCATTAACTTAGGTTTAATACTTTAATCAACGCATTGAAGAATCGCTGGTTTTCCTCTGGCAAGCCAATACTAATGCGTAAATGGTGTGGCATACCATAACCCGCAATAGGACGTACAATAACGCCCTCACGCAATAAAGCTTCATAAATAGGTTGCGCTGGTTGCTTAAAATCAATAGTGATAAAATTGCCTTTGGATGAAATATAATCCAATCCATATTTATGACAAAAGTCTTGATAGGCTTGCATTTCAAGATGATTATTTTCAGCAACTTTGTTGACAAAATCGTCGTCTTTTAACACCGCACTTGCGGCTGCTAACGCCAAACTATTGACATTAAAAGGTTGACGAATACGATTAAATAAATCCGCAATTTCAGGATGAGAAACCGCATACCCCACACGTAAACCTGCCAAGCCATAAGCTTTGGATAAGGTGCGTAATACCACTAAATTAGGATATTTTTTTAATAATGCAAACGAATTAACACGCTCATGCTCAGCCGTAAATTCCGTATAGGCTTCATCTAAAACCACAATAATATTTGACCGCACTTTGCTAAGAAAAGCGTCTAATTCCGCCTCAGTTAAAAAATTTCCCGTCGGATTATTTGGATTCGCAATATAAATTAACTTCGTGTTATCGCTGATCGCTGCTAAAAAACCGCTTAAATCGTGCCCCCAATTTTTAGCAGGCACTTCTTTCGCAATGGCATTGATCGCTTTAGTCACCAGCGGGTACACAATAAACGCATATTGTGAATAAATAATTTCATCCTGATCACTAGCAAAAGTATGCGCCACCAATTCAAGTAAATCATTAGATCCGTTACCTAAAGTGATTTGATTACTCTGTAAGTTAAATTTCTCCGCGATCACTTTTTTCAATTCAAAGCCATTGCTATCAGGATAGCGCGTGAGATAAGACAATTGCGTTTGGATTGCCGCTTTAGCACTATCTGGTAAACCAAATGGGTTTTCATTGGACGCTAATTTAATTATATGACTGATTCCTAATTCACGTTCTAATTCTTCAATCGGCTTACCTGCTTGGTAAGGCGAGAGCGATTGAACCCCTTTGTTCGCAAGTTGTAGAAAAGACATTATGTTGTTCCTATTTTATTTATTGTTATAAGTTTTCACTTTCCGAGTATAAAATCCCCCTTGAATAAAGGGGGAAAATTAAGATAAAACTCACTTCTTTAGAAAGGCAAAAGACTACGCATTTTCCAAAGCAAATTTCTGCATAAAGGCAATTAATGCTTCAACACCTTCAATTGGCATTGCGTTATAAATGGAAGCACGCATACCGCCTAATACTTTATGGCCTTTCAATGCTTGCAATCCTGCCGCAGTTGCTTCTGCAACAAATTTCGCATTGAGTTCATCATTGTCTGTCGTAAAAGTGACATTCATTAAAGAACGATTTTCTTTAGCCACATAGTTATGATAGAAATCGCTTTGATCTAAATACTGATATAAGCGTTCTGCTTTAGCACGATTGCGTTGCTCTACTGCACTTAATCCACCATTTTCTAATAAATGTTTATACACTAATGAGCAAAGGTACCAAGCAAATGTAGGTGGCGTATTGATCATGGAATCAGCATTAGCTTGTACTGCATAATTCCAAATTGATGGCGTATCTTTACGTGCGTTGCCTAATAAATCTTCACGAACAATCACCAACGTAATACCTGAAGGTCCCATATTTTTTTGAGCGCCTGCATAGATAACACCAAACTTACTAATATCAATTTGACGAGAAAGAATATCTGATGACATATCAGCAACTAACACTGCATTACCGACATTTGGCACATCAAAGATTTCCACTCCACTAATAGTCTCATTAGTACAATAATGAACATAGTCATATTGTTCTGCCACATCACTAAAATCAAGGCGTTCGACTTTCAAAGTGCGGTCAGAATTTAGGATATTTATTTCATCAACTTCAATAAAATTACGTGCTTCTTTCGCTGCGGTTGCTGACCAATGTCCATCATTTAAATAAAGTGCTTTGCCTTTATTATTACCTAAATTCATTGGGATAGCTGCAAACTGCCCTCTTGCTCCGCCTTGTAAAAACAACACTTTATAATTATCTGGCACATGGAATAATTGTCTAAAATCTTTTTCACAATCCGCAATCATTTCCATAAACAACTTACCACGATGGCTAACTTCCATCACAGAAGTGCCTTGATTTAGCCAATTTAATAATTCTGATTGTGCTTTTTCCAATACAGCGCGAGGCATCATTGCTGGACCTGCACTAAAATTAAATACTTGTGACATTGTTTCCTTTCCTGTGTTTTTATGTTGTATAAAATAAAGTGTGAGGTTAGTTTTACCACCACAAGCGGTTCTAAGCAATGAATATTTCCGTCTCCATAAGAAAAATTTTCCTTGCATTGTAAAATATGGATTAACTCTTTGACGAAATAGGGAAAAAAGGATAAATTATTCAATATCCCTACTATATAAGAGAGTTTAACTATGGAACAAGCAAGCAAACAATCTTTCCAAGATGTTTTAGAATATGTACGTTTATACCGTCAACGTAATAAATTATTGCGTGAAATTACAGATAATGATCGTAAAATTCGCGATAATAGCAAACGCGTGTTATTACTTGATAACTTAAATGATTATATTCGTGATGATATGACTATTGCCGATGTTCGTGCAATTATTGAAAATATGCGTGATGACTATGAAGGTCGCGTTGATGATTATATGATCAAAAATGCTGAACTTTCTAAACAACGTCGTGATATTAAAGCTAAAATGAAAGAACAAAACAAAGCGCATGCGGCATTAATGGCAAAAGCGGCTAAATAATTTTAAAGCTTCCCCTATCCCCAAATAACCTGTTATTTGGGGATTTTTGTGATGTAACTCACAAAAACAATGAAATAAGAATAATTATCAATTGACACAAATCAAATTTCTCTTTACACTTCTTTCCGCTTACTTTTAGTCTATCTAATCTTAGATATTGTTTTTTAATTTTATTAAAGGATTTCATTATGAAAAAAGCACTGACCACTCTTGTATTAATTGCTTCAGCCGCTTCAACTTCAGCATTAGCAGCAAATGAAGTGAATGTTTATTCATATCGCCAACCATACTTAATTGAGCCAATGCTCAAAGATTTTGAAAAACAAACAGGCATCAAAGTAAACGTGATCTTCGCTGATAAAGGGTTAGAAGAACGCGTTAAGCAAGAAGGCGAATTAAGCCCAGCAGACGTGCTTTTAACGGTTGATATTAGCCGCGTAATGAAAATTGTTGCAGCAGGCGTTTCACAACCAGTTCAATCAAAAGTGCTTGAGAAAAATATTCCTGCACAATTCCGCGATTCAAACGGCGACTGGTACGGTTTAACAACGCGTGCACGTGCAATCTATACATCAAAAGATCGCGTCGGTAAATTACCTGCAGGTTTCGATTACTTAGATTTAGCAAAACCTGAATACAAAGGCAAAGTTTGCGTACGTTCAGGTAAAAACGCATACAACGTATCATTATTTGCTTCAATGATCGCTCACTACGGCGAAGAAACAACCAAAAAATTCTTAGAAGGTTTAAAAGCGAACTTGGCACAAAAACCACAAGGTGGCGACCGTGATCAAGTGAAAGCAATCAAAGAAGGTATCTGTGATTACTCATTAGGTAACAGCTACTACTACGGTAAAATGTTAGATGATGAAAAACAAAAAGCTTGGGCTGAATCAGCAATCATCAACTTCCCAGCTGGTAAATTTGGTACACACGTAAATATCAGTGCGGTGGCGGTTGCGAAATATGCACCAAACAAAGCCAATGCAGTGAAATTAATTGAGTTCTTAAGTGGCGATAAAGCACAATCACTTTACGCAGAACTTAACCACGAATACCCAGTAAAAGAAGGTGTTAAACCATCTAAATTAGTTCAAGGTTGGGGTTCATTCTCTGCGGATGCAATCAAATTAGAAGAGATTGCGAAAAACTACGAAAAAGCGTTAAAACTTGTTGATGAAGTAAAATTTGACGAGTAATTCTTTTTGATGCAAGCGGTCAGATTTTGCTAAAATTTGACCGCACTTTTTCTGGACGCTCTTTGGGTTTGCCCAAGGCGTCCTGTTCTGTTTTTAAGAAAGCGAAATTTTGAATGAAAAACCGTCATCTTAGCTGGCAAATGTTGGCATTATGTGCCACTTTTTTGATCTTATTGCCTTTGTTAGCCATCAGCTACCACGCATTGAGCGGGGAATTGGAAAATCTTGTCCATTTATGGCAAACAATGTTAGGTAACTATGTGCTCAACTCATTATTGCTAGTGGTTGGGACGGTTTTACTCTCGCTGATTTTCGCCGTACCGTCCGCGTGGATTGTGGCAAATTATCAATTCTATGGGCAAAAAACATTGCAATGGTTACTTTGTTTACCGCTGGCAATGCCAGCCTATTTAATTGCTTACCTTTATACCGATTTGCTTGATTATTCAGGTAGTTTCCAAGAAATGTTGCGAGCCATTTTCGGCTGGCAAAGTCCGAAAGATTACTGGTTTCCGCAGATTCGCACATTGTATGGTGCTTGTTTTGTGTTAGCGTTAGTGCTTTACCCTTATCTGTTTTTATTAGTGCGTGTGGCATTGTTAGAGCAATCTGAAAATTTAATGCACAGTGCGAAAATGATGGGGGCAAATTCTCGCCAGATTTTTATGCGAATCACGTTTCCTTTAATGCGTCCTGCTATTGCAGTGGGGATGGCGTTGATCGCAATGGAAACCTTAGGTGATTTCGGCACGGTATCTTATTTTGCCGTACCAACGCTAACTACCGCAATTTACGATTCGTGGCTAGGCTTCCACGATCTTGGCACCGCAAGTCGTATTTCGTTGGTAATGTTACTGATGATCTTTTTATTCATCAGTCTTGAGCAATATAGCCGCCGTAAACAGAAAAACTATCAACGAGGCTATGAAAAGAAAACATCGTTCCGACAGTTAAAAGGGTGGAAATTATGTCTTGCTCAGCTTTGGTGTTGGGGCTTATTAGCCCTTGCCTTTTTCATTCCGTTGGGGCGTTTGCTCTTTTGGTCCTATGAATATTTTGAGCAGTCTTGGAATTTAGACTTCGTTCAATTTGCATTAAATAGCTTAAAAGTGTCGATAATTGCGTCGATTACGACAGTATCAGTAGCCTTATTGCTACACTTTGCTCATCGTTTATCACAAAATCGCAAATTTTGGCACAAAACGACCCGCTTGTCGTTGCAGGTTTCTTCTTTGGGCTATGCTATTCCCGGCACCGTTTTGGCAATCGGCTTGCTTTCGCCGCTCAGTTTTGCCGACCACAGCCTGCACGCTTTCTTGAAAAGTTTAGAGCTTTCACCAGTGGGGCTGATTTTCTCGGGGTCAATGTTTGCTTTAGTAATGGCTTATACTATCCGCTTTTTAGCAATGGCTATTGGTAGTTTAGATGCTTGTTTAGGACGAGTACCACCATCACTTGATATGGCAAGTCAAACAATGGGTAAAAATGGACTGACAATGTTTAAAAATATCCATATCCCATTGATTTCAAAAGGGTTGATTACCGCAGCATTGATGGTATTTATCGAAAGTATGAAAGAACTGAATGCGTCTTTATTGCTACGTCCATTTAATTTTGACACCTTAGCAACCCACGTTTTTACTTTTACATCAGATGAGCAGCTAGAACGTGCAGCAATGCCTGCCATTATATTAGTGTTGGTTGGTTTGATCCCTGTGATTTGGCTAACTCGCTCATTAATTTCTCAATCACAAAAAGAACGTTAAAATGAAAATTCTTGATATTCAACAGCTTAGTTGTAAGTTTGATCAGAATGAAATCTTAAAATCACTCGATTTAGAAGTCTGTGATAATGAAATTATCTGTTTATTGGGGGCAAGTGGTTGTGGAAAAACCACTTTACTCAAAGCAATTGCAGGGCTTTTGCCTATTCATCAGGGGAAAATTACGCTAGCAGGGCAGGATTTAGCCGAAACCGCGGTGGAAAATCGTCACATTGGCTTGATTTTCCAAGACTATGCACTTTTTCCCCATTTGAACGTAACAGATAATATTCAGTTTGGTTTAAGTAAGTTACCAAAAGCAGAACAGCAGCAGATCACAGAACAAATGTTGGCAGTTGTGAAGCTCACTGGCTTAGAACAGCGTTTCCCACACGAACTTTCAGGCGGACAACAACAGCGTGTGGCGATTGCACGAGCCTTGGCTTGCAAACCGCAGCTCTTATTGTTAGATGAGCCGTTTTCAAATATCGACAGCCAAACTCGCTATGAAATGATCCAAGAGATCAAACAAATTTTAAAAAGCCAAAATGTGCCTGCGATTTTCGTAACTCACAGTAAAGAAGAAGCCTTTGCTTTTGCGGATAAAATTGCGGTAATGGATCAAGGCAAGATCGTGCAATTTGGTACGCCAACAAGCCTTTACCATTTGCCAAGCAATAAATTTGTGGCAGATTTTTTAGGTGGATCGAATTACTTGAATTGTGAAGTACAATCAAATAACTGGATCGAAAGCCCTATTGGCAGCTACCAATTCCCTGAAATGCCTTATGAAAAAGGGCAATATCAATGGCTACTTCGCCCAGAGCAGATTGTGATTAAACAAGATGAAAGTGGAAAAGGCGTAGTGGTGGAAAAACTCTTTTTAGGGCAATTCCACCGCTATAAAATTGCAATAAATGGCACAGAACTGACCGCTTATTACTTAGGGGATTTAGCTCTGGGAGATAAAGTTTCCGTTGGTTTCCAATGTCGTGAATTGGTTTTATTTGATTAAAAAACAAGATAAAAAAACACCGCACTTTTCAATGCGGTGTTTTTATTAGTGGGTACTCGTACTTGTTGTTGTACGATTTGCACGCTTACGATCATTTTCCGTTAATAATTTCTTACGAATACGGATTGATGCCGGCGTTACTTCAACTAATTCATCATCATCAATGAACTCAATAGCTTGTTCTAATGAGAATTTCACAGGCGTAGTCAATACAATCGCATCATCTTTACCAGATGCACGCATATTGGTTAATTTCTTACCTTGTAAACAGTTGACGGTTAAATCATTTGAACGACTATGAATACCAATAATTTGACCTTCATAAACTTCCACACCATGATCAACCATTAACTTACCACGCTCTTGTAAACCAAATAACGCATAAGCAAGGGCTTTACCTGTTGCATTAGAAATCAACACACCATTTTTACGTTGACCAATTTCGCCCGCTTTCACATCATCATAATGGCTAAAGGTTGAATAAAGTAAACCTGTACCAGATGTCATTGTCATAAATTCGTTACGGAAACCAATTAAGCCGCGGCTAGGGATAACATATTCTAAACGTGTACGCCCTTTGCCATCTGGAATCATATCTTTCACTTCGCCTTTACGAATACCTAAAGCTTCCATCACTGAACCTTGATGTTGTTCTTCAATATCAATGGTTACTTGCTCAAATGGCTCTTGTTTTTTACCATTCACTTCTTTGTAAATAACTTTAGGACGAGATACAGCTAGTTCATAACCTTCACGACGCATATTTTCGATTAATACCGATAAATGCAATTCACCACGACCGGATACGCGGAATTCGTCTGGGTTTGGTGTTTCTTCTACACGTAATGCAACGTTATGTACTAATTCTTTGTTCAAACGTTCTAAAATTTGACGAGAAGTTACAAATTTACCTTCTTTACCACAGAATGGCGAAGTATTTACACAGAAGAACATCGTTACTGTTGGTTCATCAACTGTTAATGCAGGCAAGGCTTCAACATTGTTAATATCACAAATAGTATCGGAAATATTTAATTCGCCTAACCCCGTAATCGCAATGATATCGCCTGCATAAGCGGTTTCTGTTTCATAACGTTGTAAACCTAAATGTCCCAACACTTGACCAATTCGACCTTGACGTGTTTTACCTTCACTATCAATAATGGTAACAGGTTGATTTGGTTTTACAGCACCACGTTTGATACGACCAATACCAATCACGCCAACATAGTTGTTGTAATCCAACTGAGAAATCTGCATTTGGAATGGTGCATCTAATTCGACTTGTGGTGGTTGTACATATTTCACAATAGCTTCAAATAATGGCGTCATATCTTCAGCAAGATCTTCATGCTCTAAACCAGCCACACCATTCAACGCAGAAGCATAAATAATTGGGAAATCTAATTGTTCGTCTGTCGCACCTAAATTCACGAATAAATCAAACACTTGGTCAACAACCCAATCAGGACGTGCACCAGGACGATCCACTTTGTTAATGACTACGATAGGTTTTAAACCATGTGAGAACGCTTTTTGTGTCACAAAACGGGTTTGTGGCATTGGACCATCAAAGGCATCCACCACCAACAACACTGAGTCCACCATAGAAAGCACACGCTCAACTTCTCCACCAAAATCCGCGTGCCCTGGGGTATCCACAATATTAATACGATAATCGTTCCAGTTAATTGCGGTATTTTTCGCTAAAATAGTAATACCACGTTCTTTTTCAAGATCATTGCTATCCATCACGCGCTCATCATCGCCATTACGCGCGGCGGCTAAAGTGCCTGATTGTTGTAAAAGTTTATCAACCAAAGTTGTTTTACCATGGTCAACGTGCGCAATAATTGCGATATTACGCAATTTATTAATATCTAAATCTGCCATTGAATATTCTTACTTAAATTTGTTTTGTCAATAAAATTGATGAAAATTCCACCGCACTTTATGAGGTATAGCGGTAAAAGGTGGCGAATTATACAACTTTTTTGCTCAATGAGCTATTAAATAATTCACTACACCCTATTAAATATTGATGAAAAATAGGGTAAAATCTTGCACTTAAAATTTCACCACTACCCATTAAGGAATCTCCATGACTAACGCTAATGCGATTGCAAATGTTGCGAAATTAATTCGTGACAATGACATTAAATTTGTACTTCTTCGTTTTACTGATATTAAAGGGAAAGAACATGGCGTCTCTTTACCTGTGAGCTTAGTTGCTGACGATTTAGAAGATCTGTTTGAAGAAGGTAAAATGTTTGACGGCTCATCAGTAGAAGGTTGGAAAGCCATTAATAAAGCAGACATGCTTTTAATGCCTATTCCTGAAACTGCGGTGGTAGATCCTTTCGCTCATATTCCAACGCTTTCTATTCGTTGTAGCATTTACGATCCAAACACAATGCAAAGTTATGATCGCGACCCGCGTTCTATCGCGATTCGTGCAGAAAACTTCTTAAAATCAACTGGCATTGCAGACAGCGTTATGTTTGGTCCTGAACCTGAATTTTTCTTATTTGATGATGTCCGTTTCTCAACTGAAGCTAACAACGTGTCATATCGTATTGATGATGTTGAAGCCATGTGGAACACAAATCGTAAATTTGAGAACGGCAACAACGCCTATCGTCCTCTGAAAAAAGCTGGCTATTGTGCCGTAGCGCCTATTGATAGCGCACACGATATTCGTTCTGAAATGTGTTTAATCTTAGAAGAAATGGGATTGGTCATCGAAGCACACCATCATGAAGTGGCAACTGCGGGACAAAATGAAATCGCAACTAAATTCAATAGCTTGACCTTAAAAGCTGATGAAACACAAATCTATAAATATGTGGTGCAAAATGTTGCTTTAGAACATGGTAAGAGCGCATGCTTTATGCCAAAACCATTTGCAGGTGACAATGGCTCTGGTATGCACTGCAATATGTCCTTAAGTAAAGATGGCAAAAATGTATTTATGGGTGATAAATATGCTGGCTTATCTGACACAGCACTTTACTATATCGGCGGTATTATTAAACATGCGAAAGCATTAAATGCCTTCACAAACCCAACAACAAACTCCTACAAACGTTTAGTTCCAGGCTTTGAAGCACCCGTATTATTAGCTTATTCAGCAAGCAACCGTTCTGCTTCTATCCGAATTCCTGCTGTTACCAGTCCAAAAGCGACACGTGTAGAAGCGCGTTTCCCGGATCCAATGGCAAACCCATACTTATGCTTTGCCGCATTATTAATGGCTGGCTTAGATGGCGTATTAAACAAAATTCATCCAGGCGATGCGATGGATAAAAATCTTTATGATTTACCACCTGAAGAATTAAAAGATATTCCAGCTGTTGCAAGCTCATTAGAAGAAGCGTTAAATGCATTAGAAAATGACTATGAATTCTTAACCCAAGGTGGCGTATTCTCAAAAGAATTTGTACAAGCATTTATTGGCATTAAACGTAAAGAAGTGGAACGTTTAAACATGACTCCACATCCAGTGGAATTTGAAATGTATTATGCATAACGCAAAAAATAGCGTAACATATACATTCTTAATCAATTCGGCTCTCCATATTAGGGGAGCCAATTTCATTTTAATAAATAAGGTCTTTTATGAATATCGTAAAAAAATTACTCCCATTCGCTATGGCATTAACTACTGCAGGCTGCCTCAGCCTTGACGGCGTTGAAATTGCAGGCTTAGGCCAATCATCAGGAAAATTAACCAAGTTCCGTTGTGATAATGGCTACAAAGGGTCGATTAAACAACGTGATAATGGCGTAATAAGCATGGCATTTAGCGATGGTAAAGACAGCTATGTGACCTACCTCAATAATCAATCTTCAGGTAGCAACATTCTTTACGTCAACGACAAAAAGACATTAAAATGGCAAGAACAACAAGGACGTAATACTCTTACTTATCCTGATAAAGATTATGCTTCAACAGGCAAACTTTCGACCACCGCTTGCCAAAAATATTAATTAAGTTTATAAAAGGACTAATTCCAAACAATACTGTGATTAGTCCTTAAAATAATCCTCCCCCCTTTCGATTTTCTGCTAAACTACTCCCTTTCAAAATATCACTTTTTTACACCGCACTTTATGAAGATGAACGACTTTAACCTTGATATCCCATTTACGGCTGGCGATCATAAAATTCTAGCGAATGTCTTGCCCGGAGCTGATTGCTTTGCTATTGCTGAAATTGCGCGACAATATGCAAAACAACATAAAGGTTTAACCGTTATCCTCACAACAGACACAAAAAGTGCGGTGCGTTTAGACAAACTTTTATCGGAAAGCCAATCTGATGTGCGTTTTTTTCCAGATTGGGAAACCTTGCCTTATGATGCTTTTTCTCCTCATCAAGACATCATCTCAACTCGATTAAGTACATTATTTTACTTGCAACAAGCCAAACAAGGCATTGTTGTGCTTCCTATCAGCACTTTAATGCAACGCGTTTGTCCGCCTGATTTTTTTAGCCAGCATGTGTTGTTAATCAAAAAAGGCGATCAACTCAATATTGAGAAATTACGCTTGCAGTTAGAGCAAGCGGGTTATCGTGCCGTTGAACAAGTGTTAGAAGCTGGAGAATTTGCGCTACGAGGTTCTTTATTAGATCTGTTTCCAATGGGAAGTGCGGTGCCTTTTCGCTTAGATTTTTTTGATGATGAAATTGATGGTATTCGCACCTTTGATGTAGATACGCAACGTACTTTGCAAGAAATTGATAACATTAATTTATTACCCGCTCATGAATTTCCAACGGACAGTCAAGGCATTGAATTTTTCCGCACACAATTTCGTGCTACTTTTGGCGAAATTCGTCGCGATCCTGAACATATCTATCAACAGGTGTCAAAAGGTACGCTAATTTCAGGTATTGAATATTGGCAACCGCTATTTTTCGAGCGAATGGCTACACTATTTGATTATTTGCCACAAAATACGCTATTTGTGGAAATGGATGGTTTACAAACCTACGCAGAACGATTTTATCAGGATATTGAACAGCGTTATGAAAGCCGCAAAGTGGATCCGATGCGTCCGTTATTGCCACCAAGTCAGCTTTGGCAAAAGATCGATGAAATTAACCGCACTTTAAAGCAATATCCACGCATTACATTAAAGCAAGAAAAAGTTCGTTCATCTGTACGCCAAAAAAACTTGCCCGTTTCACCATTGCCAGAGCTACAAATTCAATCGCAACAAAAAGAACCCTTGCAATTATTGCGTCAATTTATTGAACAATTTGACGGACGTATTATTTTCTCGGTAGAAACGGAAGGCAGACGAGAAACCCTACTTGATTTATTGGCACCATTAAAAATTAAACCTAAACAAATCAAACAATATGATGAAGCATTAAGTCAGCAATTCAGCTTACATATCAGCGCATTAGATCATGGCTTTATTTTGGACAATGAAAGTGCGGTGAAAATTGCGATTATTTCTGAGCAAGAATTATTAGGCGCACGCGTACAGTTACGTCAACGGGATAAACGCAAAGGCATTAACCCTGATACCTTAATTCGCAACCTGGCTGAATTAAAAATAGGTCAAGCAGTGGTGCATTTAGATCATGGTGTGGGACGCTATGGCGGTTTGGTGACCTTAGAAAATGCAGGAATAAAAGCAGAATATCTCTTACTCACTTATGCGAACGAAGCTAAACTCTATGTGCCTGTCGCCAATTTACATTTAATTAGCCGTTATGTTGGTGGCAACGATGAAAGCGCACCATTACATAAATTAGGGAGTGATTCTTGGGCAAAAGCGCGCTCAAAAGCCGCAGAGAAAATTCGTGATGTGGCAGCTGAATTGTTAGATGTTTATGCACAACGAGAAGCTCAGAAAGGATTTGCCTTTAAATATGATCGCGATGAATTCCAAGCATTTGCTGCCACCTTCCCATTTGAAGAAACCCTTGATCAAGAAATGGCAATTAATGCGGTGATTTCTGATATGTGCCAAGCAAAAGCCATGGATCGCTTGGTTTGTGGCGACGTGGGATTTGGCAAAACAGAAGTGGCGATGCGTGCAACTTTCTTAGCAGTCATGAATCATAAACAAGTAGCAGTGCTGGTGCCAACCACATTGCTCGCACAACAACATTATGAGAATTTTCGCGATCGTTTCGCTAATTTACCGATTAATGTCGAGGTGCTTTCTCGCTTCAAGACCGCCAAAGAGCAAAAACAAATCTTAGCCAATTTAGCCGAAGGTAAAGTGGATATTTTAATTGGCACGCACAAATTAATTCAGTCGGATGTAAAATTCCATGATCTTGGATTATTAGTCATTGATGAAGAGCATCGTTTTGGTGTGCGCCAAAAAGAAAAAATAAAACAATTGCGCGCCAATATTGATATTTTAACCTTAACCGCCACACCAATACCGAGAACGCTAAATATGGCGATGAATGGAATTCGTGATTTATCCATTATTTCCACACCACCTGCGCGTCGTTTAAGTATCAAAACCTTTGTTCGCCAGACGGATGATGTGGTTATTCGTGAAGCCATTCTGCGCGAAATTTTACGTGGTGGACAAGTTTATTATTTACACAATGATGTGGCGAGCATTGAAAATTGTGCGGAAAAATTAACCGCACTTGTGCCTGAGGCACGTATTATTATTGGGCATGGACAAATGCGCGAGCGGGAATTAGAACGCGTTATGTCTGATTTTTATCATCAACGCTTTAATGTTTTGGTTTGCTCTACTATTATTGAAACAGGCATCGATGTGCCAACTGCAAATACCATTATTATTGAGCGTGCAGACAATTTTGGTTTAGCACAATTACACCAATTGCGAGGCAGAGTTGGGCGCTCCCACCATCAAGCCTATGCTTATTTGCTCACGCCCCCATCCAAATTAATGACGAAAGATGCACAAAAACGCCTTGAAGCTTTGGAAAGTTTGGATAATTTAGGCGCAGGCTTTATTTTAGCAACCCATGATTTAGAAATTCGCGGTGCTGGCGAATTATTAGGTAGTGAACAAAGCGGGCAAATTGAAAGCATTGGCTTTAGTTTATATATGGAATTGCTAGAAAGCGCGGTGAAAGCCATGAAAGAAGGCAGAGAGCCGAGTTTAGATGAATTAACTCAACAGCAGGTTGAAATTGATTTACGTGTACCTTCATTATTACCTGAGGATTATTTAGGTGATGTTAATATGCGTTTATCTTTCTACAAACGCATTGCTGCCGCTGAAAATAAACAAATGTTAGATGAACTGAAAGTGGAATTAATCGATCGCTTTGGACTTTTACCAGAACCAACGAAAAACCTCATGCAAATTGCTGAGTTACGTTTATTAGCAAAACAATTAAAAGTGATCAAAATTGACGCGACTTTACATGGCGGCTTTATTGAATTTAACCCAACGGCAGATATTGATCCGCTCAAATTCTTAGTCTTAATTCAACAACAACCCGCAGTGTTTAAATTTGATGGTCCTACAAAATTCCGCTTTACCTGTAACTTAGAACAAGCAAAAGCGCGGTTAGAATTTGTTATGAATTTGCTGAATTCTTTATTGAACTAAACCCATAGAGTGATAAAATTTGCTCAATCAATTATTATTAATAAAGGAGAAAATATGTATTTAGAACAAATTAAATCTGAATTACTTGAAGCACAGGATGTATTACAAAAATTCATCAGTGATGAAAACAACATTAAATTAATTCAACAAGCAGCATTGTTAATTTCAGATAGTTTTAAACAAGGCGGTAAAGTGCTTTCTTGCGGAAATGGCGGCTCCCATTGTGATGCCATGCATTTTGCTGAAGAATTAACAGGTCGCTATCGTGAAAACCGCCCAGGCTACCCTGCAATTGCGATTTCCGATGTCAGCCATTTAAGCTGTGTGAGTAATGATTTTGGCTATGATTATGTGTTCTCTCGTTATGTAGAAGCCGTTGGACAAAAAGGCGATGTATTATTTGGCTTATCCACTTCTGGCAACTCCAAAAACGTGTTAAATGCCATTAAAGCAGCAAAAGAAAAAGGCATGAAAGTTATTGCAATGACAGGAAAAGACGGTGGCCAAATGGCAGGATTAGCAGATGTCGAAATTCGTGTACCCCATTTCCGTTATGCTGATCGAATCCAAGAAATTCATATTAAAGTGATTCATATTCTGATGATGTTAATTGAATTTGAAATGGCAAAATCAGCGTAATGTCCACCGCACTTTTTGGATCCCTAGCCCATCGCTAGGGATTTTTTATGCGTGAATTTGTTTTTATATTGCATAGTTATGCAAAAAATATTAATATATTTTCAATTTAAATTACTCAGCGAACATTCCAATGACTATTCGTGTTCAACATCTTAATTTTTTCTACGGTACAAACCAAGCCTTATTTGATATCAATCTTCAACTTGAAGATGGCGATACCGTTGTATTGCTCGGTCCAAGTGGCGCGGGAAAAAGTACATTAATTCGTACATTTAACCTTTTAGAAATGCCGCAATCAGGGCAATTAGATATTGCTGGCACCCATTTTGATTTATCACAAAAAAGCAATCCAAAGCAAATTTTACAGCTACGTAAAAATGTTGGCATGGTGTTCCAACAATATAATTTGTGGCCTCATTTAACTGTTATTGAAAACCTGATTGAAGCACCAAGAAAAATTCTTGGGTTAGATGAAAAAGAAGCGAAACAACAAGCGCTAGAATTACTTGAACGCTTACGTTTAAAAGAATTCGCCGATCGTTTTCCATTACAGCTTTCAGGTGGTCAGCAACAGCGTGTTGCCATAGCAAGAGCATTAATGATGAAACCTCAGGTTTTATTATTTGATGAACCTACTGCTGCATTAGATCCTGAAATTACGGCACAAATTGTGTCAATTATTCAAGAGTTGCAACAAACAGGGATTACACAGGTTATTGTAACTCATGAAGTTGGCGTTGCTCGCAAAGTCGCCAATAAGGTCGTCTATATGGAGCAAGGTCACATTATTGAAATGGGTGATGCAAGTTGTTTTGAAAACCCACAAACTGAACAATTTAAACAATATCTTTCTCATTCAGAATAGGACACAACATAATGAAAAAATTATTATTAACCGCACTTATCGCTGCTACTAGCGTCGCAGCACAGGCTAAAGATATTACCTTTGCAATGGAGCCAAGCTATCCGCCATTTGAATTAACAAATGAAAAAGGCGAAATCATCGGTTTTGATGTGGATATTGCAAACGCAATTTGTAAAGAAATTCAAGCTAACTGTTCTTTCAAAAACCAAGCCTTTGATGCATTAATTCCTGGTTTAAAACAAAAACGTTTTGATGCTTCCATTTCTGCGATTGATATTACTGAATCTCGCGCGAAACAAGTCGCTTTTAGCGCGCCTTACTACGATAGTTCTGCAAGTTTTATCACAATCAAAGATAAATTTGATTTAAATAGTGCGAAAAATGTCGGTGTACAAAACGGTACCACATTCCAACAATATGTTGTTGCTGAAACCAAACAATATGCACCAAAATCTTATGCTTCATTACAAGACGCGATTTTAGACTTAAAAAATGGACGCATTGATTTAATTTTTGGTGACACAGCGGTATTAGCTGATATGTTAAGCAAAGAGCCTAACTTAGCTTTCGTTGGCGATAAAGTCACTAACCAAAAATATTTTGGTAATGGTTTAGGCATTGCAACACACTTAAAAAATAAAGAACTTATTGAAGATCTCAACAAAGGTTTAGAAGCCATTAAAGCCAATGGCGAATATCAAAAAATCTATGACAAATGGATGACTGTAAAATAATCTATGTTTTCTGATTATCTCCCCTTAATGTATTCCGCTACCCTAATGACCTTAGGGTTAGCGGTTTGTTCATTACTTGTTGGCTTGTTCTTTTCGTTAATTTTTACTTCACTCGAAATGAACAAGCTCATTTGTGTGCGCAAACCCACTTCCATTTTTGTTAGCCTGCTCAGAGGATTACCAGAAATTATCGTTGTATTACTGATTTATTTCGGATCAACGGAATTAGTGGAAAAACTCACTGGTGAATATATTGAATTTAGTGCTTTCAGTTGTGGTGTACTCGCGCTCTCACTTATTTTCGCAGCTTATGCCTCTCAATCATTGCGCGGAGCCATTCAAGCAATCCCTCTTGGCCAATGGGAAAGTGCAGCCGCTTTAGGATTAAGCCGCCCCTATACTTTTTTGCGTATTATCATGCCACAGGTTTGGCGCCACGCATTGCCAGGATTAACAAACCAATGGCTAGTACTACTCAAAGATACTGCCCTTGTTTCCTTAATTGGTGTCAGTGATTTAATGCGTCAAGCCGAGTTAATCAATACAAATACGCACCAACCTTTCACTTGGTATGGTTTTGCGGCAATGATTTATTTAGCTATTACATTAATCAGCCAAGTATTTATTCGTAAATTAGAGCACCGTTTTACTCGCTTTGAACGAGGAGTTAAATAATGTTTCAAGACTATTTTTCTATCATCGCTCAAGGTATTCCAACTAGCTTAGCACTCACTGCTGTTTCACTGGCTATCGCTTTTGTCTTAGCATTGGCTTTTACTTTTTTACTTTCGTTGGAAAATAAATGGGTAAAAAGTGCGGTGAATTTATACTTAGTTTTATTCACTGGCACGCCACTGTTAGTGCAATTTTTCTTGATTTATGCAGGGCCCGGACAATTCAGCTGGATCACAAATAGCCCACTTTGGTCATTATTATCAAACGCTTGGTTCTGTGCTATGTTAGCCCTTGCGTTAAATAGTGCCGCTTACTCAACACAATTATTCCATGGCGCAGTGAAAGCCATTCCCAAAGGACAATGGGAAAGTTGCGCAGCATTAGGTTTAAATCGCATGCAAACCTTAAAACTGCTCATTCCTTATGCACTAAAACGGGCACTACCTTCCTATACCAATGAAATCATTTTGGTGTTTAAAGGGACATCCCTCGCTTCCACCATTACAATTATGGATATCATGGGATATGCAAGACAACTTTATGGCACCGAATATGACGCTATTACCATCTATGGTATTGCCGGTCTTATTTATTTAGTTATCACTGGCATTGCAACCATTCTTTTACGCCGATTAGAACGCTATGTTTTACGTTTCGAGCGATTAGAAGTCAGCAAATCTAACTAAGCGAGAGTAAAATCTCGCTTTTTTTACACCGCACTTTTAGCCAAAGCAGCGTGCAGATCAATCGCAAGTGGCAACCATTCGGATTTTAAGCTATAATCTGCCGACTTTATTGAAGGAAACAATATGTCTGAAATTAAATTAATTGTCGGTTTAGGTAACCCCGGCGAGAAATATGCAGATACGCGTCACAATGCGGGCGAATGGTTGATTGAACGCCTAGCGCGTCGCTTGAACTTAACGCTCACCCCTGAAGCGAAATTTTCTGGAAAAACCGCAAGAGCAATGCTTAATGGACAAGAAATGCGCTTTCTAATTCCAACCACCTTTATGAATTTGAGTGGTAAAGCGATTTCTGCATTAGCGAATTTTTATCGTATTAAACCTGAAGAAATTTTAGTCATTCATGATGAATTAGATCTGCCACCCGGTGTTGCTAAAATTAAGCAAGGCGGTGGACATGGTGGGCACAATGGATTGCGTGATACCATTGCGCAACTGGGCAATAATAAAAATTTCTACCGTTTACGCGTTGGCATTGGTCACCCTGGTGATAAGAATCTTGTTTCCGCTTATGTACTTGGCAAACCTTCGCCAACTGATTGGCAATTAATTGACCGCGCGTTAGATGAAGCCACTGATTGTGTCGAAATATTAATCAAAGAAGGCATTACCAAAGCAACAAACCGTTTAAATGCGTTTAAAGCATAAAGAATAAATTAATAAGGAAAAATTATGGGATTTAAATGTGGTATCGTGGGTTTACCCAATGTAGGAAAATCAACCCTTTTCAATGCACTAACTAAAGCAGGAATCGAGGCAGCTAACTACCCGTTCTGTACAATTGAACCTAATACAGGCGTAGTGCCAATGCCAGATCCTCGCCTTGATGCATTAGCAGCAATTGTTAATCCAGAACGCGTGTTACCAACTACCATGGAATTTGTGGATATTGCTGGTTTAGTAGCTGGAGCAAGCAAAGGCGAAGGTTTAGGCAATAAATTCTTAGCCAATATTCGTGAAACGGATGCGATTGGTCATGTGGTTCGTTGTTTTGAGAATGATGATATTGTACATGTGGCGGGTAAAATTGATCCTGCTGATGACATTGACACCATCAATACTGAGTTAGCCCTTGCAGACTTAGAAAGTTGTGAACGTGCGATTCAGCGTTTACAAAAACGTGCAAAAGGTGGCGATAAAGAAGCAAAATTTGAACTCTCTATTATGGAAAAAATCTTACCTGTACTAGAAAATGCAGGCATGATTCGCTCAGTTGATTTAGATAAAGAAGAATTACACGCAATCAAAGGCTATAACTTCTTAACCTTAAAACCAACCATGTATATTGCAAACGTCAACGAAGATGGTTTTGAAAATAATCCATACTTAGATCGTGTACGTGAAATTGCAGAAAAAGAAGGCGCAGTTGTTGTGCCAGTTTGTGCAGCGATTGAATCTGAGATTGCAGAGTTAGATGATGAAGAAAAAGTGGAATTCTTACAAGATCTTGGCATTGAAGAACCCGGTTTAAACCGCGTTATTCGTGCAGGCTACAAATTGCTCAACTTACAAACCTATTTCACCGCTGGCGTAAAAGAAGTGCGTGCGTGGACCGTATCTATCGGAGCAACCGCCCCTAAAGCCGCTTCCGTTATTCATACTGACTTTGAAAAAGGCTTTATTCGTGCAGAAGTGATCGCTTACGATGATTTCATTCAATTCAAAGGTGAAGCTGGCGCGAAAGAAGCAGGCAAATGGCGTTTAGAAGGGAAGGAATATGTCGTACAAGATGGCGATGTGATGCACTTCCGCTTCAATGTATAAAACGTCTAAAATTTTAACCGCACTTTAAAAGTGCGGTTATTTTTACGCGAATTTATGGCTCTAAAAATTCCTCCCCCGTTATTATTTCTTATCGCGCTTGGTATGATTGTTTGCTTACCTCAGCATGCAATTATTCCTTTGTGGTGTAGTGTTATTTTCTTCATCATTGGACTTATCATCGCTTTCCTCAGCCTTTA
Source organism: Reella acinonychis (assembly GCF_052384575.1). Taxonomy (GTDB): domain Bacteria; phylum Pseudomonadota; class Gammaproteobacteria; order Enterobacterales; family Pasteurellaceae; genus JBQSUQ01. The sequence goes on along the minus strand of NZ_JBQSUQ010000004.1, from coordinate 91,733 downwards.
CGCCTTTTATCGAGCAAAAACAACCATTCATCCCAAACAGTTAGAGCAAACAAGCGTATTAGTCACACAAGGCATTTATCGTTTTAGTCGCAATCCGATGTACTTAAGTCTCGTTTGTTGGCTTATGGCTTGGAGCATTATGTCGCAGCGCTCTTTAGGTATCCTTGTTATTTGGCTCTTTATGCTGTATTTAACCCATTTTCAAATTCAACCCGAAGAAAAAATCCTAACAGAAAAATTTGGGCAACAATTCTTAGCATATAAAAAATCCGTAAGACGCTGGATTTAGAACAAAAGCGCGGTGGAAATTAGTAACATTATGTAGTAACAGAACAAAGATTTAAGCGCTTGAAAATATTAAAGTACGAGTTGATAAAAGATGGCTTCTTTTAAAAGAGGAAATAATCTATTTTAGACATCATTTAACCTCGCTAGTTATTTAAATAATTATCCATTAAATCAGAACCTTCCGACATATCATTTTCATTGCATTTAAAACTTTCCGCTAATCCAGAAAGAGGGTTTCGGAAATACCCTGCAATTAAATGATACTGCACTATAACCTTTTTAAGGTTCTGATCGTATAATACAAAGGTATTATGACCAAAAATTGTCCTTGGATATATATATTTATATATATTTAAGTAAGGATATTTACTATTAACTGTTCTTAAATCATGTTTATTTCCATTAAAAGACATTGTTGGTTGATATAATCCTTGATTTTTTATAAAAAAAGGATCCGTTTCTGGTTCTCCTTCAAGGGTAGGATAGTATATCCATTCAGTATCTTTTAAAGATTCACTAACACCCGATAACTTTCGCCATTCTTCAGGCGTTAAAAAAACTTCTACTTCTTTCCCTTTCCACATATCACAACGGAAAGGTGTAATAATTCGAGCGAAAAACAGATCATAAAAGCAAAGAAATAGTAATAGGAATGGAGACATAAGAAAAATATAGCAATAGGGATGTTTTGAAACATGCTGTTTCAACTTATCCCAAATATTATGACTCATCACAACACCTCACGTTTTCTAAATATAGGGCATGTAGAAAAGATTAATATCGACTTTATAACATAACTAATAAGCACTAAAAACGACCAAATGTTAAATTTGCGACCTTATTCGCATTTTATATACATAGATATCAAAATGGGAAAATTCACATTATTTTCACCGCACTTTTTTATGACAATACGCAAACGTTTGCGGTATAATTCGTCCCTATTTTTCATTAAGGAACCATTATGCAAAAATTACTTTATTCGGTGGAAGATAAACCACCTTTTATGCTCAGTTTATTACTTGCTGCACAACATTTGCTTGCTGCTCTTGGTGGAATTATCGCTGTTCCGCTGGTGATTGGTAATGTTTTAAAATTACCCACAGAAGACACTATAACCCTTGTTAATGCCGCGTTGCTCATTTCGGGGATTGTAACCATTATTCAATGCCGAGGCATTGGCCCTATTGGTATTCGCTTACCTAGCGTGATGGGAACCAGTTTTACTTTTGTTGCAGCAGCACTTGCTATTGGCTTTAGTGATGCAGGCGTGGCGGGTATTCTTGGTGCCTCATTAGTCGGTTCATTGGTCATGATCATCGGTAGCTTCTTTATGCCTTATATCCGCAAACTATTTCCACCTGTTGTCACAGGTACTGTGGTAATGATGATCGGTTTAAGCCTCATTCCTGTTGCGGTTGACTGGTTTGCTGGTGGTCAACGTGGTGATGCACACTATGCTACGCCTGAGAATTTAATGATGGCAACCTTCGTGTTAGTGATTGTAGTTGCCTTAGTACAATGGGGCAAAGGAATTTTCTCAGCTGCAGCCATTGTTATCGGTATGATGACGGGCTATATTGTCGCACTTGCTTTAGGCTGGGTCAGCTTTGATGGCGTAAAAGAGGCGCAAGTTTTCGCTGTTCCACAACCACTTCATTTTGGTTTGGCTTTCCCGATTTCTGGCATTATTGGAATGTCTATTGCTTACTTAGTGACCATTGTTGAATCAAGTGGTAACTTCCTCGCTTTAGGCAATGCAACACAAACGGAAATTACAGGTAAACATTTGCGCGGTGGTGTACTTTGTGACGGGCTTGGTTCTGCGCTTGCGGCTATCATGTCAACCACCCCATTCTCTTCTTTCTCACAAAATATCGGCGTAATTTCACTCACAGGCGTAGCAAGTCGATATGTTGTCGCGCTGACTGGCGCATTATTAGTATTGGCTGGACTATTCCCTGTATTTGGTGCATTGATCGTGTCCATTCCATTGCCTGTATTAGGTGGTGCAGGTTTAATGATGTTCGCAATGATTATCGCTGCGGGTATTCAAATGCTTGATAATATTCAACGTAGTCGTCGTAACGGTTTGATTATTGCCATTTCTATTGGCTGTGGCTTAGCTGTAACAACCCGCCCTGAATTATTAGACAAACTACCAGGCTTCTTCAAAGAGGTGCTGGGTTCAGGCATTACAGTAGGCTCATTACTTGCATTAATCTTAAACTTGGTATTACCTGAAGATAAAGTAGAAGAACAATAATAATCACAAGAAAAGGCACAATTATTGTGCCTTTCTTTTCTTTCCAATTTATAATGCGAAATTAGTTATCCCCTTGTTACAAGGAATATTGCCATGTCTTTGTCAGATCTACTCCAATATCGTCGTGCGGTACGTCATTTTGATGCAGAGCAACCCATTGATGCAGAAAAAGTGAAACATTGTTTACAACTCGCCACCCTCGCACCGACCAGCTCGAATATGCAACTGTATGAATTCTATCATATTTTAGACCGCACTTTGTTAGCCCAACTTGCTGAAGCCTGTTTAAATCAACGTGCGGCGACAACTGCACAACAAATGGTGGTATTTGTCACACGACAAGATTTACATAAACAACGCGCTGAACAAGTCTTACAATTTGAAATAGAAAACGTAAAACGCCATAGTTCAGCTGAGCGCCAAGCTAAACGTATCAAGGATAAAAAAGCCTATTATGGCAAATTAATGCCATTTGTTTATACTCGTTGCTTTGGTGTACTTGGTTTGTTCAGAAAATTATTAACCAAGATTATTAGTCTACGACGACCAATTTGTACAGAAGTTTCAGAATCGGATATCGTAGCTGTCACACATAAAAGTTGTGCATTGGTGGTGCAAACCTTTATGCTCGCCATGGCAGAACAAGGTTATGATACCTGTCCATTGGAGGGATTCGACAGTAAAAGAGTGAAAAAACTATTAGATTTACCGCACGATTGTGAAATTAATATGATTTTACCCTGTGGTATTCGTAAAGCTAATCATGGCATTTGGGGAGATCGCTATCGAGTTCCTTTTGAGCAAGTTTATCGTTCAAAATAAAATCTGACAAAAAAGGCGTATTTCAAAAATACGCCTTTTATTTATGCTTATTTCGCGCTTATTGAGCAATCAATTTATTGGTTAACTCAATCACTTCTTTGATCATATCATTCGACAATTTACCTTCAGAGACAAACTGCACCTTGCCTGATTTATCCAACACAATCACTGCACTGTCTTTTTCTCTTAATTTCCATGCATTTTTCACCGCACTTTTTTGATCTAAAATCACTTGGCTATGCGGATTTGATTTTTTTCCATCTTCTGCACTGCTTTTCACAAACATACCAGTGGCAATAACAGCATCATCTGCATTTATAATACTAGTGGTTTGGTATTTATTACGATCAAATTTCGCTTGTTTGATCGCAGAAATTAAGGCTTCATTTTTCTCTTTTGCTGCAGTTCTTCCGGCAAAATGATGAACAATGCGTACTTTGCCGACTAATTGAGATGAGTTCCATTGTTGGTATTGAACTTCTTTCCCATTCACTTTAATTTCGCCATCTTGAGCCACTTTTACTGCAGGTAACGAAGCATTCACCTGAATATTGTGAGCAAAGGTAAAAGTAGAAAATAAACTAGCCGACAGGGCTAAGATAAGTTGTGTTTTTTTCATAATCTTCTCATTAAATAAATAAAATCTCTTTATTTTACGTAAATAATGCTTTCACACAAATCAGATCTGTTGCAATTACTTTAGCAAAACGCCTTTTCTTGCTATAATTCCGCTGTTTTCAATTAGTTAAAGGAAGGAAAAATGGAACAAATGCCAAATTGCCCTCAATGTAAAGGCGAATTTGTCTATCATGATAGCATTAATTTTGTTTGCCCAGATTGCGGACATGAATGGTCAGGCGAAGAAATGGCAGAAGAAAATGCAGAAAAAGTCTGGAAAGACAGTAATGGCAATATTCTACAAGATGGCGATGATGTTATTTTAATTAAAGATTTGAAAGTGAAAGGCTCATCAATTGTGTTGAAAAAAGGCACCAAAGCGAAAAATATTCGCTTAGTTGATAGTGATCATGATGTAGATTGTAAAATTGATGGTCAACCTTTTTCTTTGAAATCAGAATTTTTGAAGAAGGCTTAACAAAAAAACTGCGGTTAATTTCACCGCAGTTTTTGTTTTAACTTAGTCGCCTAATAAAACACTTTCTAAGGCAATTTCGATCATATCATTGAAAGTTAATTGACGTTCTTCTGCAGAAGTTTGTTCTCCTGTACGAATATGATCTGATACAGTACAAATGGTTAAGGCTTGCGCACCATATTCTGCCGCGACACCATAAATCCCCGCGGCTTCCATTTCCACACCAAGAATGCCGTATTTTTCCATGACATCAAACATTTCCATATCTGGTGTATAAAATAAATCAGCAGAAAAGAGATTACCGACTTTAACTGCAACACCTTTATTTTTCGCTGCTTGAACTGCGTTCTGTGTTAATTTAAAATCCGCAATAGCAGCAAAATCATTATCTTTAAAACGCGTACGATTGACTTTGCTATCAGTACAAGCACCTAAACCAATCACTACATCACGTACTTTCACATCATGGCGCACAGCACCGCAAGAACCTACGCGAATAATTTTCTTCACGCCATATTCGGTAATTAATTCTTTCGCATAAATGGAGCAAGATGGAATTCCCATGCCATGCCCCATAACAGAAATTTTACGCCCTTTATATGTGCCTGTGTAACCAAACATATTGCGAACATCAGTGACTAATTTGGCATCTTGTAAAAATGTTTCAGCAATGTATTTCGCACGAAGTGGATCGCCGGGCATTAAAACAACGTCGGCGAATGCTCCTGCAGGTGCGTTAATATGTGGTGTCATAAATGAAATCCTTATTGAATGTCGTTGCTATAAAATAGCAAACGTTTAACTTGGCCTAATACAACAACACCACGAACAAAGTCGTGGTGCTACTCCTAAAAATCGCCCAAATTATACCGCACTTTTTCCTTTTTGGCAGTAACTATTGATTTACATTAACATTTATCTATCCTACAATCCGCAATGTCCGTACCCATTCGGCGATGTCGAGTTAGCGTAATGGCTAACGTATTTTTTACTCTTAATTTGGGAGTGTTTTTTATGAAAAAAATGACTGGCGTATTAAGCGCTGGAATCCTGTTCCTTGGTGTCAACCAAGTTGCAAATGCCGATAGTAATGAAGTGTATCTTTATACTTGGACGGAATATGTGCCTGAAGGTTTATTGGAAAAATTTACCGAGCAAACAGGCATTAAGGTGTTTACCTCAAGTCTTGAATCCAACGAGACAATGGTCGCCAAAATAAAAACCCAAGGTAAAAATGTGGGTTATGATGTTGTGGCACCAACAAGCTATTTTGTGTCTAAAATGGTGAAAGAAGGCATGTTACAACCTCTAGATCACAGTAAATTGCCTGTGATTGCGGAGTTAGATCCGAATATGTTGAATCGTCCATACGATCCAAACAATAAATATTCCTTGCCTCAATTATTTGGTGCAACTGGTATTGCTTACAATACCGAAACACAAAATCCAGAGCATTTTCAATCTTGGGCTGATTTATGGAAACCTGAGTTTCAATCAAGCTTACAAATGCTAGATGATCCTCGCGAATTATTTAATATTGCTTTATTAAAAATCGGCAAAGATCCAAATACACAGGATCCTGAGGTCATCAAACAAGCCTATGATGAGCTATTAAAACTTAGCCCAAATATTCTTTCATTTAACTCAGACAACCCTGCAAGCACCTTTATTTCAGGTGAAACAAGTCTTGGGTTATTATGGAATGGCTCTGTGCGTATTGCGAAAAATGAAGGCGCAAAAATTGATATGGTTTATCCAAAAGAAGGCACTATGCTTTGGATTGATAACCTCGCTATTCCAGCCAATGCGAAGAATGTGGAAAATGCACATAAACTGATTAATTATTTACTCAGTGCAGAAGTGGCAGAAAAATTAACCTTAAATATTGGTTATCCAACCTCAAACAAGGTTGCAGCTGAACGCTTACCAAAAGAACTGACCGAAGATAAAGCCATTTTCTTACCACAAGATGTGCTTGATCGTAGCCAATGGCAGTTAGATGTGGGCGATGCCACTGAAATATATGAAAAATATTATCAGCAATTAAAAGTCAATAAATAATGGCTTAAGCGCATAAAACAAAAGGGAGGCAATACCTCCCTTTTTTACTGTCTTTATTTCACTTATTTATTATTTTACTTCACTCGGCTACCTGCTTTTGCACCATTATCCACATCAAGTAAGAATAAATCCGCACCACCTGTGCCTGCTGATAAAATCATACCTTCAGAAACCCCAAACTTCATTTTACGCGGAGCCAAATTTGCTACCATAATTACATGGCGACCAACAAGATCCTCTGGCTTATCATAAGCAGCTTTAATACCAGACAATACTTGACGAGTTTCAAAACCTAAATCCAATTGGAATTTCAGTAATTTATTACTCTCAGGTACTGCTTCACAGCTGATCACTTTTGCCACACGTAAATCAATTTTAGCAAAGTCATCAATGCTGATTTCCGCTTCAACAGGTTCAAAATCTGCTGAAAGTGCGGTGTCTTTTTTCACAGTTTTTGGTGCTTGTGTTGCCGCATTTTCCACCTTAGAGGCTTCTACCATTGCTTCAATTTGTTTTGGATCAATACGGTTAAATAAGGCTTTAAATGGCGCAATTTGATGACTTAATAACGGTTGAGATAAATTATCCCAAGTTAATTCCGTTTGTAAAAAGGCTTCAGCACGCGATGCTAATTGTGGCAACACTGGTTTCAAATAGCCCATTAATACGCGGAACATTTGGATACCTTGCGAACAAACGGCTTGTAATTCTGCGTCCATACCCTCTTGTTTTGCCATCACCCAAGGGGCTTTATCGTCCACATATTTATTGGCTTTATCAGTTAATGCCATAATTTCACGTACAGCTTTGCCAAATTCACGATTTTCATAATAAGTCGCGATTTGTGCCGATTGTGCAATAAATTCATCAAATAATGCTTGATCATCCAATTTATCTGCTAATTTACCTTCAAAACGTTTTTGAATAAAACCTGCGTTACGAGAAGCTAAATTCACCAATTTATTGACCAAATCCGTATTCACGCGTTGCACAAAATCTTCTAAATTTAAATCTAAATCATCAATACGATTACTTAATTTTGCCGCATAGTAATAGCGTAAATATTCCGGATCTAAATGTTTCAAATAGGTCGCAGCTTGAATAAAGGTACCACGCGATTTTGACATTTTTTCGCCATTAACCGTCACATAGCCATGAACAAAAATATTGGTTGGTTTACGTAAACCCACGCCATCTAGCATCGCTGGCCAGAATAAACTGTGGAAATACATAATATCTTTACCAATAAAATGATAAAGCTCTGTGCTGCTTTCTTTATGCCAGAAATGGTTAAAATCAATATTCTCACGCTGACATAAATTTTTGAAAGATGCCATATAGCCAATTGGCGCATCCAACCATACATAGAAATATTTATTTTCTGTATTTGGGATTTTAAAACCAAAATAAGGCGCATCACGTGAAATATCCCATTGCTGCAACCCAGAATCAAACCATTCTTGCATTTTATTTGCCACTTCTGCTTGTAATGCACCTGAACGATTCCATTCTTTTAACATTGCTTCAAAACTTGGTAAGTCGAAGAAGAAATGTTCACTTTCTTTTACAATCGGCGTCGCGCCAGATACAACGGAACGTGGATTAATGAGTTCAGTCGGGCTGTAAGTAGCAGAACAAACTTCACAGTTATCGCCATATTGATCTTCCGCTTTACATTTTGGACAGGTGCCTTTTACAAAGCGATCTGGCAAGAACATTTCTTTTTCGGGATCAAACAATTGTGAAATAGTACGGTTTTTAACAAAACCATTTTGTTTCAAATGGTTATATACCATTTCTGATAATTCGCGATTTTCTTCGCTATGAGTTGAATGGTAATTATCAAAACTAATATTAAAGCCACAAAAATCAGCATAATGACTTTTTTGCACATCCGCAATTAATTGCTCAGGCGTAATCCCCATTTGGTCTGCTTTTAACATAATCGGTGTACCATGGGCATCATCGGCACAAACAAAATAAATTTCGTTACCGCGCATACGTTGAAAACGCACCCAAATATCCGCTTGAATATGTTCAAGCATATGACCTAAATGAATAGGGCCATTAGCATAAGGTAAGGCACAGGTAACCAAAATTTGACGATTTTGCTTTGACATTCTATTTTCCTTGTAATTGCTTAATTTATCGAATGCCTAAAAAATAAAACTGGCGTATAATCAACAACATTCGGTAAATTCATCAGTAATTTTGAAGATGAGTTAATCAGTAAAATTGGCTTGATTTTACCTGAGTTGCGGTATTTTTTCCAGTTCAACCATATTTCGCTTAACAGAAAAATGGGATCGTGCTTTAATAAACGAAAATTTTAAATTACCATTTATTCACATAGGATGTACTATGGCTACTCAATTTTCTAACAATTTAACCAATGAGCAACAAGCTCAGCTTATTCAAATCTTCCAATCTTTCACCCACAGCAGCCTACAAAAAGATTTAATTGCCTTAAGTGCGGTGAAAAAAATTGAAAAAGGTGGCGATACTCTACGCATTGAAATGCAAATGCCATTTGCTTGGAATACAGCATTCATTGAATTACAACATGCAGTGACAGAGCAAATTCTCGCAGCAGCAGAAGTCAAACAGATTAAATGGATAATGAATTACCAAATTGCCACCTTAAAACGTGCTAATAATCACCCAGCTGTAAAAGGAGTGAAAAATATTATTGCCGTCACTTCAGGTAAAGGTGGTGTGGGTAAATCAACTACAACAGTTAATCTTGCATTAGCCTTACAAGCACAGGGTGCTAAAGTGGGTATTTTAGATGCTGATATTTATGGTCCATCTATTCCACATATGTTGGGCGCAGCAGATCAACGCCCAACATCACCAGATAACCAACATATTAATCCGATTATTGCTCATGGTTTATCAACAAATTCCATCGGTTACTTAATGGATGCAGATAACGCAACCATCTGGCGAGGACCAATGGCAAGCAGTGCTTTAAACCAATTACTGAACGAAACATTATGGAATGAACTAGATTATTTAGTGATTGATATGCCACCAGGTACAGGCGATATTCAACTTACACTTTCTCAACAGATTCCTGTAACAGGTGCTGTGGTTGTTACTACACCACAAGATATTGCCTTACTTGATGCGGTAAAAGGGATTTCGATGTTCAATAAGGTTTCAGTACCAGTGCTAGGTATTATTGAAAATATGTCTATGCACATTTGTGCAAACTGCGGTCATCATGAAGCGATTTTTGGTACAGGTGGCGCAAATAAAATTGCAGAAAAATATGGTGCTCAGGTTTTAGGTCAATTACCGTTGCATATTTGCCTACGCGAAGATTTAGACAAAGGCACACCAACCGTAATTTCAAATTCAAACTTAGAAATTAAACAAGCTTATCTGCAATTAGCAGAAAAAGTATCGAGCGAATTATATTGGCAAGGTTCCGTCATTCCAGGCGAAATCATGTTTAAAGAAGTGAATTAAAACATAGAAAAAATTCACCGCACTTTTATGCAAAGGGAGGAATAAAATCCTCCCTTTCTTATTCTGTTAATTTTTCTAATCCAAAGTGGCGATAGGTTCTTGAAGTAGCAATACGCCCTCTTGGTGTACGCTGTAAAAAGCCTTGTTGGATTAAATAAGGTTCTAACACATCCTCAATGGTATCTCGCTCTTCACCAATTGCGGCGGCAAGGTTATCTAATCCAACCGGTCCACCATCAAAACGTTCAATAACCGCGCTTAATAATTTACGATCTAAATAATCAAACCCTGCATCATCCACATCCAGCATTTGCAATGCTGCTTTGGCAATATCTTCGGAAATCAATCCGCCATTGCGCACATCCGCATAGTCACGAACTCGACGTAATAAACGATTAGCAATACGAGGTGTTCCACGTGAACGACGGGCAATTTCATAAGACGCTTCATCGGCAATATCAAGATTTAAACAAGCTGCACTACGGGAAACAATGGATGTTAAATCCTCCACAGAATAAAATTCAAGCCGTTGCACAATACCAAAACGATCACGCAAAGGTGAGGTCAAAGACCCTGCTCTTGTGGTTGCACCAATTAAGGTGAAAGGTGGTAAATCCAATTTAATCGAACGCGCAGCTGGACCTTCCCCAATCATAATATCTAGCTGGTAATCTTCCATTGCGGGATAAAGCACTTCTTCAATGGCCGGCGATAATCGATGAATTTCATCAATAAACAGTACATCATGTGGTTCAAGGTTAGTTAGCATTGCCGCTAAATCCCCTGCTTTTTCCAACACAGGCCCCGAAGTTGTCCGAATATTAACGCCCATTTCATTTGCTACGATATTCGCTAAAGTAGTTTTTCCTAAACCTGGGGGGCCAAAAATCAATAAATGATCCAAAGCATCTTGGCGCAATTTGGCTGCTTGAATAAAAATCTCCATTTGTGATCGCACTTGTGGTTGCCCCACATAATCCGCCAATAATTTCGGACGAATGGCGCGATCCACATATTCATCATCCAATTTCGCACTGGCACTAATAATTCTATCTGCTTCTATCATTGGTTTATTCCTTGCTGTTCATCTCTATGTGCCACAAAATGTGCGGTACCCCGGTTGCACGATAACTTTCTGATAATCAGTAACGGCCTGATGATAATAAAATGGCTGTTGTAATACATGTAAAAGTGCGGTGAATTTTTGCAAATTTTCTTGCTCTGCCTGTTGTAATGCCTCTTCAACCAAGGCATTACGAGGAATCGCAAATGGATTATTGGCTTGCATTACTCGTACAATTTTTTGCTTATCAATATGTTGTGAATTAATACGTTCCGACCAGCTTTGTTTCCATTGTTGGAATTCAGCAGCAGAAAATAATGTTTCTGTTGCCTCTAAATAATCGCCATTTTCTTCTCGCCTATCTAACGTTAAACGAACAAAAGTATTGCTATAATCCGCTTTATACTTTTGCATTAACTCAAGTAATTGTTCAAGCAGTGCTTTATCAGAAGATTGATATGTCATTATCCCTAATTTCTTCGCCATGCCCTCATTATAATAAGATTCAAAAAGTGGCATAAACTGTTGCAATTCTTGCTTTGCCACTTCATCGGCTAAAGAAATATCTGAATGTAATAGTGGCAACAATACTTCTGCCAAACGAGCCAACGCCCATTTTGCAATGAAAGGTTGATTTTCGTAACGATAAAGACCTTCATAATCAATGGAGCTGAATACCGTTTTAGGATGATAAATATCCATAAACGCACATGGACCATAATCAATGGTTTCACCAGCAATACTGATATTATCGGTATTCATGACACCATGCACAAAGCCTACTAACTGCCATTTAGCAATTAATTGTGCTTGCTTCTGTATCACTGCGCGTAAAAATAATTGATAAGGATTATCTTGCGATAAAAGCGCGGGGAAATGGCGTTGAATACTGTAATCAGCCAAGGCTTTTACATCGGATAGATCACCAAATTGTGCAGCAAACTGAAAAGTCGCTACACGAATATGACTCATTGCAGTACGAGTTAATACCGCTCCCTTAGGCATATTTTCGCGTTGAACATGTTCTCCCGTTGTAGTAACCGCTAAACTTCGGGTTGAGGGAATCCCCAAAGCATGCATGGCTTCGCTGATTAAATACTCTCTTAACATTGGTGCTAAAGCGGCTTTACCGTCGCCTCGACGTGAATAAGGCGTTTTGCCATTGCCTTTCAATTGAATATCAACAAGATCACCTTGCGGCGTACATTGTTCACCAATTAATGTAGCTCGCCCATCACCCAGCATATTAAAGTAACCAAACTGATGACCTGCGTAGGCTTGAGAAATTGGCAAGCTATTATCAGGAAATTGGTTGCCCACAAAAATATTTGCGTCAATATAGTTATGAAGCTCTGTTAATAAACCTAATTCTTGCGCAAGTGCGGTATTAAAAACCACAATTTCGGGCGCAGGAAAATCAGCGCTCTGCCCTTCCGAATAAAACTTTTGCGGTAAACTGCGATAAGTATGAGATAAATTCCAATTTAATGACGAACTCATGCACATTCCCTATAAAGCAGCTTTTAAGGCTTCACGAATAAGTTGTTCGCTGGAGAGCTCAGGTTTCGCGATTTTCTTCACCATTTTCTCTGCTTCTGTTGCTTTATAACCGAGCGCCATTAAAGCAGAAATTGCTTCTTGGCTAGGATCTTCCGAATTTTGCACCGCACTTTGTGTTGGAATATGCGGACTTTCAACAAAGAAATCCGTTTGTCCTGTGCCTTTAAATTTACCTTTAAGTTCCACCAGCAAACGTTCAGCTGTTTTTTTGCCCACGCCTGGAATTTTTACTAATTTTGATAATTCTTCTCGCTCAATAGCATAAGCAAATTCATTGACCGACATTGCGGACAAAATCGCTAGCGCCAGTTTCGGCCCTACGCCATTGGTTTTGATTAATTCACGAAATAAAGTGCGGTCTGTTTTTTGTGAGAATCCAAACAAAAGATGGGCATCTTCACGCACGACAAGATGAGTAAATAACGAAACGGGTTGACCCACTTCTGGTAAGTTATAAAAGCTGGTCATGGGTAGCAATAATTCATAGCCTACACCTTGTACGTCTAATAAAATTTCAGGTGGCTGCTTTTCCATTAATTGTCCGCTTAAATAACCGATCATTTGCTTTCCTTTTGCTCAAATAATTTGGCATAGCATAAAGCAAAACTGGATAAATATCCACTTAAATTTTTAAGCGAAAGCGCCCTCGGCTATAACGGGTACGTAAAAGTGCGGTGGATTTTGTGGAAGTTTCATTGGTGGCAGAATGAGAAACCAACAAAGAATGTTGAATGGAATGAGCATGAGTAATGGCAATGGCAAGTGCATCAGCTGCATCTGCTTGTGGTTTTTCTGATAATGTTAAAATTCGAGTAACCATATCCTGCACCTGTACTTTATCGGCAGAACCAATACCAACCACCGTTTGTTTCACCAAACGTGCGGCATATTCAAAAACTGGCAAATTTTGATTCACAGCGGCAACAATAGCTGCGCCTCTTGCTTGACCCAATTTTAAGGCTGAATTGGCATTTTTGGCTAAAAACACTTCTTCAATGGCAAACATGTCTGGCTGAAATTGAGTAATAATTTCACTGACACCAGCATAAATGCGTTTAAGTCTTGTGGGTAAATCATCAGCAGAGGTACGAATAACACCACTACCAAGGTATTCCAACTGCTTACCACTTTGCCTAATCACACCATAGCCTGTCACTCTTGAGCCAGGATCGATACCTAAAATAATTGCCATTTGTGCCCTCAAAAAATAAATGGACCTATATTTTACTATAGATCCATTCATTTTTACCTAAACGGATAAATTAATTTGCCATCGTACAATTTTTAGCGATGATTTTATCTTTAATCGTTAACATAACAGGAACTGTTTTGTTTACAGTTTGTGCAGAAAAACCTTCATCTAAAGTGAAGACTTTTTTGCCATCAACGAATTGTGTACCGTCTGTGTAAGAAGGGTTCACTTTTAATTCATGAATTGATTTTTTGTTGCCAGTTCTAACTGTTACAGTTGCGCTGTCAGCTTTACCGTTTACAAATGCATAAGTCACTGAAACAACTTGTTTTTTCTTACCTTGTACATCACAGAAATAAGCAGCTGTTTCTAAAGCTGGTTGAGTTGAACCCATAGCTTGTTGAACTTGACCCGCAACTTCTTTCACTTCTTGTGTGGCTTTCTCAACTTTATTCATTTCTGAATTTGCATTTTGAGTACAAGCGCCTAATACGCCAGCAACCATTAAGCCAGCAAAAAGTTTGGTTAATTTCATAAATTCTCCTAAATAAAATATACTGCATAAATTATGCGGATACTTTGACGCTGTATTCCGTAAAAAGTTCCGCATAAAATAAATTATTTATAATAGAGCTGCGACTTCGTCACTAATTTCACCATTGTGATACACATTTTGCACGTCATCACAATCTTCTAACATCTCGATCAAACGCAATAATTTAGGTGCTGTTTCTGCATCTAAATCCACTGTGGTTGATGGAATCATTGTCACTTCTGCATTATCAATTTTAATGCCTGCAGCTTCTAATGCGTCTCTCACATTACCTAAATCTTCCCAAGCAGTATAAACTTCAAAGCTACCATCATCTTGTGGCTGAACATCATCTGCACCCGCTTCAATCGCCGCTTCCATAATGCTATCTTCATCGCCTGAAGCAATCAAAATAAGTCCTTTTTTGCTAAATAAGTAACCCACAGAACCTTCAGTACCTAAGTTACCACCACATTTTGTAAAGCTTGGACGCACTTGTGAGATGGTGCGGTTTGCATTATCACTTAAACATTCAACCATTACAGCTGTACCACCTGGACCATAGCCTTCATAAACTTTGGTTTCCATATTGGTATCATCGCCACCACCTACACCGCGTTCAATTGCGCGATTAATGGTGTCACGAGTCATATTGCTAGAAAGCGCTTTATCTACCGCTGCACGTAAACGCGGGTTAGCACTCACGTCACCACCACCTAATTTCGCAGCGGTAACTAATTCACGAATTAATTTAGTAAAAATTTTACCGCGTTGTGCATCTTGTGCTGCTTTGCGGTGTTTAATGTTAGCCCACTTACTATGACCTGCCATTTGTCTTTTCCTTTTTTATTTATGTTCTTTCTTTATTCATATAAAAGAAAGCAATTACCTTAAAACTGCGGTGAAAAATCACGAAATTTTAACCGCACTTTGATTTATTACATATTTTTCAATTGCCGCTCGATTATTCCACGATTTAGTGAGTTGAGCAGCCTGCTGTGCTGGCAACCATTGATAAGCCAAATGCTCCGTCAATAATGGCTGCCATTGCTCTGGTAACGCCAATAAAAACCAATGCTCTTTACTGTGCGTTATATTGGGTGCGTATTTATACCGAAAATGAGGAAAAATTTCAAATTCTATCCATTCTCGGCAATCAATCAACTTTAATCCTTGTTGAACAATATCAATCCCAATTTCTTCTTTCACTTCGCGTAATGCCGCTTCATAAGGCTTTTCGCCTAAAGCAAGCGATCCGGTTACAGACTGCCAAAATGTCGGATCATCTTGGCGTTGTAACATCAATACTTGCTGCGTATTTTCCGCATAAATAACAACTAAAACCGAATTGGGATTTTTATATTGCATGGATTATTCTGATTTCAACACCTGTACCGCTAATTCCTGTAATGCTTGCGGATTTGCAAAGCTTGGTGCGTCTGTCATTAAACAAGCGGCTGCTGTTGTTTTCGGGAATGCAATCACATCGCGGATATTATCAGTGCCGGTTAACAACATGGTTAAGCGGTCTAAACCGAAAGCTAAACCGGCATGTGGTGGTGTACCAAATTTTAACGCATCTAATAAGAAGCCAAATTTTTCACGCTGTTCTTCATCATTAATACCTAAAATGCTAAATACGGTTTGTTGCATTTTCGGATCAAAGATACGAACTGAGCCACCGCCCACTTCATAACCATTGATTACCATATCGTAAGCATTTGCCACTGCACTTGTTGGATCGGCTTTTAATTGCTCTGGGCTGAAATCTTTTGGTGAAGTAAATGGATGATGCATTGCGGCTAAATTACCTTCTTCATCACGTTCAAACATTGGGAAATCCACAACCCACAATGGTTTCCATTCATCTAATTTGGTCAAACCTAAATCGCGTCCCACTTTTAAACGTAATGCACCTAATGCGTCAGTGACGACATTCCATTTGTCAGCACCAAAGAAAATAATATCGTTATTTTCCGCATTCACACGAGCCAATAATGCTTTTAATACGTCTTCTGAGAGGAATTTTGCGATTGGACTTTGTACGCCTTCTAATCCCGCATTCACATCATTAACTTTTAACCAAGGCAAGCCTTTGGCACCATAAATGCCCACAAACTGCGTATATTCATCAATATTTTTACGCGTTAATGTGGCACCATTTGGGACACGAATAACAGCAACGCGTCCATTGTCACTATTGGCAGGTTCGTTAAAGACTTTGAATTCAACCTCTTTCACTAAATCAGCAACATCTACAATTTCTAACGGGTTGCGTAAATCGGGTTTGTCCGAGCCAAAACGCAGCATTGCTTCTTGCCAAGTCATCATTGGGAATTTACCTAAATCCACACCGATAATTTCTTGCCATAAGCCGTGGATCATTTTTTCCATTACTTCACGCACTTCTGGCGCCGTCATAAAGGTGGTTTCCACATCGATTTGAGTAAATTCAGGTTGACGATCTGCACGTAAATCTTCATCGCGGAAACATTTTACAATTTGATAATAGCGATCAAATCCAGACATCATTAACAACTGTTTGAATAATTGTGGTGATTGAGGTAAGGCGTAGAATTTACCTTTATGCACACGACTTGGTACTAAATAGTCACGCGCACCTTCTGGTGTCGCTTTAGTTAACATTGGGGTTTCAATATCTAAGAAACCATTGTCATCCATATAACGACGAACAAAGCTGGTAATTTTCGCACGAGTACGCAGGCGTTGTGCCATTTCTGGACGACGCAAATCTAAATAACGATATTTTAAACGCTGTTCTTCTGTATTATTTTGATTGAAGTCTAAAGGCAATACTTCTGCATTGTTATAAACCGTTAATGCGCTGACCAAAATTTCAATTTCGCCTGTCGCCATATTTGGATTAATATTATTTTCACTACGCGCTGCCACAGTGCCTTTCACTTGAATACAAGCTTCATTACGCAATCCTGCTACAATAGCGGCATTTGCTGCATCGGTTTTATCTACGCTGACTTGCACGATACCTTCACGATCACGCAATAAAACGAAAGCCACATTAGGCAAATCACGAATACGATCTACCCAACCACTTAAAATCACTTCTTTACCAATATGTTCGCGGTTTAATGCTCCACAATAATTCGTACGCATCATATTCTGTATTCCTTCAGATTTAATTTAAAAATAACTGGCAGATTATAGCTGAAAATTTGTCAAACTTCCTCTAAAATAACCGCACTTTTTTACCAATTTATAAAATTATGATTAAAGATACGATTTTTTCTGTACCCATTGAGAATTTGGGCGATTTCACTTTTGATGAGAATGTGGCGGAAGTCTTTCCCGATATGATTCAGCGCTCGGTGCCAGGCTATTCCAATATTATTACGGCAATCGGGATGTTGGCAGAACGTTTTGTTACCGCCAATAGTAATGTGTATGATTTGGGCTGTTCACGCGGAGCGGCGACATTGTCTGCTCGTCGTCATATTCATCAACCTAATGTCAAAATGATTGGAGTGGATAATTCTGCGCCTATGGTTGAACGCTGTCGCCAGCATATCAATGCTTATCACAGTGAAATTCCAGTCGAAATTTTATGCGATGATATCCGCAATATTTCTATTGAAAATGCCTCAATGGTCATTCTTAACTTTACTTTGCAATTTCTTCCACCAGAAGATCGCAAAGCATTATTAGAAAAAATTTACCAAGGGTTAAATCCAAATGGGTTATTGGTGTTGTCAGAAAAATTCCGTTTCGAAGATAACACAACGAATGAATTACTTATTGATTTGCATCACCAATTCAAACGTGCCAATGGTTATAGCGAATTAGAAGTGAGCCAAAAACGTGCCGCTTTAGAAAATGTGATGCGAATTGATAGTATTGATACCCATAAAGAGCGGTTAAAAAACGTTGGATTTTCTCATGTGGAACTTTGGTTTCAATGTTTCAACTTTGGCTCAATGATTGCCATAAAATAACAAAAAGCTCACCATTGGTGAGCTTTTCTATTTATCTTTAACAAATTCTTGGTAAGGGTTCATTTGAAGGCAAGTCTAACAAACGACTTTGTCCAAAAATACCAATTAAACGGACTTTTTTGTCTTCTGTCACTTCGCCAATTACCGCCGCATCTTTACCTAATTCATGCTGTTTAAGTGCGGTTAAAATTTCAGGTGTTTGTTGCTTATCAGCTACTATCACTAATTTACCTTCATTGGCAAAATTTAATGCTTCCAAACCAAGCAGTTCACAAATGCCACGCACTTCGGTGCGTATTGGGAGCGATTCTTCCTCAATATGAATACCAAGTTGTTGAGTTTGCGCAAATTCATGTAATACAGCATTCACCCCACCACGCGTTGCATCTCGTACAGCTTTCACACCTGAAAACGAACGAATTTGATCAATTAATGGCGACAATACCGCACAATCACTTTGTAAATCGGTTTGAATACCTAAATTCTCGCGTAAATTCAAAATAGCTGCTCCATGATCGCCAATGGTACCGCTGACAATAATTTGGTCGCCCACTTCAATGCGATGAGCCCCCCAATCAATGCCTGTTGGAATCACGCCGATTCCACTGGTATTGATAAAAATTTTATCAACAGCGCCTTTCGGTACGACCTTGGTATCTCCAGTGACAATTTGCACATTCGCCTTTTGACAAGTTTCCGCCATGGCTTGAATAATTTGTTTTAATTCCGCTAATGGCAGACCTTCTTCTAATATGAAACCACAAGATAAATAACGAGGAATCGCACCACAAACTGCCACATCATTCAACGTCCCACAAACCGCTAATTTACCAATATTTCCACCGGGAAAGAAAATCGGGTCAATCACGAAGCTATCTGTACTAAAAGACAATTGTTGCCCTAAAGCAGTGAATTCATTTAAGGGTAAACGTGCTTGATCCTCTGCTTGCGCTAAAATCGCATTATCAAACGCAGCCAAGAAATAATCTTGGATCAATTGTTGCATTGCGGCACCGCCATTACCCTGTGCCATGGTAATAAAATCTGTCATATTACTCTCGTCTATATTGATAATAAGCGGCACAAGCCCCTTCAGAAGATACCATTAATGCGCCATAAGCATTTTCTGGCGTACATTGTTTGCCAAATAATGCGCAATCAATGGGCTTACATTTACCCACTAGCACATCGCCACAACGTGATAAAGGATCATCCGCCACCTGTTGAGGTGCCGCATTGAAATAACGTTCTGCATCAAAACGCTGATAAGCTGCAGTCAATTCTACGCCGGATTCAGCGATTTCACCTAAACCTCGCCATTCACTGCTGGCTTTCAGTTGGAAAACTTCTGCTAAAGCTTGTTGAGCCAATAAATTACCTTTTGAATTAACGATACGCTTATATTGATTTTCAACTTCGCAACGTTGCTCCACAAATTGTTCCACCAGCATAACAATGGCTTGTAACAAATCTAATGGCTCAAATCCTGTTACCACAAAAGGTTTATGATAAGTATGACATAAATCTTCATAAGGCTCTGTACCAATAATCATACTTACATGACCCGGTGCAATAAAGCCATCAATTTTCACTTGCTCCTGAGATAGTAAACTGCGCAAAGTTGGGATAATGGTAATATTTTGGCAAACCACCCAGAAATTTTGCACATCTTGTTCTTTGGCTTTTTGTAACGTAATGGCAGAACTTGGCATAGTCGTTTCAAAACCGAGCGAGAAGAAAACCACTTTTTTATCGGGATTATTTAGCGCAATGTTGAGTGCATCAAGAGGAGAATAAACAATGCGTACATCAGCTCCTTTCGCTTTCACTTCCAACAGAGATCCCGAACGACCACGCACACGCATGGCATCACCAAAGGTACAGAAAATCACATCAGGACGTTGTGCAATTTCAATACATAAATCAATACGCCCCATGGGTAATACACAAACAGGGCAACCCGGTCCATGAATAAACTCAATGCTTGGTGGCAATAGGCGATCTAAACCAAACTTGAAGATCGTATGTGTATGCCCACCGCACACTTCCATTAAATACAAAGGATTTTTTTCCGTAAACTGCGGTAATTTTTGCATGAGTTTTTGCAAACGCTCAACGAGTTTTTTGGCTAATACGGGATCGCGAAATTCATCAACAAACTGCATTATTGCCCCCAATTACTTCTGATTTAACCAATCTAACCAGGCTTGCAAACCTTCTCCTGTTGTGGCTGAAAGCATTAAAATCTCAATATCAGGGTTCACTTGTTTTGCATAATCCACGCATTTTTGCACATCAAAATTCAAATATGGCAACAAGTCAATTTTATTTAAAATCATTAACTTAGATGCAGCAAACATATGCGGATATTTTAACGGTTTATCTTCTCCCTCAGTAACAGAAAGAATCACGACTTTCGCTTGTTCACCTAAATCAAATTCAGACGGACAAACTAAATTGCCCACGTTTTCAATAAATAATAAGCTTTCTGGTTGAGGACAAAGTTTAACCAGCGCATCACCAATCATTTGAGCATCTAAGTGGCAGCCTTTGCCTGTGTTCACTTGTAATGCCGGCACGCCTGTTGCACGAATACGATCTGCATCATTTTCAGTTTGCTGATCCCCTTCAATCACATAGCAAGCACGTTGCTCTTTTAGCGCGTTTAAGGTGGTTGTTAATAAAGTAGTTTTACCAGAGCCCGGACTCGAAACAAGGTTGAACACAGAAATCTGATGTTTAGCAAAGAATTGACGGTTAATATCAGCCAATTGATTATTTTTACCTAATACATCCTGCTCTACTCTTAATAAGCGTTTTTGGTGCGCTTGTTGTTCTTCCGAATGAAAAGTGGAATGAGAAAAATCAGGAAATTTCACCGCACTTTTTGTATTAGATTGGTCATGAGAATGTGGAAGTGCGCCAATTCGCACTTGATCAGGGTGTCCACAACCACAGGTTGTACACATAAGGATCCCTCCTAAAAAATAATGGATAAATAGTGTTGGCTAATATAGCACTTATTCTTGGCACTGATATTGATAGAGATCACAAAACAAAAATTTAACAAAATTTTTTAACGCTCAATGCTGAATGTATTAAATTGGCGTTGTCCTTGATAAGATTGTGTGATGACGTTTGTGACTTTTGCACTAGGCGAGCCCTGATGTAACCATCTTTCCAGTTCTGCTAGCTGCGCTTCACTTCCCTCCGCAACAACTAATACTGAACCCTCAACAAGATTTTTCACATAGCCTCGAACACCTAATTTTTTTGCTTGCTGCAAAGTATAAAAACGAAAGGCCACGCCTTGAACACGACCATAAACTGTAAATTGTTTTGTTATCATTGTTTTCCCTTATCAATTTGTTATTTATTTTTGCTGAATCTGTTATTTTTTTCTCTTTGACTATTTCCATTTAAGCAAAATTAGCATAGCATACTAGGGATTACTTTATTCATCATAAAGTGAAAATCTATCCATTTGTTTTAATCGTTCCTGAAGAAAGGAGTAAATATGAAATTTCGTCTTGCTACAATCGCTGCAACCGCATTATTAGCTACTTCAGCAAGTTTTGCTGGTGTTGTTACTAGCTCATCTAATATTGATTTTCTTGCAATTGATGGTCAAAAAGCAACAAAATCATTGTTAAAAGATGTGCGTTCATTCAATGTGAGTGATAACAATACACACCAAGTGGTTGTTCGTGTTTCTGAGATTGTACGCGCTGGTTCAGATCGTACTTTATTCGAAAGTGATCCCATCATTATTACATTCAAAGGCTCGAATGAAGATATCCAAATTTCAGCACCTCGCTTAAGTAGCCAAAATGATGTTGAACAATTCAAGAAAAATCCAACCATTGTGGTGAAATCCGCTTCAGGTCAAGCAGTTGAAACTAAACAAGATGTGTTAAAACAAGAAGGCTTTTTCCCTGGTCTTAACTTAATTGATAATTTATCTGACTATAATTCATCTGGTGCAGCAGCTTCTGTTGCTGGCTTAGCTTCAGTTACCTTACCAGCAACAATGGCAACACGTGATGCGAGCGGTAAAGTATCGAAAAACAAAGTGACTGTTCAAGGTGAAAATGCAGCGGAGCAAATGTTGCAATATTGGTTCCAACAAGCAGATAAAGAAACACAACAACGTTTCTTAAATTGGGCAAAATCGCAAAAATAATCCCATAATCTATTCAAATATAAAAGTGAGCATTGCTCACTTTTATTTTGTCTCTCTTTTGAAACAACCTCGTTCAAGGACAAACAATGCAAACCACCAGCAGAATGTTAAACAAAAGCAAAAAAATTGCGTTAGTGGCTCATGATCACCGCAAACAAGATTTAATAAACTGGGTTAAAAATCACCGCACTTTATTAGAAAATCACGATTTATATGGGACAGGCACCACAGGAAATCTTCTACAAAAAGAAACGGGATTACAGGTTCAGCCTTTATTAAGCGGCCCAATGGGCGGTGATCAACAACTAGGCGCAATGATTGCTGAAGGAAAAATTGATTTAATGATTTTTTTGTGGGATCCAATGAATGCGGCCCCTCATGATCCTGATGTCAAAGCCTTATTACGCATTGCAACCGTCTGGAATATTCCTATCGCAATGAATACCGCGAGCGCTGACTTTTTAATTTCCTCGCCATCATTTAACCAAGAAGTATCCATTGAAATTCCCGATTACCAAGGCTATTTACGTGAACGACTAAAATAATGTTTTTTTACACCGCACTTTTAGGGATAATACGCAGTAGCCATATTTACATTTGACTGAAAAACAGATTTGGAAGGAAGCAAAAAAGCCAATGTTAATTAAGCTCAATGAAAAAATTCTTACTGCGTTGCCTATCTTCATTGCGATGAATATTGCCGCGGTGTTGGTTTGGTTACTCAATATTGTCGTAGAAAGCACCCCTTTATTTTTGGGTATTATTGCTGCGGGATTAGTGGACCAAGATAATCGCCTATCAGGACGGTTAAAACATATTTTCTATACCTTAATTGCTTTTTCTATTTCTTCCATTACCACACAATATTTTCTGGAACGGGGAGCACTTTTCATCTTGTCAATGACAGGAATGACCTTCCTCTTTACTATGATTGGTGCGATTGGGCAACGTTATAGCACTATTGCTTTCGGTGCGCTGACAGTATCCCTGTATACCACCCTGACCTATTTCCCATCAATGCCTTGGTTTTTCAATCCATTGATGATTTTATCAGGCACCTTGCTATATAGCTTTGTAACCATCATTGTGCATTTATTTTTCCCTAATCGCCCAGTACAAGAACGTGTTAGCCGTTCTTTTATGCTATTAGCGGATTATTTAGATGCCAAAGCTGCATTCTTTGATCCTGATGATGTTGAACAAATTGAACAAAAACAACTCAATTTAGCCCTCAAAAGTGGGCAATTAATCAGCGCATTTAATGATTGTCGCACCGCATTATTTTATCGTATGCGAGGCAATAATCGTCATTCTTACACCACACAAATGAGCCGCTATTTTTTTGCTGCACAAGATATTCACGAACGCGCCAATTCAAGCCATTTTGACTATCAATTATTAAATTCACATCTAAAAAATACCGATTTAATTTTCCGCGTGTTACGTCTATTAGAATTGCAAGCCCAAGCTTGCCGAGATATTGCCCAATGTTTGCAACAAAAGCGTGATTTCCAAACCAATAGTCGCTTAGAGCGCGCCATCAGCGGCATTACGCAATCTTTCGAGTTATTTTGTCAGCACAACCATAACGCCAGAGTGCGTTCAAATGTCAAAACACTGATTGATAATTTGAAAAACACCCATTGGCAATTGCAATCCCTGTCGCAACAGTCCACCTTACCACAACAGGTTGATCAGTTAGAAAATAACCTTGAGGATACCAAAGGTATTAAACGCATAATTGAAGCCATTACTAGCAATTTCACCTTACAATCGCAATTATTCCGCCATGCTGTACGCTTATCAATTATGGTGTTTATTTGTTGTTGCATGGTTGAGATTTTCCAGCTTCAATCAGAACGTGGCTATTGGATTTTATTAACTGTCATCTTTGTTTGTCAGCCTAACTATTCCGCTACTAAACAACGATTAAAACAACGAATGATTGGCACCGTACTTGGCGTGTTGGTCGGCTCATGCCTGCCTTATATCGCTCCTACAGTAGAAATGAAATTAGGAGTGGTGGTCATCACAAGTACATTGTTTTATTTCTTCCGCGTCAACAATTATAGCTTCTCTACTTTTTTCATTACTATCCAAGTGCTTGCCACTTTCGATATTATGGGCTTCAATATTTATGATGCGACCTTACCGCGTTTAATGGACACCATAATTGGCATTATTCTTGCATGGTTTGCTGTTAGTTTCTTATGGCCTGATTGGAAATATTTGCAGCTTAGCAAAGTAATTCGCAGAGCCATTGCACATGACGCTCGTTATTTATTGCATATCATCGCCTACATTGAATTTGGGAAAGGGGATAATTTCAAATACCGTATTGCACGCAATAATGCACAAGACAGTGCCACAGCACTTTGCTCAACCATGACCAATATGAATAATGAACCAGTCAAATACGCACCTTACTTGCAGCAAGGATTTGAATTATTACGATTAAACACCGCACTTTTAGGCTATATTTCCGCGCTGGGCGCTTATCGCCACCATATTCAAGATGCAATCAAAGAACATCATTCCCTAGCTGAATTCTATCCAATTGCGAAAAAAATGGTGTATTTGTTAGAGCATATTCACCAGCTGAGTGAAACAGAATTCAACCATATTTTCCAACAAATTAAACAACGCCTTCAGCAAAATGATGACAAAAATGAAAGCAATGCGACATTCTATATGCCAATGCAGCAACTCTTTTTAATCAGTCAATTGCTGCCTGCACTTTATGTTGCAAGCCAACAAAAAATGGAACACAAAAATGAGATTACATCGGCTTAAAATTGCATTGCTTGGTCTGTTGTGCAGCTTTTCTAGTTATAGCTTGGATTTGCCAGCACAACGCACCACTTATCAGAAAATACAAGAGATCACTGTGCTTTCTCAGTCCGAAGCCACAACAAAACTTGCAAAGCAAATGTTAGCGCAGATTGAAGGCTATCCACTTTATCCTTATGCGCAATATTGGGTGCTTAATCAGGATATTGCCAATCTTAGCTTTGAACAAATTTTAAATTATCAACAACAAAATGCGGATTTGCCCTTTGCCGAACGCCTCAAAGAAAATTGGTTACGCCTACAATTTAATCAACAGAATTGGCAAGCCATTTTGCAACAGGCAAACCAGATTCCCAATACAAAAGCGAATCAGTGCTTACTTTTATTAGCGCAATGGGAACAAGAAAAAACAACGCAAAAATCCACCGCACTTTTACCGCAACAACAGCTTGAACAACTTTGGTTAACGGGCAATAATTTTGCTCCAGCCTGTAATCAGCTATTCAACATTTGGCAAGAACAAACTGGAATCAGTGCTGAATTAATGCAACAACGGGCTATTCTTGCCTTTGAGCAAAATAACCGCTCGGCGCTGAATGATTTGTTGCAATATCCGTTAGAACAACAATCCCTTAAGCTCACGCAAATGTTAATTGAGCTATTGAATTCACCGCAAAAATTAACGGATTATATTTCAGAACAATCAACCTCAGAAACCGAGAAAAACTTATTAGAAGGGCGAATTCTCCATCATATTATGCCAGCCTACATAAAAACGCTTAAAGCAGGTGATAACTGGAAATTCATGGAAGATATTGCCCAATTTGAACAATGGGCAACAGAGTGGAAATCGTCGTCTGAGCAACTCAATCAATGGAAACAGGATTATCTAAGCCATTTTTTTGATGTGGAAAATAGCGATTTTCAACATTGGCGTGATCAGCAATTACAACTGCTTAAATCAGATAAATTAACAGAACGCCGAATTCGCATGGCAATCCGAGAAAAACAACCTTTACAACCTTGGTTAGCCTTGTTGTCCGAAAAAGCCTTACAAAAAGAAGAATGGCAATATTGGACAGCGCAATATGAAAAAAAGGAAATCGCCCAAGGCAAATTAAAGCAGTTAAGCCAAACGCGAAGCTTTTATGGTTTATTAGCGGCTAGCCAATTAAATGTGCCTTATCAACCCATAATGGATGATTTGGAGAATAAAGCAGAAACGCCTATTGCCAGCGATAGCAAAGAAAAAATACCAGAAGCAAAAGTTGAAGAAGTTTTTGCACAACCGTTAGCAAGAATTCACGAATTAAAGGCGCTCAATGCAACGGATTATGCAAATAGCGAATGGTTTAATGTGCTCAAACAAGTAGATTTTGGGCAAAAGCTCGTGCTTGCTGATTATGCTTTAAAACAAAATTGGTACGATTTAGCTGTAGAAGCGACTATTCAAGCGAAAGCCTGGAGCTATGTCAGATTACGCTTGCCTAATGCCTATCCACGATGGTTTGATTTGCACCTAAACAATCTCAAAATTAACCGCACTTTTGCAATGGCAATCGCACGTCAAGAAAGTGCATGGCGAGCTAACGTGAAATCCCATGCCAATGCGCGTGGTTTAATGCAATTATTACCACAAACAGCGCAACAAACGGCCACTCAAGCCAAGCTTCCCTATCGCAACGAAAGCCAATTGTTTGATCCGTTCTACAACATTATGTTAGGCACAGCGCATTTACAGCAACTTTATGATAAATATGGTGATAATCGTATTCTAATTGCAGCGGCTTATAATGCGGGGCCTCATCGTGTGGATAAATGGCTTGCTAAAAGCCAAGGTAAGCTAAATATGGCGGAATTTATTGCCAGTATTCCATTTTATGAAACCCGTAATTATGTGCAAAATGTATTGGCTTACGACGCTTATTACCAAATTTTGCAGCAACAACCCCAACTTTTATTTTCAAAATCGGAAAAAGATCGTTTATACTAGATAACACTAGTTTAATAGTATTTCACATAGGGAGCCGATATGTATATTAGTCGTGATATGGCGCAATGGACTCAATTTGTTGATACCTTACGTGTCGCCTTTGAACAAGGTAAAGAGCAAGATTACCTCATGTTATTGCTCACTGCAGATGAACGAGATGCCTTAGGTTTACGCCTACAAATTGTGGCTCAGCTACTTAATAAAAATATCCCTCAACGAGAAATTCAGCAGAACTTAAATACCAGTGCTGCGACAATTACAAGGGGATCAAATATGTTGAAATTGATGGATCCTGAATTTTTAGGTTGGGTAAAATCACAAGTAGATGAACATCAACAAAATAAATAAATACTTCCCCAAATTCAACCGCACTTTGCTCAAAAAGTGCGGTCGATTTTTTCGTGTTTTTTTACTGATATATTTCTTAGTAACCCTATCTCTTCGATTTATTCCTGTGCCCTTCTCTGCTTATATGGTACAAGAGAAAATAGCGCATTTGTTTCAGCTTGATTTTGCTTACGACACAAAATATCAATGGGTGAGTTTAGATAAAATCTCACCATATATGCAGCTTGCGGTTATTGCTAGTGAAGACCAACGTTTCGCACAACATTATGGGCTTGATTTAGATGCCATTGAGAAAGCCTTGGAACATAATCAAAAATCCAAACGAATTCGTGGTGCATCAACCATTACGCAGCAAACCGCAAAAAACCTCTATTTATGGCATGGACAAAGTTGGCTTCGCAAAGGCATAGAAATTCCCGTTACTTTCAGCTTGGAATTATTATGGTCGAAACAACGTATTTTAGAGGTCTATCTCAATATTGCGGAATTTGGCGAGGGAATTTTTGGCGTGGAAGCCGCAAGCCAACATTACTTTAAAAAATCAGCAAAACAACTGAGCAAAAGCGAAGCTGCCTTATTAACTTCAGTGTTACCGAATCCGCTTATTTATAAGGTTGACAAACCCAATTTACACACGCGAAAAAAGCAAGCTTGGATTATGGATCAAATGGATAATTTAGGTTTGAATTATTTAACCAAACTATAAAAACTGCGGTATTTTCTACCGCAGTTTTTTAAATATCCACAAAGAAAAAACCCGAACAATCGTTCGGGTTTTTATTAACTAATCCAAAGATTAGAAGAATACGCGTAAACCAACACCAAATTTATTTTCTTTAGATTTGTTTGGTTCTGCATTCGGTACATATTCATGAGTTTTTGCATGAGCATATTCAACATAGGTTACAACGTTTTTGTTGAATTTGTAATCTACGCCTGCAATGTAAACATTTTGAACTGAGTCTTTCACATCTTCATTACGTTGCCATTGTAAGTAAACTGCAGATGGCTCAGTAACTTGGTATTTCGCACCCACTTCAACGAAGCGTGATTTACCAACAACATCATGACCTTCTTTCTCACGAGATTGACCATATTCTGCACCGAAAGAGAATGGACCATAAACCACTTCTGAAGCTACACGCCAGCCTTCAGTTTTAGCTGTTGTTTTTGATGAGCCAACTGATTCTTCTCTATCTACTGTGTAACCAGCGTTAAGATTGAATGTTAAACCTTCTGCTAAATCACGAGTATAGAATGCTGCTACACCATAACCATATTTGCCACCTTCTGCTTTCTTATCAGCGTTACCAAATAAATAGTCAACACCGAAGCTGAAGCCACTCCATTCTGCAGAACGGAATTTCACTGATTTATCAGCATGGTCTGTTAAGTTATTATTGCCACCGAAACGATAAGTATAGTCAACTAATTGAACATCATCGCTATTAGTTGCTTGGCGACCGAAAGTTAATGTACCGAGATTTTCATAGCTGAAACCAGCGAATAAATCTTCTACACGTACATCACCGAAAGTATTTTTGTTTTTGTCTTTTGTTTCATCAAAACGAAGTTGTAAACCTGCTAATGCGCCGAAGCCATTACCTAAGTCTTGGCTTGCATTTACGATAAGACGAGAACCGTCGTTACGTAAATCACCACGTTGTTCTTTACCTTCTTTACCTAAGAAAACACGAACAGAACCGTCGATATCAACTTTTGCACCGTTTTGGTTATAAACTGTTGCTGCGCTTGCTGAAGTAGCGGCTACCGCTACTGCTAATGCTACTAATGTCTTTTTCATAGTTTCATTCCTTTCAGAATTAATTATTATGTAATGTAACTTGAACTTTGTTAAAAACAATTTGTCCAAACTCAGTTTCTTTAAGAAACAGCCTGATATTGACAAAAAAAGAACTGGCTGTCAATAAAAAACCAGTATTTCTGACGAAATACTGGTTTTATATCAATATTCTATATCGTTAGATTAGAAGTGTACGCGGAAACCTAAGTGTGTACGATATCCTTTATCGCCACCTTTAATACGCGCTCTTTCGCCTTCTAAGAATACTTCAACATTTTTATGTACTTGGTGACCAACACCTAATGCAAACGCGTTAGCTTTAAGATCACCTACTTTATGAAGCTCATAAGTTGCATATAGTTTAGTAGCATCTGTTGCTTGGTATTTCAAACCGAATAATACAGCTTTTTCTTTAATTGAAGCTGTTTTAGCTTGTGAATAATCTACCGCGAATGCTACTGGACCATAGCTTAATTCACCAGCTACTGTAAATGCTTTACGATGTACGTTATCTACAATTTTTAATTGGCTATAACCAGCTTCAGCTTTGAAACCTACATCGCCAAATTGTTGTGCATAGAATGCGCCAACAACCCAAGCATTTTGGTTAACCATATCTTTATCAGCAGAACCGAATACATAGTCAACACCAAAACCGAAACCATTCCAAGTTGCAGAACGGAAATGAACTACTTTGTCACCAGCATCAACCATTTTGTTAATGCCATTTAATTCATAAGTGTAGTTAGCTAAGCCCACTTCATCACCAACAGTTAATTGGCGACCAAATGTTAACATACCAACATCTTCTAAATTGAACCCTGCGAATAAACGCTTAGTATGAATTTCATTACCTACGTTACCACCTTTGGTAAAACGAACTTCTAAATTCGCAAGTGCACTTAAACCTTCGCCTAAGTCTTGAGTACCTCTAACTACTAAACGAGAACCTTGATCTTTTAAATCTGTTCTTTCATCTGTATATTTAGTTAAAGTTAAGCGTGCTGAACCACCCACTTCTACTTTAGTACCGTCTTGGTTATAAACCACTGCCGCGTTTGCTGAAGTTGCTGCTACTGCTGCAACTGCTAATGCTACTAATGTCTTTTTCATAGTTAATTCCTTATTAGAAATCTATTATTATAACAATCAAGAATTGAACTATTCGTAAAATGAATAGTCAAAGCTCGCTTTACTAAAAGCAAGGCAATATTGCCAAAGAAAAAGAGAACGGTCAAATACAAAAGATAAGAAATTTTCGAAATGATGATGTAGATCACATTTTTTCAACAAAGATGACTATTTTTTAACCAAACATTTGTTAAACGGGACGGATACTGTCTAAATCTAAATGCGCATGAAAGCTGTCTTTTAACATATTAAGTTGTTGATCTTCCAATAAATCTTGTTGTGCTTGTTGCGCTAATTGATGATAAATTTGCTGCTGATGAGCAAATGGAGTGAGTTCGGAGTGTGTATCCTTCAACTCAATGTGTAATTTCATTGTTTGTTGAAAATATTGGCTTAAGCGCTCAGCTAAAAGCTTAACGGCATTATCACGTGCTAAATGTTGGTGAGTATTATCTAATGCTAAAACAAGCTTATTTTCTGTTTGCTCCAAAATTGTCGTATTTAAAGCGAACAATTTGGTTAAATGAGAACCGTTTAAATCTAATTGTTCAATTAATTTCGCCCAAGGATCGCGTTCTGCGGCAAGTTGGGTAATTTTGCGATCTAATTCTTCGGTTCGGTTGGCTAAAATCGCTTGCTTAATTTCGGAAGGACGAACAATATTGTTTTGTTCTTCAAGATCAGGGTTGAGCCAAGTCCAACGATATTCTTCGTCCTCTTGCGTTGCCTCATTATTATCAGAAAAATCTTGCTGATTTTGCACCGCACTTGTGGTTTCATTTGATGAAGTTGGTTGTATGCGTTGGGGCTGTGGTTCCTTTGGTGTTATATAATTAGCAGATTTTTCAACAATTGTTTCTGATTTAGCTGCCGCCTGTAATGGCTTTTTTGCTGCAAGATCCACCACAGGTAATTCTAATGCAGGTTTTTCGGGCGCTACTACGCTATTGTTTTTTTTTTCGATTTCTTGCGAGGAATGAGTATTAGCTTTTAATTTGCCCATTTGTTGTAAAGCTTTCAACGCAGGGCTCGTTGGCACATTATTCGCCACATCAGATGTTGAGCTATGTTGCTGATGCTGTGCCACATAACTTGATTTAATCGATTGCGACACCACTGGCATATCAACCAATTTTTCTGTTTTTTGCACCGCACTTTGAGATACTTCGTTTTGTGTTGAAGCAGAAGCTTGGCTAACACTTAATTTAGGATGAAAAGCAAGGGCTCGTAACAAAGTCATTTCCACGCCAACACGACGATTTGGCGCAAGAGCGAGTTCTTTGCGTCCCATTAATATGGTTTGATAGAAAAATTGTACATCTTCTGGCGCAATATGTTTGGCTAAAAAGCTTATTTGGCTTTCATCATTGGCTTGATTTGGTAGCAATTGTTTCATTGCGATTTGATGTAACAAATCGGCTAGCTCAATAAGCAATTGTTCCCAATCCGCCCCTTTTTCAGCCACCGCTTGTACCACTTGCATTAAGCGTTCGCCATTGCCTTGCTGCAAAGCATATAACAATTCAATAGGTTGGTTGTCATCAAGCAAACCTAACATCGCATTAACTACATCAACGCTCACATTGCCATTGGATAACGCAATTGCTTGGTCAGTCAAACTTAAACTATCACGAATACTGCCCTGCGCTGCTTTGCCGAGCTTATCAAGTGCGGTTAATTCATAAGGAATTTTTTCCGCCTCTAAAATTTCAGCTAAATGATGACTAATTTGCTGCGGCTCTAATGCTTTTAAATGAAATTGCATACAACGGGATAAAATCGTTACAGGCAATTTTTGCGGATCCGTCGTCGCCAGTAGAAATTTCACATATTCTGGCGGTTCTTCTAAAGTTTTCAATAAGGCATTAAAGGAATGGCGCGAGAGCATATGCACTTCGTCGATAAGATAGACTTTATACTTGCCTTGTACTGGTTTGTATTGCACATTATCAAGAAGCTCGCGAGTATCTTCGACTTTAGTACGAGAAGCGGCATCAATTTCAATTAAATCGATAAAATGCCCTTCTTCAATGGCTTTACAATGTTCACATTCGCCACAAGGATCCGCGCTTACGCCTTTAATGCAATTT
Organism: Reella acinonychis; assembly: GCF_052384575.1. Classification (GTDB taxonomy): domain Bacteria; phylum Pseudomonadota; class Gammaproteobacteria; order Enterobacterales; family Pasteurellaceae; genus JBQSUQ01. The sequence goes on along the minus strand of NZ_JBQSUQ010000004.1, from coordinate 59,069 downwards.
AACCCCTTTGCAAATAAGCGAGCAATGGAGGTTTTACCCACACCACGCGTACCAGAAAATAAATAAGCATGATGTAAGCGGTTTTGTTGCAAACCATTGGACAGCGCAGCCAAAACGTGCTGTTGCCCAACCACTTCACTAAATGTTTTTGGTCGCCACTTACGTGCTAAAACTTGGTAACTCATGCTTATTCCTGATAAAAATTAATGACCTTCAAAATCCACTAAAGTGAAAGGCTCAACACCCAATTGGCGTAAGCGTTCTTCTCCGCCTAAATCTGGCAAGCTAATCACAAAAGCGGCATGCTTCACTTCGCCACCTAAGCGTTGTACCAATTTAACGCAAGCTTCTACTGTGCCGCCTGTGGCTAATAAATCATCGATAATTAATACTTTATCGCCTGCTTGGATCGAATCGGAATGGATTTCTAGCGTATCTTCACCATATTCTAATTGATAGTTTTGTGAGATCACTTCACGTGGTAATTTGCCTGGCTTGCGCACTAAAATAAAAGGTAATCCTAAAGCCACAGCAACAGGCGCACCAAAAATAAAACCTCGCGATTCAGTGCCGATAATTTTAGTAATACCACTCTGTTTAAATTTTTCTGCAATTAAATTAATTGTGGCAGAAAATGCAGCAGGCACTTCGGTTAAACTGGTGATATCGCGGAAAATAATTCCTTCTTTTGGATAGTTGGGAATTGATTTAATGGAAGATTTAATGAGTTGTTGTAATTCGTTCATAACTAGTCATCTTAAAAAGTGCGGTTAAAATTAAGCGAATTTTAACTTAGGATTAATCAGCGGAGAAATAGTATCATAGAAAAAACAAAAAATGCGGATAAATTTTACGATTTATTGTTATTATGATTTATAAATATTCTCGTCGTTTTTACGCGTTCTTAATAGTTGCAAAATCCATGCATATTGTTCAGGACTTGGCGTAACAAAACGTTCAATTTCTTCATTCATGGCACGAGCGGATTGCTGAGGATCATCACTCAGTTCCATGCAAGGATGAATTTCCATTTGATATTTGCCGAGCTGCGCGTTGTAGCGTGGAAACATTGGAATAACCACAGATTTACTTAACTTCGCCATTTTATTTAAACCCGGCAAAGTCGCCTTATAGGTGGCAAAAAAGTCCACAAATTCGCTGGCTTCAGCACCAAAATCTTCATCAGGCAAATAATAACCCATTTCGCCTTTTTTAATCGCAGCAAGAAAAGGTTTAATGCCATTTTGTCTTGCGTGCATTTTGCCGCCAAAACGCTCACGAACCGCAGTCCATAACCAATCCACCAACGGATTACGATGGGGATTATACATAGAGGTCATTGGCATACCATGGGTATGCAGAATAATACCCGATGCATCAATTGCCCAACTGTGTGGCACCATCAGAATAATATTATGCCCTGCTTGCTTTGCTTGTTGGATATATTCTAAACCAATAAATTCACTACGACGATGTAAATGCGCTTTAGATCTTAATGCGATTTCGCCAATACCAAGCATGACTTGCGCTAAAGTAACAAACATCTCATTAATCACTTGTTCGCGATATTGCTCAGTCCACTGAGGAAAACAATATTGCAAGTTTACTCTAGCTCGGTGTGCTTGTTTTTTCGCTTTACGCGCTACAATGACACCGATTTTAGCCGCCAATTTATCGCGTAATTTATAAGGAATAAAAGCCAATAGCGCCAAGAACGCCATTCCCAACCAAATTCCCCAATATTTTGGTTTTAAATAAGACCATGAAAATTGTGGCTCATAGCCCACACGTGCAGTTAATCGCACATTTTGTTGTGTATCCATTAACTAAACCAACCTTGATCAAACGCCATTTTAATCGTCATGATAAAAGACATAAGCACAACCATTGGACGAATGAGGGCTTTTCCCTTACTTAGCACCATTTTTGCACCTAAATTTGCGCCGATAATTTGCCCTGCCATCATGGCAAAACCCACCGTCCATAAAATTTTCCCACTGGCTAAAAATGCCAATAAAGAAGCAATATTTGATGTAAAATTCATCACTTTCGCATGAGCTGTGGCTTTAGTTAAGTTAAAACCAAGCAACATTACAAAGGCTAAACTAAAAATGGATCCTGTTCCAGGTCCAAAAAAACCATCATAAAATCCGACGCCAAAGCCAATAGTAAAAGCAAAAGCGGAATAAGAAATACGTTTTTGTCTGTCGTTTTCCCCCAATGTTGGAGTGAATAAAAAATACAGACCAATGGTGAGAATTAAAAAAGGTAAGACTTTTTTTATCACCGAACTATCAATAAGTTGGATCAAAATACTGCCTAATAACGATCCAATAAATGTCATCACAATCAATAGCCAAACTTCTTTTACATTAATGGCTTTCTGACGAATAAAATACAAGCTAGCGGAAAAAGAACCACCGCAAGCCTGCAGCTTATTCGTGCCTAATGCTATCGCAGGCGGAATTCCCAGCATTAATAATGCAGGAATGGTAATTAAACCTCCGCCCCCAGCAATTGCATCAATGAAGCCGGCAATAAATGCCACTGCAAATAAAAGCGCTATTAATTCTAAAGCAATTTCCACCGCACTTTCCTATTATTCCAACCACTCGCTACGTTTTGGCGAATTTAAAATTTGTTGACATAAAAATGGTTCAGGTGGCGTTACTTTTGGTTTAGTTGACGCAGTGGATGGCTTTTTCGGTTCAAACCATGAATAAAGCTCCGCACCACAACCATCGCCAGCAGGAACCGCAGCTTGATCTTCACAATAAGCTGCCCCCTGTGGACAAGCTAAACGCACATGGAAATGGCTATCATGTCCATACCAAGGACGAATTTTTTGTAACCAACCGCGCTCTGCTCGTTCAGACTGACAAAGTTTCACTTTAATCGCTGGGTTAACGAAAATACGCGTCACTTTGGGATCCTGAGCCGCTAATTTAATTAAAGTAAAATGGTTTTGATTCCAAATATTCTCATCCACTCGTTGCGCTGCACGATTAACAACCAGTAACCCTTTACCATCAGAATTTAAAGCGTCAGAGTCCGACATTTCGCCCATGCGTAACCAAATATCTGCATCCAATCCCATTTGATGACTAGCATGCCCCGTTAAAAAACGTCCACCACCTGGCATAGCAATATCGCCCACCAACATTTTTGGCAAGCCCGCATTTTTCACACGTTTACCTAGGCGTTGTAAATATTGAATCATATCAGGATGACCATAATAACGGTTTTTATTCATACGGATCACCTGATAGCCATCGCCTTTATAAGGCAATGCTTGCGCACCAATAATACAACCATTGGTATAAGTTCCCACTGGTTCTGCTTTTCCATTTTCAGTAGGAATAGGACGTTTTACGCGTTGCCAGTCCACTGGTGAGGCAGATACCATTGTTGCTGCTAAAAGTGCGGTTAAAAAAAGAGAGGTTTTATATAATTTTTTCATTTTATACCAGTTTAAATAAGTTATTCATTATTTACATTGTGCTTTAAAACGTAACAAATGATCCAATAACACAATTGCGACCATCGCTTCTGCGATAGGTACTGCTCGAATGCCCACACAAGGATCATGACGGCCTTTGGTCACCACTTCAACTTCTTCATTATTCAGATTTACTGAGCGCCCAGGGATAGTAATACTGGAAGTCGGTTTTAATGCGATGGTTGCAATTATCGGTTGACCCGAGCTAATCCCCCCTAAAATGCCTCCTGCATGATTTGACAAAAAGCCTTGTGGTGTCATTTCATCGCGATGTTCTGAACCTCGTTGTGCCACCACAGCAAAACCATCGCCAATTTCAACTGCTTTCACTGCATTAATCCCCATTAATGCATGGGCAAGATCCGCATCAAGGCGGTCAAAAACAGGTTCGCCTAACCCCACTGGCACATTCTCTGCTACAACGGTAAGTTTCGCCCCAATTGAATCGCCTTCTTTTTTCAAAGTGCGGATCAATTCATCGAATTTTTCCACCGCACTTTGATCCGGACAGAAGAAGGGATTACTATTTACATAATTCCAATCAATTTTCTCTAACTGCTGTTGCTCAATTTGAATATCGCCAATTTGAGATAAAAAGCCACGAATTTGAATACCAAATTGTTCACGCAAATATTTTTTAGCAATGGCGCCTGCTGCCACACGCATTGCAGTTTCTCGAGCAGAAGAACGACCACCACCACGATAATCACGCAAACCGTATTTTTGTTGGTAAGTAAAATCAGCATGCCCTGGGCGGAAACGATCTTTAATTTCGCCATAATCTTGCGAACGCTGATCCCCATTTTTGATTAACATACCAATACTGGTGCCAGTGGTTTTACCTTCAAACACACCAGACAAAATCTGCACTTCGTCATCCTCACGACGCGGTGTGGTATAACGAGATGTTCCCGGCTTACGACGATCTAAATCGGGTTGAATATCTGCTTCAGAAAGGCTCATTCCCGGTGGCACACCGTCAACGATACAGCCCAATGCAATACCATGCGATTCACCAAAAGTCGTTACACGAAACAACTGCCCAATACTATTTCCTGCCATATTATTCCCTTAATTTGGTAATGTTAATTTGGTTTCTGATACTTTAATTTCTTCATTCGTTGTATTGTTTTTAATAAAGACATCCAACTGATTAAAGGCAATATCAATATTATTTTGGTTAAATAACTCATTCACACGACGATTTAAGAAATCAACCGTCGGGTTACGATCACTTAACTTACCCACATATAAACGCAATTCGTGATCTAAGGTGCTTGCCCCAAAGGTTAAGAAATACACGACAGGTTCTGGATCTTTGAGTACACGATCACATTCACTTGCCGCCTGTAATAAAAGTTGCTTAGTTAATTCCAAATCGGAGCCATAAGCGACCCCCACTTGAATAACCACTCGAGTTACTGAATCATTTAATGCCCAGTTCACAATGCGATCTGTAACGAAAGACTGGTTAGGAATAATCACTTCCTTACGATCAAAATCAATAATAGTGGTTGAACGAATACGAATTTTTGAAATGGTACCTGAGTATTCGCCAATGGTCACTACGTCCCCGACTCGGACGGGACGTTCAAATAAGATAATAATGCCCGAAACAAAATTCGCAAAAATCGCTTGTAAACCGAAACCTAAACCAACAGAAAGTGCAGCGAAAAGCCATTGTAATTTTGACCAAGACATTCCCAAGGTCGAAAAGGCTAAACTCGCACCAAATGCAATAATAAAATAGGTTAATAATGTGGTGATGGTATAAGGCGTTCCCTGTGAAAAATCAAAGCGAGAGAAAATTAAAATTTCCAAAATACCGCCAATATTACGCACTAAGGCATAAGTTACCATCACAATAATAATCGCCAGTAGCAGATTAAGTAAGGTGATGGATTCTAAAACGGTGCCAGTTTCCGTTACGACGGCTTGCTGCCAAAGTGTCACGCCTTGTAAATAATAAGCAACGCCAATTAAATCGGCCCAAACCCAATATAACATCGCAAATAGAACGACCATTAAAATCAAATCTGTCATACGTAAGATTTGATCTTTCACCTGTGCGATGCCTAAGCTTTCATTTTGTTGTAAATCAACACTTAAGCCTAATTCTTCCTCCGATTCAGATCGCGCTAAAGCTTGTTGCTCACGTTTTTCTTTAAAACGTTGATAGGTTAAACGACGAGAAGAAACGCCTAAACCGCGATAAATCACATTACGTAATACTAACCAAATCACGCACACGAAATAAGAGGACATCAGATGATCCATCAAATTAAGCGCGGTGTAATAATAGCCCATTGCTACCAGTACAGTGAGTACAATCGGCGAAATCACTAATAAAATGCGAATAATATGGAATATCCAATGGATTGTTTTGCTTTCTTGTGCCTTCGCCGAATTACCATAAGATTTCACCGCACTTTGCATACGCAACCCAATGATAAATAACGAAATGATCAAGACTGAGATCGTCATTACCTGACCAATCACATCATTTGGAATCCCTGTTTCTAAATGAGTGAAAATTGAAGCATTAATCCATAATGCAGAGATCCATACTGAACGTTTAAGTACTTTATGGAAGGTTTCTACACTTTCTTTCGGCATATTGAAATGACGATAAGCAATGCCATCAGGATGTAACATGGCGAGCATAAAAGCGAAGAACCACCAATAGATCCCCATTTGCAGAATCCAAGGGAAAACCACGAATGGATCTTTTAAACACACATAAGCGGCAAAGAATAAACTGGCTATAAAAAATAAAGTGCTTGGTAAGCATAATATAAGCACCAATGCAATGGCTTTAGGCGTGTTCCAATGGCTATCAGAATTAAGTGTATTCACTCGTTTAGCAATTTCTTGCAAATGTTTACCAATCTTTTGTTTTTGTGAGCGAATAAAGAATGCCACCGCCAATAGCACCACAATTAATGCACCGGTTGAAATAAAATCATTACGCCAATTGGAAAAATCAATTAATTTAACAATTTCAGTTAATTCAAGCTGTAGCGCAGGCAAAAAATTAGCAAACCAATCTAAATCAATAGGCGCATTACTTCTTACCCAGAAACTCTGTTGTTGTAATTTACCCTGCAATTCATCACTAATTGCTGTCACTTGTTTTTGGTTTAATTCAATGGTAATCGCTAAATTTAATTGATTATTTAACGAATTCACAATATCTGATAAGAGTTTACGACGCTCTTGTAATACTGGGCCTAACTGTGTTTTTTCTGCTGTAGTAAAGGTCGTTTTACTTTTTGCTTCTAAATTCGCAATATAAGTTTGGATATCATAAAGATTATCGCGCTCTTCCGTTACATCAAAAATTTTCACGCGTAAATCGGTAATACGTTTAGATAAACCGCTAATCATTTGATCTTGCGGCAATAAATTTTTTTGCTTATTGATAATGCGAGATAACACCAATGTGCCTTGTAATGCACTAATTTGATCATCAATGTTGCGCTGTGTTTGCTGTAAATTATCTAACACATTTTTAATACGGATATTATCTTGCGATAAAGTATTCATTAATGTGGTTTGCTGAACTAATTCTTGGCTTAGCTTCACATTCAGCTCTAACTGTTCCGCAAGCAAAGGATTACTCACATCTGTTTTGTCTTGTTGTTTGGTCAGCTGATCCGCTTGCAGTTTAGATTCATCAAGATATTTTTGGTTAATCGCATCCTGTAACGCTGCAACTTGCGCTTGTAACTGAGTTTGCTCCAAATTTTTATCTTCTAATTGGATAGAATAAAGGGAGGTGATGGCATTATTTCCTTGTAAAGCCAATTTATTGAAGTTGTTTTGCAGTTCAATAAAAACGAGCTCTGTTTCTAACCGCACTTTCTCGGCTGAAGTGAGCGTGCTATTCGCTAAGGCTTTATTAATTTCTTGTGTACGCGTTAAGTTGGCATTTAATGTGGCTTGCGCTCGTTCAGGCGCAGTTCTAATCATCGTAAGATCAGAATTTAATGTGGTAAGCACATTTTGAATTTGCTGCAATTCTTGCTGTGCCGAGGTTAACTTAGCTTGCATTTCAGCTGTGCTGAGTTTCGTCAAATCTACAGAAGTCGCAACTGTCTTCTTTAAACTATCTAAATGCTGCTGCGTTTTAAGCGTTAGGCTAGGAGCATTATTAATTTTATCTTCAAGCTGTTTAATTTCTGCTTTTTGTTGACTAATTCTAGTTAAAAAATTCAGCGTTTCTTCTAAATTTTGCACCACAATTTTATTATTAGGATCATTTTGATCTGCCGATTGTGCAGTTTTCAACTGCGACTGAATATCCGCCTCCGTTGGCAAATCAGCAAAACTGATGCTTGGCAATGCCATAAACACCGTAAAGAGTAAAAATAACTGGCGGATTGTTAAAAATTTATTCATAAAATTATCCTAATAAACGTGTTAATTCCTTGGCTAAAGCAGCCCTTGATATTTTAATTGCGCCCTGTTCACCTACTTGTTGTGGCAGCGGAAGATAACAAACTGGTTGTTTAAATTTTTCAATTCTATTACTTAACCATAATTTGAGTTCATCTACAAGTGCGGTGGAAAATTCAGTGGAAAAAACAATAAAAGCTACTGGGCGATAACCAAATTCTTCATCAGCTTTAGGTAAAATAAATACCTGCTTCACTTGAGGATGACACAAAATGAGGTTTTCAATTTCTTCTGGTTGAATATTTTCACCACCAGAAATAAACATATTATCCAAACGACCTTGGATATAAAGTTCCTCACCGTTCCAATAACCTTTGTCTTTAGTCTGTAACCAGCCTTGCGAATTCGTTAATGGTTGAATTTTTCCTTGAGCATAATACCCCAAACCTAATCCCGCACCTTTTAACCAAATTTCATTATCAACAATTTGGAACTCTCTCCCTTGCAATAAATTTCCCACACCAGAAGTCGAATCACATTTTTTTGCAAATACTGTAGAAGCCATTTCTGTCATGCCATAACCACAATAAGCTTGGATACCAAGTGCGGTTAAATTTTGCGTTAATTCTGCGGGAATATGTGAGCCCCCCAATAAAACTGAGCGAATTTGCACCGCACTTTGCGGATGTTGCTGCCAATAATCCAATAAACGCTGCGCTTGGGTTGGTACTAAAGATGCATGAGTTGAGCGGAATAAATCTGCATAAAAATTATCACTAGGCAAAATCAGCTCAGCCCCTTGTAACAACCAACGCCACACAATGCCCTGTCCTGACACATGATATAAAGGCAAAGAAAACAACCAACTGTCTTCAGTGCTAAAGTGCATTAACTCACACACGCCTTTCGCATTATCCAAATGGTTTTGCATAAGATGAATAATAGCTTTTGGGGTGCCTGTTGATCCTGAAGTCAGCGTTAAAGTTAAACTTTGCGCTGAAAATTGAGGATTGTTCCATTGTTGAATAATACGATCGGATTGACAATCGATCCAATAGCGGATGCCATTCTGCTCACATAATGTAGCGATTTTAGCTTGAGGAAAGGCAGGATTAAGCAATAATACGGGCATTTCGCATTGCAATGCTGCGAGATAATAACTCAACAAGGCGAAACTATTTTTGCCTGAAATTGCAATAGCAAAGCCAGTTGAATCAGGCAATTGCTTTAGAATAGCGACTTTTTGCGCAATTTGCTCATTCAGTGCTGACCAAGTAAAAGCAATGCCCTGCGAAAAATCTCGCAAGGCAATCTTATGTGGATATGTGCTGGCATATTGTTGCCAAGGGAACAAATCTGTCACGATTAACCGCCAACGAATGCGTTTTTAACCTCTTCAATCACTTCATGTGGCAATTTCATTTCGCGCATAACAGCTTCTAACATGATCATTTTACGACCGCTATTATTATTGGTAATCACCCAATAAGGCGTGTTAGGAATCGCTTTCGGTTTGGTATGATTGCCCGCTTGTAATAATGTTTTCTCATCTTGCGCAAAATAAAGACGCGTTCTTCCTTGCACATTTTCAGAAGCAATAGCATTAGCAAAGGCTGTTGGGTTGATTTGATAAAGTGCAGTTAAAAGTGAAAGGAAACGTAACACGCCTTTACTCTCTTGTTTGAAAGCTTCTGATGCCAATAATTGCAAAATAGGATTTAAGGTATTTTGATCAGATAATACCTTGTCGTTACCTAAATCTTGTTGATTTTGCACCGCACTTTCCAAGCGCATTTCCATTTGCTCAACAGGTTTGACTTCCGTTTGAGTTGGAACGGGTTCAGGCTCAACAACAGGTGTCACTTCTAACGCAGTAGAACTCACACTTGAAGAAGATAAATGTAATAAACGACGTAAAATATCGGAGGCGCTTTCGCCAATAGATTGGGTATGACTAGCAATGTATTGGTATAATTCTTCATCAACTTCAATAATTTTCATTTATGCTTCTCACAAAACTTGATTCAAATAAGGATTTCTCGCATTATACCCGCATCTTTGTAAATTCTCCATGTAAAAAATAATGTCAATTCAACAATTACTTCACTACCAATTTACACCTTGTGAAAACAGCAAACAACCTACCTTAGTCTTTATTCATGGATTATTCGGCGATATGAATAATCTCGGCGTGCTTGCGCGAGCTTTTAGCGATCACTACCCTATTTTGCGGGTTGATTTGCGCAATCATGGACAGAGTTTTCATAGCGATGAAATGAACTATGAGGCAATGGCACAAGATATCGTGAAATTAGTTGAACATTTACAATTAGATAAGCTGATTTTGATTGGTCATTCCATGGGCGGAAAAACCGCAATGAAAGTGGCGACGCTAATTCCTGAACTCATAGAAAAGTTAGTTGTAATTGATATTGCGCCTGTGGCTTACTCTCATCGCTGGCATGATAAGGTGTTTGCAGGATTGTTTGCGGTCGCTGAAAGCAACGCAGAAACACGCCAACAAGCAAAACCAATTTTGGCAAAATATATTGAAGATGAAAGCGTACAGCAATTTATGCTGAAATCTTTTGATATCAATTCTACACAAAAATTTCGCTTTAATTTCACCGCACTTTATCAGCATTATGATGAGATTATGGGCTGGGATAATCAAGTTGCCACAAAAGTAAAAACACTCTTTATTAAAGGTGGTTTATCCAACTACATTTCAGAGCAAGATACAAATGCTGTTCTTGCGCAATTTCCTCTTGCCACCTCATTTACCATTAATGGCGCGGGACATTGGGTGCATGCAGAAAAACCGGAGTTTGTCATTCGAGCAATTCAACGTTTTTTACAATCAGATTAATCGTTTTTAACATTTAATTTATTGTGGAATTATGGTATAGTTCAACAAATTTTCTCTAGTAGTCAATCATTCTCATTATTAATGGCATGATTGTTAGTATGAAATTAAACAGTGAATTAAAACATGGCAAAGCAAGATGCAGATTGCATTACATTAGATCTCTTTGCTGATCAACGTCGAGTAGGAAGACCAAGAACAAATCCACTTAGTCGTGAACAACAAATTCGGGTAAATAAACGTAATCAACTTCGCCGCGATCGCTCAAGTGGTTTAAAACGTGTCGAATTAAAATTACACCTCGAATTAGTGCAGCAATTAGAAGAACTCGCTTCAATTAATAATATAAGTCGATCTGAAATGATCGAAAACATCTTACAAGATTACTTCAATATTCAAGGAAATAGGTAAATAACATGGCTATTGTTGGTTTATTTTACGGTAGTGACACAGGCAACACAGAAAATATTGCGAAAATGATCCAAAAGCAACTAGGCAGCGAATTAGTTGATATTCGTGACATCGCCAAAAGTAGCAAAGAAGACATTGAAAAATATGATTTTTTAATGTTCGGTATTCCGACTTGGTATTATGGCGAAGCACAATGTGATTGGGATGATTTCTTCCCAACTTTAGAAGAAATTGATTTCACAGACAAATTAGTCGCGATTTTCGGTTGTGGTGACCAAGAAGATTATGCAGATTATTTCTGCGATGCCATGGGTACTGTTCGTGAAATTATCGAACCACATGGCGCAATCGTGGTAGGTCATTGGTCAACAGAGGGATATAGTTTCGAATCTTCACGTGCATTATTAGATGAAAATACCTTTGTAGGTTTATGTATTGATGAAGATCGTCAACCGGAATTAACTGCCGCTCGTGTTGAAACCTGGGTTAAACAAGTTTACGATGAAATGTGTTTAGCTGAATTAGCATAAGGAATGTTAATATGTCCGAAGAAAATATCAAACTATTAAAAAAAGCTGGGTTAAAGATCACTGAGCCTCGCTTAACCATTTTAGCCCTTATGCAAGAGCATAAGATGGAACATTTCTCTGCTGAAGATGTATACAAAATGTTGTTAGAGAAAGGTGAAGAAATTGGTTTAGCGACCGTTTATCGTGTATTAAACCAATTTGATGAAGCAAAAATTTTGGTTCGTCATAACTTTGAAGGCAACAAATCGATCTTTGAATTAGCCCCGACAGAACACCATGATCACATCATTTGTGTGGATTGCGGAAAAGTCTTTGAATTCAATGATACTATCATTGAAGAACGCCAAAAAGCGATCAGCAAAGAACATGGTATTCAACTGGAAAACCACAGTTTATATCTCTATGGAAAATGTACTGATATTAACAAATGTGAGAAATAAATTCCTCCCAAAAGTGCGGTGAAAAACACCGCACTTTTTTCTTATTTTTTGCCTAAAAAAGCCAATTACCTTTAGGCGAAATTGCCCTTTTTATGCTATAATTTCGCTAATTTTTTTATACAGATTAGGAAATTATCAATGTCTGAATTAACACAAGATATTATCCCTGTGAGCATTGAAGAAGAACTAAAATCTTCTTATCTTGACTATGCCATGTCGGTCATTGTTGGACGTGCGTTACCCGATGTGCGCGATGGTTTAAAACCTGTACACCGACGCGTTCTTTTTTCAATGGATCAAAGCGGCAATACACATAATAAATCCTATGTAAAATCGGCGCGTGTTGTGGGCGATGTTATCGGTAAATACCACCCACATGGCGATAGTGCGGTTTATGACACCATTGTGCGTATGGCTCAGCCCTTTTCTTTACGCTATATGCTTGTGGATGGTCAAGGTAACTTCGGTTCAATTGATGGCGATGCGCCGGCTGCAATGCGTTATACCGAAGTACGTATGCAAAAAATCACACAGGAATTATTAACTGATTTAGACAAAGAAACCGTTGATTTCTCGCCAAACTACGATGGCAAAGAAATGATTCCTGATGTGTTACCAACGAAGATTCCAGCACTTTTAGTCAATGGTTCATCAGGTATTGCTGTGGGTATGGCAACCAATATTCCTCCGCATAATTTAGGCGAGGTGATGGATGGCTGTCTTGCTTACATTGATAACGAAGATATCAGCATTGATGAACTCATGCAATTTATTCCAGGTCCTGACTTTCCAACTGCTGCACTGATTAATGGTCGTCGAGGTATTGAAGAAGCATATAAAACAGGCCGCGGTAAAGTTTACGTTCGTGCGAAAGCGACAGTTGAAGTAAATGATAAAGGACGTGAGCAAATTGTTATTACCGAAATTCCTTATCAAGTCAATAAAGCAAAATTAGTAGAAAAAATTGCTGAATTAGTGCGTGAAAAGAAAATTGAAGGTATCGCTAATGTGCTTGATCTCTCAAGTAAAGAAGGGATCCGCCTCGAAATTGATATTAAACGCGATGCGGTCGGCGAAGTGGTCTTAAATCATCTTTACGCGCTGACACAAATGCAAGTCACCTTCGGTATCAATATGGTCGCTTTAGATCATGGTCAACCGCGTTTATTCAACTTAAAACAAATTATTGAAGCCTTCGTCAAACATCGTCGTGAAGTCGTTACTCGCCGCACAGTGTTTGAATTACGCAAAGCTCGCGAGCGCGCACATATTTTAGAAGGTTTAGCAATTGCTCTCGCTAATATTGATCCTGTTATCAATTTAATTCGTGCCTCAAAAACAGCAGAAGAAGCTCGTGAAGGCTTATTAGCACAACCTTGGCAATTAGGTAATGTTGCGCCAATGTTAGAAGCCGCAGGCGTTGACGCTTCACGTCCTGACGACTTACCAAAAGAATGTGGTATTCACAATGGCGAATACTATCTTTCAGATGCGCAAGCTCGTGCAATTTTAGAATTACGTCTACACCGTTTAACCGGTTTAGAACATGAAAAAATTGTTGATGAGTATAAAGAAATCTTAGTTCAAATTGGCGAATTATTACACATTCTGACCAGCACAGATCGTTTGCGTGAAGTGATTCGCGAAGAATTAGAATTAGTTAAACAAAATTTCAATGACGCTCGTCGAACAGAAATTACTGCTGCTTCTGGCGATATTAATTTAGAAGATCTCATCGCACAGGAAGATGTGGTTGTTACCCTTTCTCACGAAGGCTATGTGAAATATCAGCCATTAACTGACTATGAAGCACAGCGTCGCGGTGGTAAAGGAAAATCTGCGACCAAAATGAAAGAAGAAGATTTCATTGAGCGTTTATTAGTGGCAAATACTCATGACACTATTTTATGCTTCTCAAGTCGCGGTCGCCTCTATTGGTTGAAAGTCTACCAATTACCACAAGCAAGCCGCGGTTCACGTGGACGTCCAATTGTGAATATTCTACCATTAGAAGAAAATGAACGTATTACCGCTATTTTACCAGTAGCCAACTACGATGAAGATAAATTCGTGGTGATGGCAACCGCTGGCGGTATTGTGAAGAAAACTGCCCTCACCGAATTTAGTCGCCCACGTTCAAATGGTATCATTGCATTAAATTTACGTGATGAAGATGAGTTAATTGGCGTAGATATCACCGATGGTAGCAATGAAATCATGTTGTTCTCTGCTCAAGGTCGCGTGGTCAGATTCAGTGAAAATGCTGTTCGAGCAATGGGGAGAACCGCAACAGGTGTTCGTGGAATCAAACTTGCGCTTACCTTAGAGATGTCTGATGATGAAAGTGCGGTGGAAATTGAAGACGTTTCTGACGATAACGTAGAAGACAGTTTAGATTTAAATATCGACAAAGTGGTTTCCCTTGTGGTACCAAAAAATAATGGCGAAATTCTGACTGCAACTCAAAACGGTTATGGTAAACGTACAAAATTAGAAGAATATCCGACGAAATCACGTAATACCAAAGGTGTTATTTCCATTAAAGTAAGCGAACGCAATGGCAAAGTAGTTGCTGCAACACAAGTGGAAGAAACAGACCAAATTATGTTGATTACAGACGCGGGAACGCTTGTGCGCACTCGTGTGAGTGAAGTCAATATTATTGGACGTAACACGCAAGGTGTTCGCTTAATTCGTACTGCAGAAAACGAACAAGTTGTTAGCTTAGAACGCGTAGCTGAACCAGAAGAAGATGAATTTGATGGTGAAAGCGCGGTGGAAAATTCGGAAGAATAATCGACTGTTCTGAGTAACATAAAACCAGTTGTTAAAATTAAAATGCGGTGTATTTTTAATCGTTATAAAAATCGATAAAAATACACCGCACTTTTATTATGATCTAAATCACAAAACGGAAATTTAACCTTCTTCTAACATTCACTTCCTACCTCGCAAGTGGTAAACTCCATGTAGTTTATTTATATTCATGAGGATTATTTCTATGACAGCATTTCGTATTGAAAAAGACACCATGGGCGAAGTTCAAGTACCAGCAGATAAATACTGGGCAGCACAAACTGAACGTTCTCGTAATAATTTCAAAATTGGTCCTGAAGCCTCTATGCCAAAAGAAATTATTGAAGCTTTTGGTTATTTGAAAAAAGCAGCGGCTTATGCCAACCATGAATTAGGTGTGTTAGCAGTCGAAAAACGTGATTTAATTGCACAAGCTTGTGATGAAATTCTAGCAAACAAATTAGATGATCAATTCCCACTTGTCATTTGGCAAACAGGTTCTGGTACACAATCAAACATGAACCTTAACGAAGTGATTTCAAATCGCGCACATGTGTTAAATGGTGGAAAACTTGGCGAGAAATCTATTATTCACCCAAATGATGATGTGAATAAGTCCCAATCTTCAAATGACACCTACCCAACTGCAATGCACATTGCGGCTTATAAAAAAGTAGTTGAAGTGACCATTCCTTGCGTAGAGCGTTTACAAAAAACCTTCGCACAAAAAGCAGAAGCCTTTAAAGATGTAGTGAAAATTGGTCGTACTCATTTAATGGACGCAACACCATTAACATTAGGTCAAGAATTCAGCGCTTATGCTGCACAATTAGATTTTGGCTTACGTGCATTGAAAAATACCTTACCACATTTAGCACAATTAGCTTTAGGTGGTACTGCGGTAGGTACGGGTTTAAATACACCAAAAGGCTATGATGTAAAAGTAGCAGATTACATTGCAAAATTCACTGGCTTACCATTTGTGACCGCAGAAAATAAATTTGAAGCTTTAGCAACTCATGATGCAGTTGTTGAAACTCATGGCGCATTAAAACAATTAGCGGTTTCTTTATACAAAATCGCCAATGACATTCGTTTATTAGCATCAGGTCCTCGTTCTGGTATCGGTGAAATTTTAATCCCTGAAAATGAACCAGGTTCATCAATCATGCCAGGTAAAGTAAACCCAACCCAATGCGAAGCAATGACCATGGTTTGTGCACAAGTATTAGGTAATGACACCACGATTTCTTTTGCGGGAACACAAGGTCATTTCCAATTAAATGTGTTTAAACCTGTTATGGCAGCCAACTTCTTACAATCAGCACAATTATTAGCAGATGTTTGCGTATCATTCGATGAACATTGTGCTGTAGGTATTGAACCTAACTACCCTCGCATTAAGAAACAATTGGATGATTCTTTAATGTTAGTAACCGCACTTAATACCCATATCGGTTATGAAAATGCAGCGAAAATCGCTAAAACAGCCCATAAAAATGGCACAACATTAAAAGAAGAAGCAATCAACTTGGGCTTAGTGACTGCTGAACAATTTGATGAATGGGTAAGACCGGAAGATATGGTCGGTTCATTAAAATAATTAACTAAATTATGACAAGGCTCAAATTTTTGAGCCTTTTTTATTGCATAGAAAATACAAATACCCTAGTATCAAACTCAACTTTATAAAGCAAAGGATGAGACGGATGAAAAACGAATTAATTTGTTATAAACGTATGCCTATTTGGACAAAAGAAAGTTTACCGCAAATGTTCCAGCAAAAGCATAATACTAAGGTGGGCACTTGGGGAAAATTAACTATTCTAAAAGGTCAGCTTAATTTTTATGAGCTGGATGAAAATGGCGATATTCTTAGCGAGTCTGTTTTTAGCAGCAACGATACCACTTTTATCGAGCCGCAAGTTTGGCATAAAATCGAAGCTATATCTGATGATTTAGAATGTTACTTAGAATTTTATTGTAAAAAAGAAGATTACTTTTCTAAAAAATATAATATGACCGCCACACATTCAGAA
The DNA here is from genome assembly GCF_052384575.1 of Reella acinonychis. Taxonomy (GTDB): domain Bacteria; phylum Pseudomonadota; class Gammaproteobacteria; order Enterobacterales; family Pasteurellaceae; genus JBQSUQ01. The sequence continues at coordinate 42,090 of NZ_JBQSUQ010000004.1, read as the reverse complement.
GTGAAATCGGCCGTAGAAAGTATTTCACCTTGTAAAGTGCTTGATTTAGGCTGTGGGCAAGGTCGGAACTCTTTGTTCTTAAGCTTATTAGGCTATGATGTCACCTCTTGGGATCATAATCAAAATAGTTTGGCTTTCTTAAATGAAACCAAGGAAAAAGAAAATCTCGAAATGAACACCGCACTTTATGATATTAACAGCGCCAATATTCAAGAGAATTACGACTTTATCCTTTCTACCGTTGTGTTTATGTTCTTAAAACGAGAAGCGGTGCCTCATATCATTCAAAATATGCAGTCGCATACCAATAAAGGAGGCTACAATTTAATTGTTTCTGCAATGGATACTGATGATGTACCTTGTCCAATTCCTTTTTCATTTACCTTTAAAGAAAATGAGTTGAAGCAATATTATGCCGATTGGGAACTATTAAAATACAATGAAGAAATGGGTGAATTGCATAAAACCGATGAAAATGGCAATCGCATTAAGATGAAATTTGTTACAATGCTGGCAAAGAAGAAAGCCTAATTTTTCACCGCACTTTTACAAAAAAAGCGACCGAATTGGTCGCTTTTTTATATTTAATCTCGATTATTTAGCATCTTTTGCTAAACAAGCTGCCGCAGTAAATAATACGTCAGTTGATGAGTTTAATGCAGTTTCCGCTGAGTCTTGTAACACACCAATAACGAAACCTACCGCAATCACTTGAGCAGCCACATCTTCTGAAATACCGAATAAGCTACAAGCTAATGGAATTAATAATAATGAACCACCAGCAACACCTGAAGCACCACAAGCACAAACACTCGCTACCACGCTTAATAAGATAGATGTTGGGATAGACACTTCAATATTCAAAGTATTTACCGCTGCTAAAGCTAATACAGTGATAGTAATTGCAGCACCCGCCATGTTGATGGTTGCACCTAATGGAATAGATACAGAATAGGTTTCTTCATCGAGTTCTAAACGTTTTGCTAATTCCATATTTACTGGAATATTTGCTGCTGAACTACGAGTAAAGAATGCGGTTAAACCACTCACGCGGATACATTCCCAAACTAATGGATATGGGTTACGACGAATTTTCCAATACACCATAATTGGATTAATCACAAATGCCACAAAGGCCATTGCGCCAAGTAATACCGCTAGTAAACGTGCATAATCCCATAAAGCGCCTAAGCCTTTATCAGCTAGGGTTGAAGTAACTAAGCCAAACACACCAAATGGCGCTAAATTAATAACTAAATGCACAATTTTAGAAATCGCATCTGAAATATCATTAAATACGCTTTTAGTATTTTCTCTCGCGTGACGTAATACTAAACCTAATGCAATCGCCCAAGCTAAGATGCCGATGAAGTTACCTTTTGATAAAGCTACAATTGGGTTATCAAAAATATTAAGAATAACAGTTGTTAATACTTCACTGATTGATCCTGGAGGTGTTAATGAATTCTCAGCCGTTGTTAATGGAATTTCAACAGGGAACATAAAGCTTGCAATTACCGCTGTACAAGCTGCAAGGAAAGTACCTAAAACATAAAGCAGAATAATGGTTGACATATTACTTTTGGTACCAATACTACGATTTGCAATAGCTGAAACCACTAATACAAATACAAGAATTGGTGCAACCGCACGCAATGCGCGTACAAAAAGTGTACCTAAAATATTGAATTGTTCTGCTAAGTTCATACCTAACGTTGGTTCCAAGCTAGGTGAAATCACTGCAACAATAATACCAAGGAGCAAACCGATAGAAATGCGTTTAACCAGACTTCCTTGGAAAAAAAATGACAATAAAGGAGATGTTTTCATAATAATTCACTATATTACGCAAGCGATTGCCTGCCCTGTTAATCACACAGATCTGAAGATCCAACTATGCCGAGTAAAGATATCTGAAATTGCAACGAAAAGAAATATACAGACAAGAAAAAATCATATTTTTATTACAATAATTAAAAAATATCTAAAAATACTGTTGACACACTATTTTTATTTACAGTATTATACAGCTATAAAAATAATCATGTATATAAGGTAAATTATTATGAACTATGCAATCAACTCAACTCAATTTAACAATGATGCAATTATCTGTAATGATTTCTCTTACCACCCAATGCCGTATTTTGAAGATCGTCAATCGACGACATTGAATTACAGTCGCAAACTTGATCTTAATTTATATTGCATTAAGCGCCCACAGCAAACTTGTTTTATTCGGGTAACTAATCCTGATATGCTAGCATGGGGAATTGAAAAAGATGATATGTTAGTTGTTGAAAAGCAAGATAATTTAAGTATTGGGGATTTAGTTGTAATTGATAATGAAGGCACAATGGAAATCTATGAATTTATTACCCATAGCAATGATGAATTTATTTTCTTTCCACTTAGCTCCAAGGCACAAAATATTAAAACAAGAGATTGGACAAAATTAGATATCATCGGAACAGTAACAAATACTATTCATCAAATTAAATCTCGTGCAAATACCATGAGATTTGCGGCTTAAAATACAAAGTGCGGTCAAAACAACTAAAGTTTTAACCGCACTTTTAATCACTGAATAATTATAAAATTCGTCTTGCTTGAGTATAGGTTCTTGCCCAATAGTTTTCACTCAAATAACTAATCGTGACCCCTTGACTAGAACTCGCATGCATGAAGCGACCATTTCCTAAATAAACACCCACATGACGATTTCCTCTAAAGAAAACCAAATCGCCCTCTTTTAATTGATGCTTATTAATTTGTCTTCCAACTGATTTTTGTTCAGAAGTTGAGCGAGGCAATGAAATACCATAGGCTTGCTCGAACACTTCTTGCATTAATGCGGAGCAATCAATTCCACGAGATCCTGTCCCACCTAAACGATAACGAGTTCCCGCCCATTGATTATATAAATTCATTAACTTTTTGTATTCAACAGATGAATTTGAAGATCCCTTTAATACCGTCATCTGAGGTTTATTCGTTTTTAAACTACCAATCAATGCGGTTAATTGTGTATCATCTTTTGCTGTTATTCCCAACGTTTGAACATTCCTGGGACTATGTGCACAGGCAGTTAATAAAATTGCGCCTGCTAAAATAAAAATCTTTTTTAACATATTCATTATTACTACAAATTAAAAACCCAGTCATCCTACCTGAGTTTTTGCATAATTACCAGTTTTATTGTCATTTTATGCAAATTTTGTGATAAAAATCGCATTTTTATGCAATAAAAATGCCTCCCTTAACTCAGAGAGGCTTACATAAACCATGCGAAGAATTATTTTTTCTTCGCCTTTGGATTTGGTAAATCAGTGATTGAGCCTTCAAATACCTCTGCGGCTAAGCCAACAGATTCATGTAAGGTTGGGTGAGCATGAATTGTTAATGCGATATCTTCTGCATCACATCCCATTTCAATGGCTAAACCAATTTCACCTAATAATTCACCTGCGTTAGTACCAACAATAGCACCACCTAAAATGCGATGACTGTCTTTATCGAAAATCAATTTAGTCATACCTTCAGCACAATCAGATGCAATTGCTCGACCTGAAGCAGCCCAAGGGAATGTTGCTACTTCATAATTGAGATTCTCAGCTTTACATTCTTTCTCAGTTTTACCCACCCAAGCAACTTCAGGCTCAGTATAAGCAATTGATGGAATCACTTTCGGATCGAAATAATGTTTTTTGCCGGCAATAACTTCAGCTGCAACATGACCTTCATGAACCCCTTTATGCGCTAACATTGGTTGACCAACAATATCGCCGATAGCAAAAATGTGCGGTACATTTGTACGCATTTGTTTATCGGTACGGATAAATCCACGCTCATCAACTTCAACACCCGCTAAGTGAGCATCAATTAATTTACCATTTGGCGTACGACCAATAGCAACTAATACTGCATCATAAACGCGAGTTTCGTTTGCGCCCTTACCTTCCATAGAAACATGGATGCCATCTTCTTTCGCTTCAACAGCTGTCACTTTGGTTTCTAATAAAAGATTAAAGTTTTTCTCAATTTGCTTAGTATAGATTTTAACAATATCTTTATCCGCAGCTGGAATAACTTGGTCGAACATTTCAACTACATCAATTTCAGAACCTAACGCACTATATACGGTTCCCATTTCCAACCCGATAATACCACCGCCCATCACTAATAAACGTTCTGGAATTTCACGTAACGCTAATGCATCAGTTGAGTCCCATACACGAGGATCTTCATGTGGAATAAATGGTAATTGAATTGGGCGTGAACCCGCTGCAATAATAGCATTATCAAATTTAATTGTTGTTGGGTTACCTTCGCGATCTTTAGCGACCATTGTATGACTGTCAGTAAATTTAGCTAAACCTTCCACAACAGTCACTTTACGCATTTTCGCCATACCCGCTAAACCTGTTGTTAAGCGGTTAATAACACCTTCTTTACCTTCACGAATTTTATCCAAGTCAATGGTTGGCTCGCCAAATACCACGCCATGATGTTCAACATGTTTTGCATCTTCAATCACTTTAGCAACGTGCAATAAAGCTTTTGAAGGGATACAACCTACGTTTAAACAAACACCACCTAATGTAGAGTAACGTTCCACTAAAACGGTTTCTAAACCTAAATCAGCGCAACGGAATGCGGCAGAATAACCAGCAGGACCAGCACCTAGTACCACAACTTGCGTTTTAATTTCTTTGCTCATTTCTTTTCCTTCTCAAAAATGTGCGGATTTTTCACCGCACTTTGCGGAATATATTACATCACTAAACGACGTAGATCAGACAATACACCATTAATAAACGTAATGAAACGTGCACCATCTGCACCGTCAATGACGCGGTGATCATAAGATAATGACAATGGAAGCATTAAGCGTGGTGTAAATTCTTTACCATTCCAAACTGGTGTCATTTCAGATTTAGATACACCTAAAATTGCAACTTCTGGCGCATTCACGATAGGAGTAAAGTGGGTACCACCAATACCGCCTAAACTTGAAATTGTGAAACAACCACCTTGCATATCAGAAGCGGTTAATTTACCAGCGCGTGCTTTTTTCGATACTTCAGCCAACTCACGAGAAAGTTCAATAATGCCTTTCTTATTCACATCTTTGAATACTGGCACAACCAACCCATTTGGCGTATCAACTGCAACACCAATGTTGATATATTTTTTCAATGTTAAACGTTGTGCATCTTCTGAGATTGAACTGTTAAAACGAGGATATGCTTCTAATGCTTTCGCTACCGCTTTCATAATAAACACTAATGGCGTTACTTTAACATCTTGTTTCGTTTTCTCTAATAACGCATTTTGTTCTTTACGGAATTGTTCTAAATCAGTAATGTCCGCTTTATCCCATTGAGTAACATGTGGAATCATTACCCAGTTGCGATGTAAGTTTGCACCAGAGATTTTTTGAATACGACCTAATTCAACTTCTTCTGTTTCACCAAATTTGCTGAAATCAACTTTTGGCCATGGTAATAGACCTAGACCAGCTCCATTTGCCGCACCAGTAGAAGCTGCACCGCTTTCTAATGCTTTTAAGGCATTCTTCACGTATTCTTGAACGTCTTCTTTTAAGATACGACCTTTACGTCCTGTACCTTTCACTTTATCTAAGTTCACGCCAAATTCACGTGCTAAGCGACGAACTACAGGAGTTGCATGAGCGAAGGTTGAACTTGAAGTTACCGCATCTTGATTAACTGGCGCTAATGATTGTGCTGGCGCTGCGGCTGGAGCCGGAGCTGATGCAGGTTGCGCTGCTGGTGCTGACGCAGCTACAGGTGCGGCACCTTCAACTTCAAAGCGCATAATGAGTGAACCTGTAGATACTTTATCGCCTGATTTCACTAAAATTTCTTTTACTACACCAGCAAACGGCGCAGGTACTTCCATTGAAGCTTTATCACCTTCAACTGTAATTAATGATTGCTCTTCTGCTACACTATCACCAACTTTAACCATAATTTCAGTAACATTAACTTCATCGCCACCGATATCTGGAACATTCACATCTTTAACCGCACTTTGAGCTGGTGCAGCTTGTTGTGTAGCAGGAGCAGCAGCTACAGGTGCTGCACTTGCTGTTTCAAATTTCATAATCAATTTGCCTGTAGCGACTTTATCGCCAACATTGATTAAGATCTCTTTAACAATACCAGCAACAGGGGCAGGTACTTCCATTGAAGCTTTATCACCTTCTACATTGATAATTGATTGATCAACTTCAACTTTATCGCCTACTTTAACCATAATTTCGGTTACATTCACTTCATCAGAACCGATATCTGGCACATTCACTTCTACTACAGCTGAAGCAACGGCTGCTGGAGCAGCTTCAACTTTTGCCGGCTCAGCAGCTGGCGCTGCGCCTGCTGCGGCTAATACAAACATTGGCGTGCCTGTAGATACTTTATCGCCCACTTTTACTAAGATTTGCTCAACAACACCCGCTTCTGGTGAAGGAACTTCCATTGAAGCTTTATCACCTTCTACATTGATAATTGATTGATCTACTGAAACAGTATCACCGACTTTGACCATCACTTCGGTTACTGTAACTTCATCACTACCGATATCTGGCACTTGAATTTGTTTTGACATTTTAATTATCCTTTCTTTGAAATCAGGTTAGGGGTGCGTTTATGCACCCACTTCTTTATTATCGAACAACTGTGTTCGATGATTTCACTTAAATTATGCGTATAACGGATTAATACGATCTACATTTAAGCCAAATTTAGCAATCGCATCAGCAACAACCTGTGTTGACACAACACCTTCTTTCGCTAATTGAGATAATGCCGCTACAACCACATAATATTCGTTCACTTCAAAGTGTTCGCGTAAGTTATCACGACTATCTGAACGACCAAAGCCATCAGTTCCTAATACATGGTAATGTTTGCTTGGTACAAATGCGCGAATTTGATCTGCATAAAGTTTCATATAGTCAGTAGAAGCAACTGTTGGTAAATCCGCTAATACTTGAGCAACATAAGGAACTCGTGGCGTTTCAGTTGGGTGTAATAAATTCCAACGAGCAGCATCATGACCATCACGCGCTAATTCATTGAAAGACGGCGCAGAGAATACATCTGCGGTTACGCCATAATCATTCGCTAAAATTTGAGCTGCTGCACGAACATGACGCATAATTGCACCAGAACCTAATAACTGAACATGACCTTTACCTTTACCTTCAACGGTTTCGAATTTGTATAAACCTTTACGAATACCCTCTTCTGCACCTGCAGGCATTGCTGGTTGTTCTGTAATTTCATTCAAGGTCGTAATGTAGTAGAACACGTCTTCTTGTTTCTCACCATACATACGCTCAATACCATCTTGAACAACAACTGCAACTTCATAAGCAAATGCTGGATCATAGGTTACACAGTTAGGAATAACACCCGCTTGGATATGGCTGTGACCATCTTCGTGTTGTAAACCTTCACCATTTAATGTTGTACGACCAGAAGTACCACCAATCATAAAGCCACGTGCTAATTGGTCGCCCGCTAACCACATCATATCGCCTACACGTTGGAAACCAAACATTGAGTAGTAAATAAAGAATGGGATCATCGGTTGGTTATTCACTGAGTATGAAGTTGCAGCAGCAACCCAAGATGAAGTTGCACCTAACTCATTGATACCTTCTTGTAAAACTTGCCCATCAATCGCTTCGCGGTAGTAAGCAACTAAATCACGATCTGAAGGTACATAGTTTTGACCATGTGGATTGTAAATACCAATTTGACGGAATAAACCTTCCATACCGAAAGTACGAGCTTCATCCGCAATAATAGGTACGATGGTTTTACCAATATTTTTATCTTTTAATAGCGTATTTAACACACGAGAGAACGCCATTGTTGTTGAAATACCACGAGGTTGTTCCTCTAATAATGCTTGGAACTCAGACAATGCAGGCACTTTATATTCAACAGTAAACTTAGGCTTACGAGCAGGAACGTAACCATTTAATGCTTTACGATGACCATGAATATAGTTGTATTCATCAGATCCTTCTGCAAATTTGATATATTCTAAGTTCTCAACTTGCTCGTCTGTTAATGGTAAATGGAAATGATCGCGGAAACCTTTTAAGCTCTCTAATGACATTTTCTTAGATTGGTGAGCAATGTTTTTACTTTCCGCTTCAGGAATCTTATAACCTTTAATTAATTGAGCTAAGATAACAACTGGTTTGTTTGATTTCTGTGCACGTTCAAATGCAGCAAACATTTTCTCGCTATCATGACCACCACGACGTAATGCCCAAATTTCATCATCAGTCATATCTGCAACTAATGCTGAGGTTTCTGGATAACGACCAAAGAAATGTTCACGAACATAAGCACCATTTTTGGATTTAAATGTTAAGTAGTCACCATCAACCACTTCCATCATCAATTGAGCTAATTTACCTGTTGTATCTTTAGCAAATAATTTATCCCAGTTGCTACCCCATAGTACTTTGATAACTTCCCAACCAGCACCAGTAAATAAACCTTCTAATTCTTGAACAATTTTACCGTTACCATTTACTGGGCCATCTAAACGTTGCAGGTTACAACTAATTACGAAAATTAAGTTATCTAAATTTTCACGAGAAGCTAAAAGTAATCCACCTTTAGACTCGATTTCATCCATCTCACCATCGCCTAAGAAAGCATACACTTTTTGACCTGTTGTATCTTTAATACCGCGGTTATGTAAATATTTTAAGAAACGGGCTTGATAAATCGCATTTACAGGACCTAACCCCATAGATACGGTTGAAAATTGCCAGAATTCAGGCATTAATTTTGGATGCGGGTAAGAAGATAAACCATCAACAAACGCTTCTTGGCGGAAATTATCCATTTGTTCTTCTGTTAAACGGCCCTCAAGATAAGCACGAGCATAAAGTCCTGGTGCAGCATGACCTTGAGAATAAATTAAGTCACCGCCATCTTTTTCTGTTGCAGCCTTGAAGAAGTGGTTATAACAAACTTCATACATCGTTGCTGCTGCTTGGAAAGTTGAAATATGTCCGCCAAGATCAAGATCTTTTTTCTGACTACGTAGAACCATTGCAATTGCATTCCAACGTACCGCAGAACGAATACGACGCTCAATAGCTTTATCACCCGGATAAGTCGGTTGTTCAGAAACAGGGATAGTATTTACATAATCAGTTGTAATCCCCATTGGTAATGAAACAGCTTGAGTACGTGCATGCTGCATTAACTGCTCGATAATAAATTGCGCACGCTCAGTTCCTTCTTCACGAATAATTGAATCAATAGCTAATAGCCAATCTTGAGTTTCGATTGGATCTACGTCATTCTTCACGATATCTGACATAGTCTTTTCCTTATTTAGTAAATGAATAAAATACGTTTAACCTTAGGTTAAACAACGAATTGATAACTAAATTCTTATACTGTTGAATGAATGAAAGACTTACTTCCAGCCACACAAACAAATTCTGTAAATTTTATTAGATTTTTTTAGTCAAAGATAGGAAAAATTAACATTATTTTTACTTTTCCTGATTTTGTCTAAAATTTTGACCGCACTTTTACTATAAAGTGCTGTATTTTGACTAAAAATACTAACTGGTATAACGACAAATTCAGAAAATTAAATTAAAAAGAATAAAAAAGCTCGCCAAAGCGAGCTTTTTATAAAATCATTATTTTTTCAATACTAAGACGACAGATTCACCAGCAACAACTTCACCTGTATGCTTAGTAATGTTACTAATTTCATCCATATTTGAAATGACAATTGGTGTTAATACAGATTTCGCTTTTTGTTCTAATAAAGACAAATCGAATTCAAGAACTGTATCACCGCATTTAACTTCTTGTCCTTCCTGGGCTACTCTTGTGAAACCTTCACCTTTTAATTCAACTGTATCAATACCAAAGTGAACAAATAACTCAACACCTTCTTTGGATTCCATTGAAAAAGCATGGTTAGTTTCAAAAATTTTGCCAATCACACCATCAATAGGAGCGACAATTTTATTGCCATTTGGACGAATAGCAACACCATCTCCAACGATTTTTTCAGAGAAAACCACATCTGGTACATCTTCAATATCAACAATTTCCCCTGAAAGTGGTGCATAAATTTTCACTTCAACTGCCTTGCTTTCTTTAGCACCAAATAATTTATCAAAAAATCCCATTTTTACTCTCCTAAAAATGATAAACAGAAATCTTACGTATTCTAACGTAAAATTTCTGCCTTGTATTTAATTAAATGCTTTTTGGTGTAAAAAATCGTCAACTAATTGAGCAATTTCTGAAGCAGTTGGTAATTGCAACGCTTTTTCTGCTAATTCTTTTGCTTCTTGATAAGTTACATTACGAATGATTTTCTTAATACGAGGTATAGACATCGCACTCATACTAAACTCATTCAAGCCCATACCAAGCAGTAAAACAGTTGCACGTTCATCACCGGCTAATTCACCACACATACCAGTCCATTTACCTTCAGAATGTGAAGCATCAATCACTTGTTTAATTAAATTTAACACTGAAGGAGATAACGGATTATATAAATGTGAAATCATTTCGTTGCCGCGATCCACTGCTAAAGTATATTGTGTTAAGTCATTGGTACCAATACTGAAGAAATCCACTTCTTTCGCTAAGAATTTTGCATTTACTGCAGCAGATGGGGTTTCCACCATTACACCAATTTGAATATTTTCATCAAATGCTTTGCCTTCGTTACGTAATTCTTGCTTCAAGGTTTCAAGAATTTCTTTCAATTGGCGAATCTCTTCTACAGAAATAATCATCGGGAACATCATTGCCAATTTACCAAAGGCTGACGCTCTCAATACTGCTCTTAATTGTGCATTTAAGATTTCTCGACGATCTAAAGCAATACGAATTGCACGCCATCCTAAGAATGGGTTCATTTCTTTTGGTAAATTTAAATATGGTAATTCTTTGTCACCACCAATATCCATGGTACGTAAAATAACGATACGACCATTCATTGCTTCAACAACTTCTTTATAAGCTAAGAATTGTTCTTCTTCAGTTGGTAACGCATCGCGATCCATGAATAAAAATTCTGTACGATATAAACCAATACCTTCAGCTCCATTACGATGCGCACCATCGCAATCACGAATCGTCCCAACATTCGCTACCACATCAACTTGATGACCATCAGTTGTTACCGCAGGTAAATCTTTTAATTTCGCTAATTCAGCTTTTTCTTGTGCTAATTTTTCTTGAGCTACTTTAAGTGCGGTGATTTTTTCTTCACTTGGATTAATATGAACTTCATTATTAACCGCATCTAAAATCAACATATCACCTGATTTTACTAATTCAGTAACATTATTTGTACCAACAATTGCTGGTAACTCTAATGAACGCGCCATGATAGAAGTATGGGATGTACGACCGCCAATATCTGTCACAAAACCAAGCACTTTATCTAAATTTAATTGTGCAGTTTCAGATGGTGTTAAATCGTAAGCAACTAAAATCACTTCCTCATTAATATCCCCTAAATCAATAATATTCATACCTAAAATATTTTTGACTAGACGATTACCAATATCACGAATATCACCGGCACGTTCTTTTAAATATTCATCATCAATATCTGATAAAACAGCAACTTGCTGATCAATAATTTTGCTTGCAGCGACGGCAGCATTCACTTTATGGGTACGAAGATAATCAATAATTTCTTCTTCTAATTCTTCATCTTCTAAAATCATTAAGTGACCTTCAAAGATTTCCGCTTTGTCTTCACCTAATGTTTTTAATGCACGATCGCGAATTGAGCTTAATTGTTCAACTGCTGCTTTACGTCCATCATAAAAACGAGCAATTTCTGTATCAACTTGTTCATCTGTGATTTTGCTTGTATCAAGCACAATTTTTTCTTCTTTAAGAACAAGTGCTTTACCTAAAACGATGCCTGGAGAAGCTAGAATTCCTGAAATCATAATTCACCTTCTAAATTGAATGGGGTACAAAAAATAAATAACCATAAAACACCGCTTTCGTCATATATATGATCAAAATTGCGCTTTATGGTTAGAGAATAGTTATTCTAAAGTAGGTACTAATGCAACTAAGTGCTCTACAGCGGCTTGCTCATCTTCACCTTCAGCAGAAATAGTAATTACTGTACCTTGGGTTAAACCTAAAGTTTGTAACTTAAATAAGCTTTTCGCACTAGCACTTTTACCAGCAGAAGTCACAGTAATATCAGATGCAAATGCTTTTGCTTCCTTTACAAATTGTGCTGCTGGACGAGTGTGTAAACCGCTAGGAGCTGTAATTTCAACATCTTTTGAGTACATAATAAATCCTCTATTTTAGGTTTCAAAGACTAAAGCTTACTCAGTTTAAATAAGCCTTTAACTTGTTATATTCTAAGTCATTAATGAAATTGAAGCACGCCAAAATTCAAAAAAACAAATAAAAAGAGGTAGATTGAGCAATTAATAATCAAATTTTAACATTTTCATAATATTTTTATAAATTTAATCGTGCCAATCCAGCTTTCAAATCTGCAATTAATTCATCGACCGCTTCAAAACCAATGTGTAATCGAATCAGGGTGCCGGTTAAAGTGCGGTCAATATTCGGACGGATTTTAGCAATTTCTTCAGGTTGATTATATAAAATTAAACTTTCAAAACCACCCCAAGAATATGCCATAGAGAACAATTGGAAATTGTCCATAAATGCGGAAAGTTGTTCAGTTGTTAATTTTTGTTTCAATTCAAAAGAAAATAAACCTGAGCATCCACTAAAATCTCGAACAAAGAATTCATGTCCAGGACAAGACACTAAAGCAGGATGATAGACCGCTTTTACTTCTGGTTGCTCGGCTAACCAATTTGCAATGACAATGCTGCTTTCTTGATGTTGTTTAAGTCGTACAGATAAAGTACGAATACCGCGCGCCGTCGTATAAGCTGTATCAGCATCAACCATTTGTCCCATTAAATAACTATTTTCTCGAAGCTGATCCCAGCAACGTGCATTCGCTACTGCAGTACCAATCATGGCATCAGAATGCCCCACCAAATATTTGGTTCCTGCTTGGATAGAAATATCTATGCCAAAAGATAATGCCTTAAATAAAACTCCCGCACTCCAAGTGTTATCCGCCATAATCACCACTTCAGGATTAATCTGTCTCACTGCTTGCACAATAGCCGGAACATCAGGCACTTCCATTGTTAACGAACTAGGTGTTTCTAAAAACACAACTGCAGTATTTTTTTGCATCAATTTTGCAATATCCGCTCCCGACATAGGATCATAATAAGTCACTTCCACGCCCATACGTTTCAATACATGATTGCAAAAATCCTGTGTTGGCTCATAAGCTGCTCCCGACATAAGAACATGATCACCTGTTTTGACGAAAGCTAAAATGCTATTTGTAACAGCTGCAGCACCACAAGGATATAAATAGCAACCAGCCCCCTCTTCCATTTCGCACATTAAATCTTGCAAAGCAAAATGTGTTAATGTACCTCTACGCCCATAAAACAATGCTTGCTGCGCACGTTTGATTGTTGCTTGCTTTTTATCCTCTATACTGTCGAATACTAAAGAAGAAGCGCGTTGCACAACAGGGTTGACACTACCTTGAGTGACACGTTTATGTCGTCCAGCATGAACTAAAGTGGTCGCTAATGCCTGTTTTTTCATTCTTTTCCTCATATTATTTACGCAAGTTCCATTGCAATTATTTCATAAATTATAGTCTAATAGGCATATTGATCAACTCTTGCTCATCATGATGATTTAACAAAATATGAGAATTGGACAACTCGCCAAAACCACTGGTTGCACAGTGGAAACCATCCGTTTTTATGAAAAACAAGGACTGCTCCAACCAGCACAGCGCAGCAGCAATAATTACCGCACCTATACGAACGAACATTTACAACGTCTTGCATTTATTTGTTATTGTCGTACTTTGGATATTTCTTTAGCTGAAATCCGTCAATTACTCAGTTTGGATAACGCCACGGCTGAGCAAACCCAAGAAATAAATCTATTACTTGATAGACATATCAAGGATATTGCGAAACGGATTCATGAATTAGATCATTTGCGTATGGAATTGATTGAATTAAAAAGAAAATGCTTAGAGGCTGAAGGACAAAATGCTATGAGTACGCTATTGAAACACAGTAGATTTGTGCGATTAAAATAAGGGAAATTTTAACCGCACTTTTTTGAATTATAATGTTTCTAGGATCCCCACCACCATTTGAGATGACATTTTGGCAGCTAAAGGTAAAAATTCTTCAAACGAAAGACTCGCTTCGCCATTGCCTGAATCTGAAATTGCACGTACAACCACAAAAGGCACAGCAAAAGAATGGCAGACTTGGGCAATTGCAGCCGCTTCCATTTCTACTGCTGTGACATCAGGGAAGTCCGTTTTGATTTGGAGCAATGTTTGCTCCGAAGAAATAAAACTATCTCCAGAACAAATCAAACCTAATTTGACATGATGTCCTTGCTGCTTAGCAATTTTTTCGGCTACTTCAATTAAATGAGGATCAGAGGCAAAACGAGCTGGGCAATTCGGCAGCTGACCTTTAGCATAGCCAAAAGCAGTCACATCAGCATCATGGTAAGCCGTATGAGTTGAAATCACTATATCGCCCATATTCAGTCCTTCCGCAACACCACCAGCCGAACCAGTATTAATCACTACATCAGGTTTAGTTAAATGCAATAACGCAGTTGTACCAATTGCAGCGGCCACTTTACCAATTCCCGATTGTAATAAAGCCACAGATTTACCCGCAATTTTTCCTTCAAAAATCACCGCACTTCCCACTGTAGTTTGTGTTTTTTCTGTCATTAAATTTAATAACATTTCAACTTCTTGTGCCATTGCACCAACAATTCCAATTTTCATTATTTACTCTTTATTGTTAATTTATTCACTAAATAATCTAATACCGCAAAACTATAATCATCATTATACAAGGTGCTATTCGTCAACACATATTGCCCATTGATCACCACAAAAGGATAAGTAAACACCCCATATTTTTCCGTTCTTGTAATACTTGCGTTAACCTCTTTTGTCACAGGCTCAGAATGAAAAACATTATCGAATGATAATGGGTCAACTTTATGTTCTGCCAGCCAAGCATGTAAATTTTCTAATTTGGACAAATGCTTAAATTGCTCAACATTAGCCGTTTCAAATAATAGTAATCCTGCGATCTCATTATGTTTCAAATGTTGTAATGTGGAAAAAACTTGAGCAGAAAAATAAGATTCCTTGGTGGCAACGGGAAATTCTTCAAGCACCACTTTATTTGGGTTAAGATCGCGATACAAGGTTAAAATATCTTGAGTGTTACTACAAACGCGGCAATCGTAATCAAAAAAAGACTGAATCAATACCTTTCCTTGTGGCAAAGGCACATTTAACGGCGAGCTATAAGAAAAATAGTCTTTGCCATCTTCAAATTCAGTTTTATTTGCTTGCTCTTCTAACGCCCAAAGTTGAGCAGACCAAAAGAGACATAAAATCACTAAATATCGCATTTTCTATGACGTAGGTTCAATATAATCCACTAATAATTGAATATGTTGTGCACCTTGGTATTCGTTGATCGCGAGCTTATACACTAATCTTACTGATTTTATTGATAGATCAGGGTAATAACGGGTATCCACATTAAAAGCAATAGCATCCACTAATCCACCACCTTGTTTAGAAATAAGCGTCATTTTCAGATGACGTTTAGCAACTAAACGTTGTTCTAACACATTAAATTCACCATCAAACATAGGCTCAGGAAAAGCTTGTCCCCAAGGACCTGCCTGTTTTAGTTGTTCAGCTGTTTGGATATTTAACAATGCAGGCGATAATTCGCCATCCGTCCAAATAATGCCTTTTAACTCATCATCGCCAATCCAGTCGGTCACTGCTTGATTAAAGGCTTTTTGGAATAATTCAAACTTATCCGCCTTAATACTTAATCCCGCCGCCATGGCATGACCACCAAATTTTAATATCATGTCAGGATAGCGTTGATGTATGCGTTCCAATAAATCACGCATATGCAAGCCTTCAACAGAGCGCGCCGATCCTTTTAATACTTCGTTACTTTCTTGCGCAAATGCCACA
The DNA here is from genome assembly GCF_052384575.1 of Reella acinonychis. Classification (GTDB taxonomy): domain Bacteria; phylum Pseudomonadota; class Gammaproteobacteria; order Enterobacterales; family Pasteurellaceae; genus JBQSUQ01. Next base: position 25,899 of record NZ_JBQSUQ010000004.1, on the reverse strand, counting down.
ATGGGACGATGAAATTGATCTTTAATGCGAGAAGCTAAAATCCCCAGTACGCCCTGATGCCAATCCGCTTGATATAATGCCACGCCGAGCGGTAATTCGCTTTTAAGTGCGGTTAAATTTCGGCAAATTTCTAATGCCTCAAGCTTCATGCCTTGTTCAATTTCTTTCCGCGTTTGATTTAAACTATCAAGATCTAATGCTAATGCACGCGCCTGCTCAATAGTATCGGCTAATAATAATTCCACACCAATAGACATATTATCCAAACGTCCTGCGGCATTTAAACGTGGTGCAATAGAAAAACCTAGATCACTGGCTTCCAAACGGTTGAGTTCTTTGTTTGCGACTTCGGCTAAAGCACGAATTCCATGACAGCAATAGCCAGCCTTGATGCGTAATAATCCTTGATGTGCAAGAATGCGATTATTTTGATCTAAAGGCACCACATCTGCGATGGTGCCCAATGCCACTAAATCAAGTAATTGAGTAAAATTCGGTTGGTTTTCTGGGGTAAATACGCCTAATTCACGCAATTTAGCACGTAAAGCTAACATCACATAAAATGTTACGCCCACTCCAGCCAAAGATTTCGAAGGGAATTGGCATTGCGGCAAATTAGGATTGATAATCGCATCCGCATTCGGTAATTGCTCAGGGGCTAAGTGATGATCTGTAATCAGCACCGCCACATTGCGTTGTTTCAAATAGTCCACGCCTTCCAATGAGGAAATGCCGTTATCAACAGTAATTAACAGTTCCACGCCTTGTTGAATCGCGATTTCCGCTACCGCAATACTTAAGCCATAACCTTGCTCAAAGCGATTAGGAATTAAATAATTTACATCTGTAAATCCTAACTGACGAAGTGCTGAAACGGCTAATGCGGTACTGGTTGCCCCATCAGCATCAAAATCGCCCACGATCACAATTTTTTTATCGCGAGAATCTGCCAATAATTGCACCGCACTTTCAATGCCATGCAATAAATGTGGCGATAACATAGACTGTAAAGTGCGGTCTAATTGTTGCGTGTTTTTGATATGGCGCGCGCGATACAATCTGTCTAATAAGGGATTATCAGATAAGGGATCGCCGGTTGGCACTTCTCGACGTTGAATTATTTTATTCACAATCACAAAGAATTAAGTTGAGGAAATACAAATTGGGCGTGATAACACGCCCGATAAATTAATTATTTTCTAATGCGGCAAGTAAAGATTTCGGTGCTAAATAACCGCCAATCACTTCACCATTTTCAGTAATAATACTTGGTGTGCCTTGTACACCAAATTGTAAACCTAATTGATAATGTTTCGCCACAATATGAGGTGTTTTCAATTGTTTTGGTAAATTACCTTTTTCTGCTTCGTTTAATGCATGAGCTTTATCATCCGCAGTAAAAATTGCTTCCATTTGTTGAGCGGTTTTATCCATACCGCGACGAGGGAAAGCTAAATAACGCACCGTAATGCCTAAATCATTGTATTCTTTAATTTGTTCATGAAATTTATGACAATAATGGCAAGTGATATCCATAAATACGGTCACCACATGTTTTTCCTTTTTCGCAGGATAAACAATCATTTCGTTTTTATAGCTTTCTAAGGTTGACATCAATGCCTTAGCTGTAATATCAACAGGGCCTTTGTCTGTTAATTCAAATAATTTACCTTGCAAAACATATCTGCCATCTTCGCTCGCATATAAAATGCCATCATTTGTAATCACCGTTTTCAAACCTTTTACTGGCGATGCAATCACTTCAACCTCTGTTGCACCTAGTTTTTTCAAGCTTGAGGTGATCGCTGCATCATTAGCAAAAACTGCGCTAGAAGCTGCTGCCACAAAAAGTGCGGTCAATATTTTGCTTGTTTTTTTCATCTTTGTTCCTAATAAAATCAATGTATAAACGTTGAATTATAGAATGATTAAGTGAGAGTGCAAGCAAAAAACACAAAATATCCCCCTATTCATCTACAATCTTAGTGGCAAAAAAGGCAGAAATAGCCTATAATTGCGCCTTATTTTTACAATGTAAACTCAATCAAATTTATGTTTGAAATTAATCCCATAAAAAATAAAATTGCCGATCTCAGTGAGCGTACGCACGTACTGAGGGGGTATCTTTGACTTCGATAGCAAAGTTGAACGTTTAGAAGAAGTCAACGCAGAATTAGAACAACCTGATGTATGGAATGAACCTGAAAAAGCACAAGCATTAGGCAAAGAACGGGCAAGCTTAGAAGCGGTAGTCAATACCATTAAGCAACTTGTGCAAGGTTTAGAAGATGTGGATGGTTTATTAGAATTAGCCATTGAAGGCGAAGATCAACAAACTTTTGATGAAGCCGTTGCAGAATTAGATGAACTTGAACAAAAGCTGGCATTGCTAGAATTCCGTCGTATGTTTAGTGGTCAACATGACACCTGCGATTGCTATGTGGATTTACAAGCGGGCTCTGGCGGTACAGAAGCGCAAGATTGGACAGAAATGTTATTGCGAATGTACTTACGTTGGGCAGAAAGCAAAGGCTTTAAAACTGAATTAATGGAAGTTTCTGACGGTGATGTTGCAGGTTTGAAATCTGCGACTATTCGCGTTTCAGGGGAATATGCATTTGGTTGGTTACGCACAGAAACAGGTATTCACCGTCTAGTGCGAAAAAGTCCATTTGATAGCAATAACCGTCGCCACACATCATTTGCTGCAGCATTTATCTATCCTGAAATTGAGGATGATATTGATATTGAAATCAACCCAGCGGATTTACGTATTGATGTCTATCGTGCTTCAGGCGCAGGCGGTCAGCACGTGAATAAAACGGAAAGTGCGGTGCGAATTACCCATATTCCAAGCGGAATTGTCGTGCAATGCCAAAACGATCGTTCACAGCACAAAAACAAAGATCAAGCGATGAAGCAACTTAAAGCAAAACTTTATGAGCTTGAATTACAAAAGAAAAATGCGGATAAACAAGCGATGGAAGACAGCAAGTCTGACATTGGTTGGGGAAGCCAAATTCGCTCTTATGTGTTGGATGATTCACGTATTAAAGATTTACGAACTGGAGTTGAAAATCGCAATACGCAAGCTGTATTGGATGGCGATTTAGATCGCTTTATCGAAGCCAGTTTAAAAGCAGGATTATAATCAATTTGCACAATATTTGTGCTTTATAAATTAGGAAATAATATGACAGAACAAAATCAAGAATTAGACTTTCATGGGGAAATGTTGGTACGCAGAGAGAAATTAAAAGCGTTACGCCAAAAAGGCAATCCATTTCCAAATACATTTCGTCGTGATGCATTAGCTCAACAATTACATACTGAATATGACGAAGCTGATGGCGAACAATTAAAAGAACAACATATTGAAGTTGCAGTGGCTGGACGTATTATGACCCGTCGTATTATGGGTAAAGCAACTTTCATCACCATTCAAGATATGAGTGGACGTATTCAACTTTATGTTGCACGTGATAATTTAGCAGAAGGTGTTTATGCTGAAGATGTTGGTAACTGGGATTTAGGCGATATTGTCGGTGTTAAAGGTACGTTATTTAAAACAAAAACCAATGAGCTGACAGTAAAAGTGAGCGAAGTGGAATTGCTCACAAAAGCATTACGTCCATTACCAGATAAATTCCATGGTTTAAGCGATCAAGAAACCCGCTATCGTCAACGCTATTTAGACTTGATTTCTAATGAAAATTCACGCCGCACTTTTGTGATTCGTTCAAAAGTGATTGCAGGTATTCGTGAATATTTCATCAATAAAGGCTTTATTGAAGTTGAAACCCCAATGTTACAGGTGATTCCAGGTGGTGCCGCAGCTCGTCCATTCGTTACCCATCATAATGCTTTAGATATTGATATGTATTTACGTATCGCCCCAGAGCTTTACCTAAAACGCTTAGTAGTTGGTGGTTTCGAGCGTGTGTTTGAGTTAAACCGTAATTTCCGTAACGAAGGGGTTTCTGTTCGCCATAACCCTGAGTTTACTATGATAGAATACTATCAAGCTTATGCGGATTATCATGATTTAATGGATAATACTGAAGAATTATTACGCAAATTAGCCATTGATATTTTAGGTACAACCATTGTGCCTTATGGCGATTTAGAATTTGATTTTGGTAAACCATTTGAGCGTATCACAATGCATGATGCGATCTTGAAATATGGTGCAGATAAAGGCATTGTAAAAGATGATCTTTATGATATGGATCGTGCAAAAACATTGGCAAATAAATTGGGAATCGAAGTTCAAAAATCTTGGGGATTAGGCTCAATTGTAAATGCGATTTTTGAAGAAGTAGCTGAACATCACTTAATTCAACCAACATTCTTAATGGCTCATCCAGCTGAAATTTCGCCATTAGCGCGCCGTAATGATGAAAATCCAGAAGTGACCGATCGTTTTGAATTATTTATTGGCGGTCGTGAAATTGGTAATGGTTTCTCAGAATTAAATGACGCTGAAGATCAAGCTGAACGCTTTGACGCACAAGTAGCCGCAAAAGATGCGGGCGATGATGAAGCCATGTTTAAAGATGATGACTTTGTTGTTGCATTAGAACATGGTTTACCACCAACAGCAGGCGAAGGCTTAGGTATTGACCGCTTAGCAATGTTATTTGCTAATGCCGCGTCAATCCGCGATGTGATTTTATTCCCAGCGATGAAACATAAATCATAATAAAATTGACCGCACTTTTAAGGGCTGAATTAAATAATTCAGCCCTTTTATTTAACCCTCGGTCAGTTACTAATTTCATTAGTATCTATTTGAAATAATAGAAAATAGCTTCACGTTATTTAATCCCTTTCCTTTCTATCATTTCAAGTGCTTTACAACTCGATTCGTCGCCCGCCTTACAAGAACGTCTTAAATAATCTTTGGCTAATGGAATCTGTTTGTCCGTTCCCTCACCATAAAAATAAGCAATACCAACTAATTTTAAACCTTTCGGATCATTTTGGCTCGCAGCTTTTTCAAACCAACTTAACGCTTGTTTATAATCTTGTTTAACACCTTGACCTGCTTTATACATCATGCCCAAATTAACCTGAGCTTTAGTATGCCCCTGTTCTGCGGCTTTGTAATACCATTCAGCAGCTTCTTGATAATCTTGGTTGACACCTAATCCTTGCTCAAGCATAAAAGCTAAATTATGCTGAGCCATCACGACACCTTGCTTCGCGGCTTTTCTGAACCATTCCTCTGCAGCAAGATAATCTTGCTTTACACCTTCACCTGAAAGATAGGACATTGCTAAATTATATTGCGCCAACGGTACTCCTTGTTTAGCGGCTTTTTGATACCATTGAAATGCCTGTTGAACATCTTTTTTAACTCCAACACCCTCATCATACATCAACGCCAATTGATACTGAGCATTTGCGAATCCGTTGTTAGCTGATTTTGTAAACCATAATATAGCCTGTTGAAAATCCTGTTTCACACCAACTCCATTCTTATACATAACGGCTAAATTATGTTGCGCCATTGGAATACCATGTTCAGCGGCTTTTCTAAACCATTTCTCCGCAGCAAGATAGTCTTTCTTAACACCATCTCCTTCAATATACATTGTCCCTAAATTATATTGCGCCATTGCGAAATCTTGCTCTGCTGCTTTTTGGTACCAATATGCTGCTTTTGAACTATCTTTCTTTACTTTTTCATAAAGTAGAGCCAAATTATATTGAGACATACTGTATCCTTGCTCTGCCGCCTTTTGATACCATAACATCGCTTTTTGATCATTCTGCTCGATACCCTCTCCCCTATCGTACAGCAATCCAATATTATGTTGAGCAACACTCATTCCTTTATCCGCCAAGGGTTGCCAAAATTTTAATGCTTTAAGATAATCCTGATCCTGATAAGCGGCATTACCTTGATCAATCTGTTCTTTATCAGTAGCTGCGATCACAAACTGAGATGTAAAAATAGAAAGGCACAAGCTAACAAGCAAATATCTAACAAGTCTCATCATACTCCTCTGAATAAAACACAAATACAAAATTTAAACGAGCTTAGTTTAAGCTAACCATACTGTACATTGCATTAAGAATTTAATATATACTATCAACACAATCTTATTTCATTTTCTAGGAATTCTATGCACGAACTCTCTCTTACTCAAAACATCATTGAAATTGTTGAACAACAATGTAAAGAAAATCATGCCAATAAAGTGACTGATATTTGGCTCGAAATCGGACCACTTTCTTGTGTTGAACCAAATGCAATTGAATTTTGCTTTGAAGTCAGCACTCAAGGCACCATAATGGAAAATTGCCAGCTACATTTTATTCCCATTTCTGCTCAAGCTTATTGTTGGCAATGTGCTAAATTAGTAGAAATTAAAGCACATCATGATAGCTGCCCGATTTGTAACTCATCACATTTACAAGCTCAAACAGGCAATGAATTACGCATCAAAGAAATTGCTGTCGAATAATAAAACTAAGCATAAAAAAACCGCACTTTCATCAAAGTGCGGTTTTATTTTACTTCGTTTTACAATTAGAATTGACCGGTTAAATTCAAACCCACATTCCAATATAATTGACTTGAATAGGCTTTTGTAATACTTGGCATTAAAGATACGCGGAAAGTATCATTCATTTTATACTCCACGCCTGAAGCCAATGTTAAAGCAGTTTTTGGCATTTTGTGATCCAACTTCACTTCACCTAAATAAGGATTATAAGCGCGGAAAGTTGGGTTATCTTGGTGAATACGCTGTTCCACTTCAATAGAACTTAACCAATTTAATTTATCAGTTACTGCCTTATTATAGTTCACGCCTGCGAAAAGTGCGGTGTCTTTATAAGTCATTTTGTCATAACTAATTGGGAAACCCTGCGCATTATCACTAAAGCCTTTTTGTGCAATTTTTCCATGACGAACACCTAAGAACCAACCGAGTTTGTCCTCATTCAACTTGTGCTCTTGACCCAAAGTTAAAGATAACATACGACCTTTTAATTTAGTATTGCCTTCAGCAAATTCAGTACCAACCAAGGCTTGACGTTGCACATCCATATTATAGCGGCTGAAACTTACTGCTGGACGAATATAGAATTCACTGTTATCCGCTTTATGTTTCCATTCGGCATATAATCCTACGCCAATATTGTTATGTGCACGTCCATAGCTTGCTTGTAAACGATTATAAACAGAATGTTCAACAACAAATCCTGCCGAAAGGTTATCTGTAAATTTATAAGCTGCGCTCACCCCTACTCGCACATCACGTGACTTGCCCTGACCGCTTAAACCTGAACGTAAAGACACACAATAATGCCCTTCGCCTTGTTCAACATCACAGCCTTTCAACAGGCTGATTAAACCATAACGTTGGAACTCCATTGCTTTGAAACTATCCAAACCAACTTTTGCAATTGTTTCTTTGGTTTTATTTGGATCTAAAATAATTACCGATGGCTCTTCAGGTTTTATTTCTGGAGTTGGCTCTGGCTGAGGTACTGGCTCTGGTTTTGGATTTTTGATTACACGCCACAGGGTTGGTACATATTTACCTTCCGCGTTAGCAGACATACCGGACATGACTGAACCATCATAGCTCATTGAATAAATCACGCCGCCATCACTTACTTTTCCACCTAAAGTTCCTACATCTTTGCTTTGTTGCCAGTTTGTGCCATACCAAATTATTGGGCGCATATCAACAAGCGGGAAACCTAGAGAATCCAACTCTTCCCCATTAAAGCCTATACGGGGATATGTATTTGCCCAACCACGACCAATAGCACCACCTAACACAGAACCATCATAGTTTGAAGCATATAAAAATACGTTCTTACCATGACCTGAAATTTCAGATTTCACACCATAATCTTGACCAGAATAAAGAATCGCTTTACCCCAACCACCTTTATATACAACTTTTCCATCTGGACTCATTAAAGCATTAGCTTCTAATGGATAAGAAAGACTAGGAAAAAAATGTTCAGGATCAACTACTTCAGAAAAGTCTAATACCACATTTGAAGCTAAATTATTACCATAATAAACCAACGCACTATCACTGTTATATTGTGTATTATTGTTATTAAATAACCAAACAGAGCCATCATGATTTACTTGAGTAAGAGAAGCTGTGCCTGCATTTATTTCTCGAATAATATTATCTGGGTTTTGAGGATCTCTTAAGCGATAGATAATAGAAGGGTCTCTCGGAAGAGAGCCAAGAGGGTTATCTGATGATGAATATATTGCACCATTACCAGCAACGCCAATAATGAGATCACCATTTTGTAGCTGATGTTCATTCCATTGACCATTTTCAAATTTATTAAATCTTACTTCATCCGCAATAGCAATACTTCCATCTTCGCTAATACTCGGCATTAGCACGCCAAAGGCGCCAGCACCTATTTTATGCTTGTTAGAATAACCTTCCCCGTAAAAAATAGCCCCTTCAGCTTCCCCATTTCCAAGGGTATTAATTAATAAGGTTTTTCCATCACCACTTAATACTGGAATAATAAATTGAGGGAAGTTTAAATAATGCTCTGGATGAGGAAAATCTACTTCTGAAACGTTAGATGTCTTAATTTCATCCACTTCAGCTGTTGTAAATGGACTTGCATAAAGCACTGAGGATGAAAGCATAGTAGCAACTAATATCGCTACGGATGTTTTATTAAATGTCATAAATTCAAACCTGTATAAAAAATAAAAAAATTCCATCCTATTTAGGATAGCAAATAGGCAATAAATTATAATTCTTTACAAAAAAAAACAATTTTTTAACACAATATACTTAAAAAAACTTCACCAAAAAACACCGCACTTGAATAAAAGTGCGGTGCTATTTTTAATAATTTTTATATTAAGCCACTAATGCGGTTTCTTTTAAGCGACCTTTCAGTTTGCTGTATTCAGTTACCACATAATGTTCTGCCCAGTTTTGATCTTCAATTTTCTCGATTCTCACTGCACTATATTTATACTCTGGTGTTCTTGAACCTGGGTTTAAATGTTCTGCAGTTAATTCGTTACATTTTCCGATCCACCATTGGTAAGTCATGTAGCAAGCGCCTCTGTTAGTACGAGTACTTACATCTGCACGAGAAATAACTTTACCACGTGATGAGGCAATCCAAACTAAGTCATTGTTCTTAATGCCGAGTTCTTTCGCATCTTGATCATTCATTTGAACAAAGCCTGGTTCATCAGCTAATGCAGCTAATGCGCGGCAGTTACCAGTCATTGAACGGCAAGAATAGTGACCTACTTCACGAACCGTAGAAAGTACAAGAGGGAATTCTTCTGATACTTCTTCCATTGGTGGTTCCCAATCACAAGCAAAGAAATCCGCTTTACCGTTTGGACGGTCAAACACTTGGCCTTTATACAAGTATTGTGTACCTTGATCTTCAGGACCTTCATCATAGCAAGGCCATTGGATATAACCCATGCCTTCCATTTTTTCGTAAGTCGCCCCTTTATAGATTGGACATAACTCACGTAATTCGTCCCAAATTTCTTTGGTGTTATTATAGTGCATTGGGTAACCCATTGCGGTTGCCATTTCACTAATAATTTGCCAGTCATCTTTCACATCGCCAACTGGTTCAACTGCTTTATAGAAGCGTTGGAAACCGCGATCTGCTGCACTATAAACACCTTCGTGTTCCGCGCAAGATGTAGCTGGGAAAATAACATCAGCTTCCGCTGCAGTCTGAGTCATAAAGATATCTTGTACAATGATGAATTCAAGATCTTTGAATGTTTGTTTCATTGCATTGAGATCTGGCTCAGTTTGCAAGGTGTCTTCACCCATAATATAGAATGCTTTTAATTTGCCTTCGTGAACCGCATGTGGTACTTCACTCAGTGGCACACCTGGTTTAGGATTTAATTCAGGCACGCCCCAAGCTTTCGCAAATTTCGCCATCGCTTCTGGGTCACTTAAGCTTTGATAACCAGGTAATGTGTTATATAACGCACCCATATCACAAGCGCCTTGTACGTTGTTTTGACCACGAACAGGGTTTACGCCTACATTTGGTTTACCTAAGTTACCAGTTAACATTGCCAAGCTTGCTAATGCACGTACGGTTTCAACACCTTGACGGAACTGACAAACCCCCATACCCCAAAGGATAGTTGCGGTTTCAGCTTTAGCATAAGTGCGGGCAATTTCACGCAACATTTCAGGCTCAATACCTGTGATATGTTGTGTACTTTCTGGTGTGTAATTTTTAACGACTTCATAGAAAGAATCGAAGTTCTCTGTATGTTCGTCAATGAATTTTTGATCGTGTAAACCTTCTTCTAAAATCACGTTCATCATTGCATTTAAGAATGCAACGTTACTACCGTTCGCCAACGGAGCATAAATATCCGCAATACGAGCAGTTTCAATTTTACGAGGGTCACAAACAATGACTTTTGCGCCTTTTTCTTTCGCGTGGTTAATACGTCTCGCCACAATTGGATGTGAGGTTGAAGCATTATAACCAAAGATAAAGAGACATTTTGTATCTTCAATTTCAACAATTGAGTTGGACATTGCGCCGTTACCGACCGACTTGAGCAGACCTGCTACAGATGGGCCATGTCAAACGCGCGCACAACAGTCAACGTTGTTATTTCCTAATACAGCACGAGCGAATTTTTGCATAACGTAGTTTACTTCGTTACCAGGTCCACGAGATGAACCCGTTACCATAATCGACTCTTTACCGTATTTTTGTTGAATCTCTTTTAAACGATTCGCTGAGTAAGAAATGGCTTCTTCCCAAGTTACTGGTGTAAACGGTTCACCACGTTTATAACGAATCATTGGTTGAGTAAGACGAGGAGTTAGGATTTTTGTATCATGGACGAAATCCCATCCATAATAACCTTTGAGGCAAAGTTCACCCTCATTGGTTTTTCCGTTTGCACCTTCAGCACCCACAATTTTATTGTTTTCGACCAATAAATTGATCTTACAACCTGAAGCGCAATACGGACAGACAGTTATTACTTTTTTCATAATCTTGTCCCTTGTTAAACGAAAAATAAAAGAATAAGTTAATCACTCAAATAATGCTTAGCTTACGAATACATCATACGCTAATTTTAACTATATTCACTCATAAAAAATAAGGTTTTATTGATTCAAAACAGTTTTTCTATAATTTTTCTATTTTGTCGAGTTGATTTTCCTTGATTAAAACGTATAAATTTTTCACCGCACTTTTTACTTTATCCGTTAAAGGAAACATGAAAGACACTACATCCGGCTGAATACCGACAAACACCACTTCTTCAATATCATCTTCTAATTGTTCAATAAGAAAATTCAGTGGCATATTATGTGTACTCATAAAAAACATATCGGCGATTAATTCCTTGTCAATCACTCGAATAGCTCCAACCTCCTGCTCCATATCTGTGGCATCCACAATTAATAAACGCTTTGGCTTCATTGCTCGAACGGTATGAGCATGATTTTCAGGTGCAGAACCACCATCTAAAATAGCCCAATTTTCAATAGGATCCTCTTGCATTAATTGAAATAAATAAGGACCTGCCGCATCATCGCCCATCATAGAATTACCAACGGCTAATAATAGATTATCCATTGCGGTTCCCTCTATTTATCACGACGTTTAACCATGATATACATCACTGGTTCACGTTGAATTGAAGCTAATGTATCCAACAAAATTTCAGCCCATTGAGAATGAAGTGCGGTGAAATTTTGCTTATTTTCATCTAACGCTTTTGCTAATAAATTAACATGGCTGCTATCAATGACAATTTCCCCAAATTTTATTAACCCGGTTAATTTACGGCGAGCTTCACCTTCAGGGAAACTTTCAACAAATTGTTGATAATCTTGATAATCAGCAACAATCAATTTTTTAAAGCAATCAATAACGCCAACATGATGCCCGATGGCTAATGAGTAATACATCACCTCTTGAGCTGCGGTTGGCATTTGATCATCATTTTCAACAAAACGTTGGTTTAATAGATAAAAAATTACATCGCTTGACATAGTTGGAACTCCTTAACATACAGCTTTGGTCTTTATTTACCTTTTCAAATAGCCCTTACCAAGTAAGGGCTATTGAGTATGACCTATTATTTATGTGTCTAGCCTGAGAATGGTTGGCTAATACGATGTAAGCGGTTGATAATCTCGCTCAAACGCGGATCAGCTTCTCTTTCTAAGAATTCACCAATACGCACACCAAAAGGTACAGGATCTTTTTCCACCATCATTGCCATAAATTTATCAGCAATATCGCCACCTTGACGATAGCCAGCTAAACGGCGAGCTTCACGTTCAAGGGTAACACGTAAATCATGTGGAATTTCAGGGAAACGAATTTTAGCTTCCGCTGAAGGATCAGCAATTTCTTGCTTACCTTTTAATTTTTGATCGAGCAAACCAAGCGCCATTGCAAAACCATAAATTGTTGCAGTTGGCGTTGGAGGACAACCAGGAATATACACATCAATTGGTACGATTTGATCTGATCCACCCCATACACAATAAAGATCGTGGAAAATACCACCGCCACAACCGCAAGCACCGTAAGAAATACAAATTTTAGGATCTGGAGCTGCTTGATAAGCACGCATTGCAGGTGTTCTCATTGCACGAGTTACCGCACCTGTGAACAATAAAATATCCGCATGACGAGGTGACGCAACCACTTTAATACCGAAACGCTCCGCATCAAAGGTTGGTGTGATTGTACTAAAAATTTCAATTTCACAACCGTTACAACCACCACAGTCCACACGATAAACATAAGCTGAACGTTGAATATCTTTCAGCAATGTTTCTTTCATTTTTGCAATGCTTTCATCAATGGTAAAGGGCGTAGAAATACCATTTACAGGCATTGGGATTTGCGTATTCATTATTCTGCCCCCCCTACTAATTCAGCTTCTTTTACTTTAAGCGCGGTCAAATCTAACGACATATTTTGATGACTGTAATCAATAAGTTTTGCATTCATTTTTTGTTCCATATTAGCTGTTTTTTCCAAGCTATTTTGGCGTTTACAGTCAGGGCAAGTATGCAATACATGTAGTTTTTGATTGATTTGCTCTGGACTATCTGCTTGCTGTTTCAACAAGTCAATTGCATAGTTTAATTCTTTATAAGAAGTAAATGGCTGATGACATTGTTGGCAAGTTGTCGTTGCAAAAGTTGTTTCTTGGAACAAATCTTGTTTGTTTTTCACTGAAAGCTCAAACTCTTGCGTCAAACGAATTGCTTTAGTCGGGCAAACTTCTTCGCAACGACCACAGAAGATGCAACGTCCTAAAAAGAGTGACCAAGTGCGATCACCCTGTTCTGGATTCGTCCGCATCGTTAACGCATTTGCAGGGCAAGCAATAGTACAAGCACCACAAACAATACATTGATCGGAATTTAATTCAGGTTTACCACGAAAATCAGGATCCACTTCATATGGTTTAAATGGATATTTTGTTGTAGCATCGCCTGTTTTAAAGACGGTTTTTAATAACTTAAACATAATCCACTCTCCCTATTTCAATGGCGAATTTTTACGTTCAATGCCGTAACGCTCAATTTCTTTATAATCAACCGTTTTAGCTTTACGTTTACGCACATCAACAACAGTTACGCGGTCAGTACAAGAATAGCAAGGGTCAACACTACCAATAATTAATGGTGCATCTGAAACTGTGTTACCACGCAACATGTAGCGTAAAACTGGCCAGTTCGCATAGGTTGCCGCACGACAACGCCAGCGGAATAATTTTTGGTTATCCCCTAACATTGACCAGTGAATATCCTCACCACGTGGTGCTTCTGTGATACCTAAACCAAAACGACCCGGTGTATAGTTGAAGCCTTCAACCAATAATTCACCTGATGGTAAATTATCCACCATATAATCAATGATGTTCATGGTTTCAAATGTTTCGTTGATACGTACAGCTACGCGACTAAATACATCACCATTTTCTTCAGTGAAGATATTAAATGGCACATCGCCGTAACCTGAGAATGGATGGACACGACGCACATCGCGTGCAAATCCACTACCACGAACCATTGGACCAACAGGGCTATAATCACGAGCAACTTGGCGATCTAAGATACCAACACCTTTCGTTCTTTGATCGATATTTGGTGTATTCAATAAAATATCGCAAAGTTGTTGAATTTCTACACGCATTTCAGCAATGAGTTTACGACATTGCTCACGTTGATGTTTCAACATATCGCGACGGATACCACCAATTAAGTTGATACCATAGGTTTTTCTTGCTCCCGTCAATACTTCTGCTAATGTCATGGATTTTTCACGTACGCGGAAGAATTGCATGAATCCAGTATCAAACCCAGTAAAGTGGCTTGAAAGACCTAGGTTAAGCAAGTGACTGTGTAAGCGCTCAACTTCTAATAAAATAGCGCGGATCCATTGAGCACGAATTGGCACTTCAATACCTAAGGCATTTTCAACTGAGTTCGCATAAGCAACACTGTGCGTAAAACCACAGATACCACATACGCGGTCAGCTAAGAAAGTAACCTGATCGTAGTCCATTCTGGTTTCTGCCAGTTTTTCCATACCACGATGAACATAGAACAAACGATAGTCCGCATCAACAATGTCTTCACCATCGACAAATAATCTAAAGTGCCCTGGTTCATCAGAGGTAATATGTAATGGACCAATAGGAACAACTCGAGCTTCGCCTTTATCATTGACGAACTCATAGGTTTCTGTTGCCGTTGTTGGATCTGGGCGTAAACGATAGTCCATAGAATCTTTACGTAATGGATAAAGATCATCTGGCCAATCATCTGGTAACACTAGACGACGTTGGTCTGGTAAGCCTACTGCTCTTAAGCCAAACATATCGAACATTTCACGCTCTGCCCATACCGCGGCTTTAACACGAGGTGTAACAGATGGAAACTCAAGGCTAACGGGATCAACTAATGCTTTTATTGTAACAAAGCTTTTTACAATGCCTTCCATTGAAAGCACATAGTACACTGCAAAATGACCGTTAATAGAACGTTCATCATTAGCAAAAGCAAGTGGCAACCAACCTTCATGCTGATAATATAAATACTCCACCACATCAGGTAACATATTTGTTTTAATTGTAACTGTTACTTGATTTTCCGTAGACCATTCTTCATCAAGAATAGTATTTGGGAATTTTTGGTTTATGGCTTCAATATAATTTTTACCTAATGCGCGGCTCAAATTGACTGAATTATTTTTTGTTAACTCCATTTTTTCCTCCTACGGCGTTATTTGCCTAATGCTTGCCAAGGCAATACCAACATATCACCGAAAGAAACATTATCTTGACCAAGAATGATGCCTACTGAGTTTTTGACAAGTTGTAAAATAGGTTCTGCAATATGCAAGCCCATAATAAACATGATTAATAACAACAATGCCATTGCAACTAAAGAGGCCTTATTCCCATCCCCCACAACAACAGTATCATCTGGTTTACCTAATACTGTTTTCAGTACCATTCTAGCAAGACCAGCCAATACGATAGTGAGCAAGATCAAACAAATTGTAATTAGCCAAAAATGTTCAGTCGAAATACCCGCAACCACAATACTAAATTCACTAACGAATACATTAAACGGCGGAATACCACCTAATGCTAAGGCGCCAGCAGCAAATAAAATGGCTGTAATTGGTGATACTTTCCATAATCCTCTAATCTTGTTCATATCTCGCGTTTTATATTTCAACAAGATATTCCCTGAAGTACAGAATAATAAGGTTTTTGCTAAACTATGGTTAATTGTATGCAATAAGCCTGCTAAGATACCTAATGGACCACCTAAACCAAAAGCAAAGCTAATTAACCCCATATTTTCAATACTTGAGTAAGCTAATAAGCGTTTAATATCTGATTGAACGATAATAAACAATGCCGCAATTGCCACTGAAAGCAAGCCAAATACAAGCATGAGCATTTGCGGATAAGTAAAGCCAACTGTTTTAGAGATAATGGTGTAATAACGTAATACAACGAGCATTGCACAGTTTAGTAAAATACCTGACAGAATCGCACTCACAGGGCTTGGCGCTTCACTGTGTGCATCTGATAACCAAGTATGCATTGGGAATAAACCACATTTCGTACCAAAGCCAACTAATACAAAGGCAAAGGCTAAATACATTAAGTTAGGATTTAAGCCTTGAGCTTGTGTATTAATGGAAGACCAGAAAATGGCCTGACTTGGATCTGTTAGTAAGTTCGTTGCATTAGAATAAGTCAACAATGTGCCGTATAAACCAAATGCTACCCCAACAGAACAAATCATGATGTATTTCCATGATGCTTCTAATGAAGTTCTTTGGTTATAGATACCCACTAAGAAAGCAGAAGTTAAGGTTGTCGCCTCAATAGCCACCCACATTAAAATGATGTTATTCGTTGTTACTGCAAGTAACATAGTACCGAAGAACAGATGCAAGAAACCGTAATAGTAAGAATAGGTTCTAAAATCAATATGTCCTTCTTCCAATTCGGTATTCATATAACCGATAGAATAAACACCAGCTAAAGTTCCAACGACACCAATAATGCCGACAAACAATGCAGATAAACTATCAATATAAACCCAATTTCCCCAAGCGATAAGGACTTGTTCATTTAACACCCCAAAGACCACTTTGAGCGAACAAATGAACATTAAGCCTAATCCTGTAATATGAAGTGCGGTACAAATTACATGACTTTTTGTTTTGGCAACAAAGAAAAATGCCAATCCCACTAAAAAGGGAATAATTAATAACGCATTAATCCATTCCAACATAGCGTTACCCCCGTAATTCCGTTAATTGTTTTGCATCTAATGTATGCAAAGTACGGTAAATTTTAAGCACTAACATCGCCATAATAACCACAGCAAATAAGGCATCTGTCGCAATACCAATTTCGACTAATTCAGGCGCTTTGTTAGCTAATAATGCCAATGTTAAATGTGAACCATTTTCCATTAAGCAATAGCCAAATACCTGTTTGAGAATGCTACGTTGGCTCACAATGCACATTAAACCGATCAAAAAGTGGCTCAATGATACAGACAACGCAGGTTTCAAACTATCAGCCAAAGGGAGCTCAACCGAAGTTGTTGCCAAGTAAGATAGCACAATAATTGCTGCTGTAATTGGTAACAACCATGCTGCATTCAATGAAAGTGTAGGAACTGTGCTTTCATCTACTTTCTTCGCTGTGTAGTATAAAATTGCTGGTACAATCAATACTTTAGTTACAAAAGCACTGATTGACCACATGTAAAGTTCATGGGCATCCATCTCTGCGGCTAGGAATACAAACGTCCCCACAAGCACTAAAGACTGTGCCATATAAAGTGCGGTAGCTTTTTTCGTCGTTTTTTCCATAATGACGGCAAGAGAAGTCAGGATCAACAAACCAGCTAACGTATTTATCATCAACATAATCCGCTCCTTAATTCAACCAAGGGGTTTCTAACCAATAAGCCGCGATGAAGCTTGAGCAAACAGACATTACCATTAATACCACTAATACAATATTCATTGTTGTTGTTAATGGCTGTGCGTTTTCTACTTCTTCTGACGGTTTGCCTACCACACATTGACCAAATTTATACAATAACCAAACAAAAGTGGCTGTACTTTCAATGAGTGCTAACACCATTAAGAATGCAATCCAACTATGTGCTGAACCTAATTCAAAACCGGCAGCGAATAATGGGAATTTACTGAAGAATCCGTTAAATGGCGGCACCCCAGAAATTGCTAATGCGGCAATCCCAAAACCCGTACCAACTAATGGCATTTTTTGCATAATACCTTTTAATCTTGGCATTGAGCGTGTACCTGTTGCATAAGCTAAAGAACCTGCAACAAGGAAGAATAAGCTTTTTGCGAACGCATGGTTGAAAATGTAAGCAATTGCGGCAATCAACGCTAATTTTGAACCTAAGGCGAAAAGCGATAACCCAATGAAGATATAAGAAAGTTGTGTAATAGTTGAATAAGCTAATAAGCGTTTTAAATCGGTTTGCGGTAAGTACATTAAGAAACCGTAAATTAAGGTAATCATTGCCATGATTAAACCGACATTACCAACGATTTCAGGTACATCACCAGCTGACATCAATGCGCGAGCAAAAATATACACCCCAACTTTAACCATAGAAGCAGCGTGCAAATATGCACTCACAGGTGTTGGTGCTTCCATCGCATTTGGTAACCAAATTTGCATTGGTAATTGTGCTGATTTACCCCAAGCCGCAAACATCACACCAAATAAGACGATGGTTTTCGCACTTGGATCAAGTTGCTCCAACGCCATAATAGAGAATGTGCCTGTTTTGCTAAACAAGAAGGCCGCTGCGATATATAAACCAATTGCCCCGACGTGAGTAATAATTAACGCTTTCATCGCTGAAGCTTGCGCTTTTGGTGTTTGGTAATAACTGATTAATGACCAAGAACAAGCACCGGTAATTTCAAAGAACAATAATTGACCAATTAAAGTTGATGAATAAACCAATCCAGCCATTGCCCCGATGAAGATGAGCAAGAAAGCATAGAAGCGAGGCATTGGTGCATGAGCATGTTCTTTATTCAAAGTTGTTAAGTAACCACAAGAATAAAGGACAATTAAGAACCCAAGACCAACCACAACAAAACCAATTAAGGTACTCACTGCATCAAAGGTAAAACCCCATACAGTTGTATCGCCAAATTTCAATACATCAATAGATAAGGTGCTTGTTGCAGCGCCTTTCCATAAGCACGCTAAGATAACAGTCCCCAACGTTGCTATTGCAGAGAAAATAACGGCTAGACGAGGGAAAAGTTTTTCATTTTTAACCAATCCAACGATAAAAGCACCGATAAATGGAAGAATGATTGTAAATAGAGCTAAATTTTCCATTTTTTCCTCCTTACAATCCAATCAAATAGAAAACAAATGCCAGTACGGAAACGCTAAAGCCAATGATGGTTAAACGTCCTGCTAACATAAAACGTGTACGAGCAAGGGTATTTTCAAATATACAAGCCAATACAAAAGCAACGATTAATTTTAAGAAGAAAGCTATCGCACCTAAAAATACGCCGCTAATGGTAATTTGTTCAGCTGCACCGAATGGAAGTAATACGCTCACAAAGATTGACGCAACAACCATTGATTTAAGGCTTAGACCCACTTTAATCAGTGCAAACGCTGGACCTGAATATTCTGTTAAAGGACCTTCTTGTAACTCTTGCTCCGCTTCTGCTAAATCGAATGGAATTTTTCCCATCTCAATAAAGATAGCAAAGGCAGCGGCTACAAGAGCAACAACAGTTGCACCTGGATAACCCCAAGTTTGTGTGCCTAATACAGTAGAAATCACACCAAAGTTAGTTGAACCAGCAACTAATGCGATAACTAATAAAGACAACATTAAGATAGGCTCAACAAGAACACCTAAAGTAACTTCACGACTTGCACCAATATTAGAGAAAGAGCTGTTGCTATCTAACCCTGCAATAGAAAAGAAGAAACGGAATAATGCAAAGAGATAAATAGCCGTAATCAAGTCGCCACCAGCACCAAAAGGAGAAGCGTGAGTAAACATAGGCAAACTCATTGCTACTACAAGTACAGTACTGATTAAAACATAAGGCATTACTTTTGAAACTAAACTTGCATTTTCAGGATAAATGTTTTGTCGTTTCATCAACTTAACAATATCACGATAATCTTGTAATACGCCAGGACCACGACGGGATTGAATTCTAGCTCTAATCATTCGAGAAATACCCGAAAACAATGGCGCTAAGGCTAACAAAATGAGCGCTTGAATTAATCCTAAAATAAACATTCCACCTGATGTAGCAATTTCTGAAGGTAAATTAATCATAATCCTCCCTCCCCTACATAGATGCGGCTACAGCCAATAAAATTACCAGTGCAACTACGAAATAAACGCAATATACACGGAAGTCACCTCCTTGTAGCCCTTGGATTTTAGACGCTATACGAGGAATAAAATGGGCAATTGGCATTGTGACTTTATCTTCCCAGAATGGCTCTGCTTGAGTCGCACCTTTAATCACTGCATCAATACCTTTTTGGCTTAATGGTGCAGGGTCAAAGGTTTTACGAATTGTGTAAAGTGGTTTAAACATCGTTCTTAATGGACGGGTGAAACCGCCAGCTGAACTTGCCATTTCGGCTTCATATGCATAACCACAAGCCCAAGGATTGCCTTTTGCACTATCAGATAAACGTTTATCTTTGGTGAAGCTATATAACGCGAAAGGTACCGCGAAGAACGCGATAAGCATAATAGCCACCATAGGAGTAGAAAGTGCGGTGTATGGTTCTGGACTTGAAACAACAGTACCATTTTCTGCAAGAGGGAAACCATTTAGACCTGAAAGTGCGGTTGAAATTTTTGCAATTACAGGTGTAATAACTGAAGCACCGATACCTAACAACACACAGCATACAGCAAGCACCGCCATAGCGATTAACATTGGGCGAGGGACTTCTCTTGCTTGCGCGGCTTTTTCACTACGAGGCGCACCACCGAAGCTAATACCATATACTTTAACGAAACATAATGCCGCTAATGCACCAGTTAACGCTAGCATAATAATTGCCACGGGGCCTGCAATTTTGAGCACCACTGAATCAGTTTGGCTTAAAGTAAATAATGATTGATAGGTAAACCATTCACTGACAAAACCATTAAATGGTGGTAATGCGGAAATCGCCATAGTACCAATTAGGAAGCAAAGTGCGGTGTAAGGCATCAATTTGCCTAAGCCACCCATTAAATCCATATCTTTAGTATGTAAGCGATACATCACAGAACCTGCGCCAAGGAATAATAAACCTTTAAACACCGCATGGTTTAATAAGTGATATAAACCACCCAACAAACCAACAGTTGCAAGAATTGGATTTTGAATTGCGATACCAATCATACCAACACCCACACCCATCATAATAATACCGATGTTTTCAACTGTATGGTATGCAAGTAAGCGTTTGATATCATGTTCTGCAAGTGCGTAAAGTACCCCTAACACAGAGGACACAGCACCAAAACCAAGAACAATCACACCAAACCAAAGGTTATCTGCACCAAGTAAATCAATGCCTACTTTAATGATACCGAAAATACCGATTTTAACCATCACACCGGACATTAATGCAGACGCATGAGAAGGCGCTGCTGGGTGAGCTTTTGGTAACCAGCCATGTAACGGAATCATACCTGCTTTTGCACCGAAACCGAGGAAAGCAAGCATAAAGACAATGAAACTAAGTACTGGGGAAAGTTTTGTTTGACGGAATGCTTCAAATTCAAAGCTACCTGCGTAGCAGTAGAAAATAAAGAAGGCTATCATAATCAACACTGAACCGGCATGGGCAATGAAGAAGTATAATAAACCTGCATTGGTTGCATTATCATCTTGCTCTGTTAATACTAAGAAGTAAGAAGCAAGCGACATCATTTCAAAAAAGACTAAGAAAAAGAATGCATTGTCTGTTGTCGCCAATCCCACCATTGACGCAATAAACATATTCATAAAAAAGCCCATTGTTCCTGCACCTTTCCCTTTATATTCTTGTACATAGGAGAAGGAATAAATCGCAGTAACAATGACGAGTAAGGAAATCACACACACCATAAATGCAGCTAAACCATCCACTCGGATAGAATAAGGCGCAAAAGAAAATGGTGTTTCAAACAGCATGGTTGCCGTTTCGTTGCTGATAAGTACAGGGGCTGCGGCTAAGATGCCTAACACTCCGCCCAAAATACTGGTCACGCCAGATATATTGATCGAAAGCTGTTCATTTTTACTCATATACAAAGAAATGAACGCGCCGATGACATAAATCAACAAGGCAGTGATGAGCAAAATTATGGTACTCATAAGGTCACTCCATTGATTAAAGTTGGAAACAATTAACGTGGAATTACAGGCGAACTGGTCATTGCCATTTCACGTTTACGTTTATTAGCTTCTTCAATACTTTCGTCGCTAATAATAAATAGCGTCTTCGTTGGACAAGTTTGTACACAAGCTGGTCCTTCTGGACGGAAGTAACAAAGGTCACATTTTACCGCAATGGCTTTTACACCCGGCTGCCATGCTAACATATTACCAACATTGGAATTATCTGGAGAAACACGAACATCACGTTTTACTGCATCAGTAAAAGTAAAATGTTCGTAATAGGTCGGTGCATCAATTGGACCACTACCATGCTGTGTAATTGCACCAAACGGACAAGCAATACCACAAAGTTTACAGCCGATACATAGACCTTCATTTAATTGAATAGTATCTCCTTCGTGCGTAATTGCATGAACTGGACAAACTGTCTCACAAGGTGAATCATCACAGTGGCGACATAAAATTGGTACAGTCACATCATCATTACGCATCACTTGAAGACGTGGAAAAGATTGCAATCCAAAGGCTTTATGCACTTCACTACAAGCTGCCATACAAGTATTACAGCCAATGCAGTCTTTGGGATCGCCTATAACAAAACGGTTCATATAGTTTTCCCCCTACTAAAAATTAGTGATAAAATTCAAAAAAAGTTTGACCGCAAGTGTCCACTTTTTTTGTAAGGATACTACCAATATTTACCAAATTTCACCGGAAAAATTATTTTTCCTTGATTAAGATCATGAAAAAATTACTTTTCATATTTTTTTAACAAAATTGAAATTTTCTTTTAATATCATTAAGTTAAAATAACGTTATTAATGTAAAAAAAATGTTTTAGATAAAAATAATTATTATTTTATTTACAGGAAAAACAAGGATATGCAAGGGATAGAATTACGCATTAAAGGGAAAGTTCAAGGGGTTGGATTTCGCCCTTTTGTTTGGCTATTAGCCAATAAATATCAGTTTCATGGCGATGTTTGTAATGACGGACAAGGCGTATTAATTCGACTGTATCAACCTAATATTTCTCATTTACAACAGTTTTTAAATGAGCTGACAACAACCCTTCCTCCTCTAGCGACTATTGATGAGGTTATTCAAAGTGCGGTGCAATTTTCGCAAATTTCAACGAATACATTCATTATTCGAGACAGTGAACAAAGTGTTATGAATACGCAGATTGTACCTGATGCTGCGACTTGTCCCGATTGTTTGAAGGAATTATTTGATCCACAAAACCCACGTTATTACTATCCTTTTATAAATTGCACCCATTGCGGTCCACGTTTTACCATTATAAAAGCCATTCCTTATGATCGCCTTAACACATCAATGGCAAATTTTCCTTTGTGCACAAAATGTAAACAAGAATATGACAATCCAGCAGATCGCCGTTTCCATGCGCAACCCAACGCTTGTCCACAGTGTGGCCCACAAATTTGGTTACAAGATAAGGAACATCAGATTGCCACACAAAAAAATGCACTAAAACAGACCGCACTTTTATTGCAACAAGGAAAAATCGTTGCCATTAAAGGATTGGGCGGATTTCATTTAGCCTGTGATGCGAGTAATTCAGAAGCGGTGAAATTATTACGCCAACGTAAACATCGCCCCACAAAACCCTTAGCGATTATGGTGCCAAATCACCATTTTTTGCAGCAATTAACGCCAGAAGAAACGCAACAACTCACAAGCTCAGCAGCCCCCATTGTCTTGTTAGCCAAACATAAAGTGCGGTCTATTTGTGATGAAATTGCGCCTAACTTACGTGAAATTGGTGTGATGTTACCAAGTAATCCATTGCAACATTTGTTGCTAGCCGAGATAAATATCCCCTTAGTGATGACTTCTGCCAATGCGAGTGGTCAACCACCCGAATTAGATAATCAAAGTGCGGTGAAAAATCTAGCACATTTAGCTGATTTTTATCTTTGTCATAACCGAGATATTTTACAACGCGCTGATGACAGTATCTTGCGTGTTGCCTTTGATGGTTTAGAAACGATACGTCGAGCTAGAGGTTTTGTACCTGATGAAATTCAACTTTCACAAATGAGTGAAGATGCAGTGCTAGCAATGGGCTCAGACTTAAAAAATACGTTCTGTTTGTTAAGACAGAACAAAGCGACCGTTGCTCAGCATATTGGCGATACAGCAAATGAACAAATTCAACAACAATTACAACAAAATATCGCTCTCTTTGAACAAATTTATCAATTCAAAGCAGATAAAATTGCCATTGATAAGCATGCAAGCTATTTTTCTAGCCAATTAGGCAAACAATTGGCACAACAATATCAAATTCCACAGATAGAAATATTACATCATCATGCTCATATTGTCGCAGTAATGGCAGAACATCATTGTGACAACAAAGTCATCGGCATTGTGATGGACGGAATTGGCATGGGGGAAAATGGGCAACTATGGGGCGGAGAATGTCTATTCGCCACAACAACCGAGTGTAAACATTTAGGTGGATTGCCTGCAGTTGCTATTGCAGGCGGCGATTTGGCAGCTAAACAACCATGGCGTAACTGGCTTGCTCATTTGCAACAATTTGTGCCTCATTGGCAAGAAATCATGCAACAAAGTTGTGCTGATTTACCTTGGGAGCCTCTCAGTAAAGCGATAGAAAAAGGCATTAATTCACCGTTAATTTCCTCTACTGGACGCTTATTTGACGCAGTCGCTTATGGTTTAGGTATTGCACCGACACATCTCTCTTGGGAAGGTGAAGCTGCTTGTCAATTGGAAGCATTAGCGAGCCAATCTCAATTTTGTCATCAAAGTGCGGTGGAAAATCAGCCTATTTTTAAAGTTAAAATGCCGATTAAAGATAATCAATTAGATTTAGCTGTATTTTGGCAATCTTGGTTAAAGGAACAAGCCGAGCCTGCAGATAAAGCCTATATATTTCATTATGCACTTGCTCAAGGCTTTGCTTCGCTTGCTAGACAACAAGCTGAAATCCACGACTGCGATACAATCGTGTTCTCAGGCGGTGTGATGCACAACCAGCTACTACGCCGCTTATTAAAACAGCAATTATCTGATTTTAATGTGCTAACTGGTCATAAATTCCCAATGAACGATGGTGGTTTAAGCTTAGGGCAAGCGGTTATTGCTGCCCAACAAAAGTAAAATGAGCTAAAAAAGCACCGCACTTTTACTTTTCATTACTGCTATAGCGTTGCGAACCCATTGCTGATAATCGGAAAAATGCATTTTTATTCCCTTAGTTGATTTGCTAATATGAGCGCTACTTTAACTCAAAGAAGGAAATAAAATGCATATTACGGTCTATTGCGGTGCAAATTTAGGTAATAATCCGATTCATCAACAGAAAACCAAGGCATTGGGTACATGGATTGCAGAGCAAAATCATACGTTGGTTTATGGCGGAGGAAAAGCGGGATTAATGGGATTGTTGGCAGATTCTGTGTTGGAACATGGTGGTAAAGTGATTGGGATTATACCTACATTCTTACAAGAACGTGAATTAGCACACAATGGTCTCAACGAGTTAGTTATTGTTAATTCAATGTCAGAGCGTAAACTCAAAATGATTGAATTAGGTGACGCTTATATTGCTTTAGCTGGTGGTCTTGGAACCTTAGAGGAAATCAGTGAAGTGATATCTTGGGCTAGAATTGGACAAAATAATAATCCTTGTATTTTATTTGATAGCGATGGTTATTATCAGCCGTTAAAACACTTTTTAAATCATATGGTTGCTCAAGGCTTTTTAAGTCAATCGGATCAAAATAACACGCTATTTTCAGATAATCTTCAGGAAATTGAACAATTTATCGCAGAATATACGCCACCACCAATTCGGCAATATGAAATTTAAATACTGAATAACAAAACGCTGAATGATATCTCATTCAGCGTTTTTATTGCTAACTAAAA
>NZ_JBQSUQ010000003.1:0-109847 GCF_052384575.1 Reella acinonychis | reverse complement strand
TTTTAGTTAGCAATAAAAAAGCGTGACAAATTGCCACGCTTTAGATTTCAATCACTTTTTGTTCAAGTTAGTGTAAATTTGACCCTTTAGGGTAAAAATCGGCAATAATTACCACATCACCAACAACAATAAATTTTACAGAATGCCCGTATTTTAACGGGTAGATATGGAATTTCTGATCATCATAGGCAGCGGCAATAAAACTCAGTTTTTCAGCAGCAGAACGCATTGTCTCCAAGAAATGATAAGCAATTACTTCATTTTGACTATCGTTGTAGATGTAATCCGCTTTGTCTAGCAATTTGGCTTCTGCACGTTCTGACCAAAGAACACGATAATCTAGTTTCATTTACGCTGTAGCCCATTCTTCAAAACATATTCAAGTTTTTCCATCACTTCTTCGTGCGGAATAAGTTTGATTTTGCCTGTGATCACATCTTGCAAAAAACGTTGTTCTTCTGTCAAAGACTGTTCAAATGCCGACACGATCTTTTCTTGAAATCCCGTTTGTTGCAATGGAGCGTTTGTTTGAATGTCTCGCATAAAATACCCTTTATTTACTTAGCTAGGGAATTCTATCATACACCACTAAAAAGAAAAAAGTCTCATCAATTTTAGTTTACGCTCGTCTTTTCTTCCGATGTTTCGTCTTACCACCTGATTTCTTGGCTTTCTCGTCAATAATCCGCTCGACAAGATGAAGTTCGGTTTGCCAGTCGCCAGAATGACTATCGCCGATATGTTTTACGGTTTCCGCACGAAACCAACCTGTTACTGATGAGCTTTCTACTTTGACTTTATCCGCAGGGTTGATTTGTGGCAAAAGCAAACTTCGCACATTCCAGCCATCGGTAGCTTGCTTATCCGTGCTGACGGGTTGCTTTTGTTTGCTTTTTTCATCAACTTTTTTACTGCGTGCTGCTTCTCTTACTCGTTCAGGTGAGCCAATTAGTCCGCTATCGACTGCCAGTACAACACCTTGACGGCGAGTAACTTTGGCACGATTAACAACTTGTAACTCCCCATTCTGAACAGACCATTCTAAACCCGTGCCATGCACGATTTTGTCTAATGCGGTACGAGCTGCACCGTAAAAGCTAAAACCATTTGCCCATTTGCGTTCTTTAAGTTCTTCACCTGCAACGAGTTTTAATCCCATTTTGCCCGCAATATCATTCAGAATAAGCTGTGAACTCACGCCACCCGAATAGCCTAGACTAACGGCTGTATCTCGGATCTCAATCAAGCCATCAAGCACAAATAACTCCGTTACAATATCGCCATTTTCTCGGTAAGAGTAAGCGGTAGCAATATCGCCTGAACAAAGTAAGGTTGGCTCGTTTTCTTCTGCATATCCCGCATAAAGCACGCACCGCAAATTAGGCTGTTCTATGGCTTTGCGAGTGGTTTCTGATAGGTTGTAGATTTTAATACTGTTTTCGTTTGGCTCGCTTTTTACATCCTTTTGCACATCAAACGTAATTCGCATTGGTGGCTCAATCAAAATTGCATTTTTGGTTTCGCCTTTTTTGCCAATTAGCAAGCGATAAGTGCGGTCAAATCTAAAGCTCATCATCGACTCCCACATAGATTAGTACGGCTTTTTTCGCAATGAAATCATCTCGCCCAACGGTTTGCAGCTCATCATCTCGCACTACGATAAAATCGCCTAACGGTAACGTATCTTCGCTGAATTGTTGAAGTAAAAAGCGATCAGGTAATAACTTGATACCTGTCAAAATCTCATCGTTATAGGCGTTTTCAATTGCCATCGACCAAAAACCGCCTGTACTATTCCAAGAGAAGTGTAAGAAGAAAACTTCATCATCAAGTTCGACTTCTAGCAAGCTGTCATTTAGGTTAGGAATTGGGATTGTGATCATGGTTTATCTCTTAAATACCTTATTTGCAGCTTTAGCCGCTTTGTCTAGATTGGATTGCATTTTAACTTCTTCAACTTTTCCTGCTTGTTTTGGTGTAGGCGTTCCTCCACTAGCTTTACCAGCGTTCGCTTTCGTTTTGCCAGCTTTACCCGTTGCACTACCGCTTGTTTTTTCGGGCGGAATATCGGCAGTTCTAAGTGTGACTTTCTTAATCTTCTTCAAGGTTAAGCTCACATCAAACTTCTCTCCACCGTCTGCAGTACGACTAATTTCGCAGCTTTCAATGGCAAAATCGGGGTAAATATCCACCCCTGTCGTTACTGTGAGCAATGTTCTGTCTTGGTGCAACTGCCGCAAACTCTCTTTTGCTCCAATTAACTTCGCTTTACCTTGAGCTACATTAAATAACGTACCCGCACCAGTTATCACACCTTCAATTGTCAGCGTTTCTGCCTCTTGCGTAATATGATCTGAAATCACACTACCATCTTCTACGGGATATTCCGTAATTTGACTGCGTAAACTGGTGCTTTCTGTGAGTAAAGCGTCCAACTCAAGCACGCCGATAGTGGTCTTTGTGCCAAATAAAGAATTAAACAATAAACTGACTAAGCTCATATTTACCAACCATACCCATATTCAGGGCTATAAATATCAAATCCATTATTTTTCTGATGGCGTGAAATTTCATTCGCAGCCTGCTTAGGATTAGTGCTGTGTACGTTATAAGTGTTGTTTTGGGTCTGCTGAACCTGAACAGAACGATTACCAGCCTGTTGTGCTGATGCTGTACTAACAAGCGGTTGTTCTACCGTACCATTTACCGTAACAGAAGCTCCTTTACTAAAGATATTTTTGATAAAGCTAGGAATTAATTTATCAAACATATCTGTCACAGTACTGATAGCAGACTTCCAGCCGTTTTTGAAAAAGTCCGTAATGCCCGTCCAAACTTTCTTAATTGGATCAGTAATGCCATCCCACATTGATTCGGCTGTCTCTTTGATGCTATCCCACATCTCGCCACAACTGTTCTCAATGTCCGTCCAAATTTCACTGGCTTTCGTGGAAATCCAATCCCACACTTCGCCAGCAACCGCTTTGATTTCGTCCCAATAAACAACAATCGCCACTAATGCCGCAATAATAAGCGCTATTGCAAGTAAAATCGGATTGGCTGCCATCGCTGCAAACATTGCACGACTAATAGACCAAATAGCTGTAATGGCTATTTTAGCCCCCCAGAGTGCAGCTTTTCCTAACACTAAAAATGGTTTACCGATAAACCCTACTAGCATCGTGAATTTAGTGATAATAAACGAAACAGTGTAGATCACTGTTTTAGCTAGACTTACAAATGGCGATCTAACCAACCATAAAATAGTAGAACCAATCCCACCTAATACCATTAAAGCAATAGAATAAAACGGTAAGAATTTAAGTGATAAATCCCCGACAGCATTTTTTGCCAAACCAAACGCATAAGAGAAATCGCCACGCATTATGGCTCGCACAATACTAACCGCACTTCTGATGACTTTGATGAACGACTTCACGCCATCAATTACATACTGCAACGCTGCTTTTGCGAAATCCTGCCAACTTTTCCAGTCAATATCGAAGTCAATACCAGTTAGGGCAAACAGCTCTTTGGCAAGTAATTTAACGTTAAACCAAAGCGATTTAAGTAGATCGCCTATTGTTTTAAATTGCCCTGCCCAATCCTTGAAATCACCGAATAAATCGCCAGCGAGTGAATCGCCACCATTTACCCACACATACAAATCTTCAAGAATTAAGCCTATTCCAGCGAGAATTGCTGCCATTGCTAAAAACGGAGCAAAAGCCTTGATAGCCTGAACAGTAATTGCCTTTAATCCCCTTTCCACCAATTTAAGAGCAATAATGAGCTTACTACCAATCGCAGATGTCGCTAAAATCAGCACTAACTTGATATTTTTATCGATCCAGTTGGCAAGTTGAGAAAATCGCTGACCTAAATTCAACACATCATTGACCGCATAAGATAGAAAACGCCCGATCGCATTTTTCATTACGTTCATTCCGAATGAAAAAGTTTTCGGCATTTCGTCAAATTCTTTCTGAATTTTATCAGCCTGTTTCAGTAGTCCTTGAGCAAGCTCTTTGGCGGTCAGTTTACCAGCCTGACCCATTTCTTTTAGCTGACCTACACTAATACCAAAACCATCTGCAATAGCCTCTGATAAACGTGGAGCTTGATCTAAAATAGATGTAAGTTCATCACCACTCAATTTACCTGCACCTAATGCTTGCCCTAGCTGCATTAAAGCGGCTTGTTGCGAGCTGGCGTCACCACCGCCGATGGTGAGTGTTTGACCGATAATCTCGGTCATTTTTAAGGTTTCGTCAGTCCCTAACCCTAAATCCTTGGCATTGCGTTGCACTTTTTGGAACAAGTCACCACTTGCGGCAAAAGTCTGCCCTGTTCGTTGAGCAATGTTATAGATTTCATCTAAGGCGTGTTTATGCTCTTCCGCTGATGCCGTAGCCAGTTTTACACGACCGCTCACACTCGCCCACTCGTCCGCAATCTGCATTACAGATCCGCCTGCCGCCATTGCAACATAGCCCATCACAACGTTTTTAAGCGACAGCAAATTACCTTTGATTTGCCCTACATCTGCTTTGGCTTGTGTTTTGGCTTGCTTGACTTCATTCACAAACTTTTTTAAGCCTGTATTTTCGTAAGCAAACGATAATTTAGTGACTAATTCACGTACAACGCTCATTTGTATAGTACCTGTTTACAAAAGTATAAAAATAATGTATAGTCAGACTATACAAAAGGGGATAATATGATCATCTCATTTCAACATAAAGGGCTGAAATTATTTTTTGAAACTGGCTCAACAGCTGGCATTCAAGCTAAACATTCCGCAAAATTGAATATGTTATTAACCGCCTTAGATGCCACTGAAACCGTACAAGCTATGGCGGTGCCAAGTTGGAATTTACATCCTTTGCACGGTGATTTAGCTGGGCATTGGTCTGTAAAGGTGAGTGGCAATTGGCGATTAACCTTTAAGTTTGAAAATGGACACGCACACGTTGTGAATTATCAGGATTACCATTAAGGAGCAAGAAAATGCGAATGCACAATCCCGCCCATCCAGGGTTGATTTTAAAAGAGTACATTGAAGGTCATAGTGTTACTGAAATCGCCAAAAAACTCGGTGTAACTCGAGTTGCACTTTCTCGTATTTTGAATGCGAAAGCCGCTATAACACCTGAAATGGCAATGCGTTTATATGAGTTACTGCCTAATACTACACCGCAGTTTTGGCTTAATATGCAAGCTAATTACGATACTTGGCAACTAGAACAACGCCCACGTTTTGGCATTCAACCTCTTTACGCTTAATCAACTTTTCCACTTCTCCGCCTGTTTTGCTTCCATTGCTTCAATGGCATCAAGCAGGCGGTTGATTTTCAATAGCTCGCCCATATCGGTTAACCCTGACGTATTGAGTTCAGTCATCGTCACCTTTCCAGCTAAAAAAGGTCGCCAAGCGAGCATTTCACTGGCGACCTCATCGCTATAAACACCTACTGGGTTTATTTCGCTGTTAGCTTTTGCCCCACACCAAGACGGGTGAGATATTTCGTAAAAAAACCGCTGTAATTCAATTTTAGAATGAAAATAAGCAGTTCCACGATTTCGCCCATATCTTCGAAAGCGTGATCTAGGGTGTTTTTAGTGAGTTTTGTGTCGTTACCGTTGTTGTAACTGTCCTTTTGGAAAGCCACATATTCACCACGTACCAACATATCAACCAACTTCATTAAGCCGTCACCATCTAACTGTTGAGCAAGCTCACGAATGCCATCAATAAATTGACTTTCTACGGCAGACTTATCCGCACCATCTTCAGCGGTCAAGCCACTCAACGCCTTACCAAAACTAGGGATCAGTGTTTTTGATAAATCACCGAAAATTTTCATTTGCAGCATTGCAGGGAATTTTTCAACAAAATAGGTGGTTTCCCCGATTTGAATTTCTTCACGTGCCATTATTGATTACCCCCAACAGTATATGAGCCATCTGCGGTTTCAATCGTCCACTCTCGGCTGTCAACTTCTTTGCCAAAGCTCGAATTTGCCATTTTTGTGACCCACGCAGTGCTTGCGGCAAACATTGTCTTGCCACGTAGATCTTTTACAGTGATCGGGAATGTGGTGTTTTTACTTACTTTGTCCGCAGCATACAGACCACTTAACACATCATTAGTGTCACTGGTTTGTAGCAAGGTTAAAGTGAGTTTTTTGCGAGGATCAGTACTCATTGAGCGAGCCACTTCACCGTCCGCTCCAGCAACTGAAGCAACACCATCGCCGTTTTCTTCGATTTGAACAAAAGTGCCATCAGCAAAGCCAGAGGCAATATGCACACCAATTAATACAACAACCTGATCGGCTGAGTAGGTTCTTACACTCATTTGATTTCTCCAAAAAAGTGCGGTCAATTTCAGAGAAGTTTCCAAAATTGACCGCCAGTTAAATTATGCTATGTTAATTTGAATTACAGCGAATATGCCAAGTTACCTTTGATTTCAGTAACATTGATTGCTCCTGCTAACCGAGCAGAGAATTTCACATCTTGCAAGATACGCAGAGCTTTGTTGTTGTCAGAAACGCTCGCCGCTTTCGGTAAGGTAATGACGTAGTTTTTCACTTCCGCACCTGATTCATCTAATTCCACTGGTGCAATGCCGCCACGAGCCACCCCTAAATCAAGTGCTTGGCGAATTGACTGCCCGATAACTTCAATACCTGCGTCCGTGTAAGGCAATTTGCCGTAGGCGTTAATCATCGCTGATGTGGTATTGATTTGGATTTCTTGCAACAACCAATCACGGAAACGAATCACATCAATCCATTCACCACCTGCTACTTTGCCACCTTGTGTTACTGAAAAACTATCATTGAAGTTCTCAAAAGTGGTGCAGTTTTTGTTTTTCGCTGCAATAAATTCACCTTCAGCAAGTGGCGAGTGCGACACCCCAGCAAGTTTTTTCAAGTTCCAGTTTTCCGCGCCTGGATAGAACGTAAAACAGTAACTCATCAACGCCATATCAGGGTATTCACTTTCTGCTTTATGTGAGTACATTACAGCAGTTCGGAAATAATTTTTTTCCTTACAAACGCTTGCTAAGTCAGTATTTGAAGATGGCACAAGGATATTAGGGTCAGCACTTGCCGTTAAGAATAACTTACCATTAGCTTCCGCCCAATCTGCCACTTTTAATACTTCAGATTGTTCACGACTTGCCAAACCCAATCCGTACCAGCGGTTGTTTTCTTTAGCACACGCTGCCAACGCCACAGTGAAGTTTTCTGTATAAGTTGCAGTTAATACACCGCCTTGAATATCCGTTAAAACCACATCCGCATTTCCCGTTGGCTCAATAGTGAGTGTTGAACCACTGGCTGATACCGTAATCGGAGAGCTTAATCCTTCAAGTGACGATTTTAATGCGGTTGTAGTAGCTGAAGCACTCGAAGTAAAGCTCACTTCGACATCGTGCGATTTGTAATTACCATTCGTTAAAACTTGCACTTTCGCTTTGAATTTATTACCCGATTTAATTTCACTTAAATCTAATTCATAGCGATTGGCTTTCACGCGTCCAATAAAGACCTGTGAAACGTGCGAACCTTGAGCAAAGGCGGCTGATGTGGCTAAATAAAGCGGATCGGTTGGTGGTAAACCTAAATCAAGTAATTGATTAGCGTCCGTCACTACCATAATGCGACCAGTAGCAAGGCTGTGTTTGGCTAAAATCAACATATCACTGAATGATTTGCCTTGAATGGCAGTTGTTCCTAGCTCAATTTGTACATTTACAAGACGATCAATTTTCGCCATTTTGTACTCCTATTTGTGTAATGTGATGATTATCGAGATTTTCGATCTCAACCTGTTGAATGAAAGGAATGTTGTCGTCAAGCTCTACGCTATACCGCAGTCGGATTTCTACAATCGCTCGCTGCTCATAATGTTGAGCTTCGTTTAGGTAAGGCATATCCGAGATTTTGCCGATTTCTACCACCGTAATATCTGCATTTGCCCATTTTTCAAGCGTGCTTTGCAATTTCAGGCGGAAAATGGCTTGCGTAAGCAACCTTAACGCCCGTTCACCAAATACTTGCAGCTCTAACGTACTTTCAATGTGTGATACTGCTTTACCATCACCAATAGCGTTATAACAAAAATGCTCTGGCAAGGTTTCCCATCGCAAAGCGTAAGTTGCAAAAGGTTTCGGTGGCTCTTTGCCGTCTTGATAGGCTCGAATTAACGGCACATTGAATAATTCCGACAACAACGGGTAAATTTTAGTCTGCATTGTTCACTCTCACTGCGTGATAGCGATAATGGCTCAGACTCGTTGTAGGAAAATGCGAACGGCTAACCACAAGATATTCCTGATCGTCAAAAATAACCTTGTCGCCGCCTTTCAAATCTTCCCCAGCGACTGAAAGCACGTCATCATCGCTATAAATCACAATCGCACTGCTGATATGCAACCCTTGTAGCTGCGGCGAAAGTTTATCCATTGCAACGGGTCGAATTGTCGCAAAAAAATGCAAAATCGACGTTTCGCCCTTGATCCACTCGCCATTTTCATACCGTCCATCGCTTGATTGTATTTTTTGATACTCTCTACGAAATGATGTCTGCATTGATTAACTCTCCACTTCATACCGAATGCTATTCAGCAGTTGCCCTGTATCAATCAACGGCTTGCTTGACCCTTTCCGTTTGATCGTTTGCGGTGCATTAGGTTGCCACGCAAAAGTACGCAACACGGATTTCATTTTCCCTTCATACCACAAGCCAACTTGAGATAATGCGGTAAATGGTGGCGTACCATTGCTGACAAGTGACACACTTCGTTTTAACAATTGAAAGGCTTGATCTGAATGCAAGGCATAACATTGACGAATAAAAGGGCGAGATGGAATGTGCCTTGTTCCGTACTCATTCCAAACCGCCACATCTAAAACGCTAGTACCGTCTGGGTAGCTGCCACTATCCGCTTGAATGCCAATTTTGACCTGACATTTAGCCAGTTTCTCAATGTTGGTGACCGCTTTTAGAAAGCCTAAATCCCGATCAGCAACCGACATTGTTGAACCCTACTGTAATAGCACCCATTCGCTCACAAATCGCATTGAGTTCTTGCCATTTCGCCAAGAACTGTGTGGATTTACGATGTTCAAGGCTATAACTTACCGCTAAATCCCCTTCTCGTTCGCTACTTAACCCTTGCGGATTGATGTTGCTTTCGAGATGTTGAGCAAGTAAGTATGCAGTGTAATAGGCAGCGGCTAACTGCTGTTTTTCAGCGGGTAGGCACTTCGGCGCGTGATCTAATCCTAACGAAACGGACATATTTAACACCGCACTATCGGCTTTTACGTAGTCAGGGTAAATTAGCGGTAAGATTGAGATCACGTCCATAACCTAGCCTTCCTTTTTGTTACCTTTCCCATTTTGAGCTTTCGGCTCTTCTGCTTTCGGCTCTTCAACCTTAACTAAAACGCCACGGTCTAAAAACGACTGCAAGCCAACGGCATCGTCCGCAATTTCTACGGTTTGATTCGGGGCGATAAACTCGCCCCCAATGTGAATTAAACGGGGTTCCACGTTTTTGACTAGCATTATTGCACCTCCGCTTTCACCGCTGATAATGGATAACGCAAGAACACACCGCCCACACGAGCTAAGCAGTTCACTACAAGCTCAAGGTTGCGTTCCTGTGCTGGCAACTGCTCAAAGTCTTTTGGCAACTCTAAATTCAAGTTGTCGATATTTTTCTCATAGCAAATCACTAAGTTTTTGCCTGATTTGCTTGCTTTTTCAAGCTCCCAAATACCTTGAATGGTAAGTGATGGGTATTTCTTCTGGAAGAAAGCCAACACCGATGTTTTATCTGCATTAGAGAGATATTTACTGCCTAAGGTCTGATAATCCGTCAACGCCATAATTAAATGTGTTGGTTGGTGAACGCCTTTAGACTGCAACACCACGGTGTTGTAGAGATTATCTAAATCTTCTAAGATTTTCTCCGCAGTTGCAGATTTCCAGTTGCCTGTTAAAGCGGTTTCGCCTAAATTCGGGTGGTTGATAAAACCATTTAAGCCGTACTCCTCATCGCCTAATAAGGCAATTTGGTTGAGTTTGATTTCCACTGCACGGCGAGCTGCACGAGCTTTCGCAGTCGGTAAATCCGTACGGTTTGCTACTGCTGCCTGTAACTCTTGCAAGTTGTAGCCATAGCTTGCACCGATACTTTTCACTTTTACCGCACGTTCAGTTGCTGCAACGTCCGCACGTGGTAAGTCATCGGCATAATTAGCGATGATTTTCGCCATACCTGCGTGAGAGTAGGTTTTTTCTACCACTGTTTCCGCCCATTCAGGAGCTTCGCTTGAAATCGGCACTAATGCCAAACCGTTCATCTGCGGTAATTTTTCTTCATAAACTTTGTTACGCACAACTTCCAACTGACGAGCAGTAAATAAACCTGCGTCTTGGTTGAAAGTACCTGCAACACGTAAACATTTGTTGATTTCGGTCAATTCGGCTTGGTCTGCATTAAAATTTTGCATTGTCATTCTGTTTCTCCAATAAAAAAGCGACCTAATAAGATCGCCCTATGTGTGAAGTGATTAACTGATAAATACTATTTCTGTGGTGCGTGAAGTTCCACTAAGGCAATTTTGCCAAACGGTGTTGTCACTACGCCTGAGCGG
Source organism: Reella acinonychis (assembly GCF_052384575.1). GTDB lineage: Bacteria > Pseudomonadota > Gammaproteobacteria > Enterobacterales > Pasteurellaceae > JBQSUQ01. The sequence continues at coordinate 99,165 of NZ_JBQSUQ010000003.1, read as the reverse complement.
AAAATTGCATTTGGTAACGCTGTGCTTGCAGCGTCCGACACTAAACCAGTAGCAGGATCGAATTTCACACCACCACGTTCAGTTACGGCATCAGCACCTTTTACCGAACACCACGCTAAACCACGGGTCATTACAGAAACTGCATCAAATTTCGCATATTGTTCCGCAACAGCGTGACTGTGCAATGCGATACCTACTGCAACTGTACCACCTAATTTTGCTTGTGTTGGTTTAGTGCCAACAGTAACAATAGTTCCAAAAGGGATTGCGGTTTCTGCTGCAAAGGTTTCAACACGATCAAAACCACTATCACCTTTCATACCAGCGAAAGCTACTGCTTGACGATCATCATAAATTTTTGCCATTTTTTGCTCCTTATTAGTTACGGCTTGCCATCATTTTGGCACGACCAGATAATGTTAATTCAGGTTTGCCGTCTTGATTCATTTGCATTTGTGGTTGTGTTAACGTAGAGCGTTGTTGAGCTTCGTTATCCGCACGAGCTTGACTATCAGCTAATGCCATATCAAACGCCGCTTCAATGTAAGCGTCTGAACGATCTTTTAAGTCCACACTATCGCCACGCACCGCTTTAATTACTGCTTCTTGTAATTGTCGGTCTGTGCTATCTGCTTTCACTTCAACTTTGTGACTTTTTGCAGCCGCTTCCAACGCTAAACGCTTTTTCGCTTGCTCAAAAGCATCTTGCTTCATCTGCTCTTGTTTACTTTCAAGCTCTTTTACTTTCGCTTCTGCGGCATCTGCACGGGCGGTTTCTTTGTCTTTTTCCGCTTGAGCATTTGCTGCGTCTTGTTTGAATTTATTGAGTTCGTTGATTACTTCAGGGGCGGCTTGATAGGTAATGCCACTGTCTAAACGAACATTTGAGAGATTTTCTGGTTTTTCCACGTTGTGTTTCTCCAAAAATTGTACGGCATCAGCCGCATCCATATTTAACCGAGCATTACCTGCTCGCCCTTTGCTTACGATAGCCAAATGATTCGGCTTGATATTACGTTGGATTGCATCGTACGGTTCACCGTCTTCAGTTATTCCGCTTGTCATCTCAAGCTCTACTTCATAGCCTACCGATAATTCTTTTTTGCCTTTTGTTGTAATCGGATTAGTGTTGTGGATAACAATATCCGCTATCAAATTTTTGCCATCTTGTCGTCCAACTGATAACACCGACCCAATTACAAGCGTTTGAGCATTATTACCCGTGATTTTGCCGTGATGCTCATCAGTAATCGGAATGCCCTTAAACGCATTCAAACTGTCCGCTTTAAACACCTCATCAGGCGGACGATATTCACGTCTTGATGTGCCATCAGGCTGCTGATAAATAAAAACCCCCGTTCTTGTTAGAACAGGGGTGTCACGAATAAACCCGTTTTGATCTTTCTCCGCCTTAAATTCAAGGCGATCGTATCGCATTGTCATTGTTACCACCATTTAATTGCGTTTACGAAAATTGCAGCCGCAACCAAAAAACCAAGTAGCCAAATACCCCAAAATCGCAATGTTGATAAACGTTCGGTCATCATTCTAAACTCCTTGATAATTGATAGGATAAGTTTTAAACTTGTCATATAAATCGTTTCCTTAATGGTTGTGATTATGGAAATGAAAAACCCCGAAAGTTCGCACCTTTCGGGGTTTGTTTTTGGAAATAAAAACCTAGCGGTTAGGCTAGGTTTGTAAAAATTGTTTGGCTTGTTGATATTTTCTCTGTCGAGATAAATCCTTTTCAGTCGTTATCGATAGGCGACTTAAATCCATATTATGTGTTAAATCTGCAATCTTAACCTTTCTCGCAATCTCGTTCGATTTCACACGTAATAAATAATCTTGATAATTTTCGCCCTGTCGCTTGGTAATTGCATTCACAGAATCAGCAACGACTTTACCAAATAAAGCCGAAATATCACTTAATGAAGTTTCTGTATCTTCAACACTATCGTGAAGCCAAGCTGTTGCGACAACTTCATCACTTTCATTTTTGACTAAATCAGCCACAAATTGCAAATGATTGATATAAGGTTGCCCTGCTTTATCAAGCTGTTTTTCGTGAGCTTTCTGAGCAAACTGCTTGGCTTTAATCGCTAACATCAATGCACCTTGATGAAATGGATAGCTTCTTTCTCGGAAATTTCTTCATAATCAGAAAAACCACTCACAAGAATTTTATCCGCCCAAAATGTACCGAATTTCTGATCCCAATCTTCTTGTTCTGGCTCGTATGTAGCAAATGAGAGCCAATCAGCAGGATTGCCACGAATGAGTTTTTGTCGATTATCGCCAAGTTCAGCTAAATAGTATTGATACATTATTTTTTCCCTTTAATTAACGATATATCTTTTGGTACTTTAAGATTAGCACTTAATTTCTGCATTTCAAGTGAAATTTTCACTTTTTCTTGTGGAGATGTTTTAGGATCACGAAATATCTCGTAAAGTTGGTGTAACTTACCGTTTTTTAGTTCAAAACTCTCTTTTGTGTGATACTGCATTTCAAAGATGATATTATCTTTTTCAACAAACGCATTTACAAAAGTATTAATCCCTTTGTAAGTTGCACCTTCTTGCCAAGTATTTTTAACAATAACTGTTCGATAGCCTTTGGTCGCCAGAATCTTTTGCATCTTCTGATACTGTGCCACAAAAGTATCGCCATCAAAGATTGATGTATAGCGAACTACATCTTTAACACTAGCAATAGCTTGCTGCTCAGAAAGTCCAGCTAACATTTCTGTTTTGATTTTACGCTCTAAAGAGTTAAGAGATTTCAGTCGATATTCAAGCCCCTCCACCTTACCACCAACTGAAGCAATAATTTGAGTTATATCACTCGTAATTTTAGGCTCTATTTTTTCAGCTCTCGCTCTCAACAATTCAGCACTTTTCACTTTTGAATTACCATATAATGTATTGTCTACAGAATATAACTCTTTCGGCTTTGCAGATCTACTACTTGCTATTGAAGTATTATACGGCTTATCCATCCCTTCTACAAAATCATCAAACTCAGGCAACACAGGCTCGGCATAACAACGGCATAAAATCGGCTGTTGTGGGTGTCCGTCTTCGGGTGCTTCTGCCCACGAAAACTGTTTACCTTCTCGCTCTTGGTGACTATCTCGCACTCGCTCATCTAGCATTGTCCGCCAAATGTAGTGTGTAATGCCGACTTGCTCTTGTCTGAGTTTAGTAAGCTGCCCGTTGAGCTTGCCGATTTGATCACGTGCGATCAATCTTGCTCGTTTTTTTGGAATAGCTAAGATATCTTCAATTTCATCTGCAACACTTTCCCAGCGTTCACCTTTTCTCACCGCTTCCACAAAACGATACCGCAGTTTTTCGTGCAACTGCGTGGGAATGCTCTTAATCAAGGCAGTGTTCTGCTTTTCAAACAGTTTTAACTGTAAGTCAAGCCAATCTTCGTGTTTGAAAATATCCACGCCATAAACGCTTTTCAGCACTTTATGGAGTTGTCGTTTGTTGAAATCGCTTGTTTGATGGGCAAAATCACGAACTAGGCGGATCACTTCATCATCTGACACCCAAAACAACAACGCAGACGCAAGTTCTTCAAGCCATTTCAGTAGCAAGTCTTCCAAGCTATCATGCCGCAACGAGTCAGTTTCTGCCCATTTTTTACAAAAATCACGAGCTTCTTTTTCTATTTGCTGAGCTAGCTTAATGAGAGTGCTTGTGTAAGCTCGCTCCACTGATGTTGGAAATAACCACGCTTTCGGTTTCTTGCGTATTTTCCGAATCTTCATCTGCTGCACCTTTCAGGTTTAACTCTTCGCTGTGTAAATCTCGCAATTCGTCATTAGATAACGCCCCTGCGTCCACCAAATCAAGCAACCGCTTCGTTTCAACTGCTTTCGTATCTGCTTTGACTTTCTCCACATTCGCAATTTCTGCGTCAGTTGGTGTTTTTAATGACGGGAATGTAATAGACCAATCGTTATTTGCTTTCACGTGCTTTTGAAGTGCGATTAATTCAAGTAGCTTTTCCAACACTGGTTTGATTTTATTTTGTTGAATGCCTTCGATTAGGTCATAGAAACTCTCAATATCATTCTCACCAGTAGCGTTCATTCCTTTTGCAGATTGTCCGAACAAAATCGACACAGGTATTTTTGTATCAGCAGAAATGGCAACTTTTAACTCGTCAAGAATATCAACTACACCGCCTAAATCAGCGTTGATGATGGTGTAATCATCTTCCTGATCGACCACCACCGCATTAAGTGAATTTCTAGCTTTTTCCACCATCGACACACGACTACGAATGCTATCTTCTAGTCCGTTTGCTATCGCTGTTGCAAGCCCTTTCATTCGATGAACAGGTTGCTGCTTACGACGTAAGATTTCATTGCTTAAATGCAGTGAATTTTCATAAATCGCAATTTTCTCAAATACTCGAGTAACCGCCCTACCTTTCCAATGAATACCATTTTTTGCTTTTTCAGGTAATGCGTCACCTGATACAAACAACATTCGGCTTTCGTGAATTTCCACTTGTGCATTATTTAACTGCACAAAATAGCTTTGATACTGCCCAAAATTCGATTTTTTCGGATCTAAATAGCGTTGACTGGTCGGCGTAATCTGATCTAACCCAAAAACACGCAACTCACTGATTTTTGTCATTCGGTCTGTGTTTAATGGCTCATTTAACAATCCGTCATCAGTGATTAACACCAACGCAGCACCACCAAATAACCGAGACCAACGTACCGCATTAGCGATTTGTGGAAGAAATGCAAGGCGTTCGAGTTCGTACAGCAGAACATCATTCTCATCGTTCTCTAACTCAATACTACGTGATACCGCTGCGTCTGCTGGAATATCAACCACATTCGCAAATAACCCACCTAGTTCGTATCGAGTAAAATCCAGCATCACGTTGTTTTTGTTGCGTTGCTCATTTAGCCCTAAAGCGTCTGAATAACTATCTTGATTAAAATTCATTTCTACGCTCCTAGCGTTGTAAATCGTCCGTACACATCAAACAAATCAATTAACTCACCATAAGCGCGAGAACAAGCGTCAATGCAATCATCATGATTGCCATTTGGGAACATCTGCATTTCATCAATGATTTTTTTGTTCCAATGCCCTTTAACCATCTTCACATTCCCAACATTCACCTGTGCAGCAAATGGCTCAGCTCTTGTTACCTTGTCGCCACTTTCAGGACTACTACGCACAATGTAACCTTGCAACATACGAGTAAGGTAAAGCACTTGTGTTTTACCTGCTTGACCAGGGTCTTGCGGCAAGCTGATCTCAACCAATCGTCCGTCAAGTGCTGCCGTCTGCTTAATCAGCTTATCTCGCTCATCAGGTGCTAAATCGCCGTGAGCTAAATCTGCGATAATCAGCGATCCATCTTCACATTTGCCGAGTTTTACCCCTGCGGTTGGATCACCACCAATCGTCGCACCCAAATCCCAACCACGTATCCAGCTGATATTACCGACAGGCAGGGTTTCAATAATCTGAATGTTGGCAGGCTTAAACACTCCACCATCTTTGCTTGATGGTCTCTGCTGATATAAAGCATTCCACGTATGTGAACCCACTGCATTTTTGATTTTAGTCAATCGTTCTAAGTCAAAACGTTCAGGGTGTAATGGCTCACCTTCCTTGCGATATTCTTCATCTTGTTCAGCAATCGCAGGAAACGAGACTACTCGCCATTGATCACCGCCATTTTCCATCTCTTGAAGTAATCGCCCAGCTAAATCATCTTCGTGCCAACGGGTCATACCTAATAACACACCACTTTTTGGCGATAAACGTGTGTATAGTGTGGTGGTGTACCAATCCCAAACGCTATTACGTACAGTTTCAGAACTGGCTTCTTTTGCGTCTTTTACGGGATCGTCTATGATCGCAATATCCGCCCCCATTCCTGTAATACCACCACCGACACCAGCGGAACGATATGCACCTTTATACCCCAAGATTTCAAAAATCTCGCTATTGCGTAAGGCTTGACCTGACACTGTGCTGATCCGTTTATTATTCAATGAAGATTGCGGGAAAATTTCGTGGTAGCTTTCATCGTCCATTATCCGCTGCACATCACGGTTCATTCGACTGGCTAAATCTGCGGAATAAGAACAGGCAATCATCTGCAAATCTGGATTTTTGCCAAATGCCCACGCAGGAAAACGGCGACTAAATAGTTCACTTTTACCGCTTCTCGGTGGTGCAAAAATCATTAAACGTGGTTGCTTGCCGTCCACCACATCTTGATAAAACTGTTGAAGTTCTTGAGCGATGATTTTATTAAACCAACCTGTGATAAAGTCGGGTTTGGTATGTAAGGTAAAATCAAGCAAATTACGCCGTGCTAATTCGCTACTCAAGCTGCTTTCGCTTAAGCTCTCTAAGAAATCTAAGTTCATCATCTGAATACACCGAAAGATCGAGTTCCTTTTTCACTTCAACCTTAACCGCACTACCATTAACGCCTGAGATTTCTTGCGTAACCCGATCACCATATTTTTTCGGAGCCACTTTAGTGATATACCATTTACGGCTATCTACTCTCAGTTTCGCCACCTGTACATCTTCAGGCGTGGCACAATCAGCAATATCTAACATTTCATCAAGTAGGCTATCCGCTTGCATTTCCCTCGCACGCGCGTATTGGTCGCAAAATTCTGAATTTTCTTTCAACCATCTAATAACTGTTGATTTATTAGGCATACTTGGTCGTTCACAAATCTTGCGTAAACTCTCCCCTTGAGCAAGCAGCATACAAATATCATCTGCAACTTCTTGCATATAGGAAGATGGTCGCCCCACTTTCTTTTTTTCGGTTTTTCCACGCCCCTTAGACGTGGATTTAACCCCGTCTTTCTTTGGCATTATGGTTAATCCTTTACTGTAAATATAAAAAAACCCAAACATTCGCCGTGTTCGGGGTTTGTTTTTACAACAGGGGGGTTCCCCGAGATTTTGCAAAAAAAACGTGACAAATAGCCACGCTTTAGATTTCAACAAACAGCTCCATTTGCTTAATTTGCCAGAACTCTTGTTCTAACTTTCGCTTTTCCGCTTTACATTCCTGCAACGCTCGCCCTTTTTCGCTAGAACGAATCTGATATTCTTGCTTTTTCAGTAGCCATTGCTCGGTTTTGTGCTTCACTTCATCGCGGCGAGCAATGCCCGTTGTCCAATAATCCCATAATGCCAAGAAGCACTCTTCTTGATAGTTTTCTAACCGCTCTTTTAAATCGGAACGTACCTTGTTTGGGTTGATTGAAAACAGCCAGCCATTGAGTTTCTTGATTGGCATACACAGCATTTCACGATTTTTGCCATCTTCAGCAACTGTTGCGATATAGCAACAGTTAAATTTTGAGCAGTTCTGATTAAGTTTAACAGATTGGCTTGCCCAGTTTAGTCCAATTCCTTCAACAACTTCACGCATTGCGACATAAGCCACGCCGTTGTTATCAATTAAGGTAATTTCTTGACCTAAAAAGTCAGTTTTTAATGCTTGCATAATGTCCTCGTTACTCCTCACGAAAATAGAACCTACAAGAAGCAATGAGTGAGGATGGAAACATTGCTTGTCGAGTGTACATCTCTATCTTGCAGGCAATAAAAAACCCCTAACAGCTAACTGCAAGGGGTTAGATCTTGATAAAAATCTGTAAATTATTTTTCACGCATCTGTGCTTGCCACTCTCTAATGCTATCGATTTGACTCGCACACAAATCCCTTTCACTAATCACTTTGATTAGATGCTCAATAGCATCACCATAGGTTGTGCCGTTAAATTCGGTGCGTTCGCAAGGCGTGAGGTATGCTTGCGGAGGAAATAAATATTTATACTCAATCCTTGCTTTTGTGGTGCAACCGCTTAATGCTGTCAATAACAGGACTAGGCATAGCAGTAACGCCGCACGGATCTTTTTGTAGAATAACTTTAACTTGTTCACGACTACGCTCCGCTTGGCTTTTTAATTGATTAACCAGTTTGTATTGTTGTTCAACTGCTCGTTGTTCAACAATAAGCTGATTGTTCAATTGTTCATTGACTTTGTTCATTTGTTCAATGGTTTGGGCTTGCGTTTGGTTTTCGGCTGTTAGGCTAGTGATTTTCTGTGATTGGTACCAAATCCAACCACACAAGCCCAAAATTAAAAAAAGTGCGCCAATTTTGACCGCACTTCTAAAATTAAACGTACCCATTTTCGAATAATGCCTTTTCACGCTGACGACGTTTAAGCAAAATCGGGCGACCGCCAGCATTTTTCCAAGCCAAAAACTGATTTGCAGCACCTTTATAATCTCCATTATTAAGTAACTTCACCAGAGTTGAACGTCTAAAAGCACCTTCGCCAATATTAAATGTCAGGCTAACTAATGCATCAAACTGATGTTGTGATAGCGAAACTAAAACACATTCATTGATAGCATTTTCAAAACGTCTTAAATCCGCTCTTAATAATTCGCGCGACTTGGTCTTACTGATAGTCATACCTCGCGTAATTGGCTGATCATCAACAAAGCCTGTATGACCTACGCCAATAGTCCAAACGTTAGCAGAACAACGATAAGAGGTTAATCGCTCCCCTTCTTCTTTTATAATAAACGCTTCGCCATTAATACTTGTTCTCATCATTTGCAGCACCTTTGTTTACCTGATTATGCAAAAACTTAAACATATATTTGCGGATCTCATCCGTACCTATATAACCAATTGCAATACCCACAAATAACGCAACATCACTTGGATTTTCTAATGGTGTCCAAGCTACCGCTAATTTACCAATAATAGGAATGGTTGAATGAGCTAATGCGCCACAAATTAATCCATCAAAAACGGTATGACAAAAATTCTGATTTTTACGCAAATAACAAACGCGAATTACGCTCATAAAAAAAGCGGCAAATGCGCCGCTTAATGGATGATTTGAAAAATTTAAGGACAGCCAAGTCCATATTGCCGCCCATATATCAGGGGATTTATCAGGCATAACATATCCTTTGTCACTAGATAATAAAAAACCCCGACCGTTTCCGATCAGGGTTATGGAAATTTGTTTGCAACTTATTGCAAGATACCATAAATACTACACTTTTAGTGCGTACTAAGCAAGTAATTTTTTGATAAAAAGCAAAAAGCCTATAAAAAATTATAGGCTTTCGAAAGATTATGCTTGCACTGTATGTAAACATACAATATAATATAACCACTTTCAAGGAGATAGCTTGAAAGTGAGTGTGAGGCTTAATCCTCACGTTTGAAGTAGGAAAATCGTATGTTAGTTAAAATTTTCCTTATCGTAGTTTTACTATTACTAAGTTTCCCAATTTATTAATAGTTACGATAAACTGGGGAGCGCCAACTCCCCAGTACTTCACAATAATAGGAGTTTCCCATGGCATTGTCAAGAACTGAAATTAATGCACGCAGTGAGGCGAAACGAGGCATTGTAACAAAAGCCTTTAAAATCCATCAATCCGTTTCACAAGATATTGATGAGCTTGCTGTTAAACTTGGTATCTCAAAAGGCAAAGTGCTAGAACAAGCAATTGCCTTACTTAAACAACAAAGCTAAAACCAGCGGAGATTAAGCATAGAAATACGCCATAATCTCCGCCCCTTCAATCGCTCCCTCGACATAACTTTTGGCTTTTGCTAATTCTTTGAAATAAGATGTTTTACTCATATTCAACACTCGCCAAATATCTTCATCAGGTAAACGATACGCATATTTCGCCATAATAATTTCATAGCGTAAATCAGACTTTTCTCTTAATCGCAAAATCTGCTCGCCGATTAAAATACAAGTATCATCAGTAAGACTGAAGATATGATGACTGCAATCATGCTCTATCGCCATCCGCATACCTGCTGCGATGTAGGGATATTCCGTTCCTATACGACTATTCGCAAAGCGACCCCATGCAATCAAAACCCGATCTATATGCTGCATTACTCCTCCTTACACTCCCTTAACCGCACAACTAACTTTCCGTCTTTTACCACACCCATTGCTGTAATGGATTGTTTAGGTATCATTTGCCAACAGTCATCATCTACAATTTTGGCGTTGACTAAACTATCTAGCAGCACTTTCCATAAGTTGTCTAAATCACGCTTGCGTTTATCTGGTAACCACACCTCAACATCAATTGATACTGGTTTTTTGAATGGCAAATAACCTAAGCAAGTTAAAAACACTTGGCTTTGATAAGCTTTCCCTTTTTCTGAAATATAGTGTCGTCCTCTTGCGTGTCGCCAATAAGTGTTTACGCTTGGAGGATAGGGCAACATTAAAGTAATTTCATTTGCGGTCATAACTTACCTTCTTGGCGTAAAATAGCTTGTGTACGGAACACTCCCTCCGCGTGAGCCAATCTTAATTCTTCGCGCGTGTAACTCGTTCTTACGCGACCATCTATTGCGTTATGGCAAGTCAGACAGCAGAAAGCGCCGAAAACATCATCAGGCTTTTGACCAATACCATTTAACCCAGCCATACGATAGTGTGCTAATACCGTTGTTTCAGGATTGTGATTACAAATACCTACCAACCGAACTTGGCACTCTCTGCCTTTCGCTTTTTTGCGTAAATCAATTTTAGCCATTTACACCTCTTGATTTTTATTAATGTTAAGCGTAGGATATCCCCAGTGGTCTCAAAAGCCATTTTCTAACTAGGTTTTCACCCCGAATGTGTGATTTTTTTGTACCTAAAATTTAGTCAGTTTAACTGCCATTATTAAATTGATTAAAAGTGCGGTGCAATTTTCAATATTTTTTCAATGATCGAGAGTGTGACTAATACAATACCGCAAGGGAATAAGTCCGCTAGAGTTAGACTAGTTTTGAGCTCTCGATCGCCCTAACTCAAAATTAGGGAATTTCTATCAAAAGGAAATCTAACTATGTCAAATTTAACTTTTCAGAACACCACTCTTACTGTCGTTCCACACAATAACCAAATTTTCTTTACATCAACTGATTTAGCTGTTGCTCTCGGTTATTCAAGATCTGACAAGATCGCACAAATTTATGAGCGTAATGCAGATGAATTTACTGCCGATATGACCGACACCCTCAAAATGAGGTTATCGGGAAATCTTGAAACAACCGTCCGTATTTTCAGCCTGCGCGGTGCTCACTTAATCGCAATGTTCTCTCGCACAAAAGTCGCCAAAGAATTTCGCAAATGGGTGTTGGATATTCTCGATAAAGAAATTAAACAATCTACATTACCAACACCAAAACCTGAAAAACGCTACCATTTCGAATTAACTGAGTTCGAGCTAGAACAACTAGCTTGGTTATGGTTTTCACACCGCCAAATGAATGACTTATTAGGTGAGCTTATCAACCCACTTAAAGCTATTGAATCAAGATATTCATCAACGGTATATAGTCATTACCACGAATATAAACGACACAATAGAGACACATTGACCGTCATTCAGCGTTTTGCTGAGCCTTTCTTACAATCCGAACGTTTAAACTGGCAACGTGTCGTAAAACGTCTTACTGCGTAAAACTCCCCCAAAATAGACCGCACTTTTTAGGTGCGGTTTTTATTACCACAAACACCACAAAATAAAACCAAATACCGCCCAAAATGAAAGCGTAGCAAGTAAAGTAAAAATTAATCCCCAGTTCATACTAGCGTCCCCAAAATCCCCATTTATCGTTAAAATGCACGCCATTAGAAACACCCCAATAGGTAATATATTCAATTAAACTCGCCAATCTCGCCACGCTCATTTGTGCAGTGCTTTCTCGCAAATTAATCACTTCACCTTCAAGCCCGATTGTCATTTCTGCCTTACCGCCTGTCGCAATTTTATGAGCGGACACAAAAATAGCTTTCCATGTATCTACGTCTCGTTTTTGCCCCTGAAATTCACACTGGTTGGCGATATCTGTCAGCATTGCGTGAAGCTTGGCATTTTGTTCGACTGAATGTTTTAACGGCTCTATGCGCACCACAAGCGGTTTCTTTTCATCCGTTGGTAATTCAGCAATCACCGCTTGGCAATTCGCCTTGATTTGCTCAGTACGTAGGAAGAATTGGTGTTTCAATCTTCTCCCCTTGAATTGCAACACATACATCATCACAAAAGGCGTTAAATTCATTCGTTGAATATATTCCTAATTCCACCCAAATTTTGCTTACTTTCACGCTTTGTAGAATGTTTTGTTTAATTTGAACCTGACAATCTCGCTCTAATTGTAGGAAATCTACTTCTTCTTTTGGTGGAGGTGGGAGTTGAGCAGTTTCCCAGCGCTCCACATCAATTTGCCATTCATCACGCACAACAAGCTGATTGGTTTTACAATCAAACAACTCACGCACACAGTCTGACGTGGTTTTTTGCTTATCCACCACTAAAAACAACACTTCAATTTGCGTATCTTCAAATGCGTTTTGAACGCGATTAAGTTCCACTAACTGATTACCAATTAAAGCTCTAAATTGTTTTTCTGTGTTGCGATAACCAACACCAGGAAACAGAATAAAAAATCCCCAACGGTTCGCATTATTCAAACCTTTAAGTGTAAAAACATCATCAACAACACCTGATTTTTTCCATGGAAATTCTGTTTGAATAGCCTGCTGTTCCGTCTCGCTCAATTCCTTAAACTTCATCGAAAAGGGCGGGTTCATCACCACGCAATCACATTTGGGTTCGCTCTCATACAGAAAAAAACTCTGATTGTGGATTTCTGCGAAAGGGTAATTTATTGCCAATGCCACACAGCTTTCCGACTGAATCTCCACCGCTATAAATTGGCTTGGCTGAATAAACTGCTCCAACTGACCGCTACCTGCTGCACCATCGAACACACTCACGTTATCGCCTACGTATTGCTTCACTTTCTCCGCAACATAACGACGGAGCGGTTCTCCTGTGATATATTCGGCGAATTGGTTCGCTTTCTTGCGGTTGTTGTGTTCTTGGAAATTACTCATCTTCCCGATACTCCACACCAAAATCCTCTAAACCAAAATAACCACAAGATTTTGTGCGAGAGAAAGGCGAAAGTTTATTGTCTTGAATCACTAATTTACCCGCACAACGAAAACGATCTTCACTCCATTCGCCCACAAACGCGCTTATTGGCTCACCGTCCCAACAGTCAGATAATTCCGCACCGCATTTAGGGCATTTGAATTTGGTTGGGTCGTAGGTCATTCATTTCCCCCTTTTTTAATAAAATCCAAGCTCACTTGACGAGTAACAAACCCTTGCATAAACGGATCGAACACTGCCACCATTGAGCCTTTATTGTTACCTTTTACTTCTTCCCCTGTTTCAGGGTGCAGAAAATTAATGCGACCACCAATAATATCGATAACCTCTGTTGCGTTATCTTGGATGACTTTGTACCATTTGGTTGATTTGTCCGCTGGCAACAACATCACAACTAGATGCCCTTCGCGCATTAACGTCGCAGCACGTTGCACAAATGGTAATGGGTTGCTGTATGGTGGATTAACGAAAATTCTGAATGATTTAATATTCCAATGCTCACTTAATTTATCGCTTAGGTTTTCTGCCAGAAAATCTTCAGCAAATTCACTTCCTGTACCAATCCAACGTTCACAAAGTGAGTTAGATTTACTGGCGCATCCGTCAAAATGAAACCACGCAAAACGATGTTCTAACCAATTAAAAACATAACGCGGTGTGCGGTAGCTGTCTTTGTCGAATAAATTACTCATAACCCCTCAAAATTCTTTTTAACTGTTTAATTCTTTCCGCTGTTTGCTCTGGTGTGAGTTTTTCTTGTTTTTTATTTTCAATTCTGACCGTTTTAGGTTGAGCGACTACCCCACCATTCTGTAAATAGTTAGCCATATCACTAATCAAGCTTTTTGCCTTAATGAGCGTTTTTTCTGTGTTTAAGTTGTCATTAAAAATCGCCCGATGAAGTTGCATAACCAAGTGATACTCCATTGCATTTTTCCAAGGATATTCCTCTGGATATTCGCAAACGCAACCTTGATATTTTTGATATATTTTTAGTAATTCCTCCGCGGTGGGTAGTCCCAAGCTTGCGTACTCATTTCCGCTATTACACCAGCTAATAAACTTGCCAATACTAGGTACAAAATCATCCTCCTTGGTTCTTAACGCTTTCATGCCAAGACGCACTTGATCAATGGTTCTAATGCCATTTTCAGCAAAAGCTAAAACCCATTGTTGCTTAGCTGTTGCGATTTGTTGAGCAGTCCAATATTGGATGCTAGGGCAGCTTGCTAAAAGCTGTTCAAAAATACGATTGACAAGATACTCAATATCGCTTGGTAATTTACCTTGCTCGGTGATTTTTGATACAGAACCGCTTGATTGAACATTTAGCGCCGTCATAACACATCTCTCCACGCTTCAGGGGTATTCCATTCCGCTTGCATGTTATCGCCACGTTTTTGAGGTTTAGGAGAATCACTTTGCCATTCCCAACTCGCCTTAAAGCCTTGCCAGTTTCGATCAATCATAATCGCCACCACCTCCTGAAGTGGCAATTTGGCTAAATCAGCTTGAATTTGCAAGCGTTCCAGCATGGTGCGAGTGATTACTGCTCGCTTGGATTTTCGCTGACCGATAAAATCTTCAGCCAGCTGACCTGTAATACCAAACTCGTTTAGCAGTTCAAGTGCGGTCGATTTTGGAGGTGTTTTTTTGGAATTACCGTTAGGTAATTCTTTTTTAGATATATTGTTTTTAATATTGTTTTTTGTGTGTGAACTTTTTTCACTAGTCACTAGTGAAGTTTTTTCACTAGTCGTTTTGTTCACTAGTGAAGTTTTTTCACTAGTTACCCGTGAACTTTTTTCACGAGTGAAATCAATATCCAAGTTGACTGAAAAAATCTTTATATTTCTTTCGCCTGTTTTTTGGTTTACCAACCCTCTCTCAGCTAAACTGACACAAGCATTAATAACTGCACGATTGCTTAACCCTGTCACTTTCATTAATTGAGTAATAGAAATAGCGTCCTCTTCCTTCCCCCAGCCTTTGGTTTTACGCACAATGGCAAGGTAGCACTTTAATTCAGCGCAGCTCATTTGTGACATTAATTCGTCAATCACCGCATTTGGCACTTGAAACGAATTAGGAATAAATTTACTCATTGCATTAACTCCGAAGCGTAACGTGACGCAATAAATTCAACACCTTTGCTTGTCACTCTTGTTTGCGTGAAATTGTGACCGTGTTCTGCGGTGCCTGTTTTGACTGAAAATAAATCCTTAGATTGAATAGATTGATAAGGCAGCAAATTGCCTGATTGACGATATAAAAACTTATCTTCAATCAAACGGTTAATCATCGCTCTTTCTGGCATTTTCAAAATCTTAGCCACCTCACGAAATGATTTTGTTGTGCCGACTTCAACATAGTGATCGACAAAATCAGCTTTTGGTTTCATTGCTAAATTTTCCAACGCTAAAGCTTGCTTTTGTTTCTCACTCTCCACTAACGCCTCAAGTGCTTGAAGATAGTTTTGAGGCAAAAGTGCGGTTGTTTTTTGTTGATTTTCCAACTCTTGCCAACGGTCAACTATTGCAGCAGTAAATTCAGGGCAATTTTGAGCAACAACAATCAAACTGTCTCTTTTATCTAAAAGATATTCATAATAAGTTTGTTTATTTTGAGGGTGGGTGTAAGCCATTGGCTGATACCCCTTAATAACTTGTTTTGCTATTAATCTCTCAATAGAGCGATATAAATCACTATGATTTTTACCTATTAATTCCGCAATCTCTCGACTGCTCATTGTGATAGTTGATTTTTGCTCTGTAATAGTAGATAATTGATTCATGTAGATAACTCCTTATGAGTTTGTAACTAGCCACCGTTGCCGCGGTGGTTTTTTATTGCTTAAATTTTCTAACTTGTTTAAAATCTGAACTCTTATTGATATCAATAGGTTCGTTATGGACATTTCCGCAATCTTCACCTCTGCTAAAACCACTCTTGATTTGCTCTCTGGCATCGAAAGTAACACCGTTTTGAGTGAGAGGGTTGCTTTGCTCAAGGATCAGATCGAAATACTCCGATACGCCTACGAAACGGCTCAAAAAGAACTGACCGACACAAAAACAAAATGCACCGAACTTGAGAATGAAATAGCGACTTATCGAACAGCGGAACAATTTGTCCTTGAGCAAGGTGCGGCGTTTAAAAAAACCACCAGCGGCTACATCAAAGCGGTGTATTGCCCCAACTGTTTTACTGTTGCTGGCGGCAGTGTTTCGCACTTCCCTTTTCAATGTGGCATTTGTAAATGGCGAAGTATGTTTAAAATCAGCGACTTCGATCGCATTTTTAATTCGTTGCCATAAACTCATTTAATCTCGCTCCAACGGTGGCTTTTTATTTGTTTAAAATTCGCTCTTTCTCTGCGTTTAACCCTTTCGCTGCAAGGTCGAACACCGTATCAAGATGTTCCATATCCACAAAAATATGTTCTTGTGGCACAACCTTTAACCCAATCGCATAAAGTAATCGGCTAAATTTTGTGATTTTTTGATCGCCTTTCCATTTTGAAATAGCGGAACCACAAACGCCCACCACCTCGCCAATATCATCAAGATCTTTTAAATCAATCGCTCTCAATATTTCGCTTTCAATATCAAGGGCGTTCATTTCTTTTGCTGTGTTATTGCGTGCCATTGCATCTACCTTGGGGTAAGTTAGTTTTCAACAGGGAAAACTTCATCAAGAGAAACTTTGGAACCTAAATCATTAAGTGCTTTCACAATACGTCTAGCGTCATCAAGTGATGGTTTGCGAGTGTTTAATTCATAGTTCGCAATTCGGCTCTGACGAAATCCAACTTGACGACCTAACTCAGATTGAGTGATACCAATTTCTTCTCTTGCTTTTGCAAGATTGTTCATAAATATCCCTTTTTGTGTTTAAAGATAAACACATTAAATCACAACAAGTGATAACAATCAATCACAAATTGAAATTTTTTAAATATAACGTTACGTGATATTATTAAAATGTATATAGAGAGGTGAAAAATGGCGACATTAGGACAAAGAATTAAAGAATTTAGAAATAAAATGGGTGTAAACCAAAAAGAATTTGCAGAGTTGTGTGGACGGATTGATAAAAGGACAAAAACTTGGGGGCAATCAAGAATTGCTAATTACGAGACAAGTGCAAGAGAGCCAAGTTTGGAAGATATTGAGGTTATAGCTCAAGTGTTAGGTATTGACGCTGCTGAATTAGCTTTTAGCAACGCAAAACCAGCTCAAATTATTAAATCATTCCACTACCCTCTACTTAGCCCTGTACAAGCGGGTTACTTTACCGAAGTCAACTTACTTAACCATATCGATAGTGATGAACAGTACGATATGATTTCATCACAAGTCAAAGCAAGCGATGGCGCATTTTTCTTAGTCCTTGATGGTGATTCCATGCTACCGCGGTTTAAATCGGGCGATATGGTATTAATCGATCCAAATTTAGCCATTAAACCCGGCGATTTCGTGGCAGCAATCAATGAAGACGGTAAGGCAACCTTTAAACAATACAAGGAAACAGGCGAAATAGATGAGTTCGGCAGACCGCACTTTAATCTTGTGCCATTAAACGATAACTTCGGCAGATTAAGCAGTAAAACCCACAAAGTAAAACTTATTGGCAAAGCGATTGAGCATAGGAGTTGCTTGTAAAAGTGCGGTTGAATTTTGTTGGGTAAATAGAGTGAAATCGCCATAAATAAAACGGGAGATAATATGGTTCCAAATGATGTAATGGTTGTACAAGAGACAGAAATTCGGGTGACAGAACGCAATGGGGAAGACTATATCAGCCTAACGGATATGTGCAAAGCCTTTGGTGACGGTGATCAACTCATCAAAAACTGGCTACAAAATAAAAATACTATTGAATTTTTGCAAGTTTGGGAAGAAATTAACAATCCAAATTTTAATTTGGTGGAATTACACCAAATTAAAAATAACATTGGATTAAACCGTTTTGTTATGTCTGTTAAAAAATGGTCGGCAACTAACGCAATTGGATTGGTTGCTAAAACAGGACGGTATGGTAGCGGTACCTATGCTCACAAGGATATTGCACTTGAATTTGGTTCTTGGCTAAGCCCTGAATTTAAGCTCTATCTAATCAAAGAGTTTCAGAGACTTAAACAAAAAGAAGCTCAAGAAAACAAAACAGAATGGAATGTTAAACGCATTTTGAGCAAGGCAAACTACCGAATTCATACCGATGCTATTCAAGCTCATCTTATCCCGCGACTACTCAATAGCAAGCAGCCAATATTTGTATACTCTGCTGAAGCAGATATTCTTAATCAAGCAATGTTTGGTATAACAGCGAAGCAATGGAGAGATCAAAATCCCGATTTAAAAGGGAATATTCGAGATTATGCCACCATTGAACAACTTACCGTATTAGCGGCATTAGAAAGCCAAAATGCTTTATTGATCGAGCAAGGTGTTACACAAGCTGAACGATTAGCTATGTTAAATCGACTTGCGATTCAACAAATGCAATCCTTATTAAAATCAAAATCGCTTGAATCATTAAAAGATAAACCATTATTGATTGAAGATGAAAAAAGTTGAGCATAGGAGTTGTTTGTAAAGTGCAGTTGAATTTTATTGGGTGAATTAGGAGAAAAAGAATGGAAACATTAACAATTACAAATGAAGATGAATTATTTTCTCTGTTAGAAAAGTATGTTAAAACAGGTGAAATTAGTGATAAAATTAACCTGGAAGATCTACCACCACTCAAGATTCGTCTTGTTGGTGAAAAATTTGATCAAAGCCTAACGCCTAATGTAATGAAAGGCTTTGTAGAAATGCAGAATTACATCAATCGCACCTATCGCCTAGTAAAATACGGGGACGTGGAAACTAAGTCGCTCTCAAAAGAAGAACGAGAAGCGTTGCAATTACAAGTTAAAGTTGAAAAAGGTTCATCTATTATTGATATCAGCTTTGATGGTCTTTGGGCTCAAATAGGACAATTAGCTAGTAAAATGAATGGTACAGAACTCGCATTAATTACACTTGGGAGCTTCGCTATTTGGGGAACAACAACTGGTGTAAAACGTTTTTTAAACAATCGTAAAGAAGTACGGTTAGCAGAAATCAAAAAAGACTCAGATAAAGAGCATTTAAAAACCTTTGAAGCAATGTCTGCTCAGGAAACTCAACGTGCTGAAATTATGGCACAAATTATACAATCTCACCCCGTGCTTGAAAATGTTGATCGCCAAGCCTATGATGCCAAAACAAGTTTATTCAAATCATTTGCAAGTGTTGATGAAGTTGAAGTTGGTGATACGACAGTAGATCAAGAATTAAGTTCAGAACTCACAAAAACAGCACGTCGCCGTTCTACTGAGATAAGATTGGATGGAACATACAGACTTGAACAAGTGAACACCACCGATCCGACTTTATTTAAGGTAAAAATTCGTAACACCAAAACAAATCAAGTTTTTGAAGCCATCGTTCAGGAGCAACTCTTAGAAGGAAATAAAAATAAACTAATGTTAATGCAGGCAGAATGGGACAGAAAACCTGTTAAGCTCAGTATTAATGCGAAAGTGCTTGATGAAAAAATTCGTGATGCCACCATTACTTCCGTCGATGAAATAGAAGTAACAACAAACTAATATCCAAACCGCCCACTTTGGCGGTTTTTCTTTCCCTAAATCTCCCCAACCAACGAAACCAAACCACAAACCACCAAACGCCGACGCGCTTCCACATCCAAGGCTAAAAAAGCATTAACCTTTGCCATCACCTCCGCTTCAGGCAAATCCGACTGCTCTAATGCCTCCACAAATAAACTCACAATCAAATCGCGCTCAATCTCACCTTTCGTTAATTTCGCCATATTTTTCCTTATTTATGCTTGTTTTCGTTAAATTTCGCATCATTTCTAAAATTTTTTTGTGATCTCGCTCACAAAATCAGCAATTAATCAAAAATAATTAAAAATTTTTTCTGTTTAAAATCAATAAAATAATCACAAATTGAAATATTTTTATAAAAATATCACATTTTGTTATTGACAATATAAACACAATTCGTGATAATAGTTCCAACAAAACAAAACAACGGAGAAACAAAAATGAACATCAACAACGTACAAGAATTAAAAGCTGCCTTTATTGACATCACCCTTGCGGAATATGCTGAAACGACAGGTAAGCCATTTGAGCAAATTAAAAAGCTTTTTGAAGATTTACCGTTCTTCCACGAAATGATTATGGAAATTGTAGAAGAAGCCGCAGAAAAAATGGCAGCGAATTTAGCTTAAGAATCTTTACTAAGCCCTTTACGGAGGGCTTGAATGCAGCGGAGAAACAAAAATGAACGCATTAACACTTGCTGAAATGGAAGAACTACTTCATGAATTTAGAGTGAGAGACGCGGCAGTTAATATCGCAAGAAAAGCAGAGAATCAAGAAATGGTTGATTTCTTAGAGAAAACACTAAAAACCCTTGAGAGAGGGGCTGTAGAAGAAGAAAAAGCAGTTTTTGATGCTGTAGTTCGTCTTTTCACCAACAAACTTAAGGCGTTTAAATCTTTCGTAAAACGCTCTTTATAGAATCTTTACTAAGCCCTTTGCGGAGGGCTTGAATAAAGGTTTTTAACCTGATTGTTCTTTAAAAATTTGGTGCTTGTGCGGATGGTATTAACAACCTCGAGCAGTTATCAAGTAAAACTTGAAAACTCGGCAAGGTTGGTTAGACCCTGATAAGTAAACTTAGGCGAATTACTCAATAGAGGGAGTAAGAGCATAGGCAACACACTCGCAAGGTGTGGAGAGCTGAAAAGGCAACACTGGTACTAGTCCTAAGCAATCTTGGCGCCCTCAAAATTGAGGGCGCTAACGAGCTCAAAATTAAGCCCGTTAAAAGATACAAGCAGCACCCGACTGAAAGGCAAAAGCAGGGCGGGCGACGGCGTGGGCAGACACGCACTATTTAAAACTGCACTCAAACCAATCTTGACATTTTGTTTTTCCGCTCCGTTAATCAAGACGAGTGCAGTTCTAAATGGTTCCTTAATGGTTGTGTAAGGTTAAATATCAACTTAATGACATAGTTCTCCTTTTAGTTAGGTTGCCCTCGTTTGAGGGCTTTTTTTACACAGAAGATTGAACTTTTTTAGGGATCATGGCAGGTAGCGTGAACGCATAAATCAAGAATAACCTAGTGAATAAACGAATATCATCTAAATCTTGCTTGGAAAATTCAAGCAATGCGTGCGATGCGCCATTCCCTAGAGTACGAATGCGATGTGCAAAATCTTTCATACTTGGTGATAATTTTCCTCTATCCGCTAATTGATTAATTCTCTGATTTAAATTTCTATCCGTAGGATTGTTATCTAATTTAGATAAAGCAAGCTCAATAACTGCGCGATAAGAGCTGCCAGCTTGTTTTAAAAACTTATTTCCTTCCACTAAACAAAACAAATCTTCCGCTTCTAAAAAAGCCTCTTCTAAATCAGAAGGTAAATATTCAGGAATATCAGGTTTAGGCGGAAGAGGGTAAAAAACAAAATTCTGATTGGGGAAAATCTCCTCCAAAGTATATTTATGTTTGGCGTGCGTTTCTATGAGATGATGAGTATGCGCAGATTGTGAGGGATCAAGTCCTAGGTTACGCATCATATTCGACACTAACACATTTGTCACCACGCCACCACCACAATTATTACAAGTACCAAGGATAGCAAAAACATCCTGATCACTTTGTATTCTTTGTCGTCTTGAAAAATCATTCACCTCAAAGGCAACATTTTTCTTTCCACAATATGGACAATCATGACCAAAGGTAATCATTATGACCCTCCAAAAATTTATTTTAAAAATCGATCAGGATTTAAATTCACCTGATGCTCTTCTTCTACTTAACACGCATTATAAGCAACTCACCGAGCAAGAAAAAGAGCTTTTTGTGGTTGCTTTAATGGGGAAAGTGATTGAGTTAAATGCGCGATTTAATCACGAAATAGAACGATAGTTATTTAACAACCGCCCTAAACTCAGGATAACATAACCGCACTTTCAACAGAAAGTCGGGATTGGTCGCACATTATGCGACCTTTTTTATTTCATCGCATATCAAGATGATTTCTTATTACGTTGATTTAATTTTTTCCACCGTTTTTTATTCATCAAAAAATTGAGTGAAATAGGCAATAAACCTAGCCCGAACAAATTAAACGTAATTTTCATTATAAAATATTCGCCATAAGATGTTGGTGATGAAAAACTTACACCTAATGCACGCATTTCATCAAAGCTGAGAGAACCTGCAGAAATAAGAGAAACAACGGTAAACAGCAGATATAATTCAAAGCCAGTGATTTTATTTAGGCTATATTTTTCATCCAAGTAATAATAAATAAACATAAAAATACAGCCACCAATAAATAAAATCATCCACTGACATTGCCAAGAAAACCAATCATTCAACACAAAACTGTAATAACCAACAGGCACAAGCAACTGTGCTGCGGATAATTTACGACCAATATCCATAAGGAACTCCAAATGCTAACCCAAGAAGATCATAACCATATCAGGAAAATCGTCAAAGAGGCAATCGAGGAAATCGACAAAGAACGAGATGAGCAGGAAGAAGAGGCAAATCGCCAGTTTCGCATTGAGTGGCTAAAAAGTTTTATAATACTCATGGTTGCATTGTTTATTATTGGATTAATACTATCTATTTGACAACCGCCCCAATTTCAGGCTAAGATAACCGCACTACTAAATCAAGTCGGTTACCTCGCTCCGATATAAAGCGGTTTTTTTATGCCTAAATTTAAGCTCTGCAGATCTGCAGAGGTTCAATGGTCGGGTCGAGAGAGCCTAATATAACACCGAAAGGAAATAAGCTCCGCCATCTTGATTTGGTAGTTGAAGCCCGATCAATCCTACTAAGATTGATCGAAAGACTAACTGAAAATCAAGGGGCATAAAAATGTCAAACTTAACTATTCTAAACACACAAGTTCGCCAAATCGACAACCTATACAGTTTAAACGATCTTCATCGTGTTGCTGGTAATGAAAGCAAACATCAACCGACTTTCTTCATTCGTTTAGATACCACACAAGAACTTGTTTCCGAAATTCAAAAAGAAGAGCCAAATACGCCAGCGGTTATCCGTAAAAATGGAATCGGCACATACGCTTGCGAAGAAATCGCACTCGCCTACGCCATGTGGATTTCCCCAAAATTCCATTTGGTTGTGCTAAGAGCGTTTTTAAAACTACACAAAAATTCCACCGCACTTTCTACGCCATACCTCACACCAGAGGAACAGCAACAAGTGCAACAAGCGGTATCAATCACCCACCACCGCACAGGATTAAGCTATGCCGAAATCTATGGACGGATTAAAGCTAAATTCAAGGTCGCCAAATACGATCAGCTGCTTTCCGCACAATTGCTTGACGTATTGCAATTTATCGCGGATATGAACGCCAGATTGCCAAACCCTGATGAAGTGCTGATTTCCATTCACACCCTTGAAGCATTGGTAAAATGCTGCCGATTAGCAAAACAACATGGCGAACAACTTGAACCCGCGATGAAAACCATCTTCGATATGCTCGGCGTTGAACGTTACAGCAGAAACCAATTCGCTGCACGTGCCTACGACCTCGCCCACGAGTTCAACGTTTGGATCAACGAAGCAGAACGCCTACTTGCTGAAAAAGGCATACAACTGCCACAACTCAGACAGTTTTAAAACATCACAAAAAACCACCGCACTTTTAACGTATGGCGGTTTTCTACACCCTAAATTTCAATTTTTGATTAAAAAAGGAACAGAAAATGAACGCAATCCAAAAATTCTTTTACGCCATATTGTGTATTGTTGGCGTTATCGCTCTCGGTATTTTCATCTTAGCAGTGATAACAACATTTCGACCAGTATTAGCGGCGAACACCATTGACCAGTGCGCAGATAAAGGCGGTATATGGCAAACCTACCCTACTCCCCACTGCGCACCGCCTGATATGACGGAAGAGCAAATAGAAAGCGCAAAAAGTTATGTGGCGTTAAAACAGATTGAAACGAGGGTAATCAATGATAGATAGATCTTACACACGAAAGTTTGAAAAATACCGCGTGCAAATGTACCGAGAGCATGAAAAAGGTTTTGTGTATGGCGTGATTAGTATTAATGGCATACAAGACTATAAAACCTATTCTTACTCAGCTGGCAACGTCAAACGCCATATGAATAAACGGATTAAGCAGATGAATCAATTACGCTGCATATCTCCCCCTATTCCGCAGATTAGAGATAGTCTTGCGACAAAAGAACACAGGATATAGCAATGAACATGGACTACTGCCTAGAGCCACTAGAGGCATATAAACCAAAACCACAACATAACGATGACTATGAGCCAGATGATGATTTTGATCCATATGATGATGATTGTGATATGTGGAAAAGTCAGTGTTATGGACGAGCTTAAGCTGTTTTTATGACAGGAGAATAAAAAATGAATCAGTTACCACAAACAAATGAGCATAAAAAAGCGTTTCCTATTAAAGAATTTTTTGAAATGCCGGCTATTAAAAAGAAAATAGAAACATTGCTAAACAAAAACGCGGCAGCTTTTACCACAAGCGTGTTGCAAGTTGTAAATAGCAGTCCAATGTTACGCAATGCTGAGCCGATGAGTGTATTTAACGCGGCTTGTATGGCTGCAACGCTTAATTTACCGCTACAAAACGGTCTGGGATTTGCTTATATCGTCCCTTACCAAAACAAAAAAGAGCGTAAAACAGAGGCACAATTTCAGTTAGGTTATAAAGGACTAATTCAACTAGCGCAACGTAGCGGACAATTTAAACGTCTTGTTGCAGTACCTATCTACGAAAAACAATTAATCACTGAAGATCCAATTAATGGGTTTGAATTTGATTGGAAACAAAAACCCACCGAAAACGAAAAGCCAATTGGCTATTACGCTTATTTTAGGCTTATTAATGATTTCACCGCTGAAATCTATATGAGTGTGCAATATATGCATAATCATGCCGCGCGTTACTCGCAAACCTATAAAAAAGGTTTTGGTGTTTGGCATGATAACTTTGAGGCTATGGCATTAAAAACGGTTTTAAAACTCCTTCTATCAAAACAAGCGCCATTATCTGTTGAAATGCAACAAGCGGTATTAGCAGATCAAGCAGTTGTAAAAGACATTGAAAAAGGCGAATTTAACTACGCCGACAATCAAATTGATGATGCAGAATTTACTGATATGAAAGTAAGTGATGAAGTGTTTGAACAATGCAAACAAAACATTATCAATGGCGAAGCAACGCTACAAGATTTATGTGATAACGGTTTTGAATTTAGCCAAGAACAGTATAAAAAACTAGAGGAAATTGAAAATGTATCAAATGAAAGCTAGATGTTCAATGCTTCATAAATTACTTGGTGAGCCTAAATCAAAAGCGGATAAAGAGGCAGGAAAAATAACCGAAACCGCTAAAAGTGCGGTGCGAGAAATTGTTAAATATGATTTGTTCGGTTATCAGTCCTTTGAGGGTAACAAATACACCGAGAAAGGTAATCAACTTGAAGATAACGCTATTAAACTCAGTGGATTAAAGCGAGGTTTGCCACTGAAGAAAAATAAAGAACGTAGAGAAAATGATTTAATCACTGGCGAATGTGATATTTATGTACCATCTCGCAAGCTGATTATTGATACTAAATGCTCTTTTGATATTGGCACACACCCGTTTTTTAGCGATGAAGCGGAAGATAAAGCGAAAAAAGCGGGTTACGATATCCAAATGCAAGGTTATATGTGGCTTTGGGATTGTGAGGAAGCACAAATTGATTTTGTATTGTTCCCTACTCCGTTAGATTTACTCTCGCCTTGGCAAGATACGGAAAAATACATTGATTTGGTTGAGCAGATACCGCAAGAAAAACGTATTACTACGGTAATTGTAAAACGAGATGAACAAATCATTGAAAAAATTAAAGAACGAGTGCCAAAAGCACAAGCTTATTATCAACAGCTTATTCAGGAGGCTATGTAATGGCTGGAATAAATAAAGTAATCATCGTGGGTCGTTTAGGTAACGACCCTGATGTCCGCACTATGCCTAATGGCGAACAGGTAGCAAATATTAGTGTGGCAACCAGTGAAAGCTGGACAGATAAAAATACAGGCGAACGCAAAGAGCTTGTAGAATGGCACCGTATTGTTTTTTACCGCCGACAAGCAGAAATATGCGGTCAATACCTGAAAAAAGGCTCGCAAGTGTATATTGAGGGCAAATTACGCACACGCAAATGGCAAGACCAAAACGGACAAGAGCGTTCCACCACCGAAATTCAAGGCGATGTAATGCAAATGTTAGGTAGCGCCCAAGATAATAACTTACAAGCTAAACCGCAAGCTAACTTACAAGCTCAGCCTAACGCTTATGAAAAAGCCAAAAACGGCAGCTTTACACCGCCACCAAGTGACGGGTTAGATGATGAGATTCCGTTTTGAGTTATCGTTAAGTCTTGCATGGATATTTGACAACCACCACCCTTTGATTTAGGATATAACCACTTTCAGCAGAAAGTCTGATTGGTGACAGCAATCATAGTTCTTTGATTAAAATTAATATTAAATAGATGGCTTACTTGGTAGGCTTTTTTATTTTGGAGGAAGACTATGAAAAAATTTAAATTAAATGAAGGTTGGTGGATTTAATGATTATAGACTGGATTTTAGTAAGTAGCATAGGTACTTGTATTGCAACAGGCTACCTTGCTATTTTTGCTAATAGACAGTTAAAAGACCAACGATTACACCATAAACAAAAATCAACCATTGAATTATTACTTGCTCACAACCATAACGCCTCATACCTAGAACAACGAAGAAAATTTGTTCAAATGCGAAAAGATGGTGTAAATTTCACCGAAATAGCTTGCCATATAAAAGATAAAAACAGTGAATATACTGAAAATAACGCAACTATTACAAGTGTCTTAAATTCCATTGAATTTATCTGTGTTGGTATTAGAGAAAATATTTTTGATGAAGCAGTTTATAAACGAATGAGTCGCAGCAGCCTAATTTATGATTGGGACACATTAAAGCCTTACATAATGGAATTAAGGCGTATTAATGGAAATAACGATAAACTATTCTGCGAATTTGAATGGCTCGCAACAAAATGGAAAGATGAACAATAAGCCTGTACCCCACAAGCTTTTTTATTTGAGATTCCCTAAAAATTTACAAACCAAAAACAGAACAATTTTGTTCTAATCTTTATAACCCAAGCCACTAAATAGTGGCTTTTTTATTGCCTAATAATCCTATGACAAAAAATAGACTACCTCATCTAACAGATCACCTTTTTCTCGCTCTTGAACGTTTAAATGATGAAGATTTATCCATTGAACAAATTCAAACGGAAGTCCAAAGAGCAAAAGCTGTCGCTGATGTTAGCGATAAAATCATCGATATAGCAAAAGTCTCACTTGAGGCTAAAAAGGTACAAGCCGACTACCTCGGCAACCAAGCTGATTTACCTACTATTTTTGACGCTACACCAAAACTGGAGAATAGTAATGCTTAATCCAATCACCGAAATGAAATCTCAAATTACGACAGCTAAAGTGTTACAGCGTGATTTACGCGCAACATTAAAAGAAAAACAAAAAGCAGTTGAAAATTTTTATGTCGCAAAAGAAAAAGCGGAGGCTATACCTCCTCAACCTAAACCTGAGCCAATAAAAATTGACACTCCCCCACCACCTAAGCGAATTATCACAGATCAAACTAAAGAAAAAGCATTGCTTAAGATGGCAAAAGAGCAATATCAAAACTATGCAGATGTAGCAAAGTTTGCTGAAACATTAAATTTGCGTGCTGGTGTAGTGTATCTTGTATTAAAACATCATGGTTTTATTAAGCAAAACGAAACCACGCAATACCGCGTGCTTGATGCATATTACAAATATAATGGGAATTTAAAAGCAATCACCGAAGAAACAGGATTAACAGTTTGGATATGTGCTAGAACGCTGCAAGAATTAGGTTTATCGCCTAATTGGGCAAGTTATAAAAATCGTGCGGAATCAACCAATAAAGGAGACTGGGCGGAAGAGGAATTTAGAAGGCTTGTTCCAGGTGCATTAGATATGAATATGCAGTATCAAATGAATAATCCTTTATTTGATTTTATTGTAAACGACAAGACTGTTGATGTAAAAATGTCAACAGTAGGAAAAAATAAAAATTCCTACCAAATACGAATAAGGCACACCAAAGATGGCGAACTTCCTGATTTTTTCTGTTTGTTTTTAATGATTGATAAGGATAAATACAACATCCTGTTAATACCTAAAGAAATCCTACCCGATAATCAAACTCAATTAAACATAGTAAGCAAAGGCACTCCTGCTAACTCCTCTATGTACTGGGATTTTGAAGTACAACCCTCCGCACTTGCCGCTATGTTGGGAGATATTTAATGATCGAAATGGAAACCGCAGAACGCAACAAACGTGATTTAGCAGAAATCGACAAAGAACTCGCAGAAGTGGAACGAAAAGTAAATTTGCTGCACGAAGAACGCAGAGAATATATCAACCGACACAATTTAAACAAGGAGAATAAATGAACGAAATGCAAATTGCTACGCCGCATAGTTTTTTTATGCAATTAATCGTTTGTTTTGTACAACATCGATTTAACTCGTTAAATCCCACTATTCGCCAAAAGGCAATTGAGGATATTAAAAAATATTGGGTTTTGTTTGATGTCGAAACAAGAAATTTTATCGAAGATTGTGCGAAGAATAATATTTTACCGGAGTTTAAAGAGCTTGGTGTTTGGATTATACAAAACAGAGATAAAACACAACAAACAGTAAAACCGCAGCAACCTTATATTGAGCTACCTGTGGTTGATGTTAAAGTCCGCTAAGTGCGGTATTTTTTTGGAGAAATAAAGATGAAACCATTTGATTTAGAAAAAGCGTTGGCTGGTGAGCAAATTGTAAATACTCAGAATGGCAAACGATATTGGGTTATCGGTGAAAGTCGATTTGATAATGTGAGTTACATCACAGAAGATGAAAATGGCGTAGTTGATGTTGAAAAAATCGACGCGTTAAATCAACATTGCAGAATGTGGGAAGAACCTCGTCCTCGAGTACAATTAGATTTACCTACACCATTAAAGCGAGCAAAAGAAGACCAGCTCGTATTTAAAAAAGGGTCGCGATGTATTATTAACTTTTATTTTGATCCGAATAACAAAAAGCATTGTGATATGTTGGAAGCAGGCTCTTTATTTGAAAGTGAAGAAAACGCACAAGAATGGCTTGACGCAATGAAAGGATCGAGAAGATGAATGATAATCAAGTAACAATTTCAAAAATGGAACTTCAATCACTTGCTATTCAATCATTCCGTTATTGTTTAGGGCGAATGACTTATGTTGTCAATGATTGCGATGAATTTATCCGTAAATACTGGCAAAACTTCACTGCAAATACAAAATTTCTCATTGTGCGTGAATTATTAACCGCACTTAAAGATCATGAAAGCGGTTTACAAGAAATCGGTATGCGGTGCGATTATGATGTTTGGAAAAATTTGTATGATTGGATGAATGAACAACACATAGAAACACAAAGCAGTGAATTTGAGGAAACAAAAAATGAATAAAAGTCTATCCACTCACAGAGTTTTTTATTTAACAACCCTAGCCAACCGCTAGGGTTTATTTTTGGAGGAAATATGGAGGAAGCCTTATCAATATCCCAAGTTGCAAGGATGTTAGGCATGAGCTATTCATGCGTTCATGGGCATAAGATAGAATGGGGATTTTTTCAAATGGAAGGATCTAACGCATGGCGGGTTTTTCCGTCAGAACTTGATCGTAGACGTAAAGAGTTGCAAAATACCAGCCGATTAGGAGTTTTGGTCGGCGATAAGGAGAAAAAATGTCGATCAGAAAAAATAAAAGCGGTATCTGGCAAATTGATTTCACCACACCAAGTGGGGAGCGAGTTCGGATCAGTAGTAAAACGACTGAAAAGAAACTTGCACAACAAATGCACGACCAACTAAAGCATGAAGCTTGGCAAGTTGAGCAATTAAATAAACGCCCAGAAAGAACCGTTGAACAAGCATTAATCCGCTTTCTTGAAGCATCGGAAAATCAAAAGGATATTGAAACAAAAATCCGTCATGCTGAATATTGGCAGAAAGCAATTGGGCATAAACGACTTAGCTCTTTAACAAGTGATGATATTTATAACAATTTACCTACTCATATCCTGAAAACAGGTAAAAAGTTATCACCATCTACACAAAATCGTTATCGCACCTCAATTATGAGAGCGTTAAATTTAGCTCGTCAGGCAGGCTGGATTGATTCAATCCCTTACTTAGCTAAAAACTCTGAACCTAAAAAACGAGTACGCTGGATCACGAAGGATGAAGCTAATACCTTATTAAACAATATTACTTTAGATTGGATGAAAGATGTCTGCTTTTTTGCGTTAATGACAGGAGCAAGAATGACAGAGATCTTAACTATGACATGGAGTAAAATTGATTTTAATCAGAATATAGCTATTGTGACAAGTGATGTAGCAAAATCAGGTAGAGCAAGAGCGCTGCCATTAAATCGTGAAGCAGTCAATTTTTTACGCCAAAAAGAAACAAAACGTATATCAGATTACGTGTTTCA
Organism: Reella acinonychis; assembly: GCF_052384575.1. Lineage (GTDB taxonomy): Bacteria > Pseudomonadota > Gammaproteobacteria > Enterobacterales > Pasteurellaceae > JBQSUQ01. The sequence goes on along the minus strand of NZ_JBQSUQ010000003.1, from coordinate 68,369 downwards.
TCGCGGCAAAGGGAAAATGATTACAGATATAGACAGAGAACACTTACATAAAGCACTATCTGTTTCTAATATTCGTGATTTCCGCTTTCATGATTTTCGTCATACATGGGCGAGCTGGCATGTTCAAGCTGGTACACCACTACTTACATTAAAAGAGCTTGGCGGCTGGGAAACGATTGAGATGGTGCAAAAATATGCTCACTTAAATGCAGAGCATCTTTTGACATACGCAAATCATGTCAAATTTACGTCAAACTCATTCTTTGACACATCAAATATGATTGCAAAGAATGATACTCTGAGTGAATTTTCAGAAAACAAAAAAGTCGTAAGTTATTGATTTTGCAGACCAAACTTACGACTTAATAAGCACTTGATGGCGGAGGAAGTGAGATTCGAACTCACGGAGGGCGTAAACCCTCGCCGGTTTTCAAGACCGGTGCCTTCAACCACTCGACCATTCCTCCGTTGTTTAAGCGTGGTAAATAATACGGATTTCCTATATAGCTGTCAAGTTACAAAATAAAAAATATGTTTGATTGCTGATTTTTAAAACAATTCAATAAAAAACCTGAATAACAGAAAACAAGATAAAATTACACCGCACTTTAGTAAAAAATAGGCAATAAAAAAGCACCAATTAAGGTGCTTTTTTATCGTAAATAAGATTAGCGACGTAAACCTAAACGTGCAATTAAATCTGTGTATTTAGCAAGATCTGTACGTTTTAAGTAGTCTAATAATTTACGACGACGAGAAACCATGCCTAATAAACCACGACGACCATGGTGGTCTTTTTTATGTGTAGCAAAGTGTGCTTGTAAGTGGTTAATTTGTGCAGTTAATAATGCAATTTGAACTTCTGATGAACCAGTGTCTTTTGCATCACGACCAAACTCAGCAACGATAGCTGCTTTTTTTTCTACGCTTAGAGACATTTTTAACTCCTAAAAGGTTATTGTAAATACATCGTCCGCCGATCTCTAATCCAGCGGCGACAGGGAAGTTGTATTGTAACGATAAAATAAAAAATTGCAATCAATTAATAACCATCTTCATGCATATTTGGTAAAAAACGTGCCCCTTTAATTCGGTAAACATCAGTTTCAATATGACCATCATCAAAAAGCGTAATTTCTCGCCAACCTGGCTGTAATGTGTCCAATGTAAAGGCATTATGATCTGGTTTAAATTGAATACAAGTTGAAGGCGTACACATGATTTGGTAGCCCAACCATTCAGTATCAACTTCTTGATGAATATGGCCATGCAAAATCGCTCGTACATTTTCGTACTTAGATAAAACATGTGCTAATTCATTGGCATTACGCAAATTATGCTGATCTAACCAAGCAGAATTCGTCGAAACTAAATGGTGATGTAGCACGATTAAAGAATAATATTCTTGATATTCTTGCAATTTTTCTTCCAACCAATCCAGTTGATATTGACTGAGTAAACCATGTGGTACACCGAACACTTGGCTATCAAGTAATAAAATTTGCCACTTATTCCCTACCAATAAATGTTTATCAGAACGTAAATTACCTTGTTGTTCCGTTAAAATTTCTGTCATATGAGGTAAGAAATCATGATTACCGGGAATCCAATACACAGGCTTATTTAACTGGTTGATACTATTACAAAAACGTAAATAACCTTCTTTACTACTATCTTGAACAAGATCGCCCGTTGCTAAAACAAATTCGTAATCATCTGCCGATTGCTTAATTTCTGTTAATACTTGTTGAAAACTGTCAAACGTATTAATGCCAAGCAATTCGCCACTTTCATCCTTAAATAAATGGGGATCGGTAATTTGAATAAAACGAATATATTCATTTTCGCTTTGATTTGTTATTGTCATCGCGAACCTCTACAATTTAATCCATTATAACCACTTCTGTTCCAACTCTTGATAATGTAACTGCAACCATTGCAATCCCATGACAGCAATGCTGTTATCAATTTTGCCTTGCTCTACCCATTGATATGCAGTTTCACGCTTCACAACATGCACTTTAATATCTTCATGCTCATCGGCTAAACCATGTAATCCTGTTGCTTTGCTACTATCCACTTTACCCGCAAATAAATGAATGCGTTCGATCACTCCACCTGGGCTATCCCATACACTTAATGCATGCTGCAAATGAGAAACCGCGACACCAGCCTCTTCCTCACTTTCACGCTGAGCCACGCTTTCAGGCGTTTCCCCTTCTTCCACCATACCAGCGATCAATTCTAACAACCATGGTGAATTTGGTAATTTTGGATCATAAGCACCGATACGAACTTGCTCAACTAAAACAACAGAATCCTCCTTAGGATCATAAGCAATTACCGCAGACGCTGCCCCTTTGACTAATAATTCTCTTGTCACAATTCCGCTAGTGCCACCGGCAAATAATTTATGGCGAAATTGAATCTTCTTGAGCTTAAAAAAACCATCGTAAAGGGTTGTTTCATTTACAATTTCAATATCATTTTGAGTAAATTGTTGAATTTCAGACATAATAAATTTTCACAAATCAAATCACTTCATTTGAAGTAGAATACTAAAAAAAGGAAAGCATGCGACAACTTTTTTATTAGAATTTGAACTCTGTCACAAAAAACTTTTTCATTTTGTCGGATTAACCGCATAGTGCAACGCATGCGGCAGATGGGTTGGCATTAAAGTATCGTCTCGCCAGTGGAAACAATGGATATCCGTACTTTTTCCCTCTGTTGTAAATGCAGCTAAATAAAAAGGCAGATCATCGACGAATAACAGTTCTCCTTGCGGGCAATGAGATGAATACAATTGTTGATGAGTCGGATAGTGTTCCACTTCCGTTAATTTCACAATACCAACACCTTGTGATTTAAGGATGGCTTCACGCAAACACCAAATACGATAAAACGCCACTTCAGGATTATCTTGTTGTGCAAACCATTTTTGCTCAGATTGAGAGGCAAAATGTTGCAAAAGTGCGGTGTAATTTCTCGACTTTTTCGCAAACTCAATGTCAATGCCTACTGCATTTGGCTTTTCATCAATGCTCAAAATCACTGCCACCCAGTTATCCGAATGGCTAATATTAAAATCCATATGAGTTAATGGAAATTGCGGTCTGCCACTTGCAGTTCGATAGACTTGATTTAATAAGGAAGTATCAACTTGCGCACGTTCACAAAGTTGATGAAGCAAAAAATAGGCTAATTTTTGGCATTCACTGCGTTGTTTAACACGAGGATTAGAAGAAGCAACTCGTTGTTTATTTCCCCAAAATAATTCAGGTACTAGATCAGTTGGATAAGATTGTTGAATATTAGCGTAAGCGATGAAAGTTGCCATAAAATAAAAAGCCAGTCAAAACTGGCTTTGAATTATACGCAAAAATTACATTTTTGGCATTTTTTTTAGCTGTTCAAGCGCCATAGCACAGGTTTGTTCTTGTGCTGCGGCTGGTGCCATTTTCATTTGCTCTTTACTTGCATTCATTTGTTGTTTTACCGCTTCAGGCGCTTTCTCAACATAAGCATCGACTGCTTTGAAATATTCATCACATTTTGGATGTAAATCCGCTGCATTAGCCGCAAAAGCCATAGCAAATAATGCTGAACCAAATAGAACTTTTTTCATAGCGTATCCTTTTAAAATTGTTTATTCCACTCTATCGCCACATGCCATAGAGCAGATTTATTATACGTCAATCGCACAAAAAAAAAACAACTGTATTTTTAATGCACAATGCTATTTTTGTAAAAAGGCATTCATACGCTTAATAAATGCCATTGGATTTTCCAATGTGCCTCGTTCTGCAAACATTGCTTGTTCTAACAATAACTCAATCCAATCTGCAAATAATTGTTCATCAGCAACATCAGCGACTTTCTTCACTAAACTATGTTCTGGGTTAAGTTCAAAAGTATATTTCACTTCTGGCGCCTGTTGTCCCATCGCTGCAAATAATTTTGCCATTTGCGTCGTCATCTGATCATCACCAGTTGAGACAATAGCTGGTGTATCAGTTAATCGATGTGTTAAACGCACTTCTTTTACTCGATCGCCTAATAAGGTTTTCACGCGCTCAACAAAAGAAGAAAATTGTTCATCTTGCTCTTTTTGTTGCTCTGGCTCTTTATCTGCCAAATCCCCTAAATCCAAATCGGCTTTGCTGATTGTTTGTAATTGCTTGCCATCAAATTCTGTTAAATAACTTAACATCCATTCATCAATACGATCTGAAAGTAATAGCACTTCAATGCCTTTCTTATTAAAGAGTTCTAAGTGCGGTGAGTTTTTCGCAGCAACATAACTATCTGCCGTAATATAATAAATGGCTTTTTGCCCTTCTTTCATGCGTGCAACATAATCGCTGAGCGACACGTTTTGCTCACTGCTTTCATTGTGAGTTGAAGCAAATCTGAGTAATTTAGCAATGCTTTCTTTGTTAGCCACATCCTCTGCTGGACCTTCTTTCAATACCAAACCAAATTCTTTCCAAAAACCTTGATATTTCTCAGCATCATCATTGGCCAGTTTTTCCAACATTTGTAATGAACGCTTGGTCAATGCTTTACGTAACGCCGCAGTGACTTTGTTATCTTGCAAAATCTCACGAGAAACATTAAGCGGTAAATCATTACTATCAATTAAGCCACGCATAAAACGCAAATAATTTGGCATGAATTGTTCCGCATCATCCATAATAAACACTCGTTGAACATAGAGTTTCAAGCCATGTTTATGTTCACGATTAAATAAATCCCAAGGCGCTTTTGACGGCACATATAAAAGGCTAGTATATTCTTGATTTCCTTCTACTTTATTATGTGCCCATAATAATGGATCAGCAAAGTCATGGCTTAAGTGCTTATAGAATTCTTTATATTCATCATCAGAAATATCGCCTTTCGCACGTGTCCATAGCGCTTGCGCTTTATTGATTTTTTCCCATTTAATGCCAGTTTCTTTGCCTTCATCGTCATATTCTTTTGCCAAAATCTCAACAGGCAAACCAATATGATCCGAATATTTACCGATAATTTCACGTAATCGCCATTCATTTAAGAATTCTTTTTCATCTTCACGTAAATGTAAGGTAATTTCTGTACCGCGATCTTTTTTCTCAATATCAGCAACCGAATATTCCCCTTCGCCAGCAGATTCCCACAACACCCCTTTACCAGCTGCTTCGCCAGCTGCTCTTGTTTTCACCGTTACTTTATCCGCAACAATAAACGCTGAATAAAAACCAACGCCAAACTGGCCAATCAATTGGCTATCTTTCGCTTGGTCACTACCAAGTGCGGTTAAAAATTCTTTCGTTCCTGATTTCGCAATGGTACCTAAATGATCAATCGCTTGTTCACGCGTCATACCAATACCATTATCACTAATCGTCAGAGTTCCTTTGCTTTCATCAAAGCTAATGCGTACTTTTAAATCACCATCGCCTTCATAAAGTTCTGGTGCGGATAACGCTTTAAAGCGTAATTTATCTGCTGCATCTGAAGCATTTGAGATAAGTTCACGTAAGAAAATTTCTTTGTTGGAATATAAAGAATGGATCATTAATTGAAGAAGCTGTTTCACTTCTGACTGAAAACCACGCGTTTCTTGATTGGTTGACATATACTTTTCCTTTTTATCAAAATTTATTGAAATACCTCATATAAATAGGTTTAGAAAAATAAATTTCAAGTTTGGAAAAGAAAAAATACATCTGAAAACAAAGTTTGGGGAGAACTATTCATTATTGGAATAAATCAATGGAGCATTACATTTTCGGCATAAATACACCGCTCTTTTTCGTTGAATATTATGATGACGTCGAGTCGTTAAATAATGGGTTTGGCATTGGCATTCATAAGCAAAAGTACGCCCTTGTACATTCGTCACATCAAATTGATGGCAAGTATCCGCTGGCAAATTAAAAAGATGTTCCATCACAAATTGCCATTCTTTACCATGAGGTTTCACTCTACCAAATTGTTGATAGACCAATAAATGCGCCAATTCATGTGGCACAACTTGCTGGATAAATTCAGTGGGGTTTTCCAATAATAAAGTACGGTTAAATTTAATAAGGTTTTTCTGCAAATAAGCGACACCTGCTTTTACGCCTTTCAGTTCATAAGTGACAGCAGGAGAAGGGAAACGACGCTTAAAATGTTGTTCTGCAATCTGTAAACAATGGGTTAACCGCCATTGCACCTGCATTTTTAAATGTCGGAATTGGGTTTCTGTTTGCATAAAAAGAAAGGCGAGCAAGCTCGCCTTATATAGTGAAATGATTTATTTTAGGCCCGCTGCAGCACGTAATTCTTCTGCACGATCCACTTTTTCCCATGGGAATTGTTCACGCCCAAAGTGGCCATAAGCTGCAGTTTCACGATAAATGGGTTGGATTAAATCAAGCATTTTGATTAAGCCATAAGGACGTAAATCAAAGAATTCACGCACTAAGGCAACTAATAACTCGTTTGCTACTTTGCCGGTACCAAAGGTTTCCACCATAATAGAAGTAGGATCTGCCACACCAATTGCATAAGAAAGCTGAATTTCGCAACGATCTGCAAGGCCTGCAGCAACAATATTTTTCGCGACATAACGAGCCGCATAAGCAGCAGAGCGGTCTACTTTAGAAGGATCTTTACCTGAGAATGCACCGCCACCATGGCGAGCTGCACCGCCGTAAGTATCCACGATGATTTTACGACCAGTTAAACCACAATCTCCCATTGGTCCACCAATCACAAAACGCCCAGTTGGATTAATAAAATATTTGGTGTCTTTTGATAACCATTGTGCAGGCAATACAGGTTTAATAATTTCTTCCATCACAGCTTCATGCAAATCTTTTTGATTTACGCTATCGCAATGTTGAGTAGAAAGAACCACTGCGTCAACACCAACAATTTTGTTATCTTCATATTTTAGCGTGACTTGGCTTTTTGCATCTGGACGTAACCAAGATAATGTTCCATCTTTACGCACTTTTGCTTGGCGTTCCATTAAACGATGCGCATAAGTAATAGCTGCTGGCATTAATACATCCGTTTCATTGGTCGCGTAACCAAACATAATGCCTTGGTCACCCGCCCCTTGATCTAATGGATTTGCACGATCCACGCCCTGATTAATATCAGAAGATTGTTTACCAATAGCATTTAACACCGCACAAGAATGACCATCAAAGCCCATTTCTGAATGTTTATAACCAATATCGCAAATCACTTGACGCGTTAAATTTTCAATATCTACCCATGCAGAAGTGGTGATTTCACCGCCAACGAGCGCCATACCGGTTTTCACATAGGTTTCACAAGCTACGCGCGCTTTAGGATCTTGTTTTAAAATTTCATCTAATACCGCATCTGAGATTTGATCGGCGATTTTATCTGGATGGCCTTCTGATACAGATTCAGAAGTAAATAAATAGCTAGACATAATATTCCTTAATTTCATTTAGAAGTATAGACGGCTATAATACAGATTTTTGAATAAATTTCAATCTTTACATAAAAAAATTCCCTAAATTAATTATTCAGGGAATAAAAAACTTGCGCTCACAGGCATTATTTTAAACAAATTTCCGATTCCACGAAGAAATAGGCAATTTCACGTTTCGCACTTTCAGGGCTATCGGAACCATGCACTGAATTACGGGTTTTAGTTTCCGCAAAATCACGACGAATCGTACCTTCTTCTGCTAATGTCGGATCAGTAACACCAATTAAAGTGCGGTAATCTTTTATCGCGTTTTCTTTCTCTAATACAGAAACCACAATGGGCGCAGAGATCATATATTGCACCAATCCCTCAAAAAAAGACTTTCCTTTGTGTTCTGCATAAAAACCTTCTGCTTGTTCTTGATTTAAATGCAACATTTTTGTCGCTGCAATACGAAAACCAGCTGATTCAAAACGCGCTAAAATCGCACCAACTAAATTACGCTCAACCGCATCTGGCTTAATGATTGAAAATGTATATTCTAATGCCATGTTATTCTCCTTTTGTTAATAATAAGTCTGCAAGAGTTTGCACGCCAATCCCTGTTGCCCCAACTGCCCATAAATCGCTCGCCGATTTGCGATAAGTGGCTGAGCAATCAATATGTAACCAATTTTGTTGATAATTTTCAACAAAGTAAGATAAAAATGCTGTTGCAGTACTTGCCCCTGCACTCACAGCCACAGAACCTGTATTTGATATATCTGCAAAAGCAGAAGAAATTTGTCCGCGATGTAGTTCTTCAAATGGTAAACGCCAAAATGGTTCTTGAGTTTGTTGAGCTGAATGTAATAAATCTTCAACCAGCAGATTGTCCATGGAAAGTACTGAGTGATAATCGTTACCGACCGCCACTTTTGCCGCACCAGTCAATGTTGCTGCATCAATAATAAATTGTGCTTGCTGCTGGCTTGCCTCAATTAAACCATCAGCTAAAACCAAACGCCCTTCAGCATCCGTATTCATTACTTCAACCGAAACATCATTTCGATACTGAATAATATCCCCTAATTTGAAGGCATTGCTACTAATCATATTTTCCGCACAGCATAAATAAAGTTTAACTCGCAGCGTCAATCCTTGTGCGATCGCTAAACCCAATGCGCCAGTCAATAAAGCAGCACCCCCCATATCAGATTTCATGCTGTCCATATTGTTGCTTGGCTTTAGGCTATAACCACCCGTATCAAAAGTAATGCCTTTGCCCACTAAACAAGCTAAAACTGGCGCAGTTTCATCGCCCGTTGGATTAAAATCAAGCTGTAACATAGCAGGCGGATTTACCGAGCCACGCCCTACAGTCCAAATACCTTGATAACCTAATTCTTTTAACTCATCGCCTTTAATGATGTTATAACTTACAACGCCTTCTTCCCAAGCCGCAGCTTGTTGTTCAATAAATTGAGCTGCTCGATTTACCAATGCTTCAGGGGTTAAGACATCAGAGGGTAAGTTAATGATTTCACGTACAAAATCAATACATTCAATTCGGCTAAATAACTCTTCGTTCTCAAATTCAGATAGTGTTGGAAAATCTACTGAGAAATCTTGTTTTGCACTATAAAAGCCTTGATAAAATGCCCAACAAAACTCCAATGACCAATTGTTTCCAGATAAATCAGCATTAGAAATTCCTTGATTACGTAACTTACGAGCTGCTTTCTGCACTAAAGTGCGGTCTTTTTTTTCGCAGTTTTGCGAACAATGAATAATCGCCTGATTATCTTGAAAACTCAGAATAGCATTTTTACCCCATTCTGCGCTGCAAGATTCAAAAGAAAGGAAAACGTTCATTTTTATCCTTAAAAATAAAAAAACAATGATTACAATATATCAGTTTCTACACGAATTGGCAGAGATAATTTTATTTTTTCCACAAGTTTGTATGATGAAGATACCACTCTACCGTTTTGCGTAAACCCGTCACCAAATTGACTTTAGGCTGCCAACCGAGTTGTTGCTGAATTTTGCTTGAATTGATGGCATACCTTTTATCATGACCTGGACGATCCGCAACATAAGTAATTAAATCTTTATATTGAACTACACCTGCTGGCTTGTTTGGCACGAATTCTTCTAATAGGTCACAAATCATATTCACCACATCAATATTAGTTTTTTCACAGTTGCTACCAATATTGTAAGTTTCACCAACTTGCCCTTTTTGCAATACAAGATAAAGCGCCTCAATATGATCTTCCACAAATAACCAATCACGAACTTGTTGTCCGCTTCCATAAATGGGTAATTTTTTTCCCTGAATAGCATTTGAAACCATCAAAGGAATGAGTTTTTCGGGATGTTGGAAAGGCCCATAATTATTCGAGCAATTAGTCAGTAAAATTGGTAAACCATAGGTTCTATGCCAAGCTCTCACTAAATGATCACTTGCGGCTTTGGATGAAGAATAGGGACTACTTGGTTGATATCGGCTTTGTTCATCAAAGGGAGCAGCATTAGGACTTAAATCACCATAAACTTCATCTGTAGAAATATGTTGAAAAATAAACCGCGCTTTTTTATCCCCATCTAAACTAGCCCAGTAATCCCGCGCAATTTCGAGCAAGTTATAAGTACCAAAAATATTAGTTTGAATAAAATCAGCAGGACCATTTATCGAGCGGTCAACATGACTCTCGGCTGCCAAATGAATAACCGCGTCAGGCTGATGTTGCGTAAAAATTCCTTGCATCACATTTCTATCGCAAATATCTTCCCGATAAAAATGATAGCGAGGAGAAACACAGACTTCATCTAATGAAGACAAATTCCCCGCATAAGTCAATTTATCAACATTAATAACAAGATGATCTGTGTTATTGATTAAATATCGAATAAAAGCAGAGCCAATAAAACCAGCTCCGCCTGTGATAAGTATTTTCATGGTTTAATAAGCACCATCTCGTTTCAAAACCACATTTACTGTTTTAAATAAGATGGCAATATCATTCCATAATGACCAGTTTTTAACATACCAAGCATCGAAATATACTCGAGTTTCATAATCTACGTCATTACGACCACTCACTTGCCATAAACCTGTCATACCTGGTTTTGCCATTAAGTAATAATCCACATCTTCTTCGTAGCGTTCTAATTCATCTTTTACAATTGGACGAGGACCAACTAAACTCATTTCCCCTTTAAGAACATTAAAGAGTTGTGGTAGCTCATCTAAACTAGTTTTACGAATAAAATGTCCGATTTTTGTAATACGAGGGTCATTTTTAAGTTTAAAATCTTTTTCCCATTCAGCACGGGCTTCAGGATCATTTGCTAAAAGTTCTTCTAAAACCTCTTTAGAATTTACCACCATAGATCTAAATTTAAGGCAATCAAATGGCTCCCCATTACGCCCAATTCTACTATGACCATAAATTGCATCACCACCATCTCGCTTAATTAAGAAATATAGCGTTAATAATACAGGTGATAACAACAGAATAATCAAAATAGAACAAACGATATCCATTGTTCTTTTTAAAATACGGGAAGATCGTTTAGCTAAATTATTATTCACCCTTAATAAAATCATTTCATAGCTAAATAAAAACGACATATTAGTACTGTATAATGGCAAACCTCTTATGGTAGGGATGACTGATATAGAACGAAACTTATTCAATGCAAGTTTACGCAACCAATGTTCTTGTAAATCGCATTCCTCATTTTCCAATGCAATAATAAATTGAGTATATCTTTGAGAGAATTTTTCTTTAAGATTAAATTCGTCCTCATTTAACACAGGAATATTAAAATGTGAGACTAATTCTTTATTTGATGATATAAAATATTTAATATCTAAACCTAAATAGGTTTCACTTCGTAGTGCAACATAGGCATCTATCGCATTTTTCGCACTACCAATTATAACGGTTTCTTTTAGATACCATTTAGCTTTTATTAAATAAAGTTTAACTGCAATTCTAGTTAGAGGAAATAATATTAAATTAATTAACCATACAGATACGAAAAGATAACGTGAAATATATAATTTGGAAAAAGCCATCACTGACAGCTCAATAATAAAGAATATCAATAATGTTCTTATTATTTCCTTTAGTTCAAACCAAAATGGTTTACGGTAAGTATAATGTCTTAATCGTATAGCAAACCAAGTAACACAAAGAGCGCCTAAAAACAAATGTAAAGAAAATACATCTAGTATTTGCGCATCTGGCAAATACACATTTATATTTCCATAAACTATCTTTAATATATATATAGCCATAAACAAGGAAAAAGAAAATGACAATATATCCGAAATAAGTAATAATAATTTACAAACTAGTTCCTTCTGCCGTCTCATATACCCTACACCTCCAACAAATCAATTATAAATTACAATTAACATCAAATATATCTACTATACCAAAACGTTCTATTAATTTAGAGTGACAATTAGTACCGTAAAAATCTATTTTTTCTTTTGGATATTGTAAAACAGCTGTAGAAAATAATGTAATCACTCGCTCAAAGTCTACTCCCAATAATTCTAAAAGCTCAGCAGGAAGAGCATCTTCAAATATGTAAGTTTGTGGAAATAAAATGCTATAATTCGTTTTTTCTCTAGGATGAGGTTTGATCACTAAAGAGGTTTTATCATATTTTTTAACTATTTTAGAGTATAAATCTACCTTTTCTTCTTCTGTTAAAACTCCATCTTCCGATAGTGGTTGAGTGAATAAAATATGCTTCTTTTGTTTTAAGATAGATAATTTCATATCATCAATATTAAAAAAACTTAATATATAATCTTTTTCCTCTGATGTTTTTTTATTCCAAAGTTCTCTAACATCAACAAAGTCGACCTTATTTTTTATAATATCAGGGATATTCTTTTTCTGTGTAAGATAAATCTTCGTTACATTTTTATATACACCAAAAGTAGGGATAGAAAACAATTTATTTTTCCAGCTACGTTGATATGATTTAGGGTCATAATTTGCCGTACCATCCTCAATCAAGATAAAAGGAAAACGCCTTAAGAAATATTTTGCTCCAATAATATGATCACTTCCATAGACAACTCTATTAACTCTACTCCCCCTATTCAATATAAAAAACGAGTATATATTTAAATAAATCGTCATAAATATACTCTCTATTATACTTTTAGGCTTCTTGACGAAAACAGTTTTCTTTCTATAATTAAGCCACTTAAGTGATTTCAAGTTAAAATCAGCAACAAACAAACCATTTTCAATAGAATCTTTCGGAAGCAACAACAGAATTAATAATAAATTCCTAAAGCCACTAACTATAAATATAAAATTATTTTTAATTACCATTTATCCTACCTATCAAATAACACATTTTTATATGGTATATGAGTATATATTTCCTTATCCTTATGATAAGTATGAATATCTTTATAAAAAATTGAAGAACCATATAATATTAAAAAAATAAAAATAAATGGTTTTAACTTTATATCCTTGCTTAATAACCCCCCAAAATAGATCAAGTAAAAAACAAGAAAAATAGCTGATATTCTACCTGCCAAAACTCCTACATTAGAAAAAATAAAATAGGTTATTGGATAAAACAATATAAGTTGTATAATTTTATCTTGAAATAGATTTCTATAGAACAAGGCTATAGATATAATAATGAATCTCTGTAAATACGCAACAAACCCTATTGTTAGGCTTGGATCATGCTTAATAAAATAATAAAGGTGAACTCTTTTTACTAAAGAGCTATCCCCAAAATATAAAAATAAAAACTCGATAAATTTACCAACCAAATCAAAATAAGAAATCAAAAACGACAATACTATTAATACTATTAGAAATGACACCTTTCTAAAAATTGTAATTCTAACAAGAAAATATAGAGGCAACAACAACAAAGATACCTTATGGAATAGAAAACCAACAAGAACCCAAAAAGAGTATTTATATAAATTCCCATTTAATAAATTTTTAGAGTTATACAGAAATATAACCATAGCCATTGCTTGCCTATATGCTTCTATAGCATAAATCGGAAGTATAAAACAATAAAACAAAAATAACTGAATATTGTAATTTGAATAATTTTTAATACCTTTATATAAAAAATAAAATAGTATAAAATTATAAATAAGTAGAAAAATAGCATAATCTGGAGTAAAGGACTTTATTAACGATTCTAGAAGTAAATAACCCCATTCTATACTATGCTGATTATACAGAAAATAATCTAACGATAGATCCCATATAGGATAAGCATTATCAAATAAATTCTCATACTGAAAATAATCCACTCCAACCCCATATCTTAGGGTAGCTAATAGAAAAACAAAAAAGAAATGGACATTAAATATAATATTTTTTATACGGCTATTATATAAATCAAATATAGAACCTAAAATTAAGAGCAGCAAAATAAAAATATATATACTCATTAATAGTACACCCTACTTCTTAATTTCTTCATTCTTAACAATGTTTTTTCTGATATTGTGTTTCTAGTAATTTTTTTCACTTCATTAAGAACTGTAACTATCTTAAACAAACTACCTTTCATCCTTAATAAATAGAATAAACTCCAAAATATATTTGAAGTAATTCTATATTTGAATGGCATATAACGATTAAGAACAACTAGTTGATTACGATAGCGATAAAAATTTTCTTCTTCTTTTTTCATACGACCATAAGGAGAAACTTTATGATAAATAACAATATCACTTACATATAAAATATCATATCCAGCTTCCAATATTCTAAAAGAGAGGTCTCTTTCTTCACCACCATATTTACCTAAATCATTCGGATAAAGCCCTACTTGATTATAAACATCTTTTCTTATTGCATGACCTGCTCCAATATAGTAATAAGTAAGCATATTCTTAGAAAAATCAAGATTTTTATTACCATGAGGGATTTCATGACGAAGACTTTCTCTTGAATAAAAGTTCTTTATATTAAAAGCCAAAGCTCCAACATTTCTATTTTCAGAAAAGTAACTTTCAACTTTATTAACTAACTGAGTAATATTATCAATTTCAATATCATCGTCTAACGTAATTAATATATCTCCTCTAGATTTTTCAATTAAATAGTTTCTTCCTTCAGCAACACCATAGTTAACTCCATCTTGAAAATAAATAAATCTAATATTAGAATTTGATATTAACTCTTTCACTGCAGCTTCTAAAGCATTACTAGGATTATTATCAAGTAATAGTAATTCTATATCTTCACCTTGATATTGGTTTATACATTTTAAGGTTTCAAATAATTCTTCTTTGCGTCCATAAGTAATGATTATGATTGAAATCATAAAACTCCCCTAAGAAAATCAACGATATTTCATAAAACCATTATAAGCATAATGGATAAAATAATAACAAGATCTAACTACCCCTAACTTCTGATGTTTGTGATAAATATCCCAAGTCCAAACCGCACTTTTTATTTTATTTGAAGATACACTGACACCGCTTCCAATGCGGCAATATGAATCAATAGATGAATGATCTGTTAAAGAATAATTTGTTCGTTTTAAACATTCCAAGAAAAATGCATAATCTTCATGTTTGATATTCTCAAATCGATGATTTCCTATTAAATCTTTTGATAACATCATTGACATTGTTTTAAACTGATTACCTTTTAACAAACAAAAGTAATCTATCTTAGGAGTAACATTGATGGATTTGATAATATTACCTTCTAGATCACAAAAATGATAATTACCATGACTAATTTGGAGATTATTATCAATCATAAATCTTAGTTGATTTTCTAAGTGTTGTTTAGACCAGAAATCATCACTATCTAAGAAAGTAATATAATCACCTGTAGCATTATCTAATCCTACATTTCTAGTCAATGCTGGACCTAAATTATTTTTATTTTTAAATAATTTAATACGAAAATCAAAAAGATATTTGGATATAATATCAACACTTGTATCTTTAGAACAATCATCGATTAAAATTAATTCCCAATTAGTATGAGTCTGTGATAATACTGATTCAATACATTGTTGAATATACTTTTCCGAATTATATACTGGAGTAATAATACTAATTAATGGTTCCATTATCATAACCTCTATTAACTCTTATTGTCACCATATATAAAATAGGTAGCATAGATACAGCTCCGATTATACTCGCATAAGGAATATATTTAACACCAATATCTGTGAAAAACAACAAACACACTAGATATATCATTGTAGATAACACAGAACAAAAAGATATCATTTTATTTTTACCATAGTAAAATAAATAATTTACTAATATAAGATATGGAATAACTAAAATTGAAGATATAAGAAACATAATAAAATAATATTTAACACCTTCAAACTTATCTCCTAGAATCCATAATATCCATTGTTCTGGAATAAAATATGAAATCAATATTGGAAATGGCATTAGGAAAAAAGACAAAAATACTAATTTATGCAGTTTATTTAATGTTAATTTATTCTTTTTTAGGCTATCAAATAAATATGGCACTAGAGCTTTGTTAACTGACATAATAAGAACTGTCAGAATTGTGGCCAATTGAGCACCCATTGCATATAATCCCAACTCACTTTCTGAAAATTTATGGTAGATGAACATACGATCTACTTGCCCCTTAAGAAAGAAACTTACATGGTGAAATAATAAAGGGAAACCAAAGCCAACCAAATAAAGGAAATATTTCTTATATTTTATATAACTCAGTATTTTCCTTGTTTTCATTTCCTTTTTATAAAAGAAATACGAAATTAAGCATACAATGATATTAGCAAATAACATGGCTAATATTCTCTTTTCTACTAAATTAGTATCATAAAACTCTAGCATTATAACTGTTGTAATAGCTAATGCAATTGCTGACATAAATTGAATAACTGTATAAGAGATAGCCTTTTTCTGACATTGCCTAACAGAAAGTTGAACAGATAAAATAGACTGAAATACAGCTATCCAAACAGTATAAAAAAGAATTTCAGAATGAACTAGATAAGCGATAATAGAAAGAAATATTCCTAAGGTAATTGTATAACTATATCCTGTTTTTAAAACCAAATCTAAAGAACGTTTACCATAGAAATAGAAATAGCGAGCGATAGCACCATCTTGACTTAAACCTAACACTATGGCAAATAGTGAGATATAAGTCTGGAAATAACTTAATTCCCCAAACCCTTCTACTCCCAGCTTTCGAGAAAGATAAGGCAATAACAAAAATGGCATTGCCTTTGAGATTAGTTCTCCAATTAAATAAATAGCACTATCTTTGATTGCTTTCATTAATGTTCATTCTTAATTAAATTTTCTGCAATCTGCAGATCTAATGTCGAATCAATATCAATTGAACGATACGTTGGCATTAAATAAAAACGAATAGGCGAAATAAAGAAACATTTTTCTTTTAATAATGATGCAATATTATTAATATAAATCGCACCATTCGCTCGATAGGCTTTAGGTAGCCGTTGGCGTGGAGCCTCAAAATCACGTAGTTCTCGGCAAGGCATAATTTCATCGCCATCCATTGTGAAAGCCTTATATGGATGGTGTTCGCATTCACAGGCTGAAACAACAGATTTACAATGCCCACCTAAGAATATCTCCATGGCATTTCGAATATCTAGTGAGGTTCTTAAAGGACTTGTTGGTTGGAATAAAGCAATAGTCCCATCTTTAATACCTAATTCCAATAAACAATGGATTATTGTATCGATAGTCCGTGTATCACTTTGAGCTAATTCTACCGGGCGTAAAAACGGCATGGCTCCATATTTCTCTGCCTCTAATAATATTTCCTTTCCATCAGAAGTGACAACAATTTGATCAAACACGCCTGATTCTTTGGCGGCTAAAATCGCTCGACCGACTAGGGAAATACCGCCAACAGATTGTAAATTCTTATTTTTAATACCTTGTGAACCTGCTCTAGCAGGAATAATTGCAATTCTAGTCATATTATTTCTTTCTCAAAAAGTTAACCATTAAAACTAAAAAGCTTGATAAAATAAAACCAACAATACAACCAATTAATAAAATTAATGCTTTTTTCGGTTTATCCTTAATCACAGGATAATCAGGCGAACTTAAATAACTAAAGGCATTTAAATTTGCATCTTTCGTTTTTGCTGCTAGTCCATTCAATGCTCTTAATTGTGTTTGAATAGCGAGATATTCAGAAGGATACACAATAGGCTTTGCTTTTTCCATATCAATCTTCGCATTGACATATTGTTCCCCTAACACAAACAACTTAAAATCATCGTCTAATACCATTTCTGCTGAATTGTTTGACTCTGTTTTTGAACTCAATGTTGGTGATAAATCTTTGATGTCAGATTTTTTCATTGTATCCAAGATAACAGTAAGTTTTTCTAATTCAGCAGCTTTTTGATTTTTTAATTCTTCCTCTATTTTTTTAAGGGAAAATTCTAAATCAGCAATCTTTTGAGTTACCATCACATTGAAATCGTGTAACTGAGATTGACTTGCTTTAGCATTGATATGCTCAATAAATAATTTCAATGTATTTTGGGCTAATTCAGGGGTTTCTGCACTAAAACCAAAACGTTTACCGATGGCATTAGGATCTTTCTTAGGATCTGGAGTAGAAATACTAATATTTTCTCTTGCTAATATATTTAGTATTCTACGCTGAGCTTGTGTATCTTTACCTTCAGATAGTTGTTTATAAACTTCTGTTTGCACTAACATTCTTTCTCTTTCATCTAAAGAAAGAGAGAATCGCCCAAACTTTTCATATAATTCATCCGATAATTTATTGACATCTAGTTGGTTATCTATGATTCGTTCATATTCTTTTCGTAAGGCTAAATAACTGCCCATATCTGTTATGCTAGGTTTAATGATTTCAGTTCTTGATGTCCATTGCTCTTTCGCCGTAAACGCATAGGCTGCGGCTAATGCAGTACAAACAAAAGTTGATAAGATAATCCACCATTTTTTGTCCCATAACATTCTAATTAACTCAAGTAAATCAATCTCATCATTATTTACTTTTTCAGACATAAGTTCCTCACATAAAAAGACAATATCATTGATTTCAATTATACGTTCCTACCCCATACTATGCAAACATAAAAATATCTAAAACCAACTGCACTTTCAACCTAAAAACACTTTATTTTGTGAATTAGATTCCAAATTCATGACCACAAATTTGTTTTCTTTGTCGTTATGGATATGCTCAAGAAAAGCAAGGAGAGATTGACGATGAAATGGCTTAATATTATTTTTCTGAATATCCTATTTGTGCTTACCAGCTATGCAAGTTTGCCTGATTTAATGCTTGTTTCTACTTATCAAAACCAAGATTTATCTGGTTGGGTAATGAGTGAGAAATTAGATGGAGTGAGAGGTTATTGGGACGGTAAGCACTTGTACACACGCAATAAAAAGCAATTATTTCCACCGCACTATTTCACCAAGTACTTTCCCTCTTTTGCCATTGATGGTGAGCTGTTCAGTGAACGAAATCAATTCGAGAAAATCTCGTCTATTGTGCGTTCACAAAACGATACAGGTTGGGAAAATTTAACTTTACATGTGTTTGACGTCCCTCACGCAGATGGCAATTTATTTGAACGTTTAAAAACATTAGAAGATTATTTAGCCCAACATCCCATGCCTTATATAAAAATTATTCCACAAATTCCGATTAAAAATTCACAACAAGTGCAAGAATTTTTAAAAAACATAGAAGAAATGAAAGGTGAAGGCGTCATTTTGCGAGATCCACAAGCAGCTTATGAGTGGGGAATTCGCAGTCATAAAATTTTAAAATTAAAGACCGCACTTGATGAAGAATGTACGGTGGTTGCTCATCATAAAGGAAAAGGACAATTTGAAAATTTTATGGGATCACTCACTTGTGAAAATCATCGAGGTCAATTCAAAATTGGCTCTGGATTTAATTTAGCAGAAAAAAAAACGCCACCAGCTATTGGCTCCATCATTACATATAAATATCGAGGATTAACTAAAGATGGAAAACCGCGTTTTGCAACCTATTGGCGAGAAAGAAAATAACTTAATTCCCTCTTCTTATAAGAAATTTCACAAGGAGCAAACATGAAAAAATGTATTTGTTTTATGTTGTTACTGGCGCTTAGTGTAATATCAGGTTGTGTAACCCAACCGACACTGATGTTTGGTGATACTAGTCAGCGTCAGCTCAGTATCACTGAAGTGAAAAAGTTGCACAATGGCAGTTACATTAGTTTACAAGGCTATATTGTTGAGCAACTGAATCATCAAGAATATCAATTCAAGGATCTTACTGAAGATAAGATTAAAATTGAAATTGCAGACCATGTATGGAATGGGTTATCGGTAAGCTATAAAGATAAAATTAACATTCGAGGTAAACTAGATAAATCATTTGGCATAAGCGAAATTGATGTTTTGCACATTGAAAAAGTACAATAGATACTCATAAAAGTGCGGTGTAAAATTCAGTGATTTTACACCGCACTTTGCTTTATTCTTCCAAGACCACTTTGCCAATAAAGCCTAGGTTACGATGACGTTGTGCGTAATCTATGCCATATCCAACAACAAATTCATCTGGAATTGGGAATCCAATCCAATTAACTGGCACTTCCACTTCTCGACGAGATGGCTTGTCCAATAAAGTACAAATCGCTAAGCTGGCTGGCTCACGTAACAATAAAATTTGGCGAACTTTTTCTAAGGTATATCCTGTATCAATAATATCTTCTACGATAAGAACATGCTCATTTTTAATATCGCCTTCCAGATCCTGACTGATTTTGACATCATGATTTGTTGTCATGCCTGTGCCATAACTTGAAGTTGTCATAAACTCAATTTCAACAGACAATTTAATTTCTCTTACCAAATCTGCCATAAACATAAATGAACCACGCAACAAGCCAACGACAATTAACTTATCTATTTGTTTTTGTTGGTAATAGGTTGTAATTTCTTGTCCTAGTGCCTGAATTCGCTCTTTGACATCTTGTTCTGAAATAAGGACATCAACATGATGTTTTTTCATAATAATTCCTTTGTGTTAAAAAAGTAGTGCAATCATAACAAAAAAAGACCGAAGTTGTAACACTTCGGTCTTTTATACCCTAACGAATCTACTTTCTACCCTACCTGTTTAGCTATCTACGCCCTAACAGATGGGAGCATTTTAATTGAAATGGAATAATTTTGTCAATAAGAATTATTCTCATTTAAATTAATTACCTGAAATTTTCATTTCTTCTAATAAAATTGAGCCTGTTTGAATGTTAGAACGATGTTCAATATCATCGCCGACTGCAACTATGTTGCGTAACATGGATTTTAAATTGCCCGCAATGGTAATTTCGGAAACAGGGTATTGGATTTTGCCATTCTCAACCCAGAAACCTGAGGCACCACGACTATAATCGCCTGTCACCATATTAATACTCTGCCCCATCAAATCAGTCACTAACAGTCCAGTTCCCATTTGTCGTAAAAGTGCGGTTAAATTTCCTTGAGAATTTGGTTTCACCAGCCAGTTATGAATTCCACCCGCATGCCCCGTTGTTTGCATCCCCAATTTTTTAGCACTGTAACTCGTTAATAAATAGGTTTGCAAAATACCTTGCTTGATAATATCTAACGACTTTGTCCGCACGCCTTCACTATCAAATGGAGTGGAGGCTAAACGCCCCAACAAGTGCGGTCTTTCGTTGATTTCAAACCAATCAGGTAACACTTGTTGACCTAATTGATCCAATAAAAAGCTATTTTTACGATACAGGCTGCCACCACTCACTGCCGCCGCTAAATGCCCAATTAATCCTGTTGCAACATCATTTAAAAAGATCACTGGGCTTTGTTGCGTCACGATTTTTTGTGGATTTAAGCGTTTAATAGCTTTCTCTGCGGCATTTTTTCCTACCCATTCAGGCAATTCAAGTTGGTTAAAATTGCGTGAAATACTGTATTCATAATCACTTTCTAACTGTTCATCTTCACCAGCAAGAATAGAACAAGAAATAGAATAACGGCTTGATAAATAGCTTTGTAACATGCCATAGCTGTTGCCATATACGCGGATGCCAGAATGAGAATTAAACGCTGCACCATTGCTATTCACGATACGTTCATCAAATTCCAATGCTGCCGTTTCTGCTTGTAATGCTAATTCAGTCGCACGATCAACATCCACTTCTGTCGGATGATACAAATCTAAATCAGGCGCTCCAAATGCCATTAATTCTTCAGGTGCCAGTCCAGCACAATCATCAGGCGAAGTATAACGTGCTATGGCTAATGCAGCTTCTACTGTATTTTTTATGGCTTCAGGGCTTAAATCTGAAGTAGAGGCATTACCTTTCTGTTGACCTAAATAAACCGAAATACCCAAAGCGCCATCATTGTTAAATTCTACATTTTCAATTTCTTGTAAACGAGTAGAAACCGATAAACCATTGACTTTGGTCACTGCGACTTCTGCTGTTGCCCCTGCTTGCTGAGCAATTTCAACGGCATAACTCACCGCATGACGTAATTCTTGTTCTTGTTGTTTTAAAAGTGCGGTGGAATTCTGTTCAGTTTTCATTATTTACCTTTTTATTCAATCTCATCCAATGTCCTAAGTTTGTGGCATTTTAGCTTATTTGCTACAATGTCGCAAAATTAAGAAACATAGCGCCAAGCAATCAAACAGGATAAAAAATGAAAAAGCGTGGAAAAAAAGTCGACTTAGATTGGACTGATGATCAAGAAGAAATTATTTGGGTAAGTAAAAGTGAAATTAAACGTGATGCGGAAGATTTAAAAAAGTTAGGGGCAAAAATCGTTGAACTGACACAAACGAATTTAGAAAAAATTCCCTTAGATGAAACCCTATTAGATGCCATTAATTTAGCTCGTCGTTCTGAACGTGAAGCAAAACGTCGCCAACTACAATTTATTGGTAAATTGTTGCGTTCTATGGATGTGGAGCCAATCAAAGAAGCGTTAGAAAAAATTGAAAATAAACATAATCAACAACAAGCCATGTTGCATAAATTGGAATTATTGCGAGAGGAATTGATCGAGTACAATAACGAGGATTTAGCGGCTTTTTTTGAGCAATATCCACAAGCAGATCGCCAGCATTTGCGCAATTTGATTCGTTCAGCTAAAAAAGAAAAAGAGCAAAATAAACCAGCAAAAGCCTATCGTGAGATTTTCCAATATTTAAAAGAATTAATCTTAACTGACTAAATAAAATCCCCGCTATTGCGGGGATTTTTTTAATTGGTTAAATAAGCTTTCAACCCAGCCAATTCATTTTTTGCATCTGCCATACCCAAATCATACATTTTTTGAATCATTTTCGGATCTTTTTCCAATCTACTAATATTAATAGTTTGTGAAGGACGAATTACATAAATTTGTTTTTTATTATTGAGATCAATAATTTGTTCTACGGTCTGGTTGTATTCTAAGTAACGATTTTGCCAGCGTTCGATTAGTTTAGGGTATTTTTTATACATTAATTTAAACAACCACATTGAACTTGGTGTTTTGCGATAATCCAAAGGACGAGTTAACACGACAATCACTTTGTCATAGCCTAATTCAAAGCACTTTTGAATGGGAATACTGTCTGAAATACCTCCATCTAAATATTTTTTACCATTGATTTCTACTATTTTCGATACAAAAGGCATCGCCGAAGTCGCTCGGAAATACTCCATTTCCTTGAACACATCTTGAATTTTCACATATTCTGCTTCCCCCGTTTCAACATTCGTCAAAGTAAGCCAAAAATCAGTGTGGGATTGTAAAAAAGCGTCTTGATCAAAAGGGTCTAATTCAAAAGGTAATTGGTAAAAAGCGAAATCGCGATTCACAATATTTCCTGTCGTCAACAAACTATGCAACCCCATATAGCGTTTATCATTCAAATATTGTAGGTTGTAACGCAACACTCGCCCTTGCTGCTTTGAAGGATAATTAATACCAAATAATGCCCCCGCAGACACACCCACTATTCCATCAATATGCACTTGCTGTTGCATAAATACATCAAGCACGCCCGCAGTGAAAATGCCACGCATAGCGCCACCTTCAAGTACTAAACCTACCTTCATGCTGTTCCTCTTTTATTCTTAATAATCAAAAACATCTTCATTTTACACCGCACTTTTGTGTGATCAATATCACAGTTATTACTTTTTATCTTTGTTTTTTTGTTTTAATAAATTAGACTACCAAGGTTAGTCGGGGTGCTATCTACTAAATGGCTGAGATTATACCCGTAAAACCTGATACAGCTAATACTGGCGTAGGGAACTAATTTTTCTTTTTTACCGCTCCATTATTGCGTATCTTTCTTGTCGTTTTAATTAGGAAATTATATGCAGTTCAATTACTTAAATCTTGTTCGCGAACAAAACCCACTTATTCATTGTATCACCAATATTGTTGTCACCAATTTTTCTGCTAACGGTTTACTCGCTTTAGGCGCTTCGCCTTTTATGTCAACCATGCCCGAAGAAGTAGAAGAAATTCAAAATTTTGCAGGAGCATTATTGATTAATATCGGTACGATTAATAAGCTTGATGTTGAAGCAATGATACTCGCGGGTCAAGTAGCAAATAGAACTGGCGTTCCAGTGGTGTTAGATCCTGTTGGAGCAGGAGCAACTACTTATCGTCGTCAAGTCGTACAACAGATTTTAGATAAAGTTAAAGTATCCGCCATTCGAGGCAATGTCAGCGAAGTGGCATTTTTAGCGGGCGTAGAATGGGAAAGCAAAGGCGTTGACGCGGGTCAAGGCGAAGGAAATATTGCAGAAATTGCGCTAGCTGCTGCGCAAAAATATCAATGCATTGTTGCGGTTAGCGGCGAAATTGATTATATCAGCGATGGAAAACAAGTCGCGAAAATTGCCAATGGTACCGATTTATTTCCAAAAGTCACTGGTTCAGGATGTTTGTTAGGCGCTGTTGTTGGTGCTTTCTTAGCTGTAGCAGAAAAAGACGATTATTTTTCAGCTTGTGTTGAGGCTTGCACAACTTATGCTGTCGCTGGCGAATTAGCCGCTGCAGGTTTAACGACCGAAGTAGGTAGTTTCGCAGTAGAGTTTTTAAACAAATTGTCTTGTATCACAACAGAAGACATCACCAAGATTTCAAAGGTAAATTATGAATAATATTCCTCAAGCACTGACAATTGCAGGTTCGGATAGCGGCGGAGGCGCTGGTATTCAAGCGGATTTAAAAACCTTCCAAATGCGCAATGTGTTTGGTACAAGTGCAATTACGGCCATTACCATACAAAATACCATGGGCGTTTTTGGAATTGCGCCCATTCCCCTTGATGCAATTGCCGCACAAATTCGTGTAGTTGCCGAAGATTTCAATATCAATGCGGTAAAAATCGGTATGTTAGGCAATGCTGAAATTATTGAAACAGTGGCACAAAGTTTGGATACTCACAACTTTCCAGTAGTTGTGCTCGATCCTGTTATGGTAGCGAAAGGCTCAGAGCCTTTATTAGAAAAACAAGCGATTCAAGCGCTAAAACAATATATGCTACCCAAAGCACATGTGCTGACACCAAATTTACCTGAAGCTGAAGCATTAACAGGTATTAAAATTCATGATCACAAAAGCGCAGAAAAAGCCGCTCGTTTATTACAAGAGTTTGGCGTGGAAACCGTTGTGATTAAAGGTGGACACAGTGTAGATTCTCAAAGTGCGGTCTGTTTAGATTATGTTTTCACCCCAAACAAACAATTCTGCTTAGAAGCAAAACGCTTCCCAACGAAACACACTCATGGTACAGGCTGCACTTTCTCTGCTTGCATTGCCGCGGAATTAGCTAAAAGTAATAGCATAGAACAAGCTATTCGAACAGCCAAAGCATTTATAACTGCGGCAATTAGCAACCCGTTAAATATCGGACATGGTCATGGACCAACAAACCATTGGGCTTATAAAGATGAATAATATCAAACAAATGCTATCGGTGTATTTTATTGCAGGAACACAAGATTGTCGCCATTTAGCTGGCGATCCTTGCCAGAATCTATTGCACGTATTAAAACAAGCATTGGAAGCAGGAATCACTTGCTTTCAATTCAGGGATAAAGGCGAAGATTCACTGATCTCACAGCCCGAACAGCAAAAAATATTGGCAAAACAATGCTTGGAGTTATGCCGCCAATATAAAGTGCCCTTTATTGTTAATGATGATGTGGAATTGGCAATGGAAATCGGTGCGGATGGCATTCATGTGGGTCAACAAGATATGGCAGTCAGCGAGCTATTAAAACGCACCAATGGCAAATTTATTGTTGGCTTATCCACCAATAACCTTGAACAAATTCAAGACGCACAACAACTAGAGGACATTGATTATATTGGGGTAGGCCCTATTTTTGCGACAGCATCAAAAGCAGATCATTCCCAACCCATTGGTATAGAAGGTATTGAGCAACTTAAAAAAATTCCGCTTAATAAACCTTTCGTGGCAATCGGTGGCATTACCACAGAATCCGCGCCTCAACTGAAACAACTTGGTGCTGATGGCGTAGCGGTGATTTCAGCCATCACTCAAGCACAGAATATCAAAAGTGCGGTGCAAAAATTAAAAGAATTTTAAGTATATAAAAGGCATCCTAAGATGCCTTTTACTGTTCTTATAAACAAAAACGCGCGAATATTTCCTCAATGCGTTCAATCAAAATCGCTTTCGCCGCAACCTGTTCATTTTCCCAAGCGCTCATCAAAATTTCTGGGCTAAATTGCTGTTGCAATGGCTCCGCAATAGGAAAATAGCTTAAATGCCAAGGCTCTAAGCCAATTTCTTTATCTTCTTGTTCTAAAAAAGGAAAATAAAAACCAAATTGTTCTGCATTAACTAATAACCAATTAGTTAAACGTTGAAAATAGCCACCTGTTTGATATTCCCAAGGCTCAAGTTGCAATTGTTGGCCATCGGGAAGCAAATCAGGATCAAAAATATCAATTTCCGTTCCCCAATGATGACGACTAGCACCTGGCATTGCCGACCAGCGTAAAATGGCTTGGCATCTTTGCCAATCATCTAAACAGCTCAAATCAATCGCTATTCCTTTATCATCATGCACTTTCCGTTCGCCACAAAATTTGCTATTCCAAATCAGTTGTTGGCGTGCAAAATCGCGATAAGTGCTGGCGGGTTGCAAATTAAATCCCGCTTGTTTTGCTGCCTGCTGCATAGCTACAAAAGCAGATACCACTTCTGCTTGCAAAAAATAGTTAGGCGAAAGCTCGTTTGGTAACGCCAACAAATGTTCACGACTTTTACCTGTGAGAATTAACTGATTATTCATTGAGTAACTGTTCTAAAATTTGATAATAAATCTCACCGCACTTTTCTAAATCATCTATGTTTACACACTCATTCACTTTGTGAATAGTATGATTTAGCGGTCCAAATTCAATCACTTCTGTTCCCATTTGTGCGATAAAACGTGCATCTGAAGTGCCGCCACCTGTATCTAACTGCGGTGTAATTTCAGCGACTTTTTTGACTGCCTGTATTGCTGTTTCCACCAACAGTCCTTTCTCTGTTAAAAAAGGTTTTCCCGACAAATTCCACTCAATTCGGTATTTTAATCCGTATTTTTGCAACATTTCAGTGACTTTTGTTTTAATGATTTCATCCGTCACTTCGGTGCAATAACGTAAATTGAACTGTACATAAAGTTCACCAGGGATCACATTATTACTGCCTGTTCCTGCTTGAATATTCGCAATTTGTAAGCTAGTTGGTGGGAAAAAATCGTTGCCTTTATCCCATTGATAAGTGGTTAGTTCTTGTAAAAAGGCAAGGGATTTATGCACTGGATTTTCGGCTAAATGCGGATAAGCAACATGCCCTTGAATGCCTTGAATGTAAAGATTTGCAGTGATTGAGCCTCGACGACCATTTTTTATGGTATCGCCAAATTGCTTCGCACTTGATGGCTCACCAACCACACAATAATCCACTTTTTCCTGACGAGCCATTAAGGTTTCCACCACTTTGACCGTTCCATCTTTCGCAGCCGCCTCTTCGTCAGAAGTAATCAGTAATGCGATTTTGCCTTTATGATCTGGATAATTTTTAACAAAGGTTTCTGCTGCCACGACCATTGCTGCAAGCGCACCTTTCATATCAGCTGCCCCTCGTCCATAAAGCATATCGTCCACAATCTCAGCTGCAAATGGCGGATGTTGCCATGCACTTTCATCACCAACTGGCACCACATCTGTATGCCCGGCAAAAGCAATGCAAGGTTCGCCTTGACCATGCGTTGCCCATAAATTAAGAGTGTCACCAAAAGGCAACCATTCTAGCTGAAAACCAATAGCTTCCAATTTTTCCCCAATAAGTTGCTGACAATCTTGATCATTTGGGCTAATCGATTTTCTCTGAATTAATGCTTGAGCTAAGTCAAGAATATTCTGTTTCATTTTGCACCGCACTTTTAAGCAAAAGCCGCTTCATATTGCTTCACATCAAAACCCATTAATGCTTTACCATCTTGTAAAATAATAGGGCGTTTAATCAAGGTCGGTTGCTCAGTTAACACTTTTAGCGCGCTTTCACGATTAAGGTTATTTTTAATTTCCTCAGACAAATTACGCCAAGTGGTGCTGCGTTTGTTGACTAAACTTTCCCAACCAAATTGGCTTTCCGCTTGCAACAGCCAAGCTTCATCTAATCCATTTACACGAAAATCATGTAGTTGATGTTCAATATTATTATCAGCCAACCATTTCAATGCTTTCTTTACAGTATCGCAATTTTTAATGCCATAAACGGTGATCATATTACATTCCTTTATTACAAATTATGTGGGTTAGTATAGCGACAAAAATAAAGTGCGGTCAAAATTTTCCTTTTTTTGACCGCACTTTTCATTCATCCCAAATTATTTCAATAAGTAAGCTCGCAAGGAAGCAAAATCATTTTCCATTTCATCGGAAAGCAATGGCAATTTATTGTGCTTATCCAATGCTTCTGGTAAAGGTAGCTCAATATTTAAAATTCGCTCTACACTTTCTTTGAATTTCGCTGGATGCGCAGTACATAAGAAAATACCCGTTTCATCTGCTTGTAGCTGATCTTTCAACGCTTGATAAGCAATGGCACCATGAGGCTCACATAAATAACCTGTCGCATATTGCGCTTTTAAGGTTTGCTCGGTTTCAGCATCACTCAATGCAGCCGCGCCCAATTCCTTAAGTTGCCACCCATTGCGTTTAAATAATTCTTCCACACGAGGCCAGTTATTTGGACGACTCACATCCATTGCGTTTGAAAGTGTCGCAACTGTAGCATTCGGTGCCCATTCACCTGTTGACAAATAGCGTGGAACAGTATCATTTGCATTAGTTGATGCAATGAAACGTTTAATTGGTAAACCTAAACTTTTCGCAATTAAACCCGCTGTGAGATTACCAAAATTGCCACTTGGTACAGAAACCACTACATTTTCACGTTCTTGTTTTGGTAACTGGGCAACTGCTTCAAAATAATAGCAAATTTGCGCTAATAAACGGCTAATATTGATGGAGTTCGCAGAGTTCAAACCAATAGTTTGACGCAATTCCACATCATCAAATGCTTGTTTCACTAAAGCTTGGCAATCATCAAAATCACCATTGATGGCAACGGTACGAATATTGCCACCAAGGGTACAGAATAATTTTTCTTGTAATGGGCTGATTTTTCCTTTTGGATATAAAATCACCACTTCAATATTATCTAAACCGTAAAACGCATGCGCTACCGCAGCCCCTGTATCACCTGAAGTCGCGGTTAAAATCGTGATTTTGCCATCACCACGAACGGTTGCTAGCGCTTGTGCCATAAAGCGTCCACCAAAATCTTTAAACGCTAACGTTGGTCCATGAAATAATTCTAAGGCATAAATATGCTCTTCCACTTTGGCAACTGGCGCTGGAAAAGTGAATGCATTTTTAACCATTGCATTTAATTTATCCGCTGGAATTTCATCGCCAATGAAAGCAGAAAGAATTTTTTGGCTACGTTCCACTAATGGCAAATCTAATAGCGCATTAATATCATCAAAGTGCGGTATATTTTCAGGGAAAAATAATCCTTGATCCTTACCTAATCCTTGACGCACCGCTTGGCTAAAATTCACTTTTTCCTCTGGGTGCTTGATGTTATATAAATTCATTATTGTTCCTTAAATTATTTTAATGTATCGCAATAGGCAAATTCATTTCTATCATTCCACAGATTGAAATCGCCTTACATAATCCGTTCTAGTGTTTATATTCAAAAAAGTGCGGTCAATTTTTTGAACATTTTACGCAATCTCCCTTGCCCCTGCATTATCCACTCGACAAATATGCACAAAACCTTCGTTATTTTGTAAATAATGTGCTTCCAAATAGTTGGCAATTTTGGTTGCGGTTTGTAAATCTGCCGCAATGCTAAACATGGTTGGTCCTGAACCAGAAATACCGCTAGCTAAAGCACCTAAATCGCGCGTCGCTTGTTTGACTTCAGCAAAATTTGGCAATAAAGTGGCTCGATAAGGTTCCGCAATCACATCTTTCATCATCAACGCAGCAAGTACATCTTGCCCTGTGTGACAAGCATGAACAAAGCTGCCTAAATGACGCCCATGAGAAATCATATCTTGTCTAGTATAGCTTTTTGGCAAAATCGCGCGTGCTTCGGCAGTGGAGACTTCAATCCCCGGATAAGCAAGCACCCAGTACCAATGATCAAAGAATGGTAATGTTTGACTGATATTTCCCAAACTCTCTACCATTAATTGCACGCCGCCTAAATAGCAAGGCGCAACATTATCATAATGAATGGAGCCAGAAATACGACCTTCTAATTCCCCCATCATTTCCAATAATTCCATTTTAGAGAAAGGATCATTATGAAAACGATTGAGAGCCACCAATGCAGCTACAATAGAACAAGCGCTTGAGCCAAGCCCTGAACCTATTGGCATATTTTTTTCTAAGGTTAAACGTAGCGGTTTAACCGTAACGCCACGCAATTTTACTCGTTCACTAAAAAGAACATAGGCTTGATAAACGATATTCTTTTGCGGTTCTTTGGGTAATTTACGCACAAAATAACCCGCACTTTCTAGCTCAAAACCCTGTTCAATTTCTTCAATTTGAACGACATCGCCTAATAAAGATCCATCAATGGGGGATATTGCCGCCCCCAATGTATCAAAACCTACGCTAATATTTGCACTTGATGCTGGTGCATAAATTCTTAACATAATTTATCCTTAAGCTTTTAGCGTTCTCAGAATATCAGCAAAAATACCTGCCGCAGTTACTGCGTTACCTGCGCCATAGCCACGAAGTAATAACGGAATCGGTTGATAATAACGCGTATAGAAGGCTAAAGCATTTTCACCATTTTTCACTTTATACAATGGATCATCTGCATCCACTTCAAAAATGGAAACGGAGCATTTATCGCCCTCAATTTGTCCAACATAGCGTAACACTTTACCTTCGGATTTTGCTTTTTCTACACGTGCGCTAAATTCTGCGTCTAATGATGGCAATATTGCCATAAATTCATCCGCATTTTTACCTTCACTGAAACCTTTTGGTAAAACGCTATCAACTTCAATATTTTCAAGTTCCAAATCCAATCCTGTTTCACGTGCAAGGATTAATAATTTACGCGCAACATCCGTACCAGACAGATCATCACGAGGATCTGGCTCAGTGAAGCCTTTTTCACGTGCAAGTGCGGTGGCTTCTGATAAAGTATAACCTTCTTCTAACTTACCAAAAATAAATGATAACGAACCCGATAAAATACCATTGAATTTCACCACATCATCGCCTGCTGCAAGTAAATTTTGTAAATTTTCAATCACTGGTAAGCCTGCGCCTACATTAGTATCATAAAGGAATTTACGTTGGTTCTTACGTGCATTCTCGCGCAATACATTGTAATAATCCATTTCACGTGTATTCGCTTTCTTATTTGGTGTCACAACATGGAAACCTTCTTTTAATGCTCTTGCATATAAGGCAGGCACGCTTTCCGAGGAAGTACAGTCAACAAAAACAGGATTCACCACATGGTGTAATTTAATAAATGACAATAACACATCAAAATCTGATGGCTGCATTGCATTATCTAAATCCTCTTGCCAATTCTCTAAATTGAGACCATTTTCATTTAATAACATTTTGTTGGAATTCGCTAATGCACAAACGCGGATTTCAATGTCCTTCTTTGCCAAATAGTCGCGTTGGCGTTTAATTTGCTCAATTAATTCGCCACCTACACCGCCGACACCGACAAGAAACATATCAACGACTTTTTTGTTATTAAATAATGCTTGGTGTGTTGCTTTTACTGCTTCAATTGCTTTATTTAAAGGTACAACAGCTGAAATTGAACGTTCTGATGACCCCTGAGCAATTGCCACAATACTGATATTCGCATTTGCTAATGCAGAGAAGAAGCTAGCCGCGATCCCTTTTGATTGTTTCATGCCATCCCCAACAACAGAGATGATTGATAAATCGCCTGCTACCTCAATAGGATCAAGATCTTTCGCTGCAAGTTCATGGGCAAATTCAACTTCTAACGCAGATTTTGCTTTATCGACTGCTTTAGTTGGTACACAGAAACTAATACTATATTCAGAAGATGATTGGGTGATTAAAATAACGGACACACCCGCTTTTGACATAGTTGAGAAAACACGAGCAGCCATACCAACCATGCCTTGCATACCTGGACCTGATACGTTGAACATCGCCACATTATCTAAGTTAGTAATCCCTTTAACTTCTAAACCTTCGCTTGCACGTTCGTTACCATCAATAACAGAACCTGGCGCAGATGGATTGCCCGTATTTTTGATTAAACAAGGAATTTTTGGTTCAACTAATGGACCAATTGTACGAGGATGGATGACTTTCGCACCGAAATAAGAAAGTTCCATTGCTTCACGATAAGAAAGACTAGAAAGTAAACGCGCATCTGGCACTAAACGTGGATCACAAGTGAAAACACCATCCACATCAGTCCAAATTTCACACACATTAGCTTTTAAACAAGCTGCTAAGCAAGCTGCAGAATAATCTGAACCATTACGCCCTAAAAGCACCAACTCACCTTTTTCATTACCTGCTGTAAAGCCTGCCATTAGTACCACATTTTTGGTTGGAATAGATTTAGCATCCACACGTTTTGTTGATTCTTCAATATCGACGCTGCTTTCTAAATAAGAACCATGTGCTAATAATTTTTCTACTGGATTGATAACAGTTACATCATAACCACAAGCCTCAAACCAAGCTTTCATCATTGCAATTGATAATTTCTCACCACGACAATCAATCGTTGCTTTAACCGCATCTTCTACTTTACCTGCTTGACGAATCTGCTCAACTAATTGCTTAATTTGTGCAAATTCCGCATCAATTAATGCTTTAGTATTTTCTAAATCAAACTGATTATTTTTAGCATGCAATCCATTGATAATATTATAGAAAATATCAAGTGCTTCGGTGAAATGGGATTCGGTAGGTTGGTTAAGCGTCGCTTTTTCAGATAATGCAACTAAGTGGTTGGTGATTTTTGCAGGAGCAGAAAGAACGCCTGCGGCTTGTTCTTCTAAATGGGCTTTTTCGATAAGCTCCGCAGCCTGTAAAAATCGCTCTGGGTTTGCTAATGATGTGCCACCAAACTTGAGTACTCGCATAGAATTTCCTTATGTATATATGTTGTGAATATTTAAAATAAAAAAAAGACTACAAAAAAACCCGCACTTTATTTGAAAGTTGCGGGTTTTACCGAATTTGATTACGCACTAACCCGCCCCATTAATCATCATAATGGTGGTGGTCATAATAATGAAAGTGCGGTTCATTTTCATAAAATATTTCCTTCGTGAGAATGACTGTTAGAAATACCGAAATTTAATGGGATTGTCAAATAGAAAATAAAAAAATAAGCAAGAATTTTTCAATTCTTGCTTATCCTTTATCAATTCCAATTATTTAATTACGCCACAAGCCATTCTTGCACCGCCACCACCTAATTTGGCTGGATGATCTGAATGGTTATCTCCACCGGCATGAATCATTAAAGCATGTCCTTTCACTTCATCTAAGGATTTCAAACGAGGTGCCAATACAGGATTTGCAGCTTTTCCTTCAGCATCAACATATAATGCTGGCAAATCACCTAAATGAGCATCATCAGACCATGGAAAACCATGCGCTTCCGCTTTATTTGGGTTCCAATGCCCACCAGCAGCCAAACCAGCAACTAATTTGCCCTCTTTTTCTTTTGCATCACAGCTTGCATTTTCATGAATATGGAAACCATGTAACCCTGCAGTAAGCCCTGTTAATTCAGGTGTAAAGACTAAACCATATTTAGATTCAGTAATATAAACATGACCAACAGCAGTATTACCTTTTACAGGATCTAATAATTCAACTGCCACTTCTAATCCTTCCATTTTATGTTTGTCAGCATGAGAATGCCCATGTTCATGCGCAAAAGCAGAAACAGAAACGGCAGCTAAAGTGAATGCTAATAATGCTTTTTTCATAAATTTACCTACTCGCGAAAGTGTAATTAAGATAGAATGTGTTCTAACTTGTAGAACATTTCCCAATATAAAGACAAACCAGCGAATATGCAAATAAAAAACAATTTAACCCAAATTCATCAACAAATTGAACAAGCTTGTTCACAAGCGGAACGTGATAAAAGTGCGGTCAAATTATTAGCCGTTTCTAAAACCAAACCTGTTGAAGCAATTTTTGAAGCATACCAAGCGGGGCAATGCGCATTTGGCGAAAATTATGTGCAAGAAGGTGTGGAAAAAATTGATTATTTCAACCAACAAGGTATCCAACTAGAATGGCATTTTATTGGTCCATTACAATCCAATAAAAGTCGTTTAGTGGCCGAAAATTTCGATTGGATGCAAACCCTTGATCGTCAAAAAATTGCTGACCGTCTGAATGAGCAACGCCCACAAAACAAAGCACCACTGAATGTATTAATTCAAATTAATATCAGTGATGAACAAAGTAAATCAGGGATTAAACCTGAGGAAATGCTAGCATTAGCAAAACACATTGAAAATCTACCGCACTTGTGTTTGCGAGGCTTAATGGCAATTCCTGCACCAACGGAAAATACGGAACAACAAAAAGCTGTTTTTGACAAAATGTATGCGCTATTTTGCCAATTACAACAAGTACTCCCGTCACAGAAAATTGATACACTTTCAATGGGAATGTCTGATGATCTCAATGCTGCTATTTGTAGTGGTTCAACAATGGTGCGTATTGGTACGGCTATTTTTGGCCAACGAGATTATTCAAATCAATAAATATAAGCATTTAACAAATGCTGTGTTATAATTTCCACGTTTAACTTTAAAGAGCATTGAACAAATACATGAATATTCGTTGGACAGTTATTCTCTCCGTAATTGCGTTGGTATTATTAGGTTGGTTTTATTCGTTAAATCAATCAGATACAGGTCTGAGTGGTTTAATTAAAAAAGAAGAAAGCCCTGAATATATTGGCAAGCAAATGAAAACTATCGTGTATTCTCCGACTGGTGCCAAACAATATGTTGCCCATTCGCCCAAAGTAGAATATTTCGAAAACGATGGTCATACTAACTTTGAGTCGCCGTTGGTATATCTTTTTGATATAGAAAACGCAAAAACACAGCAAAAAGAAAGCTGGAAAATCAGCGCGAACAAAGCGACATTAACCAAAAATAATATGTTGTATTTAGAAGGAAATGTATTACTGCAAAGTTTATTGCCATTATCTAAATTACAACGTGTTGAAACAGAAAATGCCGTTGTTAATTTAACTACTCAGGATATTAGTTCTGATACACAAGTTAAAATTAATGGACAAAATTTTACTTCCACAGGGTTAAAATTAACCGGTAACTTACAACAACAGATTGCAACATTAAAAGAACAGGTAAAAACCTATTATGAAATCAACAAAGCAAATAACTAAAACTGCGGTAGTTTTAACCACACTTATGCTAACCTCTTTTTCTACTTTTGCTTTAAAAAGTGATACAAATCAACCGATTAATATCGTTTCTGATAATCAATCACTGGATATGGAAAACAGCGTTGTGACATTTACAGATAATGTGGTGATTACACAGGGTTCGATTTTAATCAAAGCAAGTAAAGTGGTGATTACTCGCCCACCTGAAAATTCAAATAAGAAAGAAACTGTTGAGGCTTTTGGTAGCCCAGTGACTTTCCATCAATTACTTGATGATGGCAAACCAGTTGATGGCAAAGCCAGTAAAGTACATTACGATTTAGGCGCTGAATTTTTAACCTTGACAGGTAATGCTGAACTGAAACAGCTCGACAGTAAAATTAATGGCGAACGCATTACTTACGATGTAAAAAAACAGCAATTGAAAGCAAATGGTTCAACAAAATCACGCGTAAAAACCGTACTTATTCCTAACCAACTTAATAAAAAGAAATAATAAGGTAACAAAACATGCCTATTTTATATGCTGAGAATTTAGCAAAAAGCTATAAAAGCAGAAAAGTAGTATCTGATGTCAGTTTTACTGTTCATTCGAATGAAATTGTTGGTTTATTAGGTCCCAATGGTGCGGGTAAAACCACTTCATTTTATATGGTAGTTGGTTTGGTTCGACACGACCAAGGCAGAATTTTAATTGATGACGAAGATATTAGCCTATTGCCAATGCATAATCGAGCACAAAAAGGCATTGGTTATTTACCACAAGAAGCCTCTATTTTCCGTCGTTTAAGTGTCTATGATAATTTAATGGCAGTATTGGAAATTCGCAAAGATCTCAATTCTGCACAGCGTCGCGCAAGAGCTGATGAACTCATTGATGAATTTAACATTGGCCATATTCGCAACAGTTTAGGTCAATCGCTGTCTGGTGGAGAACGTCGTCGCGTTGAGATTGCTCGCGCATTAGCCGCTAATCCAAAATTTATTTTATTAGATGAGCCATTTGCAGGCGTTGACCCGATTTCCGTTATTGATATCAAAAAAATCATTACTGATTTACGTGATCGTGGATTAGGTGTGTTAATTACCGACCACAATGTACGTGAAACCCTTGATGTATGCGAACGTGCTTATATTGTAAGTGAAGGACATATTATCGCGACAGGCACACCGAATGAAGTAATGAATAACGATCAGGTTAAACGTGTTTATCTTGGTGAAGAGTTTAAGTTGTAATTAAAGATCACAAAACAATGGCAAAATTTACCGCACTTTTAACCCCAGAATACATTCGTCAAGGTGTAATTTGTTCAAGTAAAAAAGTGGCGCTCGAAATGGCAGGTCGCCTTTTAGCGGAACAAACTCAACAACTTGGTGTTGAGTTTGATGAAGTTGAATGTTTTGAGAGCTTATTTAGCAGAGAAAAACTCGGCTGTACTGCTATTGGTAACGGCGTAGCTATGCCAAGAGCACGTTTGCTCGAAGGGGATAAGCCTGTTGCTGTTTTCTTGCAACTCGCTAATCCCATAGATTATGGTGCGGC
Organism: Reella acinonychis; assembly: GCF_052384575.1. GTDB lineage: Bacteria > Pseudomonadota > Gammaproteobacteria > Enterobacterales > Pasteurellaceae > JBQSUQ01. Next base: position 31,318 of record NZ_JBQSUQ010000003.1, on the reverse strand, counting down.
GGATAACCGAGAAGTCGATCTCATATTTGCGATTTTAATCCCTGAAAATCTTTGTCAAACTTATTCGCCGATGCTTATTGAACTGAGTGAGCAATTAAAAGATAAAGCACTTGATAAACAGCTCCGAGCTGCACAAAGTGCGGTTGAAATTTGGCAAATTTTTGAATATGCTGACAATCATATTGAAGACAACCCTATTTCTCTAACAGAATAAACGCATTTAATCCTATGGAATTAATCATTATTAGTGGTCGTTCAGGTTCAGGTAAATCTGTTGCATTACGCACCTTAGAAGACATTGGCTATTATTGTGTTGATAACTTGCCAATTGAATTATTACCAGAACTCGCGAATATTCTATCTCAAAGTCAAAAAATGGCAGCAATTAGTGTTGATATCCGTAATCTGCCAACATCTTCTTCCTCTTTGGAACAAATTGTTAATCATCTTTCTGTAGAACATCAGATAAAAATCATTTTCCTCGATACTGAGCGCGCCGCCTTGATCCGTCGTTATAGTGATTCTCGTCGCCCACATCCACTCTCATCTATCCAGGATTTATCCCTTGAAGCCGCCATTGATGCGGAAAGAGATTATCTGGAACCCTTATTCCAACAAGCGAATATTATTTTAGACACCACCGAGTTATCAACTCATGAATTATCAGAGAAATTACGCAATTTCTTACGTGGAAAAGATGATAAAGAACTCAAAATTATTGTGGAATCTTTCGGCTTTAAATATGGCATTCCTCTTGATGCAGACTATGTTTTTGATGTTCGTTTCTTGCCCAATCCACATTGGGATCCAACACTTCGTCCAATGACAGGATTAGACCAACCTGTAATTGAATTTTTAGCACGCCATACTGATGTACATAATTTTATCTATCAAACACGTACCTTTATTGAAAACTGGTTGCCTATGCTAGAAAAAAACAACCGCAGTTATTTAACCATTGCGATTGGTTGTACAGGTGGAAAACATCGCTCTGTTTATATTGCTGAACAAATTGGGCAGTACTTCAAAGACAAAAATAAAAATGTCAGTATTCAACATAAGTCATTGTCTAAACATAAAAAATAGGATGCCATCGCATCCTATTTTTTTACTCAAACTTAATCAAAAATGACCGCACTTTTCTTAAGATACATCAACAGGTTTTACAATCTCACTTGGATAGCAGCCTAACACTTTCAAAAATTCACTATGATTTTTAAGCATTTCCAACGCCTGCTGCGTATTAGGATGATGTATATTCGCCTCAATTTCCAAATAGAACATTTCTTCCCAAGGCTTACCATAAATTGGGCGCGATTCTAATTTTGTCATCTTAATTTGATGTTGTTTAAACACCGTTAAAGCATCCACTAATGCGCCGGCTTGCTGACTGGTTGTCATCAATAAAAGCGTTTTGCTTGCAATTTGAGGTGATACAGAAAGCGGTTCACGCGCAATTACAATAAAACGTGTAATATTATTAGGTTGGTTGGCAATATCTGTTTTTAATACACGTAAACCATATAAATTACCGCCATCTTCGTTGCCTAATGCGGCAATATTTGGTTTATTTAAGCCCGAAACCAACTGCATAGCGTGTGAACTGCTCTCACAATATTCAATGTGTACTCGATTTAACCCTTTGATAAATTGACTACATTGTTGAATCACTTGAGGATGGCTATATAACGTATCGATTTGCGCTAAATCATCCTGATCATTGACCAACACGCAATGTTTAATAGGATAAGCAAGCTCACCAACTAAACATAAATCCGTATGTTGCAATAAATCGTACACTTCATTAATAGAACCAGAAGTGGTATTTTCTAAAGGTAATACACCGAAATCAGCCTCTCCAGATTTAACACGTTCAAAGACTTGCTCAAAAGAGCTGCAACTTAATTCAACCATTTGCTCCTGATAACGCATCGCATAATTACGCGAAGCTAAATGTGAATATGAACCTCTTTTACCTAAAAAAGCAATGTGAATACTTTTCTCACGTTGCTGATTCAACTTTTTCTGCAAGTACACTTGCTGCGTTAATACTGAATCCTCAATAATACGTTGAAATATTTGTGTAATATACTGAGGTTCAAGTTGATAATTTTCATTCTGTGAAAATTGAATCAGTTCTTGTAATAGCTGTAACTCACGCTCCGTATCACGCAGTGGTTTCTTCGTAATTTCTTTACTTCTCGCCACATCAAAAGCTAAACGATGACGCTCTGACAATAGCTTTAATAAACTGCGATCAATTTGCGTTATTTGTTGGCGAATTTCCGTTAAATCCAAAGACATAAATCATCCTAAATAAAAAGTGCGGTCTTTATAATACAAGATTACAGCGCCATTTGTAAAATACGCTCAACCGCTGACACATCAATATCATTACGTTCGCCAATTTTAGTAGGTCTATGTTCTGCAAATTTCTGTAATATCAACGGGAATTGGCTATTATCTAATCCACAATGAGAAAGACGCGTTTTTAAGCCCATTTGCTCAAAGAAACAACGAGTAGCATCAATAGCAAATTGCACAGCCTGTGCATCCTCATTACCAGAATAATGCCATACACGTTTGGCATACTGCACGAGTTTTTCCCATTTTCCTGTTTTTTGATGCTCTAATAATGCAGGGACAACTATAGCTAAGGTTTGTGCATGATCTAAGCCATGAATTGCTGTTAACTCATGGCCAATAGCATGAGAAGCCCAGTCTTCTGGCATTCCCACTGATAAAATATCATTTAATGCCATTGTCGCTGCCCACATCACATTCGCTCGTGCATTATAATTTGTTGGATCAACTAACAATTTCGGACCATCAGCGATAAGTGTTGATAATACACCTTCAGCAAAATAATCTTGGATTTTGCCATCAACAGGATAAGTAAGGTACTGTTCTAAAGTATGAACAAAAGCATCAACAACGCCATTCGCTGTTTGATGAGGTGGTAAAGAATAAGTCGTGGTTGGATCCAAAATAGCAAACTGAGGTTTAACGAATTCTGAGGCCATTGAGATTTTATCTTGCGTAGCACGACGACTGATTACTGCAATCCCATTCATTTCTGATCCTGTTGCAGGCAATGTCATCACACAACCGATAGGAAGTGCGGTGTAAATTTCTGCTTTTTTAGCCATCAGTTCCCAAGGATCATTTGGATAATTTACCGCTGCAGCAATAAACTTACTGCCATCAAGTACAGATCCTCCACCCACAGCAAGAATGAAATCTAACTTTTCTTTCTTCACTTTTTCAACAGCTTTCATTAAGGTTTCATATTCAGGATTAGCTTCAATTCCTACAAATTCAACCACATAATGTTCGCGTAATGCATCAATAACTTGTTGATATACCCCATTTGATTTGATACTACCACCACCATAAGTCAATAGAACCCGAGAGTTTTTCGGTATGGCATGTTCAATTTGAGCAATTTGTCCTTGACCAAAATACACTTTTGTTGGTAAGTGAAAGTAGAAATTATTAATCATATAAACCTCTTATTTAGATAAAAAAAGCTATACTTTGCAGTATAGCTTTTTCTTTATAGACCAAATTAAATTAACACTTGTTGTGTTGCCATATAGCTTTGAGGAACAGTTTGCTTATCTTCAAAGGTCACAAATTCCCAAGATGATTGATTTTCTAACAAGGCACGCAATAGTTTATTATTCAAACCATGACCAGATTTATATGCACTAAACTCACCAATGAGGTTATAGCCACACATAAATAAATCACCAATAGAATCAAGCATTTTATGACGCACTAATTCATTGTTAAAACGTAAGCCATCTTCATTTAATACACGATAATTATCCAATACAATCGCATTATCCAAACTACCACCTAATGCTAAACCTTGGGATTGCAAATATTCAATATCCTTCATAAATGCAAAGGTTCTTGCTCGGCTGATTTGGTGCACAAAATTCTGCGCGGAAAACTCTAAACTATAATAACTTAAGTTTTTAGTAATGGCAGGATGATTAAAATCAATAGTGAAATTTAAACGGAAACCATCATAAGGCGCAATTTCAGCCCATTTATCGCCATCTTCCACGCGAATTTTCTGTTTTACACGAATAAATTTTTTCGATGCATTTTGTTCTTCAATGCCAGCATCTAACAGAAGATACACAAATGGACTTGCACTACCATCCATAATTGGAATTTCAGGCGCATCCACTTCAATAATGAGATTATCAATACCTAATCCTGCTAAAGCTGCATTTAAATGTTCAACAGTAGAAATACGTACGCCATCATCATTTATTAAACAAGTACAAAGCATGGTATCACGCACAGCTTTAGCATCCGCAGGGAAAACTACTGCAGGATTTAAATCTGTACGGCAATAAACAATACCTGTATTAACAGCAGCTGGACGTAAATTAAGGGTTACTTTATTCCCACTATGTAAGCCTACGCCTGTTACTTTAACACTTTGTTTTAACGTTCTTTGTTTAATCATAATTTGTCTCAACTTTATAAACTTAAGTTGTTTATATTAGTTATTATTCCCACGTAAGAATGCAGGTTTAAAAATATCATTGTTGCCTAGGCTAGTTGGCTTCTTCAACACTTCTGGCACATCCTGAGCTACTCTATTCTCCACTTGACTTGGAGTGTCTTGAGGAATACGCGGAGGTGGTTGAATTTGACTAACAGGTTCATCATCACCAATTCCTGTTGCAACAATAGTCACTCGAATTTCATCTACCATTTCTGGTACTAAAGTCGTACCAACAACCACAGTCGCATCTTCAGATGCAAAAGCACGAATGGTATCACCCACTGTATAGAATTCATCTAAACCTAAATCCATGCCAGAAGTAATATTTACTAACACACCTTTCGCACCTGAGAGATCAACATCTTCAAGTAATGGACTTGCAACTGCTTCTTGCGCTGCTTTTTCTGCTCGACCATCGCTTGGTGAACCTTGAGCAATACCTGCCCCCATCATTGCACGTCCCATTTCAGACATAACGGTACGTACGTCCGCAAAGTCCACGTTAATTAAACCTGGAGAGGTAATCATATCTGAAATACCACTTACCGCATTACGTAAGATATCATTTACCGCAGAGAATGCTTGAACTAATGTTGTATTTTTACCTAATACTTTTAATAATTTTTCGTTAGGAATAATAATTAACGAATCCACATGTTTAGATAATTCTTTAATACCTAATTCAGCAAACGCCATGCGTTTTTTACCTTCAAAAGAGAAAGGTTTTGTCACTACAGCAACAGTAAGAATACCAAGTTCTCTCGCTACTTGCGCCACGATAGGAGCAGCACCTGTACCTGTACCACCGCCCATACCAGCAGCAATAAATACCATATCAGCACCTTCTAACATATTACGGATAGCGTCCTGATCATCTTCAGCTGCTTGACGCCCCACATTAGGGTTTGCACCAGCCCCTAATCCTCGGGTTGTATTGGCACCAATTTGAACTGTTTGTTGAACCTTACTTTTACGTAACGCTTGAGCGTCAGTATTGACTGCATAGAAAATAATTTCCCCATGCTCATCACTAATCATAGTATCTTCACCAAGAAGGACACCGCCGTTGTTGAGCATATTATCAACCATGTGGTTTACAGCATTACCGCCACCACCGCCAACACCGACAACTTTGATCAGCGTGCGACCGACTTCATCATCAAAATCATATTGTACAGGTTCAAACATTTGTATTCTCCGTAATGCTAGGCGCCCTAACATTTAAATTATTCTAAAATTCTTCCTATTGTAGATGAAAAAGCAGAAATTATCAAAATTCTGATTTCACTTTATTCAAAATTTTCTTAATTCCACCCCAAGTTTTGCCTAAAATACCGTCTTCATTCACAGAGGGTCCAAAAATTGGTGCATCTTCTTCATTGTTATAAAAACTATACTGTAATAAACCAAGCACTGTTGCATATTGAGGTTTATTAACATAATCAGTCAACCCAGCAATATTTTTAGGGTAGCCGATACGAACATGAGAGCCAAAAATTTCACTCGCACATTTAGCGATTTGATCCATATTTGAAGAACCACCCGTAAGTACTACACCAGCAATAAGGTCTGCTTTCACGCCTTTTGCAATTAATTCATGGCGTAATTTTACTAATTCATTTTGCACTACACGTAAAAAATCGCTATAACATCTTGATGTTACATCCACAATTTGTGCTTTTGTAAAGGTACGAGAGGCAGTTCCGCCTAACCCCATTACTTCGACTCTCTTCTTAGCAAATTGTTCCGCTAAATCTTCATTTGGTTTGACCGCACTTCCATAGGTAATTTTAATATTTTCCGCTTCACCACGAGAAGTCGTTAAACTTTGCGCTACATAATCTGTAATATCATTACCACCATAAGGGACAACCTTGCTGTAACGTAATGCACCGTTGGTGTAAACCATGATATTCATGGAGCCACCACCGAAATCGATCATACAAACACCAAGATCTTTATCTTCTTCATCAAGCACAGAATAAGTTGATGCTAAGCCTGAAAAGACAATTTGATCCACTTTCAAACCGCACATTTCAACGGCTTTTTGTAAATTATTTAACCAAGCTTGATGACAACCAATTAAATGTGCTTGCGCAGTTAAACGGACACCTTGTAAACCCAATGGATTTTTAATATTTTGTTGCTTATCTACTGAGTATTCCTGTGGAATCACATGCAATAAGGATAAACCTTCAGGTAATTTTACTGAACTTGCTGTATGCATAGCAGAATCGATTTCGTCTTGTGTCACTTCATTATCAACAATTGGCACAAAACCACTTTCGTTTAAACTCTGAATATGCTCGCCTGAAATAGACAGAGTAACAGAAATAATTTGGCAATCAGCAACAGCTTCCGCATTTTCAATCGCACGCTGAATAGATTTCACAACAGCATTAAGATCAGTGATATTACCTTTATCAATGCCTTTCGATGGACAACTGCCATAGCCCAACACATTAATAACACCATCACTCAAGACTTCACCTACAATAGCCACAACTTTTGAGGTGCCGACTTCTAATCCTACAACCATTTTTGAATCTACGATTTTTGCCATTTTATCACTTCACTATTCTATTCTTATTTAACGTGCATCAGTAAAATTTACCGCTGCGCCAACTTTATATCTTAAATCAACATAGTTAATTTTTTTATTCTCAGGTACTTCAATTTGTGGAAAGATAGTCACAAAACGATCAATCTTACTTTTCCACTCGCCTTTTCCTAATTTGAGAATAATATCATTATCTAGCATGACCTCCCAAGAGCCACGTTCGTCAATGGATAATGTTTTTAAATTTAACGCTTTATCCTTCAGATCTGCGTAAATTTTATGCCAAGCTTCTAAAACAACCGCACTTTGATAATCAGGTCCAAACAAACGCGGCATATCCGTTTTGGTCAATTTATCAAAAGGTAATTGAAAAATTGTGCCATCGCTAGACAATAACTGATCCTTATTCCAATAAGCAATAGGCATATATTCGGAAACAATCACGCTCACTTTATCAGGCCAAATCTTGCGCACAACCGCCCCCTTAATCCAAGGCATCATTTCAATTTGTTGGCGCACTTTATTCACATCTTGTCCAAAGAAACCTTTGAGCTCAAGCATACTTAGAATACGATCTCGAATATCCGCATGGGTAGTATATTGCGGTTTACCTAATAAAGCGAAAGAACTAATTGGGCGATCATCCAGTTTTTCTAACCAACTATTCCAGTTTGCATAAACATAATAAGCCATAACGCAAGAAAACAATAATAACAATGGTTTTACTTGAATAATATTTTTCCATTCAAAATGCGGTAACTTAATACTGCTTTGTTTTGGTTTATGCTTAATTACAGCCATTAAACACTCAACTCCAAAATTCGTTCAACAAGCTGTTCAAATGAATATCCTACTGTTGCTGCTGATTTTGGAAATAAACTATGACTTGTCATGCCCGGCGTTGTATTCACTTCTACTAAACGAAAACGACCTTGTGCGTCTGTCATCACATCAATACGGCTCCAACCACGACAACCAACCACATCATAAGCTCGTTTCACTAAGGTTTTTAATTCTTGCCAACGTTCCTCACTTAAAGGCATTGGGCAAATGTATTTTGTGTTATCTGAAATATATTTAGCATTATAATCATAAAATTCGCCTTCAGGTACGATCTGTACCGCAGGCAACACTTCGCCACCTAAAACTGGCACCGTCAATTCGTCACCGGCCAACCATTCTTCGATTAGCACCGTATCATCATGCTGCAAAGCAATATCGACAGCCTGTTTTAATTCGGTTACAGCCTTAACTTTAGTCAAGCCAACACTTGAACCTTCGCGAGATGGTTTCACCATTAAAGGTAAACCTAAACGCGCTACCACAGCTTCAGGATCTAAAGAAAGCGCGGTGTCTTTTGTGACAATTTCCATATCCGCAATAGGCAAACCAAAACCTTTCCACAACATTTTTGTGCGCATTTTGTCCATGGTTAATGCCGAAGTCATCACACCACAGCCGGTATAAGGTAAACCAATTTGTTCTAAAACTCCTTGCACAACACCATCTTCACCACCACGTCCATGCAAAATATTAAAAGCGCGGTCAAATCCTTGTTGTTTTAATGTCGCTACTTCCACTTCTTTTGGATCAATTGGATGAGCATCGTAACCTTGGTTACGCAAAGCATCTAATACCGCAGCACCAGAATTTAATGACACATCTCGTTCAGCAGAAGTTCCGCCTAATAATACTGCGATTTTTTGTTGTTTTAATTGTTTCATTTTTATTAATCCTGAATTATCGATTCACTAAGCGCGGTCTATTACGCTTTACTCCATTGTTCTGCTAATTGACGAGAAAGTTTGGTCACATTGCCAGCACCTTGCGACAAAATCAAATCGCCATCTTGTAAAACTTGATCCATAATTTCTGCTAGCTGATTATGATCAGCTACAAAGATTGGATCAACTTTGCCTAAATTGCGGATGGAACGAGCTAAAGAACGGCTATCCGCCCCAGCAATAGGTTGCTCGCCAGCCGCATACACATCTAATAAAATCAGCGCATCGACTTGTGATAACACTTGTACAAAGTCGTCAAATAAATCTCGAGTGCGCGAATAACGATGTGGTTGGAAAATCATCACAATGCGTTTATCAGTCCAACCAGAGCGAGCCGCTTGAATAGTCACGCCCACTTCTGTTGGGTGATGACCATAATCATCCACCAACATCACTTTTCCATTTGGACGAATAAATTCACCCAATTGATCGAAACGACGACCTGCACCTTGGAAATCCGCTAAAGCAGCTAAAATCGCTACATTATCAATGCCTTCTTCTTTTGCTACCGCTAAAGCAGCTGTAGCATTTAACGCATTGTGTTTTCCAGGTACATTGAGCAATACGTTAATGCGCTCGCCAGTTGGCGTAACCACATCATAATGTCCCTGAAAACCAGTTTGTTCATAATTTTCAATACGATAATCTGCTTTTTCGCTAAAACCATAAGTAATCACTTGGCGTCCCACTTGAGGCACTAAATCCATTAGCACATTATCATCCGCACACATAACAGCTAAACCATAAAATGGTAAATTATGTAAGAAATTCACATAAGTGCGTTTCATTTCTTCAAAATCGCCATGGTAAGTTTCCATATGATCTGGCTCAATGTTAGTCACCACAGAAACCATTGGCTGTAAATGTAGGAAAGAAGCATCACTTTCATCTGCTTCTGCAATTAAATAACGGCTTGCACCTAAATACGCATTAGTGCCTGCGGATTTGACTAAACCACCATTAACGAAAGTTGGATCTAATCCTGCTTGAGTATAAATCATTGAGATCATTGCCGTTGTTGTGGTTTTGCCATGTGTTCCCGCAATAGCAATACCATGACGGAAACGCATAATTTCTGCTAACATTTGCGCGCGTTGAATGACAGGAATGCGCTTTTCATGTGCCGCAACCACTTCCACATTATCTTGTTTAATGGCACTTGAAACTACTACAACACTCGCATTAAGCACATTTTCCGCTTGATGAGAAAAATAAATCTTTGCACCTAAAGAAATTAAACGATTTGTCACCGCACTTTCTGCAATATCAGAACCTGTTACGGTATAGCCTTCATTCAATAGCACTTCAGCAATACCGCCCATCCCTGCACCGCCAATTCCCACAAAATGAATTTGTTTTACGCGGCGCATACTTGGCACTGCCTGTCTAATTTTTTCTTGTCGTTGTTTCATTTATTTTCTCACTTTATTTACTCGTTAGTTCGCATTCGCCATAATCACTTCTGCTACGCGTTGTGCAGAATGAGGCGTAGCCATAGCTTTCGCTCGCTCTGCCATCTGTAACAATTTCTCACGATCTAACTGATTAATTAAATCCACCAAAATATCTGCATTTAAATCAGCCTGTTCTACAATCTTAGCCGCACCTACATCAGCCAAATATTTGGCGTTCAAATACTGTTGTCTGTCTTTGTGTCGGAACGGAACAAAAATCGCAGGCGTTCCCACCGCAGCTAATTCACAGACTGTTAAAGCACCAGAACGGCAAATAACTAAATCAGCCCAAGCATAAGCCTCAGCCATATTGTCAATAAATTCGGTAATTTTAACCGCACTTTTGCTTTGTTCATCGTAAAGTGATTCTACCATTTCTACCGCGTTAGCACCAACTTGATGGCGAACTTCTAATTTATCCGCTAAACGAGCAACCACTTGAGGAATGCATTGATTTAAAACGCGTGCGCCCTGACTTCCTCCTACTACTAATAATTTTAATCTACCTTCTGATTGTACAAAACGTTGCTGTGGTTCTGGCATTGTAAATAATTCAGCACGCACTGGATTCCCTACGACTTCTGCTTGTTGAAAAGCAGTTGGAAAAGCTTGTAACACTGATTTTGCAATTTTGGCTAACCAACGATTCGTTAAGCCAGCTACTGCGTTTTGCTCATGTAGAATGACTGGCACGCCACAAAGTTTTGCCGCAATGCCACCCGGTCCTGAAACATATCCCCCCATCCCTAAAACCGCATGTGGTTTGTAATCTTTAATAATTTCTCTTGCTTGTAATACTGCTTTGGTAATGGCAAATGGTGCTTTTAATAAGGCTTTTATTCCTTTGCCACGTAACCCTGAAATTTGAATAAATTTAATCGGAATACCATGTTTGGGCACAAGCTGTGCTTCCATACGGTCTGCGGTACCAAGCCAACAAATTTCCCACCCCTGTTGCTGTAAATACAGTGCAACAGCAATAGCTGGAAACACATGTCCACCAGTGCCTCCAGCCATAACTAATAAACGTTTTTTTTCTGAATTATTTTGCATAATTTACTTAATCATCCCTTAATCGAGCTTGTCCGCCTCTCATTAGGCGATTTTCGTGATCAATACGTAACAAGATCGCAATACTTATCGACATAATAATCAAACTTGAACCACCATAACTCACTAAAGGAAAAGTTAATCCTTTAGTTGGTAGCAAACCTAACGCCATACCTAAATTGACAAAGCCTTGGAAGAAGATCCAAAAGCTGATACCAAAAGCAAAGAATCCTTTAAAACGTTGTTCTAGCAAGAGAGACTCTTTACCAATTTTCATGGCTTTGAAAATAAGTAGCGCTAATAAAAATACAATAAATAATACGCCAAGTAAGCCAAACTCTTCGCCAACCACTGCCATAACAAAGTCAGTATGGGCTTCAGGTAAATATTCCAATTTTTGAATTGAGTTACCTAGCCCTTCGCCCGTAAATTCGCCACGTCCAAACGCCATTAAGGAATTTGATAACTGGAAACCTTTACCATAAGGATCTTTAAAAGGTTCCATAAAACTAGTCATACGATCGATACGATAAGGCGAGCTCAATACGAGTACAATAAAAAGAAAAATACCAAGAACAATCAAACCTAAAAATTGTAAGAAATGCGCACCAACAATAAAGAGTAAGCCAAAAGTAATCACAAATAATACAATGGTACTGCCTAAATCGGGTTGTTTTAATAAGAATAGTCCGAATAAACCGACTACGAGAAAAGGTTTTACAGAACTTAACTTACGACTACGCACTTCATTGTAACGACGGGTAAAATAACCCGCTAAAAAACAAATCAGTGCTAATTTAACAAATTCAGCAGGCTGGAATTGGATAATACCCAATGGAATCCAACGGCGCGCTCCATTTATGCTTTTACCAATTCCCGGGATGGCTACTAAAATAAGCAGCGCAAGAGCAATAAAGAAAATATGTACATGCCATTTCTGCCAACGATCCATTGGAATTTTCATAAAGAAATAACAGGTAAAAATAGAAACGGCGATATAAGCCGCATCTCGTTTAGCAAAATAAAAAGCGTCATTATGCAGTCTTGAACCCACAGGAATTGAAGCCGAAGTTACCGCAATTAACCCAACTAATAACAAAATAACAAATAACCACATTAAAGTGCGATCATAAAGTAAATTATTTGGGGTCATAGTTGCCCAACGGCGATAATCTTCTTTGATATTTTCAATAAACTGCATTCAATCACCTAATTAAGCTAATTTAGCTAAACGTGTAAATTCATCGCCTCGCTGCTCAAAACAACTAAATTGATCTAGGCTAGCGCAAGCCGGCGATAATAAAACAATATCCCCTGATTGTAATGTAGGGCGCAATGCGTTAATGGCTTGCTCCATCGTGTCAAATAATTGGCTTTGTTGTGATAATTTCGCTAATTCAGCACCATCTTGTCCAAAGCAATAGCAGAAAATATGAGGTTGATTCACTAATTCTTTGAGCTCAGAGAAATCAGCTTGTTTGCCATCACCACCCAATAATAAATGCAATTTACCCTTCACTTGCAATCCTGTTAAAGCCGCAACAGTACTGCCCACATTAGTGGCTTTACTGTCATTGATCCAACGAATGCCATTATTAAAATATGCTAACTGGAAGCGGTGATCCAAACCAGAGAACGTACGAAGTGCGGTTAAAATTCCGTTATTTTTTACCCCAGCCGCTTTCACTAATGCAATGGCTGCTAGCGCATTCATGTAGTTATGACGCCCCACTAATTTCACTTCATCACAAGGTAAAATCACTTCATCTTTTGCCATTAAATATTGCTGACCATTTTCTGTTTTCAGCCAATAATCAGCATTATTTTCAGCGAAACTCACTTGATATTTAGCACTTTGTTTATCATCTTCTTTAGTTAATAAATCTTCGTTATTAATCACCGCAGTTTCTGCATTATGGTAAATTTTTAACTTCGCTTGACGATAATCTTCTAAATCCTCATAGCGATTCATATGATCTTCACTAATATTTAATACGGTGGCAGATTTCGCTTTTAAACTGTAAGTGGTTTCTAACTGGAAACTAGATAGCTCTAACACATAAAGGTCATAATCGTCATTTAATAAAGACAACGCAGGAATACCAATATTACCACCCATACCAACGCGTAAGCCATCAGCTTTTGCCATTTCCGTTGCTAAAGTCGTTACCGTACTTTTGCCATTCGATCCCGTAATAGCAATAATTGGTTTATCAGCTTCACGACAAAATAATTCAATATCGCCGACCACTTCAACGCCTGCATTAAGTGCGGTCTGAATTTCCGGTGTTTTTACAGCTAATCCAGGACTAATGACGATTAAATCACTCTCCAATAACCATTGTTGATTTAAACCGCCTGTATGTAATGGAATATCTTGCCCTAATTGTTCAGCGCCAGCTGGGGTTGTTCTCGTATCAATCACACGAATTTGGGCTTGTTTTTTACGCAGGAAATCCACACAAGATAAGCCTGTTTTACCTAAACCAATTACGGTAACTTTTTTATTTTGATATTCCATAATATTCTCTTATTTATTCAGCAGTTAATTTCAATTAACGTAGTTTCAACGTAATCAAACCAAGCAATACAAGCATTAAAGAAATAATCCAGAAACGGATGATAACGCGAGGTTCTGGCCAGCCTTTTAATTCATAATGGTGATGAATCGGCGCCATACGGAATATACGTTTTTTGCGTAATTTGTAAGAGCCAACTTGTAAAATCACCGATAGGGTTTCCATAACAAACACACCGCCCATGATCACCAATAAAAACTCTTGGCGAACTAATACTGCGATAGTACCTAAAGCACCACCTAGTGCAAGAGAACCCACATCACCCATAAAAACTTGAGCAGGATAAGTATTAAACCAGAGGAAACCTAAACCCGCTCCAACAATAGCAGTACAGAAAATAACCAGCTCTGCACTATATTTCACATAGGGAATATACAAATATTTAGCAAATTCAATATTCCCTGTTGCCCAAGCAATTAAAGCAAAGGCCGCAGCAACCAATACAGTAGGCATGATCGCTAATCCATCTAAACCATCGGTAAGATTAACTGCATTACTGGTTCCTACAATAACAAAATAGGCTAACAGAATATAAAACAAACCTAATTGTGGCATGATTTCTTTGAAGAATGGCACCACTAAACGCGTCGCATCGGTGTCTTTCCCCACAATGTACATACCAATTACTGCAATCAATGCAATAACAGATAGCCAAAAATATTTCCAACGCGCAATTAAACCATCAGTATTTTTATATTTAATTTTGCGATAATCATCCACAAAACCAACAGCACCATAGCCAAGCAATACAAACAGGCTAAACCAAATGTAAGGATTACTTAAATCACCCCATAATAATGTACTTACCGTAATGGTAAACAAAATCATCAAACCACCCATTGTTGGTGTGCCGCGTTTTTGGAAATGACTTTCGGGCCCATCATTACGCACTTCTTGTCCAAATTTAAAAATTTGTAGACGACGAATCATTTTTGGACCAATCCATAATGATAATAAAAGTGCGGTTAATAATGCTAATGTGGCTCGCACAGAAAGATATGAAATAACATGGAACCCACTAAAATATTGCTCCAAATAAGAAGCTAGCCAAACTAACATAGTTAATTATCCTTCCCAAAATGATTTTTTAACATCTCAATAATCTCTTCCATTTTCTGACTACGCGATCCCTTCGCTAATAAAACAACACGTTGATGATGTGCTAATTTTTCTTCAATAATTTGTGTCAAATGTTTTGCCATTTCTGCTTTATCGACAAAATGCTGTCCAAAACAAGCTGCAGAAATCACCGTACTTTGTTGACCAAAACTAGCCACAAAATCCAATTTCGCCATAGAGGCATGCTCAGCGACTTCCTGATGACAAAGTTGTGTATTTTCGCCTAATTCTGCCATATCGCCAACAACTAAAATGCGAAACGCTTGATATTTTGCTAGCACATCAATTGCTGATTTCATTGATACCACATTCGCATTATAGGTATCATCTAATAATAAAAGATTCTGGCAAGGCTCAACTGGATATAAACGTCCTTTTACTTGCGATTTTTGCTCTAATCCTGCTTTTACATCATCAAGGGTTGCACCAACATTCATCGCTAAGGCAGCAGCAGCTAATGCATTACTTACATTATGTTCGCCTAAATAAGGTAAATTAATCTGAATTTGACCTTGTGGACTATGTAAAACAAAATGAGATCCAGTTTCTGACATCTGAACATCAGTGGCATAAAAATCAGCTTGCGAATTATCCGCAGAAAACGATTGCACTTCATGTTCTGCAATCTCTTTTTCCCACATAGATAAATACTGGCAATTTAAATTCACAATGGCTTTGCCCTTTTCTGCTAAGCCACGATAAATTTCGCCTTTTGCTTGAGCAACGCCTTCAATAGAACCAAAACCTTCTAAATGCGCGGCAGCAACATTATTTACTAACGCCACATTAGGACGCACCAACTCGGTGGTATAAGCAATTTCACCTTGATGATTTGCCCCTAACTCAATGACTGCAAATTGATGTTGTGGCTCAAGGCGCAATAAAGTCAGAGGCACGCCAATATCATTATTAAAATTACCGTTGGTAAATAAAACTTTGTCAAAATCCACCGCAGTTTTTTGTAAAATCGACGCTGTCATTTCTTTGACCGTTGTTTTACCTGAAGACCCTGTCATCGCGACGGTCAACGGATTCATCTCAGCTTTTAACCATTGTGCCAAACGTCCTAAAGCCAATCGGGTATCTTGAACAATTAATTGTGGTACTTGAATATCGCATTGTTTTTCTACCACAACAGCAACATTGCCTTGCTCAACCGCTTTATCCAAATAATTGTGTGCATCAAACTTCTCGCCTTTTAAAGCAAAAAACAAACTGTGTTTTGTTGATTGGCGCGTATCTGTGCTGACATTTTCAACTTCAACATCATCTTGCCCAATTAATTTGGCTTCTAAAATTTCGACCAGTTTTTTTATACTTAGTTTAATCATTTTTTTATATCTTATTTAATTCTATGTCATATTAGGCTAAATATTGACGAGCTGTTTCTTGATCAGAGAAATGCAGTTTTTCCGTACCAATAATCTGATAATCCTCATGCCCTTTGCCAGCAACTAAAATCACGTCATTTTGATCCGCACTTTTAATCGCTGTTTCAATCGCTTTTGCACGATTGTGAATAATTTGCACTTGTTCTTTATTGGTAAAACCCGCAACAATATCTTGCATAATTTTTGTCGGATCTTCTGTACGAGGATTATCATCCGTTGCAATCACGTTATCGGATAACTGTTCGGCAATCTGCGCCATCAATGGTCGTTTGCCATTATCCCGATCACCACCACAACCAAAAATACACCACAGTTTACCATGGCAATGTAATCTTGCTGCAGCTAACGCTTTTTCCAATGCATCTGGTGTATGGGCATAATCCACGATCACTGTTGGCTTATTGGTAGCAGTAATCATTTCCATACGACCACAAACACCAGTCAATTTTGAAACGGTTTGAATAAGCTCCTGTAATGGATAGCCTAAAACGAGCAAGGTCGCCATCACAACCATTAAGTTACTCACATTAAAAGCACCGATTAAATGGCTTTCTAAGTTGCCATCGCCCCAACTTGAAGAAAACTGAATTTGCGCGCCTTTATTGGTAAAAGAAACCGCGGTGGATTTTAACCAATTTTTATGCGAAGGTTGATAATCAGAATTTGTACTGACTGCAACCGCATGTGGTAATTCTGCTAACCAGCTGGCGCCAATTTCATCATCAGCATTGATCACTTGATGCTTAGAAGACAAATCCGTAAACAAGCGTTTCTTCGCTAAGGCGTATTCTTCCATACTGCCATGATAATCCAAATGATCACGACTTAAATTGGTAAATAATGCGGCGGAAAATTGCAACGCTTCCACTCGATGTTGCACTAAGCCATGAGATGACACTTCGATAGCTGCAAAATCAGCGCCCTGTTTCAAAAAACTTGCTAGTGACGCTTGGATTTCAATGGCTGATCCTGTTGTATTATTAGCCGGTTGCACTTGCCCAAATAAACCATTCCCAATGGTCCCCATGACTGCTGGGGTTTTACCTAAAAGTTGTGTCCATTGGGCTAATAATTGTGCAATGGTGGTTTTGCCATTGGTACCTGTGACGCCAACTAAGGTCATTTTTCGAGATGGGTGTTGATAAAAATGATCAGCAATTTCAGAGAGATGTGGCGATAAATTTAAATAAGAAATAATCGGAACATTATCTTGCCAAGTATATTGTAAATGTTCACTAGCATGTTCTGTTTCTTGTAATACAGCGCTTGCACCATTTGAAATAGCTTGGGGAATAAATTGACGACCATCAACGGAATGGCCTTTTATAGCAACGAAAAGACAGCCGGTCTTTACACAACGGCTGTCTAATGTCATATCGGTGAGTGAAATAGAATCTAGCAACGCCAGTTTTTCACCCCAAAGTGCGGTGAGTTTTTTCATTATTTTCTCGATTAATTCGTTTGTCTATCGGTATTTTTATTTAAACGCACGATACGTTTTGGCGATTTTAAATTTTGTGCCACAGAATCTGCATCAGGCGTAACATTATAAGTACGTAACGCATATCCCATAATGCTTGAGAATATTGGGGCAGAAACCGCACCACCATAATATTCACCCGCTTTTGGATCATCAATTAAAATGACTAAAGCAAAGCGAGGGTCAGTAACAGGTGCTACACCAGCGGTATAAGCCATATATTTATCAACATATCGACCTTTTTCTAATTTTTTCGCTGTCCCTGTTTTAATGGCTACGCGATAATTATCCACCATGGCTCGTTTATTTTTAATCGCCACTTTTTCCATCATGTTAACCACATCACGAGTAATTTTCTCGGAGAAAACACGATTACCAATAATTGGCGGATCCACTTTCGTAATCGACAATGGGCGATAAATACCGAAACTGCCTAAAGTGACATAAGCACGAGCAATTTGTAATGGCGTAGCATTAATACCATAACCATAGGCAACGTTAGCACGTTCAATATCAGACCAAGTTTTACGATCCGCATTTAAGAACCCTGATTGCTCACCACCTAAACCTAATTCAGTGGATTTACCTAGACCTGCGCTCTTATAACTTTCCATCAACGCTGATGGCGGCATACGCAATGCTAAAC
The DNA here is from genome assembly GCF_052384575.1 of Reella acinonychis. Classification (GTDB taxonomy): domain Bacteria; phylum Pseudomonadota; class Gammaproteobacteria; order Enterobacterales; family Pasteurellaceae; genus JBQSUQ01. The sequence goes on along the minus strand of NZ_JBQSUQ010000003.1, from coordinate 12,727 downwards.
GGCTCACGCCTCGGTTAGAAGAATTCTCTAAGATTTGGTCTAAGGTTTGTTTATCGCGCGGCGCAACATCTTTAACCTCTTTACCCGTTAAGACTAATGGCCCCGTATTAATGACTTCATTACGACGAACGGCGCCACGTTGAAGTGCGGTTAAAACAACGAATGGTTTGACCGTTGAACCCGGCTCAAAGGTATCGGTAATCGCGCGGTTACGCATAATATCCGCTTTTACATTAGCACGATTATTTGGGTTGTAAGAAGGTGCATTCGCCATTGCTAACACTTCGCCAGTTCGAACATCAACTAATACCGCAGTCCCTGAAGTCGCGTTATTTTTCTCTACCGCATTAGCAATCTCACGATAAACCATAGATTGTAATTTTTCATCAATACTTAAGGTGACATTGTGAGCTTCGCGTTTACGGATATCCGAAATTTCTTCCACAACATTCCCTTTTTTATCTTTACGGAATGTGCGTAAACCAGCTTGGCCTTCAAGCAACGAATTAAAGCTTTTTTCAATGCCTTCAATACCGTTGTTATCTACATCAGTAAAACCAATTAAATGCGCAGTTTCTGCTGAACGAGGATAAAAGCGACGGAAATCATTTTCAAATACAATACCCGGAATTTTGAGCTTCTGAACATAATCCACCACTTCTTTCGTCACTTGACGTCCCAAAATAATATCTCTGGCTTTTGGTTTATTCTCAATTTTAGCTACTAATTCTTTATGGCTAATATTTAACGCTCTTGCCAAAGCTTTCCAACGTTCTTTATCGCCTAAATATTCACCTTCAATAATGAGTTTTGGATCTGCTTTAATATTATAAACTGGCACGCTAACAGAAAGCATTTGTCCATTACGATCTAAAATAGAACCTCGTGCAGATAACACTTTGACTTCGCGTAAAGAACGCTTGTCAGCTTCATCATTAAAATTTTCTACATTAACAACCTGAACAAAGGCAGCACGTGCGACTAATGCAAATAAACCCAAACAAATACAACCGACTACAAAACGATAACGCCCTTTTAGAAAGCTCGTTTCATAAGTTACTTTCGGTTTATTCGGTTTCACACTTTGTGAATTTACCGTTTTTTTCACCGCACTTCGCGGTTTCGCTGATTTGCGTGCTGAATTAAACTTAACCATTATTCTAAAATCACCACTTCTTGTACAGGATCAATTCGTTTCATACCGATGTTAGTTGCCATGGTTTCAATATATCTATTGTCACTTAAAGTTGTTTCTTCCAATCTTAAATTGACATATTCATTTTCAAGCGCTTGTTTTTCAAAGACTAATGCACCTTTTTCCGAAACTAATACGCGGGTTTGATAAGTTACCCAAATAGTGCCTAATGCAGTCAATACAATCGCTAATAAAAGAGCAATCACCACTTTATTAGCTGAGAACATGTCTTCTAAAAAGACTTCTTGTAGCGGATAGCGCTGACTATTTAATACGGGTTCATTCATATTAGATTTTCTCCGCTACACGTAAAACCGCACTACGAGAACGCGGGTTTAACGCAATTTCTTGTTCACTTGGTTGAATTGCTTTACCAATCACTTTCAATGTTTGATTGCGTTGAATTTGATCTTCGCGTAATGGTAATCCTTTAGGAATTGCCTCGCCTTTACTTTGCTTACGCATAAAATGCTTCACCATGCGATCTTCTAAAGAATGGAAGCTAATGATGGATAACCGCCCTTGAGGTGCTAATAAACTAACTGCGGAATGTAAAATGCTTTCGAGTTCATCCAATTCTGAATTAATAAAAATACGGATCGCTTGGAAAGTTCTTGTTGCTGGGTGCTTATGTTTATCTTTGAAAGGAACAGCGTTCGCAACCAGTTCAGCCAGTTGCAAAGTGCGGTGTAAAATTGGCTCGTTTTTTTGCTGAGCATTTTTATTATAATCCACGATTGCAGCAGCAATGCGTTTAGCAAAACGCTCTTCCCCAAAAGTTTTCAACACCCAAGCTAAATCTTCAACACTCACCTGTGCGAGCCATTCTGCCGCAGAAAGACCTTTTGAAGTATCCATTCGCATATCCAATGGACCGTCTTTCATAAAGCTGAAACCACGTTCTGCATCATCTAACTGTGGGGAAGAAACGCCAAGGTCAAGCAAAATACCATCAATCTTACCGATTAATCCGTATTTTTCACAGATTTCAGGCAGCTCGGAAAAACTATTATGCTCAATTTGAAAGCGATGATCTTGAATTGTTTCCGCTTCAAGAATAGCTCGAGGATCACGATCGATTGCGATTAATCGGCCATTTTGCGATAGTTGAGAAAGGATTAAACGAGAATGTCCGCCACGTCCGAATGTGCCGTCAATATAAATACCATTTTCTTTCAGCGCTAAGCCATTCACTGCTTCGTGAAGTAAAACAGTGATGTGCTCAGGGTGTGAAAAGGTATTTGCCACATTCATAAAACAACCGAAAAAATTTAACGTTAAAAAGAAAGGAAATATTTATTTTTAAGATAATGCGGGACTAGAAAACTAGCCCGCTTACCTTTTATTATCTCGCCTCAGCGAGTTGCTAGTGCCACTGTTCTCTATAATGACAGTGTTTTTAATGCTTCGGATAAGGCAAATTGCTCTGATGAACCTAATGCAATATCTTGTTCAATTTGAGCATTCCATTCAGCCTCAGACCAAATTTCAAATTTATTAAGCTGCCCCACTAACATAATATTTTTTTCTAATTTTGCGTGTTGGCGTAGCGGTGCACTTAATAAAATGCGTCCTGAATTATCTAATTCACATTCTGTTGCATAACCCAACATTACTCGCTGTAAACTGCGTTGCATTGGGTCGAAATTGGATAATTCTAATAAGCGTTTTTCAATAATTTCCCATTCATTTAATGGGTAAAGTAATAAACAAGGTTGGCGAATATCAACGGTACAAACCATTTGTCCTTGATTTAATTCAATAATTTCAGGGCGATAGCGAGTAGGAACAGCAAAGCGTCCTTTTGTATCTAAATTTACCGCTGATGCGCCACGAAACATTATGTAACCTTAAAAATAATTGATATTGGTTTCTTTTGAGTGATGATTTTGGGTCTGATTACCAATTATTACCACAAAACCCCACTTTTCCCCACTATTTGCTTCATTCTATAATCAGTTGGGTCAAGTTGCAAGTAGTTTATTAATTGAACATGATTTAGGCATAAAAAAACCGCACTTTAAAAAGTGCGGTTAATTTGAATGAAGTTCTATTATTCAGTTACAACCGAAGCTTCAGGATCTTTATCACCCAATGGTTTTAATAGAGTGAAGAATAAAATCACACAAAGAGCAGTTAAACCGAAACCGATATAGCAAGATAATTGATAATCTAAACCGAAACCAATTTTGTTATAAGCTAAATATGTGAAACATACGGTTGAAATGAACCATGCAGGGATTGAACATACCCAGTGGAATTTATTGTAACGGTATAAGTATGCCGCTGCAGTCCATAACATGATCATTGCTGTAGTTTGGTTTGCCCAAGTGAAGTAGCGCCATAATACGCTGAAGTCAATTTTTGAAACCACATAACCTAAGGCAAATAATGGAATCGCAATCATTAAACGTTTTACTAATGAGCGTTGTTCAATATTAAAGATTTCTGCTAATTGTAAACGTGCTGCGCGGAATGCTGTGTCACCAGAAGTAATTGGTAATACAACCACACCTAACACCGCAAAGATACCACCAACAATACCTAAGAAATGACGTGAGCTATCATATACCACTTTAGATGGTGAACCTGCAGAGATCGCATCTTGTAACATTTGTGGGTTTTCATAGAATGATAAACCAACCATACACCATACTAATGCAATTACACCTTCAGTAATCATCGCACCATAGAAAATGAAACGACCTTCTTTTTCATTTTGTGCACAACGCGCCATTAATGGGGTTTGTGTTGCGTGGAAACCTGATAATGCACCACAAGAAATGGTTAAGAATAATAATGGCCAAATTGGTACATTACCTTTCACTTGGAAGTTTTGTGTAAATTTCGCCCAAGTTAAACCTTCGCCATCAACATTGACAGTACGGAAGAATTCAATTGGATCAACTGCGCTGAAGTGAGAAGTCACTAGACCATACACCATACCGATTGACATGAATAACAACAAACCACCGAAGAATGGGTAGATACGACCAATGATTTTATCTACTGGTAATAAAGTCGCTAAAATGTAGTAACCGAAAATAGCGAATGTCCACACAGAAATCACAGTGGCTTTATTCATCCCCCAAACCGTTAATTCTGTTGCATCCGCAGCGGTTGCACCGAATACATCCATGGTAATGGTACTTAATAATTGAGCCGGGCTTGATACGAAAACAACACCTACTAATAATAATAGGACTAATGCCATCGCATTGATAAATAATTTAACAGGGCGACCTAAGTATTTACCCGCTAAATATGGCATTGTTGCACCGCCATGACGAATACTTAACATACCGCAGAAATAGTCATGTACAGCACCAGCAAAAATACAGCCTAGTACAATCCATAACATTGCAACAGGTCCGTATAAAGCACCAAGAATTGGACCAAAAATAGGACCAGTTCCCGCAATATTTAATAATTGGATAAGCCAAATCTTTGTTTTAGACATTGGCATATAGTCAACGCCATCTTTCATTGTGTAAGCTGGTGTTGCACGTTTTGGATTAATAACAAAGATCTTCTCAATGATCTTGCCATAAATAAAGTAGCCAGCCACAAGTGCTGCTACACAGAAAAAGAACCATAAAATAGTCATGGTTGTCGCCCTCTAATAATGATTAAAAAAAGAATCGGTAGAATTTTACGAAAATTCTTGGCAGTTGTAAAAATAAAGTAAATAAAGATCCCTCTTCATCAAACCTCAATAATAAAATTTGTGACAAAGATCACATTTATTCCTTTTTCTCTTTTACTTTATCCTCAGGTTCTGGATCAAATTTCACAACAGGAACACATCCTCGACAAGCACCTTGATTTACACCAAGTTCATCACAAAAACGGTCATATTTTTCTAATGCTTTGCGAAACCAACTTTTTTCTTTCGTTTGCTTATCCATTTTGCCCTCACTGTCAAAAAATTTGCGCAATATTAAAGAACATTGCACTTTTTTTCAATAATTTTTCAGCATCCTTACGACATTGGCTCAACCAATGTTTTTTGCCCCCCCACTTTTCCGTATTCATTTCCTGCGATAGCGCATAGTCTTGCAAGGTTTGTAACTGGTCTAATAACGCCACATCATGTTGGAAAAAATATAATAAACGCCTTATAGCAGGAACAGTTGCCGATAAAGTGCGGTAATTTTTGACAAAGTTTTGTAAATGACAAATATCTTGTGGTGTAATCTGCCAGTGAATCTCAGTAGAAAAATGTTGAGAAAATGGATGAAAACACAAAGGGAAATTACGTTTGAAATCCGCTTCTGCTTGAGAAACAAGCTGTCGCCCTTTTTCTGATATTGCGCGCAAGGCAATGGCTGAAAAACAACCGCTACTCGCTTCTTTACTATCACCAATATGCACTAAAATAAAACCGCACTTTTGCCAAAAATGCGCAAGCTCTTGGTTATAACCAAAGCTAACCGACAAAAAATCCACCGGCGTATCTTGGGCTATTTGTTCAATTAATTGCAACCCAATACCATGACGTTGCCAATTGGGTTGCACCGCAATACGCGAAATACGTAACGAATTTAATCGACAAAAATCACCATTGTGTTGGTAAGCTGCTAGCTTTTGAGCCACTAGATTGCCTTTGGGGCGACGCTCTCCATCACTAATCTGTTGAACTAACAGCTCGTCGTTAAAATTTCCTTCTTCCACCAACCAAACACCAGCAATCAGATTTTCTTCGGCGTGGGCTACCCAAAACTGCTGATGAGGCGCATCCAATAAGCGTCGCAAATCCAATGGTGATGTTCGATAATGAGCAAGCGTCAATAAACCATAAAAATCTGTGATGCGTTGTACGATTTCAGATTGCAAAACGGGTTGAAATTGCACCGCACTTTGTGGATTAAAGCTGGGTTGCTCTAATTTATCTTCAGCTTCCAATAACAATAATTCATCAATAAATTGTTCTAAAGGATCATTTTGCTGCCAACGTAAAGGCTCGACCAATTGAAAAGCTTGATAAGTGCGGTTTAAATTTGCTAAGAATTTGATTAAAAATCCTCGCCCTGTGCCCTCATAGCTATGCACTGTTGTAGAAATCACGATGTGTTTGAAACTGTGGGTTAAACGATTTAAGCTATCAATCGGTAACATAGCGGCTTCATCAATCAATAACCAATGTTGTTGAAATTGCTCTGGTTGGCGTTCAATCTGTTGAATAAGTTCGTCAGGTGCAATGAACTCAAGTGGCATTTGTACAACATCTTGCAAAATTTTCACCGCACTTTTATTCGGCGCAGTTAAGATGATTGGCGTTGAATGTTTATATAATTGTTGCGCAAGAAAACCCACAAGCGCAGACTTTCCTCGCCCACGTTTTGCAGTCAAAATAAAAATATCCGCTTGTTGCTTTAAGATTTGTTCAATAATGTGAGATTGAGATGTTGTTGGTTGATAGCCTTTGCATTGAGTGGAAAATGTGGATTGGCACGTCATTCGTTCTTGATAAACAGTCGCATATTTCTTTAATAGCGATTGAAAATGTCGCTGAAAATTAGGTGTCGGGATTCCCGTTTCGACACCCGACCAGCGCAAGCTATCCTGATCAATATGGCTTTGATCATTCAACCATAAAATTAAACGACCATTCGCTCGCAAGGTGCCTGCTGCCATAGCGAGGGCATCCAAATTGATACCTTCACGTGCATCAAATAAAATTTGGTCAAATTCTTGCCCTAATAAATTCCTCGCCTTATGAATGTTGCTAGCATCAATCACCAGCAAATTATCAGAGGCAGCTACAAAGTGCGGTGTTTTTTCAGCACAATAGACTTCAAGTTGGCGAGCAGGCAACATAATTATTCTTCGTCGTAAGAATAAGGATCTTCAAATCCTAAACCAAGCATAATTTCTGTTTCGAGACTTTCCATTTCCTCGGCTTCATCATCTTCAATATGATCATAGCCCAACAAATGCAAGCTACCATGCACCACCATATGCGCCCAATGTGCTTGTAATGGTTTACCTTGTTCTGAAGCTTCTCGTTCCACCACTTGACGACAAATAATTAAATCACCAAGCAAAGGCAATTCCACTTCGTCAGGACATTCAAAGGGGAAAGAAAGCACATTTGTGGGTTTGTCTTTGCCTCGATAAGTGCGGTTTAATTCTTGGCTTTCTTGTTCATCCACAATGCGAATTGTCATTTCGGGTTCAAGATTTTCTGCTCGTACTGCCTGCGTTGCCCAATGCGTAAATTCAGCTAAACTCGGTAACCCCGTTTCTTGCTGGCTTGCAATTTGTAAATCGACAATAACCGTTTTCATTTTTACTCGCCTTCTTGATTGGATAATTGCTTCTCGGCACGCTCTTGGCGTTTTAACTCCGCCAATTGTTGTTTACGCACTTCATCTTCGGCTTCCCATTTTTCGTAGGCTTGTACCACTTTTGCCACCACCGGATGACGCACAATATCTTGGCTATCAAAATAATTAAAACTCAGTTCAGACACTGCTGATAAAACTTCAATGGCATGTTTCAACCCTGATTTTTGGCTACGCGGTAAATCAACCTGCGTCACATCACCAGTAATTACTGCTTTTGAATTAAAGCCGATACGAGTTAAAAACATTTTCATCTGTTCTACTGTGGTATTTTGGCTTTCGTCTAAAATAATGAAACTGTCATTTAATGTTCTGCCTCGCATATAGGCTAAAGGTGCAATTTCAATCACATTACGTTCCATTAATTTTTCGACACGTTCAAAACCCAGCATTTCATATAAGGCATCATATAATGGGCGTAAATAAGGCTCAATTTTAGATCCTAAATCCCCAGGCAAGAAACCCAGCTTTTCCCCAGCTTCAACCGCAGGGCGCGTTAACAAAATACGACGAATTTCTTGACGTTCCAAGGCCTCCACCGCAGCAGCTACCGCTAAAAAGGTTTTCCCTGTTCCCGCTGGGCCAATACCAAAACTAATGTCATGGGTTAAGATATTATGCAAGTATTCAATTTGATTTTTACCCCGCGGTTTAATTAACCCGCGTTTTGTTTTAATGGTTGTCGTGTAAACTTTACTTTCAGCACGCGTTTCGGTTTCTGCTTGTGATAACATTCGACTTTCTTGAATGGCAATATGCACATCTTCCAAATCAAGTTCTTTGATTTTTCCTTTCACTGCCGCAGTTTCCACATACAAATCTTGGATTAATTTCACCGCACTTTGAATTAATTTAGCATGATAAGGTTGTTGCTTTTCTTCATTGGACTCAATAGTGAAATCAAAATTACGGCGAGAAATATTCAGATTAAATTCTTTCTCAATAAGTTTTAAATTATCATCATAAGCGCCACAAAGGGATTGTAAACGTGCATTGTCCTGTGGCTCCAAACTAAATTGTTGTTTAATTGATTCTGTCATTGTTACTCTAAAGTCGAAAAATTTGTGGCTATATTAGCAATATATTGGCTGGAACTCTAGCCTTAGAAATGGCATACAAAAAGAGCCGACTATCAATCGGCTCTTTATTTTCAATTATGGCAGTTCAGGGAATAGCATTTTAATCACATTTTGCGTTAAACGACGAGATTTGCCACTATAAGGGAAAATATGCATCATCATCATTGGGTTGAAATTAGCTTCAATCACACCCCAAGAGCTTAACTCCGATTGCGCTGGCTGTTTTAAATCAGGAATAATTAAATCTACACCACAAACTGCGGCGCCCATGGCTTTGGTAATGCCTACAGCCAATGTTTTATAACTTGGATGCATTTCATCCGTCATATCAATACTGTCACCACCAGTACTAATATTTGAATTCGCACGCAATTGAACAACTTGATCTTTGGCTGGAATAGAATCAATGGTCAATCCCTGTTCTTTCAGTTGTAATTGTTCAATTTCGCCAAGAGCAATTTTTTTCAGCGGCGTTCTGCTACCATCACCACGCAGTGGATGATTATTTTTCTCCGCCACTAATTCAGCAACGGTATTTTTGCCATTTCCAACGACATTTGCTGGCACTCGTAACAACACAGCAAGCGTTTCATCCCCTAACACAAAGAAACGATATTCAGTACCGACCAAATAATCTTCCACCATAATTTCTTTGTCTTCACGAAAAGCGATTTCCACTGCTTTGGCAAAATCATCGCGATTTTGCACACCTTGTTGGAAAATGGTAATGCCTAAACCATAATTGGTAGTTTTTGGCTTAATCACAACAGCTTTGCCTTCAAATAAAGCGTAACTAGCAATGGCTTGGTTAACATTGGTGAACTCAATACTTTGAGGCACATTAAAGCCAGCTTTCGCTAACACTTTTTTTGTCACCACTTTATTTTCCATAATCAATGGCGAAATATAGCTATCATGGCTTGTCATATTGCCATTTTTTACATATTCAAAATGATCACCAAATTGCAAACGCAGGAATTGATCGTTCTCATCCAAGATCTCCATTTGCAACCCTTTTTGAATCGCATCAAACATCAAAGCTTGCGTGGAAAGTTCCATATTGTCAAAAGCCGATAAGGCATAGAAACGCTCAAAAGCCTGTGCTTTATATTTTTTCGCTAATTTAGCACCAACTTTTTGATAGCTGCCTTCCTCATAAATTGCTTTGATTAATCTGCCACAAACAGTTTGCATTGGGTCGCCAAATTGGCTTAATTTTTCTTGTGCAATTTTCACCGCACTTTCTTCTGCACCAATAGTTTTTAACATTTCAATCATTTCTAGCAGCAACATTTCGCCTTCAACAGCATAGGCAGTTTCACAACGTGGATCTTCCAACGCTACTTCAGCCAAACGTGCTCTACCTAGTTGCACATCTTCTTGTGTTGCAGTTTCTTCAATCCATAGCATTAATAACAAGAAATGATGAATAAATCGTGCATCCGCTAAATTAATGCCATAAGGCTCGAAAGGGTTGAGGTCGAACAAACGGAATTCTAAATAACGAATACCGGTTTTTAAGAACTCACGTGCTTTCTTAGCACCACGTAAACGCACATTGGAATAAAATTCTTTTTCCGCAATTAATTTGCCTGAATTTACCCAATGCTCCAAGCTTTCCACATAAGCAGGAATACTATCAAAGGAAACGATCACTTCAGGATCGTTCACATAACCATATTTACTTGAACGTAGGCTGCGAACATATTGATTTTCACGTAAAGGCGAACCACCACGAAAATACTTATCTTCTACGGTTGGCGTAGCTGAAAGCAAATACAATAACACCCATTGATAACGTAAAAAGTTCTTCGCCATTTTCAAATACAGATTATTTTGAAAATCAAGCAAATCCTTATATTCTGATTGCGCTTTAAATAACGCTTTGATCAATTCCTCATCTAATTGAAAATTATAGTGAATACCGCTCACCATTTGCTTATTTTTGCCATAAATTTTCACAAGATATTCACGATAAGCCACATCTTCAGGATTATCTAATTGCGCCACTTTAATTTTATCTTCCTGTGGCAATCCTGCGGGCATACTCAATGGAAATACATATTCATCTTCAGGAATTGAACGTAGCACAACTTCATGAATTGCCGACAACCAACGCAGAGAATCTTCCAATTTTTTATTTGGCGGGGTAATTAATTCAAGCTGACTTTCCGCAAAATCGGTTTGAATATAAGGGTGAAAAGAACGGTTACCAAAACAATTCGGGTGAGCAGTTGTGACAATAGAACCATTCTCATACACACGCTGACTTTCTTTTTCCAAACCAAAAGAGGCTTGTTGAAATAATAAACCAAGACGATTTTCTTTGATAATTTGTTGTAAATTCATGTGGTTATCCTTATTAATACAGGGGAACATGTTTCTCATGCGCTGTTACAGTTGCTTACCATACCATTGTTTTGTTTTTTGTGCTATACAAAAAGTGTGGTGAAATCCACCGCACTTTTAAAAACGAGAATGACAAAGATGTATGTATCAGATCACAGACATAACACTTATGATTTGTGTCAAAGCAATCTATTCGCCAAATAAAAACCGTACTTTCGTACGGTTTTATTCGTTACTAATGAATTACCACTGATAGCCTACACTACCACCGTAAGTAACATCATTGCGGCTATTCACACCCACACCAAGTTTAATTGATACCTTGTTATTGTCCGAGTTACGAGAATAACCTACAGCCACAGCAGATTCACCTTTGTATCCACCAACAGCCATTGAAACCATACTCTTACCAGCTTCATTTGGACGTTGAAGGAATGCCATAGCTGTTGCACCAGCAATACCCGCACGCAAACTACGATCTAACTTGTCAATTTTATTACCAACTTGCTTGATGCTCTTATCAACATAACCGCGATTCGCTGCATCAGTATCCTTGATCGGCGTACCAACATTTTGAATACGGTTTCCGCCCATATTCACATTAGTACCTTTCACAATTTCAAGGTTTTTGCCTTGACCACCAATAGTTGTGTTCCCTTTCGATGAGAAGTCACCGTTTACTACTGTATTTTTAAGGTTAGTGTTACCATTTACAGTTAAATCTTTCTCAATAACTTGGTTTCCGCCAACTTTGCTATTGCCTTTGATGTTCGCATTGCCTTTTACAGTCAAGTCTTTCTCAATAGTTTGGTTGCCACCAATTTTGCTGTCACCTTTTACTGATTGATTTCCACCGATCACAGTATCGCCTTTAATGTTAGCTTTACCTTCAACAGTTAAATCTTTCTTCACAGTTTGGTTGCCATCAACAGTTTGGTTACCTTTAACGTGAGCATCACCGCCAACAGTCACACCAGCAATAGTTTCTAAGCTTGAGAACGTTGGGTTATCAGCAATTTGAATTTCAATCTTACCTTCAGAACCCACTGTTTTCACGTTCTTCGTACTGTATGAGCCAGTACCATTACCACCAGTAATATCTAAAGTTTCACCTAATTTACGATTCACAGTGAAATTAGAGTTATCGCCACGGAATTTCAAACCTTTATCTTCTAAGGTATCTATTGCGTCTTGAACATTTTGCATATTCGCAGCATCCGTTGGAGCTGTACCTTTACCAATATTGGTGATAGTGTTTCCACCCATATTTACAGTCGTATTTCCTGCAATATTAAAAGTTTTACCTTCACCACCAATGGTTGTATTACCATTAAGGTTAGTGTCGCCATTAACTGTTAAGTTCTTAGCAATTGTTTGGTTACCACCAATATTGCTATTGCCTACAACGGTTTGGTTACCTACGGTCGTACTATCGCCCATAACTGTCTGATTACCATCTACAGCCTGGTCACCACGAACTAACTGGTCACCGTTAATAGTGCTATTACCTGCAACTGTTTGGTTGCCACCAATGTGTGTATCACCATTTAGGTTAGTTGTACCATTAACCGTTAAGTCTTTCTCAACTGTTTGATTTCCGCCAATATAGCTATTGCCCACAACAGTTTGGTTACCTACGGTCGTACTATCGCCCATAACTGTCTGATTACCATCTACAGCTTGGTCACCACGAACTAACTGATCACCATTAATGGTGCTATTACCAGCAACTGTTTGGTTTCCACCGATATGGGTAT
>NZ_JBQSUQ010000002.1:0-54379 GCF_052384575.1 Reella acinonychis | reverse complement strand
TTAGTTGTTCCATTAACCGTTAAATCTTTCTCAACGGTTTGATTTCCACCAATATAGCTATTGCCCACCACAGTTTGGTTACCTACGGTCGTACTGTCTCCCATAACTGTCTGATTGCCATCTACAGCCTGGTCACCGTTAATAATGCTGTTACCTGCAACTGTTTGGTTGCCACCGATGTGCGTATCACCATTTAAATTAGTTGTTCCATTAACCGTTAAATCTTTCTCAACTGTTTGATTTCCGCTAATGGTGCTATTACCTGCAACTGTTTGGTTACCACCAACAGTTACATTTCCTGTGGTAGTTAAATCTGTGAAAGTCGGTTTATCCGAAATTTCAATCGTAACCTTATCTGTTGTAGCATTAGTTCTGACATTCTTTGTACTGAATGGACCTGTTCCATTACCACCAACTATATTCAAAGTTGTGCCTAATTTCTGTTTGGTTGAGCCTGTATCACCGTTAAAGGTTAAGCCCCCATCCGTCAATTCTTTTGTTGCTGTAGAAATCCATTTTTCAACCTGTCCTTTATTGACTGCATCTGTGTCATTTTTAGCATCACCAATATTAGTGATAGTGTTTCCACCCATATTTACAGTCGTATTTCCAGCAATATTAAAAGTTTTACCTTCACCACCAATGGTTGTATTACCATTAAGGTTAGTGTCACCATTAACTGTTAAGTTCTTAGCAATTGTTTGATTTCCAGCAATAGTGCTATTACCCGCAACGGTTTGGTTGCCACCAATATGCGTGTCGCCATTTAAATTAGTTGTTCCATTAACAGTTAAATCTTTCTCAACAGTTTGGTTTCCTGCAATGGTGCTATTACCCGCAACTGTTTGGTTTCCACCAATATGCGTATCGCCATTTAAATTCGTTGTTCCATTAACAGTTAAATCTTTCTCAACTGTTTGATTTCCGCTAATGGTGCTATTACCCGCAACAGTTTGGTTGCCACCGATGTGCGTATCACCATTTAAATTAGTTGTTCCATTAACCGTTAAATCTTTCTCAACTGTTTGATTTCCGCTAATGGTGCTGTTACCAGCAACCGTTTGGTTACCATTAACAGTTACATTTCCTGTGGTAGTTAAATCAGTAAAGGTCGGTTTATCCGAAATTTCAATCGTAACCGTATTTTCTGTCGCTTTAGTTCTTACATTATTAGTACTGAATGAACCTGCTCCATTACCACCAACTATATTCAAAGTTGTGCCTAATTTTTGTGTGGTTGACCCTGTATTACCGTTAAAGGTTAAGCCCCCATCCGTCAATTCTTTTGTTGCTGTAGAAATCCACTTTTCAACCTGTCCTTTATTGACTGCATCTGTGTCATTTTTAGCATCACCAACATTAGTGATAGTGTTTCCACCCATATTTACAGTCGTATTTCCAGCAACATTAAAAGTTTTACCTTCACCACCAATGGTTGTATTACCATTAAGGTTAGTGTCGCCATTAACTGTTAAGTTCTTAGCAATTGTTTGATTTCCAGCAATGGTGCTATTACCTGCAACGGTTTGGTTTCCACCAATATGCGTGTCGCCATTTAAATTCGTTGTTCCATTAACAGTTAAATCTTTCTCAACAGTTTGGTTTCCGCTAATGGTGCTATTACCTGCAACACTTAAATTACCTGTTGTAGTTAAGTTAGCAAAAGTTGGGTTTTTATCTATACGAATCTCAATGCCACCATCTTGAGTTGCAACTGTTTTCACATTTGACGCATCATATTGTTCGTCTGCTTGTTTACCTGTACCCACGATTTGCATTGTTGAACCTAACGTACGATTAACTTCAACACCACTATTGCCAGAGAATTTCAAGCCTTTGTTTATTAACGTATCAGTTAAATCTGTTTTCGCATCATTAACGGCTTTATAAACTTCAGCACCATTTACTGCATTTGTACTTGTCGCATTCACACCACCATTAGAGACATTGGTGATTTGTTTGCTATTTGCGTCAATGCCATTTTTTGCGGTTAATTTACCTCCAACAGTGGCATCACCAGTAGTATTTAAAGTTGTAAATGTTGGATTTTGTGAAACAGCAACAGTGATGTTATTCGCTTCTTTAGTTACTACAACATTATCGCCTTGTTTAATTCGCACAATATTCGCTGTACTATTCACGTTAGTTGCTTCAGCATCGGTTTGATTATTGATACCCAATAACCAGTTACCTGAAGCGCTTTTCACTGCATCTTTCACTGCTTTATCAACAGCCGCATCTAATTGACCTTTGTTAACAGCGTCTGAATTGTCTGTTGCATCGCCTAACCCTGTAATTTTGTTGTTAGACATATTCACTATTGTACCACCAGCCACAGTGAAGTTTTTGCCATTACCGCCAATTGTGGTGTTCCCAGTTGCAGTTAAGTCACCCGTATTTACGCTTGTGAAAGTTGGAGTATCATTTACTGCGATACTGATTTTATTTTCAGATTGGGTAATATTCACATTTTTACCAGCGTCAATCGTAACAGTTTCACCCATATTGATTTTATCGGTACGAACTCCTGCCAAATTACCACCAGTTGATTTACTTGCTGTTAAACTCCAACCTTTGTTCACTTCGTTTTGTACAGCCTGCGCTTTATTATCTGCAGCAACAGCTTTTGCGTCTGCGTTTGCAGCAGCTGTTTTTGCTGCATCAGCTTTAGCGTCCGCAGCAACAGCTTTTGCATCTGCAGTTGCCGCTGCTTCTTTAACAGTGTTTAACTGAGCACCATTTACTGCATCTTTACTAGTTGCAGAAACATCACCTGCACCCACATTAGTAATTTTATTACCACCCGCGTCTAAGCCGCCTTGTGCAGTCACTTTACCTGCAAAGGTTGGAGCATCGACCGTTTTCACCGTAATGTTGTTGCCCGAACGGCTTACATCGATATTTGTGCCTTTAATCACACGCACAACATTGTTGGTTTTGTTTACAGTGGCTAAGTTAGTTTCTGAATTTGCTCCTAACTGCCAGCTGCCACCAGCATTTGCAACTGCGTCATCTAATTGTTTTCTGTTTACTGCGTCAGTAGGCTGTTCTCCTGCTTTAACCCCAGAGATTATGTTTCCCCCCATATTGATGGTTGTACCAGCACCTGCAGTAAAACCTCCATTGGCGTTAATCGCATTATTAAATGTTGCCGCCCCAGTAAATGTTGTTGCTCCGCCAAATGTTGCTGGACCACTCACGTTTAATTTTGTTGAGGTCACATTGGTGAATGTCACATCATCTTCTGTTTTAATGGTAATTTGGTTATTCTTTTTAGCCACAACAATGTTTTTGCCTTGGGCAATATCAACTGTTCCGTTGTTGGCAATAAATGAATCGCTCTCCCCATTGGCTGTCAAATGGAAACCTGAGTTGTTGATTGCTGTCACTACTTCGCTGGATTTGGCTAAACCAGTACCAGTCGCAATAGCTTCTCCTTGTTTTGTTGAAGTAATTGCTTTCGTTTTTACTTTGAAACGAACAATTGCATTGTCACCATCATCTTTTACATCGGATTGAATCAGCTCATCGTCACCTTCACTGTGCATAAATTTCACAATGCCGTTGTTATTGATACGAGACTTAGCTTTTCCATCATTTCCAGCTACGTTAAATCCAGTATTTTTTACTACATCATAAAGTTGGCTACCGTTTACCGCATCAGTTGACTCTGCAGTTACTCGGCCTTGTGCTACGTTCACAATTTGACGTTTGTGGCTTGCATTACCCACAGAAAGCACAGAACCTTGATTATTTTGATCTTTTGGATTAACCGTAGTGCCACTATCGTTTGCAAATGCATAGCTTAAATTTTTGCTCTTATCTTCTGTTGCAGAGCCAGCACCTAATGCAAGAGCATTTTCGTGAGTTGCACGTGCTTTTCGACCTAATGCAATACTGTCTGTAGCTGTTGCTTGGGTGTTTTCTCCATCGCCATAGTAATCTGAATTACCCGTTGTTTTGTCCGAACCAATCGCAATAGAACCAGTACCAGAACTTAATACAGATTTACCTATACCGATTGCTCGATCACCACTTACAGCGGCTACCGTACCAATAGCCATTGAGTAATCACCTTTTGCCCCTGCTTGACGCATAATCGCAAGAGAGTTCGCCCCATTGCAGATGCAGCTGCACCAACAGCAACAGCACCTGAAGACGCATCACCTGTATTAGCGTGCCCGCCAAGAGCGACGGACAAGGCTCCATGAGCTTTTGCATTATCACCATAAGCAACCCCACCATTCTTGGCATAAGAATTTGCACCTAACGCTCTAGGCAGATCAGCTCCACCACCATAGTTACCAACACCCGTAGCTCCAAACGGATGTTGATTCACAGGGTTATTATAGTTTTCTACCGCAGCACCGCCCGGATCCTTTGGATTTTGATATGTACCACCGTCAGGGACCGCAAATGCATTCACTGATAACAATGCTAATGAAAGAATAGTTAATTTAAAGAAAACACCTTTCTCACAATTTGACTGGCTAGATGCCTTAACACGACCTTTTGCTAACTCCGACACAGC
This sequence comes from Reella acinonychis, assembly GCF_052384575.1. Taxonomy (GTDB): domain Bacteria; phylum Pseudomonadota; class Gammaproteobacteria; order Enterobacterales; family Pasteurellaceae; genus JBQSUQ01. Next base: position 49,848 of record NZ_JBQSUQ010000002.1, on the reverse strand, counting down.
AGTCCAAGTTTGTGTTGAATGATTCCAAATGATTCGGAAAATTTTGTTCATATAAATGACCTTTTTCTTGTAAATTTTAGAAAAAAACAGGGTATTTTGAGTTCACAAAAACACCCTGTTTTGATAATTAGTAAAAAACGAGGCTACAATACACCAAAATCGCTCAAAAAACTAGCGAAAAATGATGGAAAAATGTAAATATTTAGTAAATTAATTCGGTTAATCTGACTATTTATCACATTACATTTAAAACAAAGAACGCTACAATAGCCACTGATTAAAAATTAAAAAGAGATACATTGGTATCTCTTTTATATAAAGTGCGGTGTAAATTGAAGCTGTTTTTACCCAGTAAAACGCCCGACGCCTAATTCATCTTCTTTGCGGGTGCGATTGATGACCGATTGTGGCGATTGCACAACGCGTAGCCCCATTTGATCTTCAGTACGCACCACGTCACCACGCAATGAGTTAGTGAATACATCCGTAATTTTAATATCAACGAATTTACCAATCATATCTGGTGTCCCTTTGAAGTTCACAATACGATTGGTTTCCGTACGACCTGTTAACTCCATAATGTCTTTTTTAGAAGGGCCTTCCACCAACACGCGTTGTTCCGTCCCCAGCATTGCGCGGCTAAATTGTGCCGCTTGATTATTAATTCGTTGTTGCAACAAGTACAAGCGTTGTTTTTTCTCATCTTCTGTTACATCATCGGGCATATCCGCTGCTGGCGTGCCTGGGCGTGCAGAATAGATAAAACTAAAACTCATATCAAAATTGACTTGTGCGATTAAATTCATGGTGTCTTCAAAATCTTGATCAGTTTCCCCTGGGAAGCCCACGATAAAATCAGAACTGATTTGAATATTTGGACGCACTTTGCGTAATTTACGGATAATGGCTTTGTATTCTAGCGCGGTATGATTACGTTTCATCATAGTTAATACGCGATCTGAACCACTTTGTACCGGCAAATGCAAGAAACTCACTAATTCTGGCGTGTCGCTATACACATCAATAATGTCATCTGTAAATTCAATTGGATGGCTTGTGGTAAAACGTAAGCGGTCGATACCGTCAATTGCTGCCACTAAACGCAACAATTCCGCAAAAGTGCAAATATCGCCATCATGAGTTGCGCCACGATAAGCGTTCACATTTTGCCCTAATAAATTTACTTCACGTACGCCTTGCTCAGCTAACTGTGCAATTTCAAATAAAATATCGTCCACAGGTCTGCTGACTTCTTCACCTCGTGTATAAGGCACCACGCAGAATGAACAATATTTATTACAACCTTCCATAATGGAAACAAACGCCGTTGGACCTTCTGCTTTCGGCTCAGGCAAGCAGTCGAATTTCTCAATTTCAGGGAAACTCACATCGACGACGGAACTTTTACCACCACGAATTTGGTTAATCATTTCAGGCAAACGGTGCAAAGTTTGTGGTCCAAAAATAATATCCACAAAAGGCGCACGCTCACGAATATGGGCGCCTTCTTGTGACGCCACACAACCACCTACACCAATCACTAAATTCGGATTATGTTTTTTTAATTGTTTCCAACGTCCTAATTGATGAAACACTTTTTCTTGTGCTTTTTCACGAATAGAACAAGTATTGAGCAGCAACACATCCGCTTCTTCCGCTTCTTCTGTTAATTCCAAGCCATGTGTGCTTAAAAGCAAATCTGCCATTTTTGAGCTGTCGTACTCATTCATTTGACAGCCCCAAGTTTTAATATGTAATTTCTGTGCCATATTTATATGATGTATTTTAATGGTTTATAAAATTGGTTGGCTATTGTACAGTTTTGTGCTTTTGATGACTAGTAATAATTTTGGGTAAGCATGGCGCAAAGTGCGGTGAAATTTTGCTATGTTTTTGCTATTTCTCTTATTTGAACAAAATTAATACTTTCAGAATAAGCCACAAAAGAGTATAATTCGCCCGTTTTATTTTTACCTCATCATACTAAGGATTATTTTTATCTATGGCTAAAGAAGATAGCATTGAAATGCAAGGCACTATTTTGGAAACCCTGCCAAACACAATGTTCCGCGTGGAACTCGAAAATGGTCATGTGGTTATCGCTCATATTTCAGGCAAAATGCGTAAAAACTATATTCGCATTTTAACTGGCGACAAAGTAACTGTGGAAATGACCCCATACGATTTAAGCAAAGGTCGTATCGTTTTCAGAGCGAGATAATCATTGACAAGGCTCGATTTTTCGAGCTTTTCTTTTCTAAAACATCCCGTTTTTTCACCGCACTTTTCTAGCCCCAATAAAAAGGAATAGAAAACCCCGCTAAAATATGCTAATTTCACTCAAGTCAAATACTGACGAAACTATTAGCATAATTATGACTGACGAATTTTCAAACAATACCACTCATACTGACATTCTACAAAAGAAATCCTTTTTCCAGTCTTTATTTGGTCGTTTTTTCCAAGGCGAGCTTAAAAATCGTGATGAATTAGTCGAAGTGATTCGAGATTCTGAGCAAAATGAATTAATCGATCAAGACACTCGCGAAATGATCGAAGGTGTGATGGAAATTGCAGAATTGCGTGTGCGTGACATTATGATTCCACGCGCACAAATCGTATTTATTGAAAACACACAAGATTTAGAAAGTTGCTTAGACACCATTATTGATACCGCGCACTCTCGTTTTCCTGTGATTACAGACGAACGCGACAATGTGCAAGGCATTTTGCATGCGAAAGATTTACTCAAGTTTTTACGCGAGCAACCCGAAGAATTTAATATGCAAAGCCTGTTACGCCCTGCAGTGATAGTGCCAGAAAGCAAGCGCGTGGATCGAATGTTAAAAGAATTCCGTTCACAACGTTTTCATATGGCGATTGTGGTGGATGAATTCGGTGCAATTTCAGGCTTGGTAACCATTGAAGATATTTTGGAACAAATAGTGGGTGATATTGAAGATGAATTTGATGAAGAAGAAACCATCGCGAATATCCGTCAACTTTCGCGCCATACTTATGCAGTGCGTGCATTAACAGATATTGACGATTTCAATCAACAATTCAATACCCATTTTGAAGATGAAGAAGTGGATACCATTGGCGGTGTGGTGATGCAAGCCTTTGGTTATTTACCAAATCGAGGCGAAGAAATTACCCTTGAAAATATCCATTTCAAAGTGACTTCAGCAGATAGTCGTCGATTAATTCAACTTCGCGTGACTGTCAGCGATGAGCATTTAGCTGAAATGGTCGCCTCAACTAACGAACAAACAGAAGAATAATTTAATGGAGGAATTTTTCTTCCTTTTTTAACCTATGAAAACATATTTCCCTTATCTTATCGCCCTCATTTCAGGCTCCATTGGTATTTTCGCATTTTCGCCTTACGATTATTGGTGGGTCGCTTATATTTCCGCTTTGGGCTTAATTTATATTGCCAAAACACCTTCAAAAAAGACCGCACTTTTCGCTACATTTTTATGGGGTATTTGCTTTTTTAGCATTGGTACCAGCTGGCTTCATGTTAGTATTCACCAATTCGGTGGTGCGCCCATTTGGCTAAGCTATATGCTGGTGGTGCTGCTAGCTGCCTATTTGTCCCTTTATCCTGTATTGTTCACATATCTCGTGCAAAAATTCCAAGTCAAAAGTGCGGTGATTTTTGCGGCAATTTGGACAATCACCGAGTTTCTACGTGGATGGGTATTTACTGGTTTCCCTTGGTTACAATTTGGTTATAGTCAAATTGATACTGTGTTCTCTGGTATCGCTCCTATCTTCGGTGTAACTGGATTAACCTTCTTTGTGATTTGGTTAAGTGCGGTCATTTTTAGTACGATTTCGGCGCTTTTTCAAGGTAAAAACGCCTATGCGATTGTTATTGCCAATGTCATTTTGGCGGGACTAGTCATCGCTGCCACCACTTTTGCACCTAAGAACTATGCAAAACCCGTTGAGAGCAAAGCGATGACGATTACCTTAGCCCAAGGCAATATTGAACAATCATTAAAATGGGACCCAGAATATTTATCATCCACTCTGCAAATTTACAGTGAGTTGATCAAACAACATTTAGGCAAATCCGACTTAATTATTTTGCCTGAAAGTGCGTTACCCGTATTGGAAAATCATATCCCGACATTCTTTGAAGGATTAAAAGTCGCGGCAAAACATACCAATACAGATGTGATGATTGGCACCGTTTATCGAGATGAGCACATTGGTAAATTATTTAATTCCATTGTGTTAGTGAATGAAAATTATCAGCTTGATCAAGCGAGCAGATACAATAAACATCATTTGGTGCCTTTTGGTGAGTACGTTCCTTTAGAAAATCTTTTACGTCCTCTGGGCTCGGTGTTTAATCTGCCAATGTCTGCATTCCAAAGTGGAGCACCAATCCAAGCACCACTACTGAGCAAAAACCGAGCATTTACCGCTGCTATTTGCTATGAAATTATTGAAGGCGCACAGTTACAACGCAATTTACAAGAAAATACCGATTTTATTCTTACAGTTTCTAATGATGCTTGGTTTGGCGACAGTCAAGGTCCTTGGCAACATTTTCAAATGGCAAGAATGCGCGCGTTGGAATTGGGTAAACCTGTCATTAGAGCAACTAATACAGGTGTGAGTGCCTTTATCAATGCACAGGGTGAAATTATTGCTCAAGCACCACAATTTGAGCAAACCACGCTAACACAAAAAATTGCCCCAACGGAAGGTAAAACACCTTATGCCGTTTTAGGCGATAAACCTTTATATTTACTTATTGTGATTTTCTTATTGCTCAGAACTATTCATTTCTTGATACAAAGAAGACTGTTTAAGCAAAAATAAGTAATAATGAATAAAAAAAGTACGGTGTATTTTTATTTCGTTTTAAAACGTCGTAAAAATACACCGCACTTTATGTTTTTAAGAAAACGAATTATTCTGCTTTCTTGTCGTCGCTACCAAATGTTAACCAAGAAGGTAAGCTTAAGAATGGTTTTTCTGGCTCTGCAATTTCTTCTAAATGTTTGCCTTCATTTGCTTTTACCAACGCAGCTGCTTGTTGTTCAAGCTGAGTTAAGCCCATTTTTTGATAAGCTTCTTGCATTAATGGTAATGCTTTGATGGTTGATACGGTATCTGGGTAGGTTCTTAACATGCTAGTCACGCGATTTGCTACAGCAACCCAAGCATTACGTTTAGCATAAAATCTTGCGATTTCTAATTCATGGCGAGCAAGGCTGTCTTTAATATAAGCCATACGCGCTAACGCATCTGGTGTATAAGGACTATTTGGGAAATTCGTCACTAAGGTTTGGAAATTAGAAAACGCGGTTTTCATTGTGGTATTTTCACGTGTTGCGCGATCAATACCAAAGAAATCTTGCATATAATTGTCGCCCATAGACGCATTGGTTAATGCTGCCATGTATAACACATAATCACGATGTGGACTTTGTGGGAACATACGTAAGAAATTATCCGCAGTCACTAAAGCTTTGGTGTAATCATCGGTTTTATAGGCTGCATAAATTAAATTTAATTTTGCTTGTTCGCTATATGTGCTGCCTGGGAAACGCGTTTCTACGGCATCAAAATAACGAATCGCTTGGCTATAATCCGCATCTTGAATATAAGTTTGAGCCGTATTGAAAAGCTCCTGTTCACTTGCTCGTTCTACTTCTTTTTTGCCAGAACAAGCCGAAATAGCCAATGAGGCTAACACAACTAAAGTAAGCGATTTGAATTTACGCATAACCGGATAATCCTTTTCTATGTAAAAATAATGTATTGAGTTACAATATCTGTCATATTCTATATGACATTATAAAATAATTCACGGATTTTTATTCTTTATGGCACAAATTACTCTTTCAGCTGAAGTACAACCAGAGCAAATGGGACAACGTTTAGACCAAACTTTAGCCGAATTGTTCCCCGATTATTCGCGTTCACGTTTGAAAACTTGGATTGAAAACGACTTGGTTTTCGTTAATGGCAAAATTTTAAATGTGCCTCGCACAAAAATGTTAGGTGGAGAACAAATTGAAATTAATGTGGAAGTAGAAGACGAAATCCATTATCTACCTGAAAATATCCCTTTAAATATTGTTTACGAAGACGAACATATTCTCGTTATTAATAAACCAAAAGATTTTGTCGTTCACCCTGGGGCTGGCAATTACAACGGCACTGTGCTCAATGCTCTACTTTACCATTATCCTAGCTTGTCGGAGGTACCTCGCGCGGGTATCGTGCACCGTTTAGATAAAGATACAACAGGTTTAATGGTTGTTGCGAAAACCATCCCCGCACAAACTCAATTAGTACGTGATTTACAACAACGCAAAATTACGCGTGAATATGAAGCAGTTGCTTTTGGTGTGATGACAAAAGGCGGTAAGGTAGATCAACCTATGGCGCGTCATCCAACAAAACGCACCGCAATGGCAGTGCATCCAATGGGCAAACCTGCAGTCACACATTATCGTATTATGGAACATTTCCGTAATTACACACGCTTACGCCTTCGCTTAGAAACGGGTCGTACACACCAAATTCGTGTTCACATGGCTCATATCGCTCATCCTTTACTTGGTGATCAAACCTATGGTGGCCGTCCTCGCCCACCAAAGAATGCTAGCGAACAATTTAGCGAAACCTTACGTAATTTCCAACGCCAGGCATTGCATGCAGTGATGTTACGTTTAGAACATCCTATCACTCGCGAATTAATGGAATGGTATGCGCCATTGCCTGAAGACTATGTGGAATTGATTAATGCTTTAAAAGAAGATTATCAATTACACAAAGACGAACTTGATTATTAAAACGAGGCGAAAAATGACCGCACTTTTTCCTCAATGGCAAGCACCACCACAGGTTCATGCCTTCACGACTTTTCGTCAAGGTGGTGTGAGCCAAGCGCCTTATGATAGTTTTAATCTTGGCGATCATGTGGGCGATGATAAAAACTCAGTAAAAATAAACCGCACTTTATTGACTGAGAAATTTGCTTTGCCGCATATGCCTTTGTTTTTAAATCAAACCCATAGCACAAAAGTCATCCAACTGCCTTACTATGAAACAGATTTAAATGCAGACGCAGTTTATAGCAACCAACCTAATCAAGTGTGTTTGGTGATGACTGCAGATTGTTTACCCGTCTTGTTCTGTAATAAAACAGGCAATGAAGTAGCGGCAGCTCACGCTGGTTGGAGAGGCTTATGTGATGGCATTTTGGAACAAACGGTCGCACAATTTCAATCTCCAACAAATGAAATTATTGCTTGGTTTGGACCAGCCATTGGGCCGACAGCATTTCAAGTCGGGCAAGATGTAGTGGATCAATTTGTCGCACAGGATCCACAAGCTATTTCAGCTTTTACTAAAGATGAAAACAATGCTGGGAAATACTTTGGGAATCTCTATCAGCTTGCTACACAACGCTTGCATAAATTAGGGATTACAGAAATTAGCGGCGGCGAACATTGTACGTATTTAGATAAAGAACGCTTTTTCTCTTATCGCCGAGACAATAAAACAGGTCGCATGGCAAGCTTAATTTGGTTTGAATAATTTTATATTGCAGTTGAATTTTCAGCATAAATCACAATCTAAACAAAAAAATAACCGCACTTCATTCATAAGGAAGCACGATGAACTTTATTGGTAAACTTTTAGGTTTTTTTATTGGCTATAAAATCGGTGGGGGTTTTATTGGCGCAATGGCTGGCGTTATGCTTGGACATTGGGTGGATAAAAAATTATATGAATTGGGCAGCGTCAATTCGTCCTTTTTCCATCATAAACTCACTCGCCAATCCTTGTTTATGCAAACGACTTTTTCTGTGTTAGGGCATTTGAACAAATCAAAAGGCAGAGTAACAGAAGGAGATATTCAGCTCGCCAATAATTTGATGGCACAATTGCAATTAGATGCAGCTAATCGTCGTTTGGCCCAAGAAGCTTTCAATCGAGGAAAAGAAGCTAGTTTTCCATTGCGTGAAGTCATAAGAGAATTTCGCATTGGATGTGGCCAGCGCGCTGATTTGTTGCGTATGTTCCTCAGCGTACAAGTGCAAGCAGCATTTGCTGATGATAATTTACATGGTAACGAAAAAGAAATTTTGCGTATTGTTGCGGAAGAATTAGGTTTATCTCAGCTCCAATTTGAACAAATGATCATGATGGAAATGGCGCGCCGTCAATTCTCTAACGGTGGTTTCTATCAACAATATCAGCAAGGCAATTATCAACAGCGTAGCTACCAACAAAATGGTGGTTATCAACAAAGCGGTTATCATTCAGGTCCAACAGTTGAAGATGCTTATAAAGTACTGGGCGTTAATGCTAATGATGATCAACAAACCGTTAAACGCGCTTACCGCCGATTAATGAATGAAAACCATCCCGATAAGCTCGTATCAAAAGGCTTACCAAAAGAAATGCTTGAAATGGCAAAAGAAAAAGCACAACAAATTCAAGCCGCTTATGATCTTATTTGTAAGAATAAAGGTTGGAAATAATTGCGAGTCATTCTTGCACCTATGCAAGGCGTATTAGATCCGCTAGTACGCCAATTACTCACATCTGTAAATGATTATGATCTCTGCATTTCCGAGTTTGTTCGGGTAGTTGATCAACTCTTACCTAAAAAAGTGTTCTATCGTTTAGCGCCCGAATTGCAGAATGACGGAAAAACGCCTTCTGGCACGCCTGTGCGAGTGCAATTGCTCGGTCAATTTCCTGAATGGCTTGCCGAAAATGCACAACGCGCCATTGAATTAGGTTCTCATGGTGTGGATTTAAACTGTGGTTGCCCTTCTAAAACCGTCAATGGTAGCAATGGTGGTGCCAGTTTATTAAAAAATCCAGAATTAATTTATCAAGCCACAAAAGCAATTCGTCAAGCAGTACACACTCACTTGCCTGTGAGCGTTAAAGTGCGGTTAGGGTGGGACGACATTTCCCAAGCTTTTGAAATCGCAGATGCGGTGCAACAAGGTGGTGCAACAGAAATTACGATCCATGGCAGAACAAAAATGGATGGTTACAAAGCAGATCGTATAAATTGGCAACAAATTGCGAAAGTACGTCAAACCTTATCCATTCCAGTGATCGCCAATGGCGAAATTTGGGATTGGCAAGATGGGCAAACTTGCTTACAAGTGACAGGCTGTCAAGATTTAATGATAGGACGAGGGGCATTAAACACGCCAAATTTGAGTTTGGTGGTGAAGCATAATCATCCCATCATGCCTTGGTTACGAGTTTACGAGTTGCTGCAACAATATGCGCAAATGGAAAATATTCATGATAGTGGTTTTTACCATATCGCGCGAATCAAACAATGGCTGCAATATTTGAAAAAGGTCTATCCTGAAGCAACAATCACTTTTGAACAAATTAAAACCTGTCAAAGTGCGGATGATTTACGCCAAAAATTAGGTTAATCAAATAGATGAAGTGAAGTTTGCCAAATCTGCTGAGCGATAAATTCAGGATCTTCTTTTCTCAATTGGCAAAGATGTTGAAAAATATGAGCAATACGTTCAGGGCGATTGACTTGCCCTTGAAAACCAAAGACAGGCATATCAGGGCTATCCGTTTCTAACAATAAACAATCCAATGGCAATTTAGCAATGGTTTCACGAGTTTTATTGGCTCGTTGATAACTAATAGTACCTCCAACACCAATTTTATAACCTAAATCTACCAAGCGTTTGGCTTGTTCATAGCTGCCCGCAAAACCATGAATAACGCCTGTTTTCGACAACGCAATTCGTTTAAGGAAAGTAAAAACTTGATCATGCGCCTTACGACTATGCACATTAATAGGTAACTGATATTGCTTTGCTAATTGCAACTGTGCATCAAAGAAATCACATTGCTTCCGCCAAAGATCTGGCGACAACAATTCAGGTACAGCACGTTCTAAACCAATTTCTGCTACAGCAGTACAATGCTCGGCTTGTTGGGCAAGTTGCTGTGCAAGGATATCCAAATCTTCTGTTTGATGTTGTTGGATATAAAGTGGATGCAATCCCAAACCATAACGCAACTGTGCGGGATAAAGTGCGGTCATTTTTTGGATCTTTTTGAAATCGCGCGCCAATACTGCAACGATCAATATTCGTTCCACATCGGCAGCCATTGCTGATTGCAATAGCTGCTCAAGAGACTCACCTGTTTCTTGTTGCAAATAATCAAGATGTGTGTGAGTATCAAAAAAAGGCATTATTCCACCGTCACCGACTGAATCACAATGGCTTCTTTTGGCACATCGCGGTGCATACCTGCATAACCCGTTTTGACTTTCGTAATTTTATCCACAACATCCATGCCGGCAATTACGTTACCAAAAACAGCATATCCCCAACCTTGATTGGTTTCACTGGTAAAATTCAGAAAGTCGTTATCTTTCAAATTAATAAAGAATTGCGAGGTTGCTGAATGAGGATCCGAAGTGCGCGCCATCGCAATGGTTCCTCGGGCATTTTTCAATCCATTATTGGCTTCATTTTTGATTGTTGCTGTAGCTCTTTTCTGATTCATTTGCGCATCAAAACCACCACCTTGAATCATAAAATCATCAATAACACGATGAAAAATTAATCCATCATAAAAACCACTTTGTGCATAATGAATAAAGTTTTGGGTGGAAATTGGTGCATTTTTTTCATCTAACGACAATTTAATATCGCCTAAATTCGTATGCAAAGTAACCTCTTTCGCATACACTGAAAATGCCAATAACAAACTTGAAAGTGCGGTCAAAATTTTAAAGGTTTTCATCTTATTGTTCTTCACATCAAATAAAAAAGGCGTATTTGCTACGCCCTATGTAATATACTATTTAAGGCTCTTTTTTATTCACAAGAAAGAGTTTTAGTCTGCTAAACTAAATTTTCTTTTTATACACTTTTCCGTTTTTAGATAAAGTGAATTGATCTTTATCTATCGTACCCACTAAGCTATCATCACTTAAATCGTATAATGAATTTTCTTTCTTATAAACAACGACTTTATAGGGAGCCAGCTGTTCTTTTCCACTAATTATTGCCTTGATAGTAATTCTTGTACTTAAAACAAATTTTTTACCATCTTCACTTTTATTGATAGTCAAATTTTGTTTTTCATCATTTGAATATGTTCCACTAATATCTGCTGAGTCGTTACAAGCAGTTAATCCTAAAGCAAATAAAGTTGAAATTATTATTGTTTTAAGCTTCATCTGTTTTTTCCTCACGTTTTAAAGGATTTTCTACCGAATTATGTTTAGCTAGCTCTTCTATTGTTTCAAAATTAGAATATTGCTCTATAAAGTGAACAATATCGCTTACTCTTAAAAGAGCTAGCCTCTAAGGCTATTCCACTGTCACGCTAGTGATGACCACATCTTCTTTTGGTACATCTTGGTGGAAACCTGCATTGCCGGTTTTAACTGATTTGATTTTATCAACCACATCCATACCTTCAACGACTTCGCCGAAGACTGCATAACCCCATTCTTGCACTACTTCGCGACCAAACATTTCTTTTGAACGATAATCTAAGAATGTATTGTCAGCTACATTGATAAAGAATTGTGCTGTTGCAGAATGTGGATCGCTGGTACGTGCCATTGCGATAGTACCACGTTTATTGCTCAAACGATTGTTTGCTTCGTTTTGGATTGGCGTATTGGTATTTTTTTCCTTTAATCCAGCTTCCATACCACCACCTTGGATCATAAATCCATCAATAACTCGATGGAAAATTGTGTTATTATAGAAACCCGATTTGCAATAATTCAAAAAGTTTTCCGCTGTAATCGGTGCTTTTTCGTGGTTTAATGCAATTTTAATATCGCCAAAATTAGTATGTAATGTAACCATTCTATTTTCCTTTGTTGTTACCCATAATTATTTTACAAAATATCGGCAAGCATTATTCCATAAATTGCAAATGAGTGCTATAAAGTGCGGTGCAAAATTAACGAATTTTCTATTTCATCTTTTAAATCGAATAACAACCCCATAAACGAGAATATACAATGTTAAAAATTTTCAATACCCTTACTCGCGAAAAACAAGAATTCAAGCCAATCAATCCTCAACAAGTCGGTATGTATGTTTGTGGGGTAACGGTTTATGATTTATGCCATTTTGGTCATGGTAGAACATTTGTTTCTTTTGATGTGATTGCACGCTATCTACGTTATTTAGGTTACAACCTACGTTATGTGCGCAATATTACCGATGTGGACGATAAAATTATTAAACGTGCGTTAGAAAACAATGAAAGCTGCGATCAACTTGTGGATCGTATGATTGCGGAAATGCACAAAGATTTTGATGCGTTAAATATTTTGCGTCCAGATGTCGAACCACGAGCAACGCAGCATATTGCCGAAATTATCGCGATGGTCGAAGCATTAATCAAACGAGGGCACGCCTATGTTGCAAAAGATGGCGATGTTATGTTTGACGTGGAAAGCTATCAACAATATGGCAGATTATCACGTCAAAATTTGGAACAATTGCAAGCTGGCGCAAGAGTTGAAATTAAATCAGTGAAGAAAAATCCAATGGATTTCGTGTTATGGAAAATGTCCAAACCAAATGAACCAAGTTGGGACAGCCCATGGGGAAAAGGTCGTCCAGGTTGGCACATTGAATGTTCCGCAATGAACAGTAAAGAATTAGGCAATCATTTTGATATTCATGGTGGTGGCTCGGACCTAATGTTCCCACATCATGAAAATGAAATCGCACAATCTTGCTGTGCCCATGATGGCGACTATGTCAATTATTGGCTACACACAGGTATGTTGACCATTAATGAAGAAAAAATGTCAAAATCGCTCAATAACTTCTTCACTATCCGCGATATTTTGAGCAAATACGATTGCGAAAGCGTGCGCTATTTCTTCTTAACAGCGCAATACCGCAGCTTATTAGATTATAGTGAAGAAAATATTGGGTTAGCCCGTAAAGCATTGGAACGCCTTTATACCGCATTAAGAGGTTGCAATACAGCAGCTGAAATTGAAAAAGAAGATCAATATGTTGTCGCGTTCAAAGAAGCGATGGATGACGATTTCAACACCCCGGGCGCTTTAGCCGTATTATTTGAATTAGCACGTGAAATCAATAAGTTAAAAACTGAAAATGCACAACAAGCCGATAAATTAGCCACACGTTTGAAAGAGCTCGCAGGTGTATTAGGTTTACTTGAACAAGATCCTGAAACCTTCTTACAAGGTGAAGCCGCAGATGATGAAGTAGCAAAAATTGAAGCATTAATCAAGCAACGTAACGATGCGCGCGCCGCAAAAGATTGGGCAACCGCCGACGCAGCACGCAATCAGTTGACTGAAATGGGCATTGTATTAGAAGATGGTCCAAACGGAACCACTTGGCGCCGTCAATAAAGAAAAATGAGTAAAAAAGTGCGGTTAAAACAACATAAGTTTTGACTGCACTTTTTATTTAGCTCAATAAAGTCGTTCAAATAATGAGCATGCAGTAACGAAATTTTTACAAAATTCACCACACTTATGGTAGGATTTTTGTTTATTTTAATTTTTGAAAGGTATTTTATGCTCGCTCATTTACAACGATTTTTTAAAATGGAATCAGCAAGTGGTATCTTATTATTCACTTTTGCCCTACTTGCTATGCTATTTGCTAACAGTGGTTTACAACCTTTCTATTTTGATTTTTTAGACATTCCCGTCGTAGTGCAAATCGGTAGCTTTGCTATCAATAAAACCCTTATTCATTGGATAAATGATGGGTTTATGGCGGTATTTTTCGTCTTAGTGGGAATGGAAGTTAAACGTGAAATGCTAGAAGGCTCGCTTTCAAGCTATCAACAAGCTATTTTCCCTGCTTTTGCGGCCATCGGCGGAATGATTATTCCTGCGGCAATCTATTGGCTTCTTACTCATAATCAACCTGAACTTGCAGATGGTTGGGCAATACCGATGGCAACAGATATCGCTTTTGCATTAGGAATTGTTGCTTTATTAAGTAAGCAGGTGCCACCCGCATTAAAAGTATTCTTGCTTGCCTTAGCCATTATTGACGACCTAGGCGCCATTGTGGTTATCGCCCTCTTTTTCTCATCTGATTTAAGTAGCACCGCGCTCATTATTTCTGCTGCCGCCATTGTTGGTTTAATTATCCTAAATCGCCTCAAAGTAGGTCATCTTTGTGCTTATTTATTTGTGGGCTTAATTCTTTGGACTGCTGTATTAAAATCAGGTGTTCACGCCACTCTTGCTGGTGTCATTATTGGCTTTAGCATTCCACTCAAAGATAAAGAAGGCAACAGCCCACTTCACAGCTTCGAACATATTTTGGCGCCTTGGTGTTCCTTCTTTGTGTTACCACTTTTTGCCTTTGCCAATGCGGGCGTCTATTTAGGTAATGTGGATTTAAATACCATTTTCTCTGCCTTGCCACTAGGTATTAGCCTAGGTCTATTAGTGGGCAAACCGCTAGGGGTTTTTGGTTTTAGCTACCTTTCCGTTAAATTAGGGCTAGCGAAATTACCAGAACAGATTAATTTTAAACAGATTTTCGCGATCGCAGTGTTATGTGGTATCGGTTTCACCATGTCGATGTTCTTAGCAAGTCTTGCCTTTATTGGCGACACTGACGATACCATTAATACACTTTCTCGTCTCGGTATTTTATTAGGTTCTTGCTTATCTGCAATCATTGGTTTCTTATTATTAAAAGCCAGTACTAAAAACAGATTGCAATCTGCCTAAACAAAAAATTGTTAAAAATAGACCGCACTTTGCGGCTATTTTTTTATGTATAAGGTGTTTTCTCCACGTTGTTCAGTTACAATGTCGTTGTCTGTCATGATTATAGGAGGCATTTATGGACATCCTTACCCTCGCGCAAACTTGGTTAGCACAAGATCCCGATGTAGAAACCCGAACAGAACTCGAACAATTAATCTCAGAAGTGAAAGCGGGCAATGAAAAAGCCAAAACAGAATTAAACAACCGCTTTGATGGGCGTTTACAATTTGGCACTGCAGGCTTACGTGGGCCTTTACAAGCGGGATCTATGGGAATGAACCGCGTATTAGTTGCCCAAGCCGCTGGCGGATTAGCGGAATACTTAAAAGGCTACGACAACGAGCCTTCTATTGTGATTGGTTATGATGGACGTAAAAACTCCGATGTTTTCGCACGTGATACCGCTGAAATTATGGCTGGTGCAGGTATCAAAACCTATTTATTACCGCGTAAATTGCCAACTCCAGTGCTTGCTTATGCGATCAACTATTTGGACACCACTGCTGGTGTTATGGTGACAGCAAGCCATAACCCACCAGAAGATAACGGTTATAAAGTGTACTTGGGCAAAGCCAATGGTGGTGGTCAAATCGTTTCGCCTGCGGACAAGGATATTGCTCAATTAATCGATAAAGTGGCAATGGGTTCAATCAACGATTTACCTCGCAGTGATGATTACAGCGTACTATGCGACAAAGTGGTTGACTCTTATATTGAAAAAACAGCGGCTATTGCCAAAGAACCAAAAACAGATATTAACTATATTTATACCGCCATGCATGGTGTCGGCTATGAAGTATTTAGTAAAACCTTGGCTAAAGCAGGTTTACCACAACCCACTATTGTTGCAGAGCAAGTATGGCCTGACGGCACTTTCCCAACAGTTGCATTCCCTAACCCTGAAGAAAAAGGCGCATTAGATTTAGCCATTGAATTAGCTAAAGCGAAAAATGCGGAATTGATTATTGCAAACGACCCTGATGCAGACCGTTTAGCTGTGGCGGTGCCTGATTCACAAGGCAATTGGAAAGCCTTACATGGCAATATGATTGGTTGTTTCTTAGGCTGGTATTTAGCCAAACAATATCAAGCACAGGGCAAAAAAGGCATTTTAGCCTGTTCTCTCGTTTCTTCACCTGCATTAGCTGAAATCGCCAAAAAATACGACCTACAATCTGAAGAAACTCTGACTGGTTTTAAATATATCGGCAAAGTAAATGGCTTATTATTTGGTTTTGAAGAAGCATTAGGCTATTTAGTAGATCCTGACAAAGTACGTGATAAAGACGGTATTTCCGCTGCCATTATGTTCTTAGATTTATTGTGTTATTTGAAAAAACAAAGCAAAACCTTAGCAGACTACGCAGCAGAATTTATGCAAACCTTTGGTGCTTTCATCAGCGGACAAATTTCAATTCGTGTGGATGATGTGAGTAAAATTGCGAAATTAATGACCGCACTTCGCGACAATCCACCAATGCAAATTGGCGAAGTTAAAGTCAGTCAATTCTTAGACCATAAAAAAACCGATCGTCAAAGTAATATTTTAGTCTTTATGCTCGAAAATGGTTGTCGTCTAATTGCTCGCCCATCAGGTACTGAGCCAAAAATCAAATTCTATTTGGACGCCAAAGGAAAAGATCCAGAAGATGCCGAACAAGTGCTCGCTCAATTTGAGGAAAATGTACGTCAAATTCTGCGTAAAGAGGAATTTGGCAGACAGGATTGTTAATTGTCTAACAGCAAGGATTGATAACTTTATAGCACTCAGTTAATGAGTGCTATCTTATTTGCACTATGAAACGACAATATTTTCTTTTTTCTTGTTTAGCGTTATTCCTCTTGTTCAGTAATAGCGCTAAAGCAGATTGCATCCACACCTATTCACAAAACGACTATATTCATATCAGTCGCATTGATTTGAACTGTAAAAATATTGAATTAGTAACCAGTCAGCAAACAGATCAAGGACTTAGCGTATCCAAATTTGCCGAAAAGTATCAAACTGCGGTGGCAATTAATGGCAGTTTTTTCCGCAAAGACGGTTCACCAATTGGGTTGAATATCAGCAACTATAAAAAATGGGGAAAATACCAAGACACTCGCTCACGTTCTTTTTTGGCTTGCAACGCCAATAATCAATGTATTATCGACCCGAAAAACAGCCTAGCCAAAATCAATCCAAAATGGAAAACCGCTATTGCAGGCTGGCACTATTACCATCAAAGATCGGGAAAATTTGAATGCAGTAAAAATGACAAAATCGGTTGCCAACAATCGATTTTTACCGATAAACACCCTCGTACAATGATCGGCTTAGATAAACAACACAACTGGCTCTATTTTGTCGTCGTGGAAGGAAGACAGCTCACATACAGCGGAATGACAATGGATGAATTAAGCGAACTCGCCAACAAATTACAGCTAACCGAAGCGGTAAATTTAGACGGCGGTGGTAGCTCGACTATGGTCATCGGCACAAAACGAGTTTCTGATTTGCCTTTGTGGCAAGGAAGCGAACGAAAAGTGGGGAATGTGATTGGTGTGAAGCTGAAATAAATAAAAGCCAACACATAAAAATGTTGGCTATTGACCTAAGAGTTATAAGGAATATATTAAAATCCTTTCTCTTCTTTAACGAAAGGAGAATTTTGTCCAGTGACAATAGTCTTCTCCAGCCTTGCTAATTCCGCCATATTGCCACCATTCAGGATGGTTTGGGGTGTCAGGCAAGGCTTGAGTTTCTAAAGCAATGCCGCTGTAGTCTTGATATTCTGTACCAATACGCGTTGGGTTACCTTGCAAATAATTGCCCGTATAAATTTGCAATGCTGATTGCGAAGTACTGATTTCTAGACGTAAAGAACGATCAAGTGCGGTTAAAATCGCACAAGTTTTAGCGGGTTGATTTAATAAGAAAGAATGATCATAGCCTTTGGTTAACTTCTGCTCTTCTTGTAAGAAGTCAGTGCCAATCATTTTTTCCTGACGGAAATCAAAACTGGTATTTTCCACTGATTTTAACGGTGAATTTGGAATACCCTCAGCGTCCACTGGTAAAAATGCATCGGCATTTAACTGCAAGAAGTGAGTACGAACATCACAGCCATCAATGGCATTATTCAAATTAAAATAAGCGTGATTGGTAAGGTTAAGCGGTGTGTCTTCGCCATTTATCGCTTCAAAACTAACGATCACTTCATTTTGTTCAGTCAACTGATAAGTCACAAAAGCAGCAACATTGCCAGGGAATCCTTGATCTTGATTCGGCGAGAAATGGTAGAAACAAACAAAATCTTCGCCAAAATCATCAATTTTCCACCGCACTTTATCAAACCCCTGCGGTCCACCATGCAATTGGTGCTCGCCCTGATTCGCGGCAAGAATAATTTTGCCATCATCAGATACGGTTTTAGGGTCCAAACGTCCGGAAGACAATCCTTCAAAATTATCCACATAGCGAGCATGTGCAATGCGATTAGCATAACGCCCAATACTTGCCCCCATAAAAGCTTGCTGAACTGGATAATCCTCAGGCTTGCAACCTAATAGCACTTCCCTTAATTCATCTTTTACAGGGACTTGGCAAGAAATCCAACTCGCCCCCCAATCCATAAACTGCACGCGCATGCCTTGATTATTTCGCAATGTAATCAATTTATAAGGTGCGTTATCAGGCGCAAGCGCGGTGGTTTCTTCCCATAAATTTAGCATACTTGAACCCCTTGTGATGCGGTACAAACATAGAAATCTTCTTTAATGCCTGTTTGTTTTTCATAGTTATCGGCGATGATTTTACGCACAGCTTCGACTTTTTCGGTTGGCGCCACAACCACAATGCAGCCGCCAAAGCCACCACCTGTCATACGCGCACCGCCACTATTACCAATTGCCACTTGCGCTAATTCTACTAAATAATCAATTTCAGGCGTGGTAATTTCAAAATCATCTCGCATGGAATCATGGGATTCCCCCATTAATTCGCCTAATTTCTTGATATCGCCTTGTTTTAATGCTTCAACGGCGTCCAACACGCGTTGATTTTCCGTTATCACATGGCGTGCGCGTCGAGCCATTTCTTCATTAAGTGCGGTTAATTCGGCCTCTCTTTTCTTAAATTGTTCAATAGACACATCACGCAATGCTTTTACACCAAAGAATTCAGCTGCTGTTTCACATTGTTGGCGGCGAATATTGTACTCTCCTGTGACTAAATCATGCTTAACATGAGAGTTCACAATCATAACCGCG
The DNA here is from genome assembly GCF_052384575.1 of Reella acinonychis. Lineage (GTDB taxonomy): Bacteria > Pseudomonadota > Gammaproteobacteria > Enterobacterales > Pasteurellaceae > JBQSUQ01. The sequence goes on along the minus strand of NZ_JBQSUQ010000002.1, from coordinate 30,797 downwards.
ATATTTTCGGGGACAGGCGTTGGCTGAGTGTCTAATGAACGGCAATCAATCATAAGCAGATGATCTTGTTGCCCTAAAGCAGAAATCAGTTGATCCATATTGCCACAATTTGCGCCAACGAATTGGTTTTCCGCTTTTTGACCAATTAAAGCTATCTCAGTATTATTCAATTCAAGATCCGCAAGCTGTTGACAGAATTTACCAATTGCTACTTCTAAAGACGCGGAAGAACTCAATCCCGAAGAATGAGGTACATTACCACTAATCACTAAATCGGCACCTTGCTTAAAATGAGGACAGCGCTGTTGAATAAACTTCACCACGCCTCTGACATAGCCAGTCCATTTTGCTTGTGGATTTGGTACAATTTCCTGTGCTAAATCAAATTCATCATACTCATTAAGATCGGCAGCATAAACGCGGAAAATACTGTCATCTCGTTTTGCTCCAGCTACCGCTGTACCATAATTAATAGCACAAGGCATCACAAAACCATCGTTGTAATCGGTATGTTCTCCAATAATGTTTACACGACCTGGTGCATAAACGCAGATGTCAAAAGTGCGGTTAAATTTTTGATTAAATAATTGTTGAGCGGTTTGTATCGGTGACATAACTTATTCCTTTCACATTCAATTCATTATTTGCTCAGTTTATAATGGACTTCACTCAAATTGCTTAAGCGTTCTGCAGCTTGCTCTGCGGTCAAATCACGTTGACTTTCAGCTAGCATTTCATACCCCACCATAAATTTTCTCACTGTTGCAGAACGTAATAACGGTGGATAGAAATGAGCATGTAGCTGCCAATGAGAATTATCTTGCCCATTAAAAGGCGCTGCATGGAATCCCATAGAATATGGGAACGAAGTTTCAAACAAGTTATCGTATTTAGTGGTTAACCGTTTTAATGCTAATGCCAAATCTTTGGATTGCTCTTCATCTAAATCAGTTAAACGCTTAATGTGCGCTTTTTTCGGCATTAATAGAGTTTCAAATGGCCAAGTTGCCCAATAAGGCACTACTGCAAGCCAATGCTCCGTTTCCACTACAATACGTTCTTTCAGTGCTAATTCTTTTTGTGCGTAATCTAATAACATCACTGAATTATATTGGGAAAAATAATCACGCTGCGTGCGATCTTCTGTTGCAACTTCATTTGGTAAGAAACTATTTGCCCAAATTTGTCCATGAGGATGCGGATTTGAGCAGCCCATTGCGGCACCTTTATTCTCAAAAATTTGTACCCATTGGTATTTTTGCCCTAATTCTTGTAACTGTTGTTGCCATAAATCAATCACTTGTTTGATCTCGTCAACAGATAACAGAGGCAAGGTTTTACTATGATCAGGAGAGAAACAAATCACGCGACTTTCGCCTCGTGCTTGTGCCATTTGGAATAAAGGAGAATCTGATTTTTCTGGACTCGGCGTATCCTCTAATAACGCAGAAAAATCATTTTTAAAAACATAGGGGCTTTTATAATCAGGATTTGGTTCCCCTGTAATGCGTTTATTGCGTGGACATAAATAACAAGTAGGATCATGAGAAGGCTTTTGCTCTTCTGCTGTTTTTTCCTGTTGCCCTTGCCATGGACGCTTCGCTCGATGAGGTGACACTAAAACCCATTGATCAATGAGTGGGTTATAGCGACGATGTGGGTGTTCGGTCGGTTCAAATCGCATATGACACTCCAAAATATGAAAACGATTACAAAAAGGTTTTGCCATAAGATAGCATAATCTTATAAATAAACTGTGATTAAGATCACAAATTCAGCAATAACCCCCTATTGAATATCCCTTTTTTGTGACATAGGTAACACTTTTACAACGTAACCGTTTTCAACTTCTTTTTGTTTTCTTATGATGAACAAAATATTTTCTGAATAAGGAGAAATACGATGATTACCATTCGTGATGTTGCAAAACAAGCTGGCGTATCAGTTGCAACAGTTTCTCGTGTTCTTAATAATGCCTCTTGCAGTGAAAAAGCACGCTTAGCAGTAGAAAGTGCGGTGCAAAAATTAGGTTATTCTCCCAACGCCAATGCACAAGCATTAGCACTACAAACGACAGATACTATCGGTGTTGTAGTAACGGATGTATCAGACCCGTTCTTTGCAATTCTCGTTAAAACAGTGGATCAAGTTGCTTCAGAATATAATAAAACAATTTTAGTGGGTATGGGTTATCACCATGCAGAGAAAGAACGCAGCACCATTGAAACATTACTACGCAAGCGTTGCAGCTGCTTGGTAGTCCATTCTAAAGCGCTTTCTGATGAAGAACTAAAGAATTACTTAGACTATGTACCCGGCATGGTCATTATCAACCGTAATATCAAAGGATATGAAAATCGCTGTGTTAGCCTTGATAACCAAAGAGGTACTTTTTTAGCCACTGAAATGCTGATTAAATTAGGGCATAAACGCATTGGTTATATTGGTTCTAATCATCAAATTAATGATGAACGCGATAGAAAGTTGGGATATTTAACCGCACTTCAGCAATATAAATTACCCATTATTGAAAATAGTGCGGTGCAAAGTACACCTGATTTTGAGGGTGGCGAAGCGGCAATGATTGATTTATTAAGCTATCACTCTGATTTAACTGCGGTTGTTGCTTACAATGACAGCATGGCAGCAGGCGCATTATCTGTCTTACACGAAAACAATATCAATGTACCACACCAATTCTCAATCATTGGTTTTGATGATATGCCAATTTCTCGCCAGCTGGTACCAAAACTAACAACCATTCGTTATCCTATTGATTTAATGGCAAATTATGCCACAAGACTGGCATTAAGTTTGGTGAATAAGGATATTGAAACACCTATTCATACGCAATTTAATCCAACTGTGGTGCGACGTTTTTCTACATCAAGCCATCAATCACAAGATATTTTGTAAACGTTTTCATGTTTTTTCTGATATTGTGAAATAGATCACAGTATTCAAGTAAAAAAAAAGGTATGGTAATACATATTACTCAATGCAGTAACTTGAGTTGTAAAAAAATCTATTGAGTAATCTTACATTTATTCACTTAAAAAGAGGAATATCACTATGAAAAAATCAGTATTAAGTGCAGTAGCGTTAGCTGTAGGTTTAGGTGCATTAACAACATCAGCTCAAGCAGCGGATCGTGTTGGTGTAACTATTTACAAATACGATGATAACTTTATGTCATTAATGCGTAAAGAAATCGAAAAAGAAGCAACGCAATATAAAGGTATTGAATTATTAATGAACGACTCGCAAAATGCACAGTCTGTTCAAAATGACCAAGTTGACGTGTTAATTTCTAAAGGCGTAAAAAGCTTAGCAATCAACTTAGTTGATCCTTCAGCTGCAAAAACCATCATTGGTAAAGCAAAACCTGACAATATTCCAGTGATTTTCTTCAATAAAGACCCTGGCGATAAAGCCATTATGAGCTATGAAAACGCTTATTATGTAGGTACTAACCCACAAGAGTCAGGCGTTATTCAAGGTGACTTAATTGCTAAATACTGGAAAGCGCATACAGAAGCTGACTTAAATAAAGATGGTAAAATCCAGTTCGTATTATTAAAAGGTGAACCGGGTCACCCTGACGCAGAAGCTCGTACTAAATATGTTGTTGAACAATTAAATGCTGTTGGCATCCAAACTGAGCAATTGTTCCAAGATACAGGCATGTGGGATGCAGCGTTAGCAAAAGACAAAATGGATGCATGGTTATCTAGCTCAAAAGCGAAAGACATCGAAGTTATCATTGCAAACAATGATGGTATGGCGATGGGTGCATTAGAAGCAACTAAAGCACATGGTAAAAAATTACCAATCTTTGGTGTGGACGCATTACCTGAAGTATTACAATTAATCCAAAAAGGTGAAATTGCAGGTACCGTATTAAATGATGGCGTGACCCAAGGTAAAGCTATTGTTCAATTATCAAACAACTTAGCCGCAGGCAAACCAATTGCTGAAGGCACAAAATGGGAATTAAAAGATAAAATCTTACGTATCCCATATGTTGGTGTTGATAAAGACAATCTTTCTGAATTCTTAAAATAATCATCCACTTATAGGGGAGAACTGTCTCCCCTTTTGTTTTTATGAGGTTGGATATGACAGCACAAAGGATACAACAAGGTGAAGTGCTACTGACAATGAAAAATGTCAGTAAATCCTTTCCTGGCGTAAAAGCGCTTGATAACGCAAATCTCACTGTAAAATCGCACTCTGTTCATGCCCTAATGGGTGAAAATGGCGCAGGAAAATCGACGCTACTTAAATGTTTATTTGGTATTTATGCCAAAGATGAAGGCGAAATTCTTTTTTTAGGTAACCCCGTCAATTTTAAAACATCAAAAGAAGCCCTTGAAAATGGGATTTCCATGGTTCACCAAGAATTGAACCTCGTTCGCCAACGTAATGTAATGGATAATCTATGGCTTGGTCGCTACCCATTGAAAGGGGTATTTGTTGATCATGCCAAAATGTATCGAGATACAAAAGCCATTTTTGATGAATTAGACATCAATATTGATCCAAAAGAGAAAGTAGCAAATCTTTCTGTTTCACAAATGCAGATGATCGAGATTGCAAAGGCCTTCTCTTATAATGCCAAAATCGTGATTATGGATGAACCGACGTCTTCTCTATCCGAAAAAGAAGTGGAACATCTGTTTAAAATCATTGAGAAATTAAAAGAACGTGGTTGTGGCATTATCTATATTTCGCACAAAATGGACGAAATATTTAAAATTTGTGATGAAATCACGATTTTACGAGATGGTAAATGGATCAACACTGTTGCAGTAAAAGATTCCACCATGGATAGTATTGTATCAATGATGGTAGGACGTGAATTAACCCAACGTTTCCCGCCAAAAACCAATACGCCACAAGAAGTGATTTTGCAAGTTGAAAACCTAACGGCTAAAAATCAACCTTCTATTCAAAATGTCAGCTTTGAACTGCGTAAAGGCGAGATTTTGGGCATTGCAGGACTTGTAGGTGCAAAACGAACCGATATTGTGGAAACCATATTTGGTGTACGCGAACGCGCAAGTGGCGAAATCAAGTTGCATGGCAAAACAATGAAAAATTCCACCGCACTTGAGGCCATTAACAATGGATTTGCACTTGTGACGGAAGAACGTCGCTCTACAGGGATTTATGCCAACCTAAGCATTGAATTTAACTCATTGATTTCCAATATGAAATCCTATATCGCTTCTCTTGGTTTACTCAGCAGTAAAAAAATGAAAAGCGATACACAATGGGTAATTGATTCAATGAATGTAAAAACCCCGTCTCACAAAACAAACATTGGTTCACTTTCTGGTGGTAATCAACAAAAAGTCGTTATTGGCCGTTGGTTATTAACCCAACCCGAAATACTCATGTTAGATGAACCAACTCGAGGCATTGATATCGGGGCAAAATATGAGATTTATCAGTTAATTATGCAACTGGCACAAAAAGAGAAAGGGATTATCATGATTTCATCTGAAATGCCTGAATTATTGGGTGTGACCGACAGAATTCTGGTGATGAGTAATGGTAAAGTCGCTGGCATTGTGGAAACAGCCAACACATCCCAAGAAGAAATCTTGCAATTAGCTGCAAAATATTTATAAAAATAGAAGGAAAGTATTATGTCCGCACTCAATAAAAATAAATCCTTAGATTTTCTGAAACAGAATGCGATTTACTTCGTATTATTGGTGCTTTTGGCAATTATTATTGCACAAGACCCAAGTTTCTTAAGTTTACGCAATTTTAGTAATATTCTGACACAATCATCTGTTCGCTTAATCATCGCACTCGGTGTAGCTGGGTTGCTTGTTACACAAGGGACTGACTTATCCGCTGGTCGTCAAGTGGGTTTAGCAGCGGTGATTTCCGCAACCCTATTACAAGCTATGGACAATATGAATAAGGTATTCCCAAATTTAGGGGAAATACCAATTCCTGTCGTTATCCTCGCAGTTTGTGCAGCGGGTGCAGTAATTGGATTAATCAATGGTTTAGTTATTGCTTATCTGAATGTAACGCCATTTATTGCCACAATGGGGACCATGATTATCGTCTATGGTATTAACTCTCTCTACTACGATGCCGTAGGTTCATCACCAATTGCTGGCTTTAATGACAGTTTTGCAGATTTCACTCAAGGTTTCTTCCGCGTTGGATCATTTAACCTTTCCTACATCACGATTTATGCAGCCATTGCATCTATCATTGTGTGGATTATGTGGAATAAAACACGCTTCGGTAAAAATATCTTCGCTATCGGCGGAAACCCTGAAGCTGCGCGCGTGTCTGGGGTAAACGTAGCACGTAACCTCGTGGTTATTTATATGATCGCTGGGATGTTCTACGGTTTCGGTGGTATGTTAGAAGCAGGTCGTATCGGTTCTGCAACCAACAACTTAGGTTTTATGTATGAATTAGATGCTATCGCCGCTTGTGTGGTAGGTGGTGTATCATTCGCTGGTGGTGTGGGTACCGTTATCGGTGTAGTAACTGGGGTATTAATTTTCACTGTTATCAACTACGGCTTAACCTACATCGGCGTTAACCCATATTGGCAATACATCATCAAAGGTAGCATTATCATCTTCGCAGTAGCAATTGACTCACTCAAATATGCGAAGAAAAAATAATTTCTTTCTATCTAAACCAAAGGACGCTCATCGCGTCCTTTATTTATTTTGGCGCTACGCTGCCACTGCACACAACCCAATAGATGCAATGGATTGTAGGGACATCATTGCGGATATCCATCAATAAAATAAATTAAGATCACTTGACAGCAACATGGCGTCCCTAGATGTTAATTTAAAATTCATGGTGTATGCGCTAGTGATATAATCTATATTCACTTAAAAAGTTGGCAAAAATCCACCGCACTTTTAAGCAAATTGATTCCACAACATGACACCAATGATAATGGCGAGGAATAGAATTAACCAAAACAACTGGACTTTTTGGTTTTGCTTATTTAACTGTTCATTATGCAAACGACGTTGTTCTAACTTCTGACGATACAATGCTAAATCACTTTCTAAAAAAGAGAAACCACAATGAGGGCAGGATTTCGCACTATCGCTGATTTTATGCCGACATTCAGGACATTTTTGTAACGCCATTATGCCTCCTTAATTTGCTTAAATGTAAGGAAATAGTAACAACATACCGCTAAAATCACACAACCACCCATGGTATAAAGCATCGGCGCTGCACTGTCCATTTTCATTAGCGCTACCAGTGAACCAACAGAAGCGCCAATACCAAAACGTACAGTTCCTGCTAAAGAATTTGCAGTGCCTGCCATATTAGGAAATTTTTCCAAAATAGATGCCATTGCATTTGATGAAATTAAGGAATTTTGCCCGACAAATAAGGCGATACCTAGTGCCATTGGCCAAAAACCTAAATCAAACAAAGCCACTAAAATCAACCATAATCCTGCAGCCAATTGAATAGCCAATCCAATTTGTAACATACGTTCAGCGCCCATCTTAAATACCAAACGACCATTTAAAAACGAACCTAACGCTAACACGCTGATATTAAGCATAAAGAAATAACCGAAATTTTCGGGAGCAATACCGTATAAACCGATATACACAATAGAACCGGAAGTAATAAAAGCAAACATACCACCAAATCCTAAACCTGAGGAAAACATATAGCCAAGTACTTCCTTTTGTTTCCATAAGCTCACAAAGTTTTTTGCAATAATATTTAAACGCAATGGAATACGATTTTCTTTTTTATGGGTTTCAGGAATGATCAATGCGACTAAAAGGGTTGCCAAAATACCAATCGCCATAATCACATGAAAAATACTGTGCCAATGCCAGAATTTAATGATATAGCCACCCACAATAGGTGCTAGTAAAGGAGCAACCATAAACACAAGGGTAATAGTGGACATCATTTTTGATAATTCATTTTTGTTAAACAAATCACGTAATAATGCCCCGACTAACACTACTGGCGCCGAACTGAAAAAACCTTGTGCAAAGCGAAGTGCGGTGAAATTTTCAATAGAATTGATACTGGTTAGCACAAAGGAAACGCCAGCACTGATACTCACGCCTAGCAACATAATGGGTTTTCGCCCAAAACTATCCCCCACAGGTCCCCAAAAAAGTTGCCCTGCTGCCATACCAAAGGTAAAAAAAGTGAGCGTATATTGCACTTGTTCTGGACTCACTTCCAAGTCTTTCGCCATTTGTAAAAACGAAGGCAAGTACATATCAATGCCCAAAGGTGGAAGCATTGATAACATGGCTAACGTTAAAATAAATAATGCTCGATTTTTCAATATCATAAAAAATGTTCTACTTCTTCTTGTGTTAAGGCGCGAAAATCACCTTCATCTAATTGTTCATCTAATTGAATATCACCGATTCGCCAACGGTGCAAAGCCACCACTTTATTGCCCAATGCGGCAAACATACGTTTAACTTGATGATAGCGCCCCTCACTAATGGTTAAATTCACATTATAGTCATCAATAATTTCTAACTTCGCTGGCTTTGTAGGATCTTTTTCGCCTCGTAATAAAATGCCTTGCTCACAAGCTTGTTGATAATGGCTTTCAACAGGATCAGCCAAGGTAACCAAATAGGTTTTCTCACAATGGAACTTTGGCGAAGTAATACGATGCGACCATTGTCCATCGTCAGTGAGTAAAACTAATCCTGTGGTATCTACATCTAAACGCCCTGCACTATGCAATTTTCCTGCGAGAGGATAATCAAAAAATTGATAAATGGTCGGATAATCGCCATCATCATTAGAACAAACATAGCCTTGTGGTTTATGTAGCATAAAATATTGAGGGCCATCCAACCATTCCAAAGGCTCGCCTTCAAAAAGAATTTCATCTTCTGCACTCACTTTCCTTGCGCCATTTTTTTCAATTTCTCCGTTAATTTGCACCGCACTTTGACGTAATACTTTGTTGGCTTGTGAGCGCGTTAATCCCGTTTGTTCTGCTAGAAATTTATCTAATCTCATCATGTTATATTGTTCTCCATTATTTATCCGCTATTCTACGCTTCTCATCTAAAAAATTCATCCCACTTTCTCAGTATATAAATCAGAATTCTTTTAACAGAAAATAGGCATTTTTAATGATCTAAATCAAGAATTCTGCTAATATAAGCCCATCTTTATAGACATTTGTCTAAAAAGTAAATAGCACAACTAACGATTAACCTTAGCCCTTGTCGGCTACATCGTCCCTAACAAATTAGCTCTACGATTAAGGAGAATTTTATGGCTTATACTTTACCTGAATTAGGCTACGCCTATGATGCATTAGAACCTCATTTTGATGCACAAACAATGGAAATTCATCACAGTAAACATCATCAGGCTTATGTCAATAATGCAAATGCAGCATTAGAAAGCATCCCAGAGTTTGCTGAATTAGCAGCACAAGGTTGCCCAGGCTCATTCTTGAAAAAACATTTAAGCAATGTACCAGCAGACAAATTTACTGCATTACGTAACAATATCGGTGGTCATGCGAACCACAGATTATTCTGGAAATCATTAAGAAAAGGAACAACCTTACAAGGTTCATTAAAAGCAGCTATCGAACGCGATTTCGGTTCTGTAGACGCATTCAAAGCTGAATTCGAAAAAGCGGCAACAACGCGTTTCGGTTCGGGTTGGGCATGGTTAGTGGTTTCAGATGAAGGTAAATTATCTGTTGTTTCAACTGCAAACCAAGATAACCCATTAATGGGTAAAGAAATTGCAGGTTGTGAAGGCTACCCATTATTTGGTTTAGACGTTTGGGAACACGCTTATTACTTAAAATTCCAAAACCGTCGTCCAGACTACATCAAAGAATTCTGGAATGTAGTTGACTGGGAATTCGCAAATACACGCTTTGACAAAAAAGTGTCTTCTGGTTGCGGTTGCCAAGGTAAATAATTTATTTTATCAATGAAAAATCGGCTCTCAATGAGCCGATTTTTTATACATTCATACACAGATATTTTATTTCAAGAAATTCCTCTAAGCCATAACGAGAGCCTTCCCTTCCCAGACCAGACTGCTTCACGCCTCCAAACGGCGCCATTTCATTAGAAATCACTCCTTCGTTAATTCCAACAAGCCCTACTTCTAAAGCTTCGCTCACTCGCCATACTCGACTTAAATCCTTAGTGTAAAGATAAGCAGCCAAACCAAATTCACTATTATTTGCAAAATCAATCACTTGCTGTTCCGTATCAAACTCGATTAATGGCGCCAAAGGTGCAAAGGTTTCCTCATGGCAAACTTGCATATTCTGAGTAACATTTTCCAAAATAGTTGGCTCAAAGAAAGTACCACCTAATTGATGGCGTTGTCCCCCAAGCCTAATAGTCGCACCTTGTTTTACGGCATCCGCAATATGAGCTTCAATTTTTTGCACCGCACTTTGATTAATTAAAGGACCAATATCCGTTTTAGGATCAGTAAAAATCCCTACTGAAAAAGACCGCACTTTTTGCGCTAATTTGTCGGCAAAAGCACGATAAACACCTGATTGCACATAAATTCGATTAGTACAAACACATGTCTGCCCTGCATTACGGAATTTAGACGCAATCACCGCGTCCACCGCCTGATCTAAATCAGCGTCATCAAATACAATAGAAGGTGCATTGCCTCCTAATTCTAAGCTGAGTTTTTTTACTGTATTGGCGCATTTTGCCATTAAACTTTTGCCCACTTTAGTGGAACCTGTAAAAGTCAATTTACGCACATCTTCACTTTGTGTTAAAACATCACCCACTTCTTCTGCTTTATCCGTTGGTAACACATTGAACACGCCTTGAGGAATACCCGCTTGATGAGCAAGCTCTGCCAATGCCAAAGCAGATAATGGTGTTTCAGGTGATGGTTTAATAATAATGCTACAACCTGCAGCAAGTGCTGGAGCGGCTTTACGCGTAATCATTGCATTAGGAAAATTCCAAGGCGTAATTGCGGCTACAACTCCAACAGGTTGCTTAATCACTAATAAGCGGCGATTTTCTTTATCTTGCGGAATAATGTCACCATAGGCGCGTTTGCCTTCTTCCGCAAACCATTCAATAAAACTCGCACCATAAGCGATCTCGCCACGACTTTCTGCTAAAGGTTTCCCTTGTTCCAAGCTTAGCAAATACGCAAGTTGCTCCTGGTGTTGCATCACTAACTCATACCATTTCATCAGCATTTTTGAACGCGACTTCGCCGTTAATTTCTTCCAGCTTTGCTGTGCAATTTTTGCTGCTTGAATCGCTTGCTCCGTTTGTGTTTGACCAATATTGGCGACCTTCGCAATGAGTTGTCTATCAGCAGGATTGTATACATCAAAGGTTTGCTGATCTTCCGCCTCAACAAATCGCCCATTAATATATGCTTGCGTCCGCAATAAACTTAATTCCATTTTTCACTCCTTTAAAAACAACAAAGCTCGGGCATTACCCAAGCTTTGCAAAAATTATAAATTATTTAACCGCACTTGTGCTTCTTGTCGTTCAAGATCAGATCCTGATTTTATTGCAGTTTCAAAACTCTGTTTAGCAGCTGCTTTATCGCCTTTTGCTAATTGAATTTCACCAGTGATTAACGCTTTACGTCCATCCCAACTTGTATCTTTAACAGAAGTTAATGTTTGCAATGCTTTATCCCATTGTTGCTGCTGCAATTGCACTTCGGCTAAACGGATCGCCGCAATTGAAGCTAAAATGCTATCTGGCGATTGGGCGACAGCTTGGCTTAAAGCTTGTTCTGCAGCTACGTAATCTTGCTTAGTCACTGCCACTTTCGCTTGTTCTAATAATGCAAACGTTGCATAAGCAGTTTTACTATTCTCTTTCACAAAAGCATCAATTTGTGCTTTTTGTGTTGCTTCATCTGCATTTGAATAAATGATTTGATCATATTGCGCCGCAGTTTCTTGGATTTTATTCGCTTGATAACTTTGCCAATAGTTCCAACCTGTTACACCACCAAAACCTAAAACAGCCGCCGCAATAAGCGTTTTGTAGTTTTCTTTCCACCAAGATTTAATTTCATTTAATTCTTGTTCTTCTAAACTGGTATAAGCCATTTTACTTTCCTTTTAAATATGTTGTTCAATATAGGCAACAACTTCATCTAATGCCACAGTTTGCTGCTCGGCACCGCTCAACAAATGTTTGATAACAACTTGTTTATTCTGCACTTCTGTTTCGCCAATCACTATCGCTAAGGTTGCCCCGACTTTATCCGCACGTTTAAATTGCTTTTTAAAGTTACCGCCACTGCAATGCAACATGGTGCGTAAGTGCGGTAAATTTGAGCGAAGTTTTTCAGCCAATTGGAATGCTGCAAGTGTAGTGCCTTCGCCTTGGAAAACCACATAAATATCCACCGCACTTGGTAATGGAATGGCTTTATTCACTTCTTGAACTAATAGCACCAAACGCTCTAATCCCATGGCGAAACCAACGCCTGTCGTCGCATGGCCACCCAATTGTTCCACTAAGCCATCATAACGTCCACCACCGCACACAGTACCTTGCGCACCTAATGCTGTCGTTACCCACTCAAAAACGGTTTTATTATAATAATCTAAACCGCGCACCAGTTTTGGATTGACTTCATATTTAATACCGACTGCATCCAATAATGCACAAAGTTGTGCAAAATGCTCGCGACTATCATCATCCAAATAATCCAACAATTTTGGCGCATCATTAAGCACTTCTTGCAAAGCTTGGTTTTTAGTATCCAAAATACGCAGTGGATTTTTCACTAAGCGTTCTTTTTCTTCATCACTTAACAAATCAATATGTTGTTGCAAGAACGCGACTAAAGCAGAACGATAATTTTGACGTGCTTCTAATGAACCAATAGAATTTAGTTGCAAACTCACGTGCTGATCAATACCTAACTCTTTCCATAAACGCGCCGTTAAAATAATGAGTTCAGCATCAATTTCTGGATTAGGAATACCGAATACTTCCACGCCAGCTTGGTGGAATTGACGGTAGCGCCCTTTTTGTGGACGCTCGTGACGGAACATAGGTCCCATATACCATAAACGTTGTTCTTGGTTATAAATCCAACCATGTTCTATCGCCGCGCGCACGCAGCCCGCTGTACCTTCTGGACGTAAAGTGAGTTGTTCATCATTATCCCAAAAGGTGTACATTTCTTTAGAAACAACATCCGTTACTTCACCAATTGCACGCGCAAAAAGCGGTGTGCTCTCAACAATTGGCATACGTACTTCTGCATAACCATAATTCTGTAAAACTGAGCGCACTTTTCCTTCAATCCATTGCCATAATGGACTTTCAGTTGGGGAACAGTCATTCATTCCGCGAATAGCTTGAATTGTTTTCGCCACGTTATTTTCCTACTTGTAATTCTGTTTAAATAATTCGATTTTTAGGGTCTTGCGCTGCCACTCTGGCGCGAATTTTTGCTTCCAATTGATTAATGAGATCATCATTATCAAAGCGTTCTTTTTGGCGCTCACCATCTAAATAGAAGCCACTTTTTTTGTTGCCACCCGTTACGCCTAAATCAGAAACTAATGCTTCACCTGGACCATTTACCACGCAACCAATAATGGAAACATCCATTGGTGTGATGATATCCTCTAAACGTTGTTCAAGGGCATTCACTGTACCAATTACATCAAATTCTTGGCGCGAACAAGTTGGGCAAGCAATAAAATTAATGCCACGTGAACGAATACGTAATGATTTAAGAATATCAAAACCCACTTTGATTTCTTCCACTGGATCAGCTGCTAATGAAATACGCAAAGTATCACCAATGCCTTCAGCTAAAAGCATGCCTAAACCCACCGCACTTTTTACGGCGCCAGCACGAAAACCGCCCGCTTCAGTAATGCCTAAATGCAAAGGTTGCTTAATAGCTTTGGCTAATAAACGATAACTTTCCACCGCTAAAAACACATCCGAGGCTTTCACGCTCACTTTAAATTGATCAAAGTTAAGGCGATCTAAAATTTCCACATGACGTAACGCCGATTCCAATAAGGCTTCCGGTGTTGGTTCGCCATATTTTTCCTGTAAATCTTTTTCTAAAGAACCTGCGTTCACACCAATACGGATAGGGATATTTTTATCTCTAGCGCAATCTACTACTGCACGAATACGATCTTCACGTCCAATATTACCTGGATTAATACGTAAACAATCCACACCATATTCCGCGACTTTTAAGGCAATGCGATAGTCAAAATGAATATCTGCAACTAGTGGCACATTCACTTGTTGCTTAATTAATTTGAAAGCTTCCGCTGCATCCATTGTTGGCACCGAAACACGCACAATATCCGCGCCAACACGTTCTAAAGATTTAATTTGTGCAACAGTGGCTTCCACATCAGTGGTACGCGTATTAGTCATTGATTGCACTGCAATAGGCGCATCTCCACCGACCGGCACATTTCCCACATAAATTTTTGTCGATTCACGACGTTTAATTGAAGGTTTAAATGATGACATAATTTTTATTGTAATTTGATTCGAGCAACACGACCGTCAATTTTTAACGGATAAGCTTCGCCCTTATAAGTAATTTTCACATTTGCTGGCGCACCAATGGTTAAAGCATAAGGTCCTTTACCATCAAAGGTTAATACTTCACCTTGCTTGTATTCTTTTTGTGCTAAATTTTTACGATTCGCATCTTTTACCGTAATCCAGCTGGTTGCGGCGGTAATTTCGATTTGTAAATCGCCACTTACCACTTTATTTTCTTCTGCGTTGCTTTCAACCGCATTATTTTCCACGTTGGTTGCCTGATTTAAATGCTGACTCAACATGTTTTCAGCGGTAGCAGGGGCAGAATTTTCCATTGCTGGAGCCACTTCTGTGGTTGCAACAGCAGGCACTGTTGTTAGGTCTGGTGCAGCTTCTGTTGTCACAGGTGCTGATGCTACATTTGTATTTTCTACAGCTGGTGTTGTAGGTGGCAATAAGGCTGCATTGGTCTTTTCTGTATTTGTGGTTTGCTCTTCACTTGCTACATAGTTTTGAACCATATTATCTCGTTCAGAGTTAGATTGTTGGTAATTTTCCCACCACCAAAGAGCAGTCATACTTGCAACAACTAAAAGCACTAAACCAGTTAAAATACCTAACCAACGACTATATGAAGCATGAGGCGTCGTCGCACGTCTCACTCGTGCATTACGATTTAAATCATTTTTCGGATCTTCACCAAAGATCGCGTCATTATCCCATAGACTTTCTGGTAATTTTAGAAACTTCGCATAATTACGCACATAACCTTTCATAAAGGTCGCAGGAATATTTTTCTGAATAAATTCATTATTTTCCAAATATTGTAAAATCACTGGGCGTAAATTAATTTTTTCTGCGGCTTCTTCAAGGGTTAAATTTAACCCTTGGCGCGCTTGACGAAACTGCTCACCAAGTGAAAGTACTTGTTCTGCTTGATTTTTTGGTGTATCCATAAGCGAAATTTTTCCAAATTGAAAAGAAATAAAATTCAAGTGAGTAAGTTTAAAGTTGTATCCCCTGTTTTGCAACTTTTATTCACAAAACTCGGGCAAAATACACCGCACTTTTAGGCATTAGAAATACCAAATGACATCACTTCTTCAATGTTTTCCACACCTAAAGCGATCATCAATAAACGATCTACGCCAAGCGCAACCCCGGAGGTATTAGGTAAACCTGATTGCAATGCGGCTAATAATCGATGATCAATATCTCTTACAGGCAATCCCAATTTTTCTCTTAAACGGTTATCCTGTTCAAAACGATGTTGTTGCTCGCTTGCATCCGTTAATTCATGAAAACCATTAGCAAGCTCTAAGCCTTTGTAATAAAACTCAAAACGTTCTGCCACGCGATGATCTTCTGAACTAATTTGCGCTAACGCTGCTTGAGTGGCAGGAAAATGATAAATAGCAACAGGTCTTTTCTGCCCTATTTGAGGTTCAACGACAGTACTAAATAAAAATTGCAACAACACATCTCTGGATTCGTCTTCGTCACAAATAAAATGATACTCTTTAGCTTTAGCAATCAGTTCGGTTTTACTCGCTGAAAGGGGATCTAAACCCACATATTCTTGGAAAGCAAATTGATAACTTAAACTTTCCGCTGGCTCACAATCTAAAATTTGTTGCAATAAATCATCGACTTCATTGATTAAGCGATACATATCAAAGAATGGGCGATACCATTCCAACATCGTAAATTCAGGATTATGTTTTCTGCCGGCTTCTTCATTGCGAAAGACATGACAAATTTGGAAAATGGCACCTGAACCGGCCGCGAGCAAACGCTTCATATGATATTCAGGGCTGGTATTTAGCCATAAGGTTTTCGATTGTTCCGCAAAAGGCGAGCTAAATTCTGTGCTAAAAGTAGCTAAATTCACATCCGTTACACCAAATTCACTGAGAATTGGGGTATCGACTTCAAGTACGCCGCGTTCCGTAAAGAAATGACGGATTTCTGCGATAATTTTTGCTCGTGCGATTAAATTTTTAATTGACGCCGTTGGCTGCCATACAATTTGTTCAGACATATGTTATTCCACTCAAAAATTTCGGCTATTTTACCCGTAATTCAGACAAACAACAAATTGCGACTTATTCTTATTTTTCTTTAAGTGCGGTGAGATTTTGACAGTTTTTGAGATAGATCACATTTCTTTACATTATAGTAAAAAATAGGTAGTAATTTGTTTAAATTTAAGTAACATATCTTTCGATCTTTTCTATTTTTTGGGGGATATTATTGTGCAAATCGTTAATGTAGATATTGCAATTGTTGGTGCTGGTGGTGGCGGTTTACGTTCCGCAATCGCAGCAGCAGAAGCAAATCCAAATTTAAAAATTGCTTTAGTTTCTAAAGTTTATCCAATG
Organism: Reella acinonychis; assembly: GCF_052384575.1. Taxonomy (GTDB): domain Bacteria; phylum Pseudomonadota; class Gammaproteobacteria; order Enterobacterales; family Pasteurellaceae; genus JBQSUQ01. The sequence goes on along the minus strand of NZ_JBQSUQ010000002.1, from coordinate 13,870 downwards.
CGTAGCCACACAGTTGCCGCCGAAGGTGGTGCAGCTGCGGTAATAAAAGAAGAAGACAGCTACGATAAACATTTCCAAGATACAGTCGCTGGTGGTGACTGGCTATGTGAACAAGATGTAGTTGAATATTTTGTTGAACATTCACCAGTTGAAATGACACAGTTAGAACGTTGGGGTTGCCCTTGGTCTCGTAAAGAAGATGGGGATGTCAACGTGCGTCGTTTCGGTGGAATGAAAATCGAACGTACTTGGTTTGCTGCCGATAAAACCGGTTTCCACTTATTACACACCTTATTCCAAACCTCTATCCAATATCCACAAATTCAACGTTTTGATGAATACTTTGTGTTAGATATTCTGACAGATGATGGTCATGCTTGTGGTTTAGTTGCCATGAATATGATGGAGGGCACATTAGTTCAAATTAACGCGAAAGCCGTTATCATCGCAACAGGCGGTGGTTGTCGTGCGTTCAAATTCAATACCAATGGTGGTATTGTAACTGGTGATGGTTTATCTATGGCATATCGTCATGGCGTACCATTACGTGATATGGAATTCGTTCAGTATCACCCAACAGGTTTACCAAATACGGGTATTCTAATGACCGAAGGTTGTCGTGGTGAAGGTGGTATCTTATTAAATAAAGATGGTTATCGTTATTTACAAGATTATGGTCTAGGACCTGAAACACCAATTGGTAAACCACAAAATAAATATATGGAACTTGGTCCTCGCGATAAAGTTTCACAAGCATTCTGGCAAGAATGGAAAAAAGGTAACACATTGAAAACTGCAAAAGGTGTTGATGTTGTTAACTTAGATTTACGTCATTTAGGCGAAAAATACTTACACGAACGCTTACCATTTATTTGTGAATTAGCACAAGCTTATGAAGGTGTAAACCCTGTTCATGACCCAATTCCAGTTCGTCCAGTCGTACACTACACCATGGGTGGTATTGAAGTCGATTTCAATAGTGAAACACGTATCAAAGGCTTATTTGCAGTAGGTGAATGTGCATCTTCAGGATTACATGGTGCAAACCGTTTAGGTTCTAACTCATTAGCTGAGTTAGTGGTATTAGGTCGCGTCGCAGGTGAATATGCTGCAAGACGTGCACTTGAAAATCATCCTGTCAATCAAACTGCGGTTGATGCACAAGCGCGTGATGTAATTCGTCGTTTAGAAGATTTATACAACCAAGAAGGCACTGAAAACTGGGCAGACATCCGCGAAGAAATGGGTACTGCAATGGAAGAAGGCTGTGGTATTTATCGTGACCAAGCAAGCATGCAAAGTGCGGTGGATAAAATTGCAGAATTAAAAGAACGTTACAAACGTATTCGTATTCAAGATCGCTCAAGCGTGTTCAATACCAATGTGCTTTATACCGTTGAATTAGGTTACATCTTAGATGTTGCACAATCGATTGCAAATTCAGCAATTGAACGTAAAGAATCACGTGGTGCTCACCAACGTTTAGACTATGTTGAACGTGATGATGTGAACTATTTGAAACATACACTTGCGTTCTACAATGAAAACGGTGCGCCTCGTATTGAATACAGCCCGGTGAAAATTACAAAATCACAACCAGCGAAACGTGTGTATGGTGCTGAAGCTGATGCAGCAGAAGCAGAAAAAGCGAAGGAGAATGCAAATGGCTAACCAATCTATTATGAATGTAGAAGTGCTACGCTATAATCCTGAAGTGGACAAAGAACCGTATTTACGCACTTATCAAGTTCCTTATGATAACCAAACTTCTTTATTGGATGCACTCGGTTATATTAAAGATAAACTTGATCCTGAATTGGCTTACCGCTGGTCTTGTCGTATGGCGATCTGTGGTTCTTGCGGTATGATGGTAAATAACAAACCGAAATTAGCTTGTAAAACGTTCTTACGTGATTACAGCGGTCATATGCGCATTGAAGCATTAGCAAACTTCCCTATTGAACGTGACTTAATTGTTGATTTAAGCCATTTCATTGAAAGTTTAGAAGCAATTAAACCTTATATCATTGGCAATAAAATGCCTGAATTAGATGGCAAACCACATCCATCTTCAGAATTAGCGAAAAGCCGTACTAAACAAACACCGAAACAATTGGAAAAATATCGCCAATTCTCTATGTGTATTAACTGTGGTTTATGTTATGCAGCTTGCCCTCAATTTGGTTTAAATCCTGAGTTCGTTGGCCCTGCCGCATTAACACTTGCACATCGTTATAACTTAGACAACCGCGATAGCGGTAAAGATCAACGTATGCCAATCATCAATGGCGACAATGGTGTTTGGTCTTGTACGTTCGTAGGTGCTTGCTCTGATGTATGTCCAAAACATGTTAATCCAGCAGCAGCAATTAACCAAGGCAAATTAGAAAGTGCGAAAGACTATCTAATTTCAATGCTTAAACCAAAAGCATAGGGAGAATGTTATGACTGAATTAGCAAGCAAACGTAAAAAATATGTACGAGAAATGACACCAACTTGGTGGAAAAAAGTCGATTTTTATCGCTTTTATATGCTACGCGAAGCAACAGCTATCCCTACCGTTTGGTTCTGTTTAGTGTTGTTGTATGGCATTGTCTGCCTAGGTAAAGAAAATGGTATGGTAGAAAGTTTCATTCCATTCTTACAAAATCCATTGGTCATTATTTTAAATATTATTTCTTTGGGTGGGTTAATCCTACATGCGATTACGCTATTTGATATGACAGGCGAAGTGATGTCTGGCACAACAGGACTAAAAGCAAGCCTTATCCGTAATGCATTACGCGTTGCTTTTGGTGTAATCAGTGTTCTCACCTTAATTTTATTGTTTATTTAAGGAGGAAATATGGTTAATCAAAATCCAAAGCGTTCAAATGAACCACCTGTATGGTTAATGTTTAGTGCTGGCGGAATGATTAGCGGGTTAGTATTTCCCGTATTAATCCTTGCCATTGGTTTATTACTTCCTTTTGGCATTATTTCGGTAGATAACATCGTTGCATTTGCACACAATTGGTTTGGTAAATTAGTGCTATTAGCCATTACCATTTTCCCAATGTGGGCAGGCTTACACCGACTTCATCATGGTATGCATGATCTGAAAGTACAGGTGCCAGCAGGACATTTCATTTTTTATGGATTAGCGGCGCTTTATTCGATTATCGTGTTCTTAGCAGTCATTGCAATCTAATCCACGACAATTCAAAATAGGCATCAAATGATGCCTATTTTTATTTCATAAACATTATAAAATTCCACCGCACTTTTGTGCTAGAATCAGCTGAATTCTATTATCAAGTTAAGGATAAAATATGACTGGCATTTACAAACTCACAGGCACATTACAGCAATATGCTTGGGGTGGCGAAAATTATATTCCGACATTAATTCAATTCGATAAACAACCTCAACAAACTTATGCAGAATGGTGGCTTGGTGCTCATAATTCCTCACCATCGCAAATTGACATTGACGGAGAAACACAAAGCCTACTTACTTTTTTACGACAAAATCCTTCTGCTCTTGGCACACAAAGTAGAAACACTTTTGGCGATGAACTGCCTTATTTACTCAAAATTCTTGATGTGAAATTACCGCTATCAATTCAGCTACATCCAACGAAAAAGCAAGCTGAAATCGGTTTTGCACAAGAAAATCAACGTGGCATTGACTTAAAAGATCCTAAGCGGACTTATAAAGATAATAATCACAAACCTGAAATGATGATCGCATTATCTGATTTCTGGTTATTACATGGCTTTAAACCAAAAGCAAAAATTATTGAAACCCTACGTCAATATCCGCATTTTGCTCAACTAGCAGATAAATTAGAAACTCAAGACTTACACAGTTTCTATGCTGAGATTATGCAAGCAAACCAATCACAGTTAGAAGGTTGGTTAAATCCAATATTCAGCAGCAATAAATTAGAAAACCTCACGCCAGAAAATCCGGATTATTGGGTGCTTTATAGTTGCGAGGCAATGGAAATCCCTGCCGACAAATTAGATCCTGGTTTAATGTGTTTTTATCTATTCAATATTGTACATGTTAAAAAAGGCGAAGGTATTTTCCAAGATGCGGGAATTCCTCATGCTTATTTGCGTGGACAAAATATCGAATTAATGGCTTGTTCTGATAATGTTATTCGTGGCGGTTTAACACCAAAACACGTGGATATTGACGAATTATTAAAAGTCATTGATTGCAGCGAAGTTATCCCCAAACTAATCCCTCCTGCACCTCAAACCCAAGGCAGTTTTACTTACCAAACTCCCGCAAAAGATTTTGCCTTAGAGAATCTAAATTATCATGCTGAAACCCTAATTAAAGGAACCGCAGATAATACCTCTATCTTATTTGTGATGGAAGGAAAAGTACAGTTACAAGCCAACGGCAAATCCCTAGAGCTCAATCAAGGCGAATCAGCATTTATATGTGCAGAAACGCAATATGAAATACAAGGAATGAAACAAGGATATGCAGTGATTGCAAAACTACCGTAAAATACACCGCACTTTATGGAGTTATAAGGACAAAAAATCCGCTGGCATCAGCGGATTTTATTTTATTCATATTCTTCTAACCAAATGGTTAAAATCGCTTCGAGGATATGCTCGTTGGACGCTTCGGGATCATCATCAAAATCCTCCATTTCAACAATCCATTTATGCATATCAGTAAAACGAACGGTTGTTGGATCTAAATCGGGATTCATATCATACAGATTTTCCGCGATCATGCGTGTATCAGTCCATTTCATTAATGTGCCGCCTCATTTGCATGGTTTAAGTTATATTTTGGAATTTCAACAACTAAATCTTCTTCACCCACAACACATTGACAAGACAAGCGGCTATCCATTTCTAAACCCCAAGCCTTATCTAACATATCTTCTTCTTGATCTGTTGTTTCATTTAGGCTATCGAAGCCCTCTCTAATTACCACATGGCAAGTTGTACAAGCGCAAGAACCATCGCAAGCATGATGAATTTCAACACCGGCATTATGTGCAACATCTAATAAATTCTCACCTGTCGCAGCATCAACGACCATGCCTTCAGGGCAGAATTCTTCATGAGGTAAAAAAACAATTTTTGGCATAATACTTTCCTATAAAATTATAAATTTTCGACTGATTGTCCCGTTAATGCTTTACGAATTGACTTATCCATTCTTCGTGCAGCAAATTCTTGAGTCGCTTGGTCTAAGGCTTTAATTCCTTGTTTGATCGCTAGGGTGTCTGTGCCCTGTTGCAATTCATCCAGAGAAACTAATGCATTTTTGACCGCACTTAATTCTTCTTCATTTAACAATTCTTGATCATCATTCAATGCTGCCAAGACAGCTTCAATAACACGTTTTGCTTCAACTCGTTGTTCCGCTAATAAACGTGCATCAATATCTTGTTTCGCATTTTCCATTGATGATTTTAACATTTGTGTAATTTCATCATCGGTTAAACCATAAGAAGGCTTAACTTGAATTGAGGACTGAATCCCCGTTGATTTTTCCATCGCTGTGACGCTTAATAATCCGTCTGCATCTACTTGATAGGTGACACGAATATGTGCCGCGCCCGCCGCCATAGCAGGAATGCCACGCAAGGTAAAACGCGCTAAAGAACGGCAATCATCTACCATTTCTCGTTCGCCTTGTACAATATGTACTGACATCGCGGTTTGCCCATCTTTAAATGTGGTAAACTCCTGTGCTCTAGCCACAGGGATTGTGGTATTGCGCGGAATGATTTTTTCCACTAATCCACCCATAGTCTCAATACCCAATGAAAGCGGTATCACATCAAGCAGTAACATTTCCGCATCAGGCTTATTACCCACCAAAATATCCGCTTGAATTGCTGCTCCAAGAGCCACAACTCGATCAGGATCAATGGAAGTTAAAGGCTGTTTACCAAATAATTCAGCGACTTTTTCTCTCACAATAGGCACTCGCGTGGAACCTCCCACCATGACAACTTCACGTACTTCATCTAAACTTACATTTGCGTCTTTTAATGCTCGACGGCAAGCAAACAATGAACGTTTCACTAAAAGCGCAACCAATTGATTAAACTGTTCGCGCTGAATTGTGCCTTTCCAATCTTGATAAACAATTTCCGCTTGCAAATTATCTGTTAAAGCAATTTTCGTTTGAGTTGCTAATTCGATTAGCTGACGTTGTTGCTGCGCTGTTTTAGGCTCAATACCAGATTGTTCAATAATCCAATTCATCAGCAATTGGTCAAAATCATCACCACCAAGAGCTGTATCGCCCCCAGTTGACAACACTTCAAACACACCTTTTGATAAACGAAGAATTGAAATATCAAAGGTGCCTCCACCTAAATCATAGACGGCAATTACCCCTTCTTGACCACTATCTAAACCATAGGCAATAGCTGCAGCGGTGGGTTCATTTAATAAACGTAAAACATTGATTCCTGCTAATTTTGCAGCTTCTTTTGTACTTTGACGTTGCGCATCATCAAAATAAGCAGGAACAGTAATCACAGCACCCGATAAGTCGCCAGCCAAGCGTTTTTCTGCAAGTGCGGTTAATTTTTTCAAAATTTCAGCCGACACTTCAATTGGACTGCGTAAACCTTGGCGTGTTTTTAATAAAGGTAAGCCATTCTCACTTGCTTCAAAATCATAAGGTAAATCTGGGCTTTGTTGCTTCACATCCTCAAGGCTACGACCAATTAACCGTTTCACTGAAATAATCGTGTTTAGTGGATCTTTGCTAGCTAACAGAGCAGCTTCATAGCCAACAATTACTTGATCATCTTGAAAATTAACAATGGATGGCGTTAATGGGCGTTCTTGTTCATCAAGTAAAATATCCGCTTGACCATTACGTACCGTTGCGACTAACGAATTTGTTGTACCTAAATCAATCCCTACTGCTAATTTATGCTGATGAGGAGCTGCACTCTGACCGGGTTCTGCAATTTGAAGTAATGCCATTATCGTTCTCTCATTTAGGGTTAAAAATCAAACAATTGTTCTTCAATTCGTTCAATTTCTTGTAATAATTTTTTGATAAAACGAAGTTTATCATTAATTGCTTTCGCTTGCTGCCATTGTTGGCTTAAAAGTGCGGTGGATAATTCGGATAAAATATCCTGTTGTTCTTGTTCTATTTCCGCTAAAAATACCGTTAATTGTTCGCTATTCTGATTTTGCTCAATTTGTTCTAAATGCTCGCGCCATTCCATTTGTTGCATTAAAAATGCCATATCTTTGGTGCTTTTTTCTTCTAAATTTTGTTGTTCACCGGTATGAATGGCAATAATCGCATCTGCACGTAAAATAGGATCTTTCAATATTTGCAATGCATCGTTTATTTCTGCTGACTTTTGCATGGCTAAACGCTGCTCTTGCGGCGAACAATGTGCAAAATTATCAGGGTGCAACGATTTTTGTAAAGCAAGATAGCGTTCCGATAGGATCGCTTGTTCAATATGGAAATTTACAGGTAAATCAAATAAAGCAAAGGGATTTTTCATAATTTATACGTTAAAACTTTCACCACAACCGCATTGATCTTTGACATTTGGGTTACTAAATTTGAAACCTTCATTCAAGCCTTCTTTGACAAAATCAAGCTCGGTGCCATCAAGATAAACAAGACTTTTTGTATCCACAATGACTTTGACACCATCTTGTTCATATACATTGTCATCTTCATTGAGTTCATCTACAAATTCAAGCACATAAGCTAAACCTGAACAACCAGAGGTTTTAATGCCTAAACGTAATCCAATACCTTTACCGCGATTTTGTAAAAATGTTCTTACTCGATTTGCCGCACTTTCCGTTAATGTGATTGCCATACTTAACCTCAAAACAAAGAATACTTATTACATCAATATATTAGAACAAAGGCAAACGAATGCTCACCTTTATTGTTCAAATAGCTACTAAAACATAAAAAAGAAGGGGAAAGACGTTAGTTTCTTTCACCTAGTAATTAATAAAGTGCGGTGAAAAATACCGCACTTTTTTATTATTTACCTTGTTTTGATTTGTAGTCAGCAATCGCTGCTTTGATAGCATCTTCAGCAAGAATTGAACAGTGAACTTTTACTGGTGGTAATTCTAATTCTTCTGCAATTTGGCTGTTTTTAATCGCACCAGCTTCATCCAATGATTTGCCTTTTACCCATTCAGTGATTAATGAGCTTGATGCAATCGCAGAGCCACAACCGTAAGTTTTGAATTTTGCATCTTCAATAATGCCACTTTCATTCACTTTAATTTGTAATTGCATTACGTCACCGCAAGCTGGTGCACCCACCATACCTGTACCTACATCAGCCGCTTTTTTATCCATTGCACCAACGTTACGCGGGTTTTCATAATGATCTAATAATTTTTCACTATATGCCATTTTATTGTTCCTTTTATTTATCTTGTGATGGGCAATTAAAGCCCATCTACATTTATTGATTATGCGAAATTTGTTTAATTTCTTGCAGTAAAAGTAAAAATGCAAGTAAATAAACGCAAATTAGTGAGCGGTCCACTCAATCGTATCTAAATCAATACCTTCTTTGAATAAATCCCACAATGGAGATAAATCTCTTAATTTTTGCACCGCACCTTGCATAAGGCTAACGGTGTAATCAATTTCTTCTTCTGTTGTATAACGACCTAAAGAGAAACGAATAGAACTATGTGCTAATTCATCATTTAAACCTAAGGCACGTAATACGTAAGAAGGTTCTAAACTTGCTGAAGTACAAGCAGAGCCAGATGATACCGCAATATCACGCAATGCCATCATTAAGCTTTCACCTTCAACATAGTTGAAACTGATATTTAGGTTGTTATCTAAACGATGTTCCATTGAACCATTTACATAGGTTTCTTCAATATCTTTTAAGCCATTGTATAAGCGGTCACGTAATGCTTTTAAGCGTGGCATTTCAGTTGCCATTTCTTCTTTTGCAATACGATATGCTTCACCCATACCCACAATTTGATGTACCGGCAATGTACCTGAACGCATACCACGTTCATGACCACCGCCATGGATAATTGCTTCTAAACGAATACGTGGTTTACGACGAACATATAATGCCCCAATACCTTTTGGTCCATATAATTTATGGCTTGACATTGAAAGTAAATCAACAGGTAATTCTGCTAAATTAATGTCAACTTTACCCACACTTTGGGTTGCATCAGTATGGAAAATCACTTTATTGGCACGACAAAGTTCACCAATTGCTTTAATATCTTGAATCACGCCAATTTCGTTATTCGCATGCATAATTGATACTAAAATCGTATCCGGACGAATAGTTGCTTTTAACACATCTAAATCAATTAAACCATCTGATTTAGGCTCTAAATAAGTGACTTCAAAACCTTCACGCTCTAACTGACGGCAAGTATCTAATACGGCTTTATGCTCAGTTTTGCATGTAATAATGTGTTTACCTTTTGTTTGATAGAAATGTGCAGCACCTTTGATAGCTAAGTTATCTGCTTCTGTTGCACCTGAAGTGAAGACAATTTCACGTGAATCCGCACCAATTAAATCTGCGATTTGGTTACGTGCAATATCAACAGCTTCTTCTGCTTGCCAACCAAATTTATGCGAACGAGAGGCCGGGTTACCAAAGTTGCCTTCGATGGTTAAAAATTCCATCATTTTTTTAGCAACTCGCTCATCAACTGGGCAAGTTGCTGCATAATCCAAATAAATAGGTAATTTCATTATTCACTCCTAATAAATATCTTTCTCAATAATTAATGCCATTAATTATCTACTACCAATAAGTTTTCAAAATCTGGATGTTTTTGAAGCACTTTATTATTTTGCTTATTTACCAATTCTGCTAGCGTAATCTGATCTAAAAAACTCTCAATGCGATGACTTAATTCTTCCCACAAAGAATGAGTTAAACATTCATGACCTGCTTGGCAATTTCCTTTACCTAAACATTTTGTCACTGAAATATTTTCATTCACTGCCGCAATAATCATGCCAATTGAGATTTCTTCGGATGGCAAGCCTAATTGATAGCCACCGCCAGGACCACGTACACTTTTCACAATTCCGCCTCGACGCAATTTTGCAAAAAGTTGTTCTAAATAAGAAAGGGAAATATGTTGACGTTCAGAAATATCAGATAACGTAACGGGACCCTCTTGTGCATTTAATGCAATATCAAGAATAGCAGTCACCGCATAACGCCCTTTAGATGTTAATTTCATCCTTCTCTTTCCTTCAAAAAACGGATGCGCCTAGTTTACTTAACCCTGAATAATAGTCAACTATTATTCCGACTTAAACTTTTTGTTTTTCCACCGCACTTAACATTCCTCGCAGAATATTAAGTTCATTTTTTTCCAAACCAGCACGTTGATATAAACGTCGCAATTTTGGCATAACCCCTTGATTTTGAATAAAACCAAGAGATTTGAATACGCGCTCAGTATGTTCAAAAAAATATTCCAATTCCTGCGCATTAGCTAATGCTGAAATGCTTTGATTGGTATTATCTATTAATTCAACAGGAGATGTTTGCAAGAAAGCCATTCGCAATTCATAACATACCAGCTGCACAGCCATCGCTAAATTTAACGAACTATATTCAGGGTTGGCAGGAATGGTTAAATGGTATCGACACTTCAACAATTCTTCATTGGTTAACCCAATACGCTCACGCCCAAAAACGATCGCAATTTCACCGCACTTTGCGGCATTAATCGCTATTTCACCACATTGTCTCGGCTCAATTAAACTATTTTGTAAATGACGCAAACGTGCACTTGTGCCAATTACTAAATGACAATCCGTTATCGCATCCTCTAACTGATTGACCATTATCGCATTTTTCACTACATCTTCAGCACCGGCTGACAAAGCAATAGCTTGTTCATCAACTGGCTGCTTAGGAGACACCAAATACAGCTTGGTTAGCCCCATGGTTTTCATTGCACGTGCGGCAGAGCCAATATTGCCACTATGAGAGGTTTCAACTAATACAATGCGAATACGATCTAACATCTTCTTTTATTATTCTCAATATCGATGGTGTATTTTAGCATAATATCCCTAAAATTTACTGGGTTTCTATAAAAAATTTTAACTCTGGCAAATTGGAGAAAAAATGACTATAATGCACCGCACTTTAAGGCAATAACGATTGCCCTTGTTCTTTCCACAATTTCTCTAATGGACAATACTATGAACCCAATGTTAAATATCGCAATTCGTGCAGCACGAAAAGCAGGTAATATTATCGCAAAAAGCTATGAACGTCGTGATGATATTGAAACCAATGTAAAAGGCAGTAACGACTTTGTTACCAATATTGATAAAGCGGCTGAAAATGCAGTGATTGAAACAATCCGAGCCTCTTACCCAGAACACAGCATCATTTCGGAAGAAATCGGTAGCTTAGAGGGTAATGAACAAGACGTTCAATGGATAATTGATCCATTAGATGGCACCACTAATTTTATCAAAGGTTTCCCTCATTTCGCTGTTTCTATTGCTATTCGCGTTAAAGGTCGCACTGAAGTCGGCGTAGTTTATGATCCAATTAAAAATGAATTATTTACTGCAGTTCGTGGTAAAGGTGCTAAATTAAACGAAATTCGTTTACGCATTGCTGATCGCCGCGATATGAAAGGCGCTGTATTAGCAACCGGTTTTCCATTCAAAAATACGAAATTAATGCCAACTCAAATGGCAATTATGAATTCATTAATTGCAGATACAGCAGATTTCCGTCGCACTGGATCAGCAGCATTAGATTTATGCTATGTGGCAGCAGACCGAATTGACGGTTATTTTGAAATGGGATTTAAACCTTGGGATTGTGCAGCAGGTGACTTAATCGCACGTGAAGCTGGTGCATTAGTGTGTGACTTTGTTGCAGGCCATAATTATTTAACCTCAGGTCATTTAATTGCCGCTCATCCTCGTGTTGTAAAAGATATTTTAAATAAAATCCAACCTTGCTTAGCGCAAGACTTCAAATAATAAGTAAAAAGGGCAATATGCCCTTTTTATTTTTCACCATTTAACCAATGCTTTAATACAGATAAACTCTTATCTATATCCATTTCTAATTGTTCTACCCAAGGACCGATATTAACAATCCACTGTGGCGACTCAAATTGTTGCGCTAAATTCGCCGTTTGCTGGACAGATTGCATAGCCAGACTAGAAGCTGCGCCTTTTAACTTATGCATAATTTCTGCTAATTGCTGCGCTGAAATCTTCCCTTGTAAAAATAACTGATATGACATAACAAAATTCAATTCAGATTGAATGGCTTGTTCAAATAACAGCACATTATGTTTGTATGTTTCAATTCCAATGAAATCAAGTAATTCTTGTAATACTGTCAAATCAAACCAAGGCAATAAACGTTCTCCTACAACGCTATTTGGTTTTTGAGGTTTATTCGCTGAGCTAACGACAAAATCCGCTTCAAAATAACGATTTAAACAAGCATTTAATTGGTTAACTGACAACGGTTTCTTTAACACATCATCAATACCACAGGCTTGATATTCCGCCTTGTTATGCACTACATTCGCTGTCAAGGCAATTAAAAGCGGTAAACAATCCAATTCATCATTTTCATAAGCAGCTTTTAAATGCTTAGCAACATCTAATCCTGTCATATCAGGAAGTTGAATATCCAATAAAACTAAGTCGTACGTTGCTTTATTAAAAGCATTAATAGCATCCTTACCTGACATCGCAACATCAACTTGGTGCCCTAGTTTTTCCAATAATGCAATGGCAACAAGAATGTTCAATTGAATATCTTCAACAAGTAAAATTCGTAAATTTTTAACCGCACTTTGAGATACTGTTTCTTGTTGTTCAGCTGTTTTCGCTTCAATTTCTAAAGTAAAAGTTGAACCTATCCCTAATTGGCTTTTAACCGTCAAATCGCCCCCCATTAAGCGAGCGATATTACGGGAAACAGAAAGACCGATACCACTACCGACAGATTTTTTCGATGAAAATTCCGATTGATAATAAAGCTCAAAAATTTTATCTAATTCATGAGGATCGATACCTATTCCTGTATCTTGGATTGAAAACTCATAACGATTATTTTCTTTGCGCTTTACTGAGAGTACCACTTTGCCTGATTCAGTAAATTTCACTGCGTTATGCAACAGATTCCATAATATTTGACTTAAACGCGTACGGTCTAACAAAAGGAAACTCGGCAAATCATCCGTATATTTCAGCTCAAATACCAGATCTTTTTGCGTGGTCATTAAATTCGCAACATTTTGAATGTCCATAAGAAAACGATGAACATCCGTTTCAGATAAATAAAGTTCAATATTTTCCGTATCAATTTTTTCTAAATCAATAATATCGTTGAAAATATGCCCTAAAGAAACCGCACTTAGATTAATCGTCTGTAAATAATTACGCTGAGACTTAGTCAGATTCGTATCTAGTAACATATTACTTAAACCCAATATGCCATTTAGAGGAGTTCGCAATTCATGACTAATAGTGGCTAATAAAGTACTTTTATCTTGAATAGTTTTTGCTAATTCCTGACGGGAAAGTTCTAATTTCTCTACTAAAACGGTAAAAAAATAAATAACTGAAGGGGCTGAAATTAAACCAAAAATCACTGAGTAAATAAGATTATGCCAATTAATATTATCTAAAAAAATAATACTTAGGATAATCTGCGTGCATAAAGCAAAAATTGAAAGAATAAGAAAGCCAAGTAAAGAAAACTTAACCTTTCCTAGTTTGATAACCCAATCAATGTATCTTTGAGTAAAATGCTTAACGTTCTTCATAATTTAATCAAATATCAATTTTTGCTTCATTCTAACAAAATAAAAGAGAAGAAGA
>NZ_JBQSUQ010000001.1:0-113620 GCF_052384575.1 Reella acinonychis | reverse complement strand
TGAAGGTGGATTTTTACTTGCAAAAAATTTGCAAATTTTGACCCGTTGTAAAAACAAAACCCCGAACATTGCGAGTGTTCGGGGTTTTTTATTCCCAACTTTCCGTAACAAAGAGGAAATAATTTATATGGCTAAGTATAGCAAAACTAAATTAAAAATCCATCCAAAAGAGGGACTAGAAATGGAAACTTATGCAACCCCATTTATTAAAACATCCATAGGTATTGCCATTATTTTTATTGCAGTCGGATTAACATTACTGTTCTCAACTCCTTTTATTAGTGCAATCCGTTGGTGGTAACAATGCAAACCGAAATCGCTAATGCCCTTGCAGAAATCAATATCGCTATTCCAGCGAAGATTGTCAGTTACGATCCGTCTGCGGTGCGTGCCACTGTCAAACCCACCATTCCTAAGCGGTTAAGCAATGGAGAAACATTGCCTGCTCCGCAGATTGTGAATGTGCCTGTGTGCTTTCCAGTGGCGGATGTGGGCGGTGCGGTGGCTCAAATTACGCTGCCGATGAAAGCAGGTGATGGCGTGTTGTTGATTTTCTCTCATCGCTCGTTGGAAAACTGGTTAAGTGGGAGTGAGCAGTCGCCAGATGATCCGAGAATGTTCGATTTATCCGATGCGTTTGCTATGCCTAGCACTAACGCCAAATCGCCGTCTGCTGATGGGGAAAATCTTTGTATCAAGTATGGTGCTGGCTCGCTAAAGATTACGCCTAGCGGTGATGTGTTGATTAACGCCCCTAGCACAACAATTACCGCACCACAAAACACCATCAATGGCGATTTAACCCTAAATGGCAGTATGACAAGCACGGGTAGCATTACTGCACAGGGCGAAGTGGGCGGAAAAGGCATTAGTCTTTCAACTCATACCCATACTGGCGTAGAAAGTGGTAATAAAGAATCAGGAAGTCCGAAAAAATGAGCGTAAGTGTAGATCTAAAATTATCCAGTCAGCACGATTTGCTATTCAAAAATAATCGCTTGGTTTTGGTTGATGGAGCAAACCAAAAAGCTCAACAAATCAAAATTGCCTTACTCACGTTTTTAGGCGAGTGGTTTTTGGACACTTCGATTGGTGTTCCGTACTTTGAGCAAATTCTGCTCAAATCAGCGGATAAAGTGAAAGTTGAGAATGTTTTTCGGCAGAAGATTATCGCAGTGAAAGGGGTAAAACGGGTGACAAAATTAGAGACGAAAATTGACCGTCAAGCACGGTTACTTTTTGTCTCTTTTGAAGCAGAAACCACAGCAGGATTAGTTGCTGATACGGTTGAAATAGGAGAGAAACAATGAAGTATGGCGTAACATCACAAGGTTTTCAGCGTAAACGACTGCCTGAACAGTTACAGGAGATTTTTACAACATTACGCTCTGAATTTGGCGAAGAAACGGAACTCTCGCCTGATACGGTGCTTGGCGTATTGGCTGCGAATGAAGCGGAGCGGTTTGCAACCATTTGGGAGCTTGCCGAAAGTATCTACAGTGCAATGTACCCAATGAGTGCAACGGGTGCGAATTTAGATCGTGCGGTGTCGTTTACTGGGGTTAAACGCTTGCCAGCTCAACCGTCCGCTGTGGATGTGGCGTGGTACGGACAAGAAAATACGGTAATCCCTGAATATACTGCTGTTCGCAACATTAAAAGCCAAGAGATGTATTACAGTGTCGGCGAATTAACACTTAACCGTTCTCGTGCTTATGATGTGGAGATTGCTTTTAAAAACAGCAGAATTTCAACAGGCGAAGTTTTACAAGTCACAATCAACGGTGTGCAGTATCGCTATCAAACCGATCGCTCATCAATCCAATATGCGATCGAACAGTTGGGTAACCGATTAAAAGTGCTGCATTTTTTATCCGTTGTAACACAAGGTAATAGCTTGCGTTTGCGAGCTACTACGGTTTCTGGCTTTTCTCTTGATTTAAGTCAAAACCTTGTGATTACGTCATTAGGCTGTTTAAACGAAGCACAAACGGAAGGAGCAAGTACTGATTTGGCAGAAGTTGGGCAAGTGAGTGAACTCATCACTCGAATTGATGGCTTAGAAAGCGTAAATAACGTTACACAAGGCACAAAAGGGCGAGAAATGGAAACCGATGCCGAATTGTATGCTCGTTATCAGTTAGGCGTGTATCAAACTGGAGCAGGAACGGTTGAAAGCCTGTTAGATAATCTGCTCAAAGTGAAAGGGGTGTCATCTGCTTTTGTATATGAGAACACAAGCAACACCCAAGACCAATTTAGCACACCAGCAAATGCTATTCATTGCGTTGTACAAGGTGGGTTGGATAGTGCTGTAGCACAAGCGATTTTGACTAAAAAACCTGCGGGCATACCTACGCACGGCAATACAACTGTTTCCGTCACAGACAGTCAGAATATAAGCCGAGCAATTAAGTTCTCACGCCCACGCAGACGCTATATTTGGATTAAAGTTTCTGTGAATACTTTTGTCGATCAAGGTGAGCCGACTGCATCAGGTCATTTTGTAAGTATCTTAAATAATTTAATGAAATATGGCGACAAGCTGCAAATCGGATCAGATGTTGTACTGCAACGACTGATGGCTCAATGTGTATCTGTTAATGGTGTCAACAGCGTATCTATTACCATTGGTTCAACTAATCAAATCACAGATTCTGAGCCGCATTATCAGGCACAGGATATTCAGATCGCACCTGATGAAATTGCGGTATTTGATAAAACCATAATTACCATAGGATAGGCAAATGGACGGACTAGATGAAAATTATCTTGAGATAGCGAAACAACACAATCTCATTCAGTTTCAATGCTCACCTAATATCCACTCACTTTATACCGCACTTTTCACCCCTTTTGCGTCATTGCAAGGTGCATTTCGGGAATTATTGCTAAATCGGCATTTAGATAATGCGGTTGGTAAGCAGTTAGACGGAATTGGGGATATTTTAGGTCTATCACGTCCTTATATGACTGTGGACGGTGTGTTTTACTTTGGTTTTACAGGGCAGAGCAAAGCAAAAGGTTTCTCGCAAGCAGTTATTCGTAGCCTAAACTCAGAAACAAGCAACAAGCAATACCGATTTATTTCAGACAACCTTTATAAACGGTTGCTGCGTTGGAAGATTGTTAAAAACAATTCTCACGGTACGGTTGAAGATGTTATTCGAGCCTGCCAAGCTGCATTTGTGGCAAACCGAGTTGAAGTGATAGAGGAGAAGTGTAAGCTGACAGTTAATGTCACCAGATCGGTTAAATTTGAAAGTGAAGCTATTGAAAGCATAAAAGAAAAACTTATCCCAGCAGCCGCTGGGATTTTTGTTTCAGTCAACATTATGAATGGAAATGGGTAAAACGATGAGTACAAATCAAATCGACTTAATGAAATTGTTTCAACAAATCAAATGGGCTGAAAGTGGCGATACTGTGGATTTTTCCGAAACAAACTACAGTACAGGGTGGTCTTTTTTAGGTGATGACACGCCTACAGTTGAGGATTTCAATGCTTTACAGCAATGGAACGATAAAAAAGACCAATGGCTATACAGTCAGATTGCAAAAGTGTGTCAAGACCAAAAAATTGCAGTAACAGAAAACGATCTTAACACACTACTAAAAGCCATTAAAAAACTTGCTGCTCAACCTAATGCAACAACGGAACAGGTGGGGGTTACTCAATTAGATAGCTCCACAGATTCAAACGCGGAAGATAAAGCTGCAACACCAAAAGCGGTGAAAGTTGTTAAAGATTTAATCAATGCTTTAACGCGGAATTTGGCTAACTATATACCTAATAGTAAAAAATCTGACGCGGTAGATAGCGCATCAAGCGACACAGTAGCGACAAGTAATGCGGTAAAGACTGCTTATGATAAAGGTGTGGAGGCGCTAAGTGTGGTTAGAAGTAAACAATCTCCATCTACAACGCTAGCAGGTTATGGTATATCAGATTTTATTGTTCGTCGCCTTAACACAGAAAATCTTAATGATGTATCCACTCCAGGTATTTACGGACAACCACTTACTGATGAGGCAACTACTGCTAGGAATTATCCAACTAATCAAGCGGGCACATTAATGGTGAGTTTATCGGCGTATGGCGTGCAG
The DNA here is from genome assembly GCF_052384575.1 of Reella acinonychis. Classification (GTDB taxonomy): domain Bacteria; phylum Pseudomonadota; class Gammaproteobacteria; order Enterobacterales; family Pasteurellaceae; genus JBQSUQ01. Next base: position 109,513 of record NZ_JBQSUQ010000001.1, on the reverse strand, counting down.
CAAGAGTACACAACTTATGCTGACAATAGTAAATATGTTAGAGGCAGAAAAGATAACAACTGGCTAGATTGGACGCGTATAGACGGATCAGATTGGGATGGAGTTAGGGGCAAGCCTACAACTCTTTCTGGTTACGGGATTGTTGATGGAGTAAACAAAAATGGGGATGCGTTAAATGGTAATTTAAAACTAAAAGCGAGCCAACAGGCTTATAACGAACAACTCAGAGAAGAGTCACCTCTATATATACCTCAAATAAATTGGAACGGAGATGCTTATTATCCATTCATTAAAGCGTTATTTACTGGAGCAACCGGTAATGGTAAAAGAGCCACGTTTGGTTTAGGGGTTAGAACATATAGTCAGCAAAATTACGGTGCAGGCGTAATTACATATTGTGCTGATGATAACACTTTGTCAAATTGGTATTTCCATAAAAATGGGGATTTTGTATCAGCAGGTGATGTTTTTGCTCACGGTGGGTTGAGTTTAAACAACTTAATCACTGAATCATTATATCCAAGACATTACTCAGGAGCGAAAGTTTTAAAACTAAGGATGAACTATAGTAATGGATGGAAAGGGTGGAAAATCATGTCAATCTATGCTCCAGATATACAAACGCCAACAAATGGAGAGGTAATTATTAATTTACCAGAAGCTGTAACATCTAATGCAGTGGTAAATGTAACAGATAATGGCAGTGCTAGATTTAGTTATAGCGTAGTAATGCATGGCGTAAACAAAATAAAAATATTTGCACCAGCAAGCAAAAGATGTGGATTTCAAATACATGTGATAGACGGAGGGGTGTTGTTATGATTAAACAATTCAATATTGATGATTTGATTTTTGATGAGCCGATAACTGCTGCTGATGGTTCGTTAATAACATCTGGTAGTAATTGGTATCCAGTGTATACACAAGAGGATATAAATGGTATTTCAGCTAGTGTTACAAATGATGGTGATGTATGGGTAGAAAATGGGGTAATTCACTATTCAGGCGATAAACCATCAAAAAATCACTATTGGGATAAAAGCAGTAAATCGTGGAAACTTTTAACTGCAAGCCAGCAAAAAGCATTACAAAATGAACAACTTGAAATTGAAAAAACAGTTCTTATCCAACAGACCGCCGATAAAACGGACGCATTAAAAGCAAAAATCCTTATCGGCTACCCACAAGCAGAGATTGATAGTTTTTACCGTCAAGAACGTGAGGCGCGCGGATGGGTTGAGGATAATAGCTACCCAACACCAATGCTTACCAGTCTGGCAGAAAATCGCGGTGTACCGTTGGCGTTATTGTGTCAAAAAGTGATTGAAAAAGCGGACCAATTCGCGGTAGTGATGGGGTATATTATCGGCACGCGTCAAGCCTTTGAGGACCGTATTTTAGCCGCTAAAACTGAGGCAGATTTAACCGTACTTGAACAGGAGATTGAACAATGGCAATTAAATTTAGGCTAAAAAACTATTTTTATCATGTCGTTATTGGTATTGACCAACTATTCAATGCTTTTCTGGGTGGTGCGGCGGATGAAACGCTATCAAGCCGAGCCTATCGCGGTGCGGTGTTAGCCGACAAGCCGAAAAAACGTTGGCGATTGTTATTTAAGGTTATCAATGGCTTATTTTTTGACAAAAATCACTGCGAAACCGCCTATAAAAGCGAATTAAACCGCAAGCAATATCCCGATAGTTTCAAAAAATCCTAAAAAATCCACCGCACTTTGTATGGTGCGGCGGACTATAAATGACTAGCTATGTGCCAGATTGTTTTGGAGTTATTATTTTTATTTTGTAATGTGGATCACATTTTTAATGTGATGTTATAGGTGTGGTGTATATAGATGTTATTGCGTGCAAGGTTTAAGGCAATGTTGCATTGTGATTTGTTTTTGTGTTTGACATATATTTGACATAATAAATACAAAAATCACTAAATCAATGATACTTTATTATGAACAATGGTATAATATTAGGAGTTTAGATCTTTGATTTATAAATATATTTTTGCTTACAAATAGTTATATTATGTAGGTCTTGAAAACCGGCGAGGGTTTACGCCCTCCGTGAGTTCGAATCTCACTTCCTCCGCCATCAAATTTTTAACCGCAGCTCTTAGGGCTGCGGTTTTGTTTTTATATCTGCTCATCTTTGAATGCCAAATATTCCTCTAGGGTTTCAATTGCATTTAAACAACGTATTTGTCGTTGTTTTGTATGCTCAATTTGAGCGCTAATTGCTTGTTTATCCCAGTCATTAGTAGCCAGAGTTAACATGCTTTTCTGTTGGTTTAATTTCTCATTTAATGCATGCAAGGCTTCATAGTATTTATCTAAACGCTCACGAGGGGGGAGTTGATCGATTGATTGACGAAGTTTTTCCCTGTTATTCATCGTTGATTTGAAATTTATGGCCTTCTTGGACTTAGATTGGGATATTTCAATCATCGCGTCTTGTAATGACCTAAATTGTGCGATTAATCTGTCGCAATAAAACGTTATCTCTTCGCTTGTCGGTGCGGACAATTGACGTAATTGTTGTACACCTTGTCGCATTTCAGCAATATAGTCATTTAATGATAATCCGTTTTCACTAAATACATGTTCAGCAAATGTTGTTGTCAAGGATTTATCTTGATAAGCGCTATATTGCTGTTGAAGTGCAGCAATATGTCGCTCTAACTCATCAAAAAGTGCGGTGTAATTTTTCATTGTTTTAAATAAAGAAATCCCCCTAATGATAGGGGGATGGGATTATAAAATCATTGCGGCAATCCAACCGAATGCGAGCAATGGTATATTGTAATGTAAGAATGTTGGTACAACGCTATCCCAAATATGATCATGTTTACCATCAATATTTAAGCCTGACGTTGGACCTAATGTTGAATCTGAGGCTGGGGAACCTGCATCGCCTAATGCTGCAGCTACGCCTACAATCGCGACGGTCGCTAATGGCGAAAGTCCTAATGCAACACAAAGTGGCACGTAAATTGAGGTAATGATCGGCACAGTAGAGAAAGATGATCCAATTCCCATTGTGATAAATAAACCAACTACTAGCATTAAGAAAACAGCTAAGCCTTTGTTATCTGCTCCTAAGCCTTGGCTGAAATTTTCAACCAGTAATGTGACGCCACCTGTTGCTTTAATGACGCTAGCGAAACCAGAAGCTGCAATCATCACAAAGCCAATCATTGCCATTAGGCGTAAACCTTGTTGGAAAATATCATTGCTTTCTTTTAAGCGGAAGATGCCACAGACACCGAAGATAATTAAACCAGCAAGACCACCAATAATGGTTGAACTTGTAAAGAGTTGCAAGCCAAAGGTCACAAGGATAGCAATAATGCTTACCCACACATGAAATGGTTTAATATTGGCAATATGCTGTTCAATTTCTGCTGTTGTTGGTTCTGCGACATCTACAATGTATTCACGCGGTTTACGGTAGCTAACAAAAATAGCGAATAATAAACCCAGTACCATACCTGTTACAGGAATGAGCATTGCCATTGACACTTCAGCAACGCTAGTATGAATGCCAAGACTTGCTCCCGCTTCATTGATATTTTTGACTAAGATACTTTCAATAAAGATTTTACCGAAACCGATTGGCAAGAGCATATAGGTTGCGGTCAAACCGAAAGTGAGCACGCAAGCGACAGCTCGACGATCTAATTTTAAGCGATTAAAGATACTTAATAATGGTGGAACCACAATCGGAATGAAGGCGATATGCACTGGTAAAACGTTTTGTGAGGACATAGCGAAGAGGACCAATACAATCAAAATGAAGTATTTAAAACCAGCAACAGAATTACCAGTTGGCGTTTGCCCTAAACGTTGAATGACTTTATAGGCTAATAAATCAGTGATGCCTGATTTTGAAATAGCGACAGCGAATGCGCCTAAAATAGCATAGTTCATTGCAACTTCTGCACCACCACCGAGTCCGCCGGTGAAGACTTCAATTGTTTTTGACATGCCTAATCCGCCAGTTAAACCAGCAGTAAGTGCGGAGATCACTAATGCGATCACCACATTAATTCGTAGCAAGCTCAAGGCGAGCAAAACGAGAATTGATATAATAACGGGATTGGTCAGCATATTGTTTCCTTAGTTTTTGTAATGTCTTTTTTAAATTTACTGGAAAAAAAAGATTTGTCTAGCGCTTTACAAAAATTTATCAAAAAAACACCGCGCTTTTATGAATTATCTAATGAATTTATAACATGAGGGAATCCACCTAGCTGTTTTAAGTGATTAACCATGTAGCAAAATAAATCAGCGGTTTTTTCTGTATCATATAAAGCCGAATGTGCTTGTTTTCCATCAAAGCTGATATTAGCTGCTTGACATGCTTTCACTAAAACAGTTTGTCCAAACATAAATCCACCTAAGGTCGCCGTATCGAAAGAGGCAAAGGGGTGGAATGGATTTCGTTTGATGCCAGTACGTTCAGCGGCAGCCATAATAAAGCTTTGATCAAAGGTCGCATTATGTGCCACGATAATGGAACGTTGGCAGCCAGCTTCTTTCTGTCCGCGACGAACCATTTGGAATAACCCTGTTATCGCATCTAATTCAGAAATGGCCATTGATTGTCGCATAGGATTATTTAAATCAATGCCATTGATCTTCATTGAATCAGGGTTAATTTCTGCGCCTTCAAAGGGATTTATGTGGCAATGATAGGTTTGATCTTTTTGCAACAAACCCTTGTCATCCATTTTGACAGTGATGGCAGCTAACTCTAATAATGCATTCGTTTGGCAATTTAATCCCGCTGTTTCTACATCAATGATGACAGGGTAGTAACCGCGAAAACGGTGCTTTAATAAATTAAAATCTACAATTTCGTTTGTCATAAAAATAAAAAGGGTACGCCGAAACGCACCGATAAAATTAAGTAAAAATTGACCGCGCTTTAGTTACCTAATGCGGATTTTGCACTTTTGTTTTCAATAAATTCAATTTTATAGCCATCAGGATCTTCAACAAAAGCGATTACCGTTGTGCCACCTTTTACAGGACCTGCTTCACGCGTTACTTTTCCACCAGCAGCTTTTACTGCATCACAGGTCGCATAAATATCGTCGACACCAATCGCGATATGACCATAGGCAGTGCCTAATTCGTATTCTTCAACGCCCCAATTATAGGTTAATTCAAGCACTGCTGCTTTGTCTTCATCATCATAACCAAGAAAAGCGAGCGTATATTTATATTCTGGGTTTTCGCTAGTACGTAATAAACGCATGCCTAATACATCTTGATAGAATTTGATAGAGCGTTCTAAGTTTCCCACTCGTAACATGGTATGCAAAATACGCATGATTTCCTCCATTTATCTAATAAACAGGTTAGATTATGCCATAATTTTGTAAATTAAGAGAAATGAAAAAATAAAAAAGGCATCAGAACGATGCCTTTGGTAAGTCTTTATTATTCAACAGTGATTTTTGAACCGTCAACAAATTGAATTTCACGTGCAATGGCAACGCTTGAAATTTCATTTTTAGGATTTTCAAAAATAGCTTTCACTTCTGGTGATACAGTTGAAAAAGGAATAATCACATTTAAGTTAAAATTCGCATTTGGATTGAAGTCTTGTTCAAAATTAAGGCTTATTGGATGTGTATGGATAACATTATTCTCAAATTGATATGCATATACCCAAGAAGCTGTTTTAATCGCTTTGTTACCGGTATTGGTAATATTGTAGCTATATGCAAGACCCGGTTCATTTTTGTCATTTTTAACGAAATTACGGGCAATCGTTTTTATTTGAATATTTTTACCAAATTCGGCAATCATCGCATCATTGGTAGTTTTTTGTTCTTGAACTTGAGTTTTTTGTGTTGCAGCTTGTGCTTGATAATTTAATTTATCACAAGCAGTTAATGTCACTGTTGCAGCCATTACAGTTGCTAATAGTGCTTTTTTAGATAATTTCATAGATATTTCCTTAAAATAAATTATTAATGTTTTCTAAATATAAATAATCTTGTATAAAAGATCAAAAAAGGGATTCATATTTTACATAAATTTACATTTTCTAAACTGTAAAAATAAATAACCGCTTTTTCAGAAGCGGTTATTTAGACTATTAATCTTTAAATTCGTTCATAAAGTGCTGAGCTTTTTCTACCATTTCTTTGGAGCCAAGGAATAATGGCACTCGCTGGTGGAGTTCTGTTGGTTTAATATCTAAAATACGATGGTAACCATCGCTTGCTAATCCGCCTGCTTGCTCTGCTAAGAATGCCATTGGGTTTCCTTCATACAATAGACGTAGTTTACCTTTGGGATAGGTTGTTGCACTTGGGTAAATATAGATCCCACCTTTAAGCAGATTGCGGTGGAAATCTGATACTAATGAACCAATATAACGGGATGTATAAGGACGACCAGTAGATTTATCTTCCTCTTGGCAGAATTTTATATATTTTTTAACACCCATTGGGAATTTCAAATATTGCCCTTCGTTAATAGAATAAATGCGTCCGTCAGTTGGTATTTGAATATTCTCATGAGATAAACAGAATGTACCTAAGGTCGGATCATAGGTAAAACCGTTAACACCATTGCCTGTTGTGTAAACCAGCATTGTTGAGGAACCATATACAATATAGCCAGCAGCAACCTGTTTATTCCCCTCTTGCATAAAATCTTCTAAGGTGACAGGAGTCCCAATAGGGGATACGCGACGATAAATGGAGAAGATTGTTCCCACTGCCACATTGACATCAATATTAGAAGAACCATCTAATGGATCGGTCAAAATAACATATCTTGCATTACGGCCACGTTCTGTATCAAATGCGATAAAGCTATCTTCCTCTTCTGACGCAAAGCCAGCCACTTCTTCACGTGCCATTAAGGCTCGTTTAAAGGTATCATTGGCAAACACATCCAATTTCATTTGGTTTTCACCTTGGATATTCTGATTACCAACTGCACCTAAAATATCATGACTGAGTCCTGCACGATTAATATCTCTATGAATGACTTTCGCAACAAGACGAATGGACGATAAAATACCGGTTAATGCGCCTTTGGCGTTCGGGTATTCTGCTTGTTTTTCAATGACAAATTCATCTAATGTTTTCATAACAATCTTAATTCCTTGATTATATTTTCTTGCTAGACGAGTAGAATAAGTTAGATTATGATACCAACTTTATATATTGAAGAATGTGATCCAGCTCACGCTTTTTTACTTGGTCTAAATAAATGAACGAAATTTCACAGAAAAAACATATACATATTTTAGGTATATGTGGCACCTTTATGGGCGGTGTTGCTCTTATCGCTAAACAATTGGGCTACCATGTTACTGGTTCTGATACTAATGTTTATCCGCCAATGTCCACTTTTTTAACAGAAAGTGGCATTGATATCATCCCCCATTTTGAGGTTGAACAGTTGCAACCTACACCTGATATGATTTTGATTGGTAATGCAATCAAACGCGGAAATCCTTGCGTCGAATATATTTTAGAAAATCAGTTGCCATTTACCTCTGGCCCACAATGGTTACATGATAATTTATTGCGTAATCGTTGGGTATTTGCCGTATCAGGCACCCATGGAAAAACCACTACAACGGGTATGTTAAGCTGGATTTTAGATCAAAATGGTTTAAATCCAGGATTCTTAATTGGCGGTATTGCGGGCAATTTTGGCGTATCTTCTCGCTTAGGCGATAGCCAATATTTTGTGATTGAAGCAGATGAATATGATACGGCATTTTTTGATAAGCGTTCAAAATTTGTGCATTACAATCCTAAGACCTTAATTATCAACAATATTGGCTTTGATCATGCAGATATTTTTGATGATTTAAAAGCGATTCAACGCCAGTTCCACCATATGATTCGTACTATGCCTCAATCAGGTTTGGTCTTGTCTGTTGCGAATGAACAAAGTGCAAAAGAAACCTTGGATATGGGATGTTGGTCTGAAAAACAATATTTAGGGAAGGATCAAGAATGGTATGCAGAACGTTTAACGCAAGATAGCACGCGTTTTGCGGTTTATCATAAAGGGCAGAAAGCGGCGGAGGTGCATTGGAACATTGTTGGTCAGCACAATATGCACAATGCATTAATGGCAATTGCAGCAGCTTATCATGCAGGCGTTTCCATTGAAAATTCCGCGAAAGCCTTATCGACTTTTATTAATGCAAAACGTCGTTTAGAAGTGAAAGGCGAAGTTAATCAGATTACCGTTTATGATGATTTTGCCCACCATCCCGCAGAAATTCAAGCAACTTTAACCGCACTTAGAGATAAAGTCGGTGGTGGAGCGAGAATTTTGGCGGTGTTAGAACCTCGTTCAAATACCATGAAAATGGGGCACCATAAAGATGAAATCGCCCCAGCATTAGTTCGCGCGGATAATGTGTTTTTATTACAACCTGAAAATATTCCCTGGGAAGTTGCCGAGATTGCTAGCGCTTGTATTCAGCCTGTTAAATGGGCGGCAGAATTGGATAAATTAGTAGAATTTATTGCTGAAGAAGCCAAACCTGGTGATCATATTTTAGTGATGTCTAATGGTAGTTTTGGTGGTATTCATCAGAAAATATTAGATAAATTAAAAAATTAGTTAAATTAAAAATCCCTGAGCAGATAACGACTCAGGGATTTTTCTATCAGAACGTTTTCTTTTTTGACCGCACTTTTAAGGGCGATAGAAGTTAGTACACATAATTTGTGCCGCAGTACCTAAGCTTGAACCTTCACGCAATTTAACGGTATGTTCAGATTGGCGTTTAGGTGGCGTTGCTAAACCTTGTCCCCAAAATTCAGAATAAAAATAAGAATCGGTATGCATTAAATTCTGTGTCTTACAGTTGACTACTTTATGCTGTCGTAATGAATGACTAAACAGATTTTTGTCTTCAAATACTGCGTGTCCAATTTTTAGATTAATCACAATATCAAAGTTAATCAGATGTGATTTATCGTTATCCACCCAAATCGATGCACTATCAATGTAGTATTCAGAATTTGGTGCAAGACGGAAAAAGCCTGTTTCAATTTTTTCAGGCGGATTTAACTGCTGCTCATTTTTTACAGGCGTTGTTGGTTGGTTAGAACTACATGCGGAAAGTAGCATCAAACTGGTTAGCCATAGTACTTTTTTCATATTAACCTCCCTCAATTAATGTGATTGCTATGTAAAGCGCGGTGTAAATTTCTGAAGTTTTGGCTTAACGACGGAACATGTTTCCTAATCCGCCGAGGCCACCCATGCCTCCGCCCATTAAGCCTTTCATGCCTCTCATCATTTTCGCCATGCCACCGCTACGCATTTTTTTCATCATACGTTGCATTTCATCGAATTGTTTCAATAGTTTATTGACATCTTGTACTTGTGTGCCTGATCCCATTGCAATACGACGGCGACGTGAGCCTTTGATAATATCCGGATTGGCGCGTTCTTTTAATGTCATGGAATTGATGATGGCTTCCATTTTTATAAACATTTTGTCATCTACTTGATTTTTAACATGATCCGGTAAGTTCTTCGCACCCGGCAGTTTGTCTAACATGGACATCATACCGCCCATTTTTTTCATTTCAATTAACTGTTCACGAAAATCTTCTAAAGTAAATTGATCGCCTTTTTTAAATTTCTGTGCGATTTTTTCCGCTTTTTCTTGATCTACTGAACGTTGCAAATCTTCAATTAACGACAGTACATCGCCCATGCCAAGAATACGTGAAGCAACACGATCTGGATGGAAGGGTTCAAGAGCTTCTGTTTTTTCGCCTACACCCAAGAATTTAATCGGCTTACCTGTGATTTGACGAATCGAAAGTGCTGCACCGCCACGCGCATCACCATCCACTTTGGTTAAAATTACCCCAGTGAGTGGCAAAGCTTCATTAAAGGCTTTTGCTGTATTTGCTGCATCCTGACCGGTCATCGCATCCACAGTAAACAAAGTTTCAACTGGATTAAGTGCGGTGTGAATTTGTTGAATTTCCGCCATCATTTCGGTATCAACATGTAGACGACCCGCAGTATCCACAATTAAAACATCATAGAATTTTAATTTTGCATCAGCTAAAGCTGCTTTGGCGATATCAACAGGATTTTGTTTGACTTCGGAAGGGAAAAAATCCACGCCAACAGCTTGTGCCAAGGTTTCAAGTTGTTTAATCGCGGCAGGGCGATAAACGTCAGCAGACACCACAAGCACTTTCTTTTTGTGGCGTTCTTTTAAGAATTTCGCTAATTTTCCAACGGAAGTTGTTTTACCCGCGCCCTGTAAACCCGCCATTAAAATAACAGCTGGCGGCTGTGTGGCAAGGTTTAAACTTTCGTTGCTTTCTCCCATTGCAGATTCAAGTTCTGCTTGTACAATTTTGAGAAATTCTTGCCCTGGTGTTAAACTTTTGTTGACTTCCTCACCAATAGCGCGTTCTTTCACTTTATTGATAAATTCACGCACCACAGGTAAAGCAACATCCGCTTCAAGTAACGCCATGCGTACTTCTCTCAGCGTATCTTTTATATTATCTTCAGTTAAGCGTCCTTTACCTGTAATATTTCGTAAGGTTTTCGATAGACGATCGGATAAATTTTCAAACATTTTACTTTCTCATATTACTCAATGATTTTGCTTGATTATACCTGAAATCACCTTGTTTCACTATTTGAAATTTCAGATTAGCCCAGTTAAAATAAATGCGAATTATTTCAAATAAAAGGTAAAAGAAATTGACAACACCTCCTTATGCCATTTTCGCAATGCTATTTTATAGCTTCAATATTCTATTGATTATGCCAATGTTGTTGAAAATTGATGGGCATACCAAACCCAAACGTCATCTCTTTTTAACAACAGTTTTGGTAGCGGTTGTTTGTCATTACCTCAGTTTCCCTAATCTACTCGCTTATTTGAATACTGGTACAAATCTCAGCTTACTTGAAATCAGCTCGCTTATTAGTTGGGTCATGGCGTTATTCACAACATTATTGATGTTATGGAATGTGAAAACCCTGTCTTTTGTATTGCCAAGTGTTTATGCTTTAGCATTAATTAATCTTTTAATGACGGAATTTATTCCAAGCCAATTGGTGCATTTATCGCCAGAATTATTTATTCATATCACCTTATCCATGTTGGCATATTCCGTATGCTTTGTTGCCATGTTATATAGCATTCAAATTGTGTGGTTAGATCGTCATCTGAAACGGAAAAAAGCAGTGCCTTCTCCAGATTTACCCCCATTAATGCTAGTTGAACGCCATTTTTTCCGAGTGATGTGTACAGGGGAAGCATTGCTTAGCATTATTCTTATAACAGGGACTTATCATTTATCGCATGCCATGGCAGACAGTAATATTCACAAAGCCGTATTTTCTGCTCTTGCTTGGATCGTTTTCGCTTTGGCGATTTTAGGGCATTGGAAATGGTATTGGCGCGGAAAAAGAATGATTATTTTGACAATTTCAGGTATGATCCTGCTTACTATTGCTTATTTTGGCAGCAAAATTTTACCAGTTTCATTTTAAACGCTTAAAAGTGCGGTCTAAATTGAGGCAGTTTTGCTTAATATTCAATTAACAAAAGGAACAATCTTTGGACAGTATTCCCCTTAGTACGCTATTCATTATTCTTGCCATTCTATTAGTCACATCGGCGTATTTTTCTGGTTCTGAAACTGGATTATTATCGGCTAACCGCTATCGTATGCGTTATTTGGCTGAAAAAGGTCATAAAGGCGCTAAAAAAGCGGACAAATTATTGAAAAAAACAGATAAATTACTCAGCCTAATTCTTATTTGTAATAACCTTGTCAATATTTCTGCTTCAGCGATAGCAACCATTATCGGTATGCGTTTATATGGTGATGCAGGGGTTGCGATTGCAACAGGGGTGTTGACTTTCTTTATGCTCGTTTTTGCGGAAATTTATCCGAAAACAGTGGCTGCTTTATACCCTGAAAAAGTGGCATTTATTTCTAGCCATCTGCTTTCACTGCTAATGAAAATTTTTACGCCATTAGTTTTCTTGATGAATTTAATCATTAAAGCCTTAATTAAAATAACAGGCTTGAAAACAGAAGCGAAGGGCAATCATATTAGTCCTGAAGAATTGCGTTCAATTGTACATGAAAGTGGTAAATTCATTCCTTCAGCGCACCAAGAAATGTTGTTATCCATTTTGGATTTAGAAGAGGTTACTGTTGACGATATTATGGTGCCGCGCCCTGATATTGCCGGTATTGATATTGAAGACGATTGGAAATCTATTATGCGACAACTTAACCATGCAGCTCATGGACGAGTGTTGTTGTATAAAAATAATATGGATGAAAATGTCCTGGGATTTTTACGCGTGCGTGAAGCATATCGCTTAATGTTAGATAAAAATGAATTCACCAAAGAAACCTTAATTCGAGCTGCGGATGAAATTTATTTTATTCCAGAAGGAACAGCTTTGACAGCGCAGTTATTAAATTTCCGCAACAATAAAGAACGTATTGGTCTAGTGGTGGATGAATATGGCGATATCAAAGGCCTGGTTACCTTAGAGGATATTTTGGAAGAAATCGTAGGTGAGTTCACTACTTCCACCATGCCATCAATTGAAGAAGAGGTGACACCACAGTCTGATGGCTCCATTTTAATTGAGGGCTCAACCAATATTCGTGACCTAAATAAATTATTCGATTGGAATTTAGATACGGAAGAGGCACGAACCTTTAACGGCTTGATTTTAGAACATTTAGAAGATATCCCTGAAGAAGGAACAGAATTTGAACTAAATGGGCTGAAAGTCACTATTTTGGAAGTAGCAGACAATATGGTGAAACAGGCAAAAGTCGTGAAATTATAACCGCACTTTTATTAGAAACCGAAGCGATGAAGTTAATTTGTCGCTTTTTTATTATCAAAATATAAATGGATTTAATTTAACAAATAGTTGAATTATATGTTGAATATGAAGTGGAAATAAAATGGAGGCGTGTCCCGGAGTCGAACCGAGCTACATGGATTTGCAATCCAGTGCATAACCGCTTTGCTAACACGCCGTAGGAAGTTGTGTAGATATAAAAAAACACCTTGCGGTGTTCGATTAAATGGTGCCCGAGGCCAGACTTGAACTGGCACGCCTCGAAAGGCGAGGGATTTTAAATCCCTTGCGTCTACCGATTCCGCCACTCGGGCACAACGCATTTAAAATGGAGCGGGAAACGAGGCTCGAACTCGCGACCCCGACCTTGGCAAGGTCGTGCTCTACCAACTGAGCTATTCCCGCATTGCTTTCAGCTTATTGCTGTCAACGGATGTGCATTTTACGCAAATCTAATTTTGTGTCAACAGGATTTTTTAAATAAATAGAAAAATAGATGTCGTTTGCTGAAAAAAAATGCAGTTCGGCGATTTGTGATACATTTCTTTGCTTGATTTGAATGATTAACCAAATTGAGTATAGGTTATATTGAAAATTAGGCTTTAATCACACCGCGCTTTATGTCAGAATGACAGCTCTTTTCGGATAATTAAATATAAAAATTAGGTGAACACAATGACCAAGGAATATGCATTAGAGACCATTCTAGCACAAGCAGGAAATCGAACGGATCCTAGAACAGGCGCGGTTTCAACACCAATCATTCTTTCTACAGCTTATGGCCATCATGGCATTGGTGAAAGTACAGGTTTTGATTACACAAGAACAAAAAATCCAACAAGAACTGTATTAGAAGAAACTGCCGCTAAATTAGATGGTGGTGATCGAGCTTTAGCATTTGCTTCTGGTATGGCAGCAATTCAAGCTTTGATGACCTTGTTTAAAGCACCTGATGAATGGATTGTCTCTAGTGATGTTTACGGAGGCACTTATCGTTGGTTGGATTTTTGCTATAAAAATACCCATGGCGTGAAACCTGTTTATGTGAATACCGCTTCTGTTGAACAAATTGAAGCAGCAATTACGGAAAATACAAAAGCTATTTTTGTGGAAACACCTTCTAACCCATTAATGGAAGAATGTGATGTTGTTGCTATTTCTAAAGTGGCGAAAAAACATAATTTATTATTAATTGTGGATAATACGTTTTTAACGCCAGTGTTATTTAAACCAATGGACGCCGGTGCTGACATCGTATTATATAGCGCAACCAAATATATGGCGGGGCATAATGATGTATTAGCAGGATTAATAGTGGCGAAAGGACAAGAGCTTTGTGACCGTTTATTCTATATTCAAAATGGCGCAGGTGCGGTACTTTCACCTTTTGATTCTTGGTTAATTATTCGCGGTTTAAAAACCTTGTCTTTACGCATAAAACAACACCAAAAGAATGCAGAAGAAATTGCTGAGTTTTTACGTCAACAACCGCAAGTGAAAGATGTGTTATATCCAAATAAAGGGGGAATGTTATCTTTCCGTTTACACAATGAAAATTGGATTAACCCATTCCTTAAGTCAATAAAATTGATTACTTTTGCTGAGAGTTTAGGTGGTGCGGAAAGTTTTATTACCTATCCTGCAACGCAAACGCATATGGATATTCCGGAGCAAGAACGCATTGCTCGTGGCGTATGCAACCGTTTATTACGTTTTTCTGTGGGGTTAGAAGATGCGGAAGATATTAAAGCCGATTTATTACAAGCGCTTTCTCAATGTAAATAAAGGTTGATTGAGTTGCTTAATAATTCAAATAAGGGCGAGCTTGTGCTACACTGAGTTTAATTTTGTAGTACAACCCTTGAATTTTATCTATTGAGCCTTATCTTAAGGTTCAAACAACATTAAGAAGGAAAGAAAAATGGCAGATGTTTTACATGTAACAGATTCATCATTTGAAAGCGATGTTTTACATTCAGATGTTCCCGTATTATTAGACTTTTGGGCACCTTGGTGCGGACCTTGCCGTATGGTTGGGCCAATTTTGGAAGATTTAGCGGCTGAATATGGCGATAAAGTGAAAATCGTAAAAATGAATATTGATGAAAACCAAAATACACCAGCACAATTTGGTGTTCGTGGTATTCCAACATTACTTTTATTCAAAGATGGTAAAGTGGTAGCAACACAAGTTGGTGCGTTGCCAAAAACACAATTAGCCTCTTTTGTAGATCAAGCACTTTAATTTGAATTACATAAAAAATCCCGCAATTAGCGGGATTTTTCTTTTAAAGCGCGGTCAATTTTTGATGAATTTTAGGATTTATTTTTCTTTTTACAAATACCAGGATAACGTTTCTGATTTTCCCAAATATGTTGAATTTCCATATTTTCTTTATCAAATTTGGTAACCGAAAAATCAATAATATCGCCTTGATTCATGCCATTTTTTAGATGATAGAACAAGGTATCTTCCCATTGAGCTAAACGGGGTTCTTTTCTTAATCGTTTTTCTGTTTGTTTAGAATGAAGTCGTGTTATCTCAAATTCATCAATGAGTTCAGAAAGCATATTATCTTGCAAATACCATTGACCTATGTGTTTGTTTTCATACATAAAATCTTTTTTGATTAAGGTGTAACCAATGGCGACGATTTTACCATCTTCTTGAAAATCAAGGTTGTCCATGGTTTCAATATTGATATCACGATATAAAATGCGGCAGGTCCATTCGCCTATAATATCTTGCGGTAAAATCGCATTTTTTTGCACCGCACTTAGAGGCAATGCCAAGCTAGTGAGTAATAACAATAGCAATTTTTTCATCATATTATCCTAACGAGATTGTTCTCGGAGTATAGTTAATATTTTTTTCATTTTATTATCTAATGGTGCATTCAAACGCAAAGTTTCCCCAGTTTTTGGGTGCTCAAATCGAATGCTTGCAGCATGTAAAAATAAACGATCTAAACCTATTTCACTCATTTCTGCGTCAAAGTTTTTATCGCCATATTTATCATCTAAGGCAATTGGATGTCCTGCGTGTAATGTATGCACACGAATTTGGTGTGTTCTTCCTGTAATTGGTGAGGCTTTGATTAAGGTCGCATTATGATAGCGTTCTTCCACAGTGAAACGTGTTTCGGAAGGTTTTCCTTGATCGCTGACTTTGACAATACGCTCGCCACTGGCTAATTCATTTTTTAATAATGGTGCTTGTACGGATTTTACATGGGATTGCCATTGTCCTCTTACCAGTGCCAAATAATCTTTTTGTACGGTTTTAACGCGAAGTTGTTCATGTAAATGACGTAATGCGGAACGTTTTTTAGCTACGAGTAAAATGCCGGAGGTATCACGATCTAAACGATGAACGAGTTCTAAAAAGCGAGCTTCTGGGCGCAATGCTCTTAGCCCTTCAATAACTCCAAAACTTAATCCACTGCCACCATGCACAGCAATGCCTGAAGGTTTGTTTAATACCAACAAACAATCATCTTCAAAGATAATTTGTTGTTCTAGTTGAGAAACCTTATTTAATTTACTTGAAACAGGTGCTTGCGTTTTTTCTGATACACGAACAGGAGGCACACGAACAATATCTCCAGTTTGTAATTTATATTCCGGCTTAATGCGCCCTTTGTTCACACGCACTTCGCCTTTGCGCACAATGCGATAGATTAAGCTTTTCGGCACGCCTTTTAATTTTGCTAATAAATAATTGTCAATTCGTTGACCTGATTCATCTTCAGATATTTCAAATAATTTGACACTCGCATTGATAATTTTGTCGTTTTCAGTAGCCATAAAATCTTGATGCTGATAAAAATTAGGCGAATTCTAGCACAATTTAGTTGTGATTAAAATTGCCGAAATACCTTGCCAAATTAGTGACTTCCGTCCATAATATGTCAGATTTTGCCTCAGCAAAATTGAGTTGTTTTTTGTTAAAGCTAAAATTAATGCAGTTTAGACATAAGACATTAATTTTTAACAAAATATGTGATTAAATCCATCTGTTATCAAAGCATGCGTTAAATGCTTATATGATACCCAATCAATGCACCCAGCCCTAGACAGTCGTGATGACAGGCATAAGGCGACAAACACGAGGTCGATTGTGGATTTTGCCCCTATTGATATTGAAATAAAGCAAAAGTGCGGTGGTTTTTAATCGAGTTTTTAGAATAAAAATGAGAAAAATCAAACAATGAAAAGAATGTTAATCAATGCAACTCAAAAAGAAGAGTTGCGTGTGGCGCTAGTCGATGGGCAGCGCTTATTCGATCTGGATATTGAAAATCCGGGTCATGAACAAAAAAAAGCAAACATCTACAAGGGACGCATTACGCGTGTTGAACCAAGCTTAGAAGCGGCATTTGTGGATTATGGTGCGGAGCGCCATGGTTTTTTACCGTTAAAAGAAATTGCGCGTGAATATTTCCCTGCGGATTATGTTTATAACGGTCGCCCAAATATCAAAGATGTGATTCAAGAAGGTCAAGAAGTTATTGTTCAAGTGAACAAGGAAGAACGCGGTAATAAAGGTGCTGTGTTGACGACTTTCGTTTCTCTTGCGGGAAGTTATTTAGTAATTATGCCAAATAATCCGCGTGCTGGTGGTATTTCTCGCCGTATTGAAGGCGATGAACGCTTGGAATTAAAAGAAGCATTAAGCTCATTAGAAGTGCCAGATGGCGTGGGTTTAATCGTGCGTACAGCTGGTGTTGGTAAATCACCGGAAGAATTACAATGGGACTTAAAAGTCTTGCTTCATCATTGGGATGCGATTAAGCAAGTTGCTCAAAGTCGCCCAGCTCCGTTCTTAATTCATCAAGAAAGCGATGTGATTGTGCGCGCCATTCGCGATTATTTGCGTCGTGATATTGGCGAAATTTTGGTAGATAGTCCAAAAGTCTTTGAAAAAGCCAAAGCGCATATTAAATTAGTTCGCCCTGATTTTATTAATCGCATTAAATTGTATCAAGGCGAAGTGCCATTATTCAGTCATTTCCAAATTGAATCACAAATTGAGTCGGCTTTCCAACGCGAAGTTCGTTTGCCTTCAGGTGGTTCAATTGTCATTGATGTCACAGAAGCCTTAACTGCGATCGATATTAACTCAGCTCGCGCAACTCGAGGTGGTGATATTGAAGAAACTGCATTAAATACCAATTTAGAAGCGGCTGATGAAATCGCTCGTCAATTACGTTTGCGCGACTTAGGCGGCTTAATTGTGATTGATTTCATTGATATGACGCCAGTCCGCCATCAACGTGAAGTAGAAAATCGTATTCGTGATGCGGTGCGTCAAGATCGTGCTCGTATTCAAATTAGCCGAATTTCACGTTTTGGCTTACTTGAAATGTCACGCCAGCGCTTAAGCCCTTCTTTAGGTGAATCATCTCACCATATTTGTCCTCGTTGTCAGGGAACGGGCAAAATTCGTGACAATGAAAGTTTATCACTTTCAATTTTACGTTTAATTGAAGAAGAAGGCATTAAAGAAAACAGCAAACAAGTGCATTGCATTGTGCCTGTTGAAATTGCTTCTTACTTGTTGAATGAAAAACGTAAAGCCATTCAAAATATTGAAAAACGTCATCAAGTTGATATTGTGGTTGCACCAAATCAAGCCATGGAAACACCGCACTTTAGCGTATTCCGAGTGCGTGAAGGCGAGGATGTGAATGTATTGAGCTACAATTTAGCTAAATTACATGAGCAACAAGAGGATATTTTTATTCCTGAAGAAAGTTTGGTGACACGCAATATTGAAACAGCAGCAGTGAGTCCTGAAAATGTGGCAGAAACTGCAGCATTATCAATGACAATTCCTGAAGCTGCACCAGTTGTGGAAGCGAAAGCAAATAATAAACCTTCATTAATTGCACGAATTATCGCTGCAATTAAAGGGTTATTTAGCAGCGAAGAAGAACAAAAGAAAACGCCAAATAATCGTCATCATCGTAATCGTCGTAATGACCGTCGTAATCCTCGTCGTGCTCGCCATGAACGTAATGGAAAATCCAATGAAGAGAATACGGTAGAAAAAACGGAGCGTACGAGATTAGATCGTAATAATCGCCGCAACCGCAAAAATGTGGCTGATGAAGTGGTAGTGGATAACAATGTTGTTGAAACCATTGAAACGGCAGTGGAAGAAAAAGCGCCTGTTCGCCAACGTCGTGAACGTCGTGATTTACGCAAGCGTGTTCGAATTGAAGCTGAACATCAAGAACAAGCACCAATTATGCCAGTGGCTGAGGTCAATACTGCAGAGATTGCTGAAAGTGCGGTGCAGACTGAGACAGTTTCTGTGACTCCAGCAGTTGAGCAACCAGAGGAAAACCTAGAGCGTCGCCAAGAACGCAACAATCGTCGTTTACCTCGTCATTTACGTATGAATAATCAACGTCGTCGCCGTCATGAAAATGCGTCGCCAATGCCTCTATTTGCAGCGGTTGCGTCGCCGGAATTAGCGAGCGGTAAAGTGTGGATTAACCATCAAGTCGAAGCTAAAACGAAAGAGGCGAATTTCTTATCTGTTGACGAGTTGCTTGAACAACAAGAAAACCATACGCAAAATGCTGTTGTAGAAACTGTTCTGCCAGCGACTGAAGTGGTTGTGAGCGAGCCTAAAACGGTGGTTCAACCGTTCGGTTTAGTCACTCAACCTGCTAATGAGGCGGTGGATAAGAAAGTGCAAGAATCTTTAGAACGCTTAAATGAAGAACAGCGTATTCTTGAACAACAAGCAGAGCAACAACTTTCACCTGAAGTTGAAATAGTTGAACAATCAGCTCAACCAGTTGAAATTGTGGAAAAAACTGACCGCACTTATTGTTTTGAAGGTCGATTAGGTACGATTTCTGCGGTAAAACACACTAAAGCGGAGATGACTTTAGCCCAAGCGAACCCAGAGCTAAATCCAGCCTTTGAGATTGTGCAATGGAATGACAGTCGTTATTACTTCCATGGTAAAGGTGCTGCAGGTCATCATAGTGCTGTAAGTCATGTTTTCAGTGAGCCAACTCGAGCACAAGCTGAATAATAGATATAAAAACCTAAAAATCCGATGCTTGTCGTCGGATTTTTTATAGGATCAATATGCAGGATAATATTTTTTCAGTGAGCCAACTCAATAATGCAGTCCGTAATGCGTTAGAAGGACAATTCGGTGCTGTTTGGTTAACAGGGGAAATTTCGAACTTTACCCAACCTGTATCTGGGCATTGGTATCTGACATTGAAAGATGAAAATGCGCAAGTACGTTGTGCAATGTGGCGTATGAAAACCAGCAGGGTGAGTTTTCGTCCTCAAAATGGTATGCAGGTTTTGGTGCAGGCGAGTGTGAGTTTGTATGAACCAAGAGGCGATTACCAATTAATTTTGCAAAGTATGCATCCTGCAGGTGAAGGTTTATTGCAACAACAGTTTGAACAACTGAAAATGCGTTTGGCTGCTGAAGGATTATTTGCACAAAATCTCAAGAAAAATCTACCGCACTTTACGAAATCGGTGGGGATTGTGACTTCGCCAACAGGTGCTGCGTTACAAGATATTTTACAAATTTTAAAGAGACGCGATCCAAGTTTACAAATAGTGATTTATCCAACGCAAGTTCAGGGCAAAGATGCAACGGCTGAAATTGTGCAGATGATTGAATTAGCTAATAAACGCAATGAGGTGGATGTACTTATTGTTGGGCGAGGAGGCGGTTCTTTAGAAGATTTGTGGTGCTTTAATGAAGAAGCGGTTGCAAGAGCTATTTTTAATTCTAATTTGCCGATTATCAGTGCAGTTGGTCATGAAACCGATGTTACTATTGCTGATTTTGTGGCTGATTTACGTGCGCCAACGCCTTCTGCAGCGGCGGAATTAGTCAGCCGAAACCAAGACGAATTATTGCAACAATTGAACTATAAACGTCAGCGCTTAGATATGGCATTTGATCGTTTATTCAATTTAAAACAGCAATATTTATCGCGTTTATTGCTACGTTTGCAAAATCAGCATCCACAAACGCAATTGAAATCACAACAAAAATATAACGAATTATTGCGTCAACGGATTGAGTTGGCAATGCAACGAATTTTTGAAAAAAATCGTTATAAGATCACCGCACTTTGTGAGCGATTGGATAAAAATCCGCTTGCTCATCATTTGCAGAAACAGCAGCAATATTTGCAGCAATTACAAACGCGATTAACCTTTTCTTACCAACAGTTCGCTTCAACCAAGCAGCATAAACTAGCGCATTTAGCCGGTAAGCTTGATAGTTTAAGTCCTTTAAAGGTGTTAGCACGTGGTTATTCCATTGCAGAAAACGAAGCGGGACAAGCCATTGTTTCGTTAAAACAGGTGAAAGTAGGGGATATCATTAAAACACGTGTTGAAGATGGCGTGATTGAAAGCTGTGTGCAAAAACGAAATTAATTGAACATTTACTAAAATTGATAGTCTTAACAGAAGTTAAGTTTGACAAAGTAGTGGATTGAATTAAAATCCACTTTTATTTTTTTGAGAAAACCATGGAAAATAAACAATGAGTGAGAACACCTTAGTTGAAGTGAAAAATCTCACATTTAAGCGTGGTGAACGTACCATTTATAATAATCTTAACCTGCGTTTTGAAAAAGGTAAGATTACTGCCATTATGGGCCCTTCGGGAATTGGTAAAACCACTTTGCTGAAATTAATTGGTGGTCAGTTGCACCCAGATCAAGGCGAGATTTTTTTTGATGGACAAGATATTTGCAAAATGTCGAATGCCGAATTGTATAAAATCCGTCAACGTATGGGGATGCTATTTCAGTCAGGCGCGTTATTTACAGATATTTCAACCTTTGATAATGTCGCTTTTCCTATTCGTGAACATACTAATTTACCTGAAGCATTAATTCGTAAAATTGTATTGATGAAATTGGAAGCAGTTGGATTACGTGGCGCTGCCGAATTAATGCCTTCTGAATTATCTGGTGGTATGGCTCGTCGAGCAGCGTTGGCACGTACTATTGCGCTAGATCCCGATTTGATTATGTATGATGAGCCTTTCACTGGGCAAGATCCAATCAGCATGGGTGTTATCATCAGCTTAATTAAGCGATTAAATGAAGCATTAAATTTGACTTCTATTGTGGTTTCCCACGATGTGCAAGAAGTGTTAAGTATTGCTGATTATGCTTATATTATTGCGGATAAGCGCGTGATTGCAGAAGGAACGCCGAAGGATTTACTACAAAGCCAAGATCCTCAAGTTGTTCAATTTATTAAAGGGGAAGAAGATGGACCAGTGCGTTTCCATTTCCCAGCGGGCGATTATGTAGAGGAGATGTTCAAATGATTGTGAAATGTATCTCTGCATTTGGTGCTAGCGTCATTAATAGTTTGAAAGCGCTTGGGCGCTCTGGTTTTATGTTATTTGGCGCTTTAATTGGTCAACCACAATTTCGCAAGCATACCCCATTATTGATCAAACAACTGCATGTACTGGGTGTGCAATCTTTGCTGATTATTTTATTGTCAGGCTTTTTTATTGGCATGGTGCTGGGATTGCAAGGTTATGTTGTGCTAGTGGATTTTGCTGCTGAAGCCAATGTTGGACAATTAGTCGCGTTATCCTTATTGCGTGAATTAGGCCCAGTTGTGACCGCACTTTTATTTGCGGGACGAGCAGGATCAGCCTTAACCGCAGAGATTGGTTTAATGAAAGCGACGGAGCAATTATCTAGCTTAGAAATGATGGCGGTAGATCCATTGCGCCGCGTCATTGCTCCACGATTCTGGGGCGGTATTATAGCCATGCCAATTTTAGCTATTCTATTTACAGCGGTAGGGATTATTGGTGGTTCTTTAGTCGGTGTTGATTGGAAAGGCATTGATGGTGGCAGTTTCTGGTCGATTATGCAAAATGCAGTGACAAGCCAAGATTTACTTTACGGTTTTATTAAAAGTATTGTTTTTGCCTTTGCGGTGGTGTGGATCGCGTTATTTAATGGTTACGATTGTATTCCTACTTCTGAAGGTATAAGCCAGGCTACAACGAAAACCGTTGTACATGCCTCTCTTTTAGTTTTAGGACTGGATTTTGTATTAACAGCCATGATGTTTGGCGGTTAATAAAGAAAAGTGCGGTGACAAAATGGGCAATTTTGTTACTCAATAAAGATAAAAAATAATTAGGACATTTTATGCGACAAACAATTAAATATGAATTCTGGGTAGGGTTATTTTTATTACTCGGTATTGCAGCGTTGGTTTTTATGGGGCTAAAAGTCGCCAATGTGCAAGGGTTCAGTCAGACAAAATCTTATCAAGTCTCTGCAACTTTTGACAATATTGGTGGTCTTAAAGTACGTTCGCCTTTAAAGGTTGGTGGTGTTGTCATCGGTCGTGTGACAGACATTTCTCTTGATGAGCAATCTTACTTACCGAAAGTAACCATTGCAATCAATGAAGAATTTAATCAAATTCCAGATAACAGTTCGTTATCCATTAAAACCTCAGGGTTATTGGGCGAACAATATATTGCGTTGAGTATGGGATTTGATGATGGTGAAACCCCAATGTTAAAAGACGGTAGTAAAATTGTTGATACTAAATCAGCAATGGTATTAGAAGATCTTATTGGCCAATTCTTATATGGCGATAAAAATAAGAAAGAAGAAACAGAGGCAGAAGTGCCAAATGTTCAATAATTCATAGATTTAGGAAAGTTTATTATGAAAATTCAATTCAAAAATTGGTTAGCAAAAATTGTTGTTATTTCAACCGCACTTTTTGCAGTACAAACAGTCATGGCTTCAGAAGGGCCTTATGAGTTAATGCAAAAAGCTTCAGACAAATTATTTGCAGATTTAAAAGCAAACGAAGCGAAAATTAAAGCAGATCCAAACACATTAAAAACATTAGTACGTCAGGATTTAATGCCATATGTGCATGTGAACTATGCGGGTTCTTTAGTGTTAGGTCAATATTTTAAATCAACCACTCCAGAACAACGTGAGCGCTTTTTTGCGGCATTCGATAAATTTATTGAACAAGCTTATGCGCAATCTTTAACTTTATATACTGGACAAGAAATTCAAATTCAACCAGCGCAATTAAATGGTGATAGTCAAGCTTCTGTTCGTGTGAAATTAATCCAGGCGCAGCCAGTGAATCTAACATTCTTATGGCGTAAAAATAGCAAAACGGGCAAATGGCAAGTGTATGATATGACAGCTGAAGGCTCTAGTATGGTTGACACGAAAAAACAAGAGTGGAGTCCTATTTTACGCAAAGATGGCATTGATGCTTTAACTAATCAAGTGTTAAAAGCTGCTGCTACTCCTGTCACAATGAAAAAATAATTATGCAGACTGAAAAACTTACATGGTCGACAGTTGTAAATGATGATAGAATAGCTCTCCAATTAAGCGGAGAGCTTGTTCGTGATACGTTGTTACCCTTATGGAATTATTATCAAAGGGAGCAACGTATTGCTGTTTTAGATAAACAAAAAATCAAAAATCAGCACCTGATTATTGATCTCTCAAATATTACTAGAATGGATAGTGCAGGTTTTGCATTGTTATGCGATCTTATTCATCACTATCAAAAAGAGATGGATATGCCTTATCAGGTAAAATTGGAAAATGGTCCCCGCGAATTACTCACTTTAGCTGATCTATTTGGTTTAGATAATTGGATCAAGGCTTTTTTATAACTACGGAAAATAGAATGGAACCGCAAGAAATCGAACGAATCTTAAAGCAAGCGCTGAATATTGAAGAAATTTATGCACAAGGCGAGAATTCGCATTTTGGTGTCATAGTTGTGGATGATGAGTTAGCAAAGTTATCACGCATTAAGCAACAACAAACCGTTTATGCACCGTTAATGCAATATTTCCAAACAGGTGAAATTCATGCTCTGACCATTAAAACCTATGATAAGGAAAAATGGAAAAGAGATCGTTTGTTAAACGGTTTAGGCTAGAGAGGAATAACAATGGAAAAATTTCGTGTTTATGGTCAATCCAGTTTAAATGGTGAAGTTCAAATTTCCGGTGCGAAAAATGCCGCGCTTCCTATTTTATTTGCAGCGATCTTGGCGGAAGAGCCTGTTAAATTAACCAATGTGCCAGAATTAAAAGATGTGGATACCACATTTAAAATTTTACGCAAATTGGGTGTAAGTGTTGAACGTGATGCGGATAAATCAGTACTAATTGACGCAAGTAAAATCGACCATTATGTAGCGCCTTATGAATTAGTTAAAACCATGCGTGCTTCTATTTGGGCATTAGCACCTTTATTGGCTCGTTTCCATGAAGGTCAAGTATCTTTACCTGGCGGTTGCACTATTGGCGCTCGTCCAGTAGATATGCATATTTCTGGCTTAGAAAAAATGGGTGCACATATTGAATTGGCTGAAGGCTATGTGAAAGCAACCGTAAATGGACGTTTGACTGGTGCACGTGTTTATATGGATAAAGTGAGTGTTGGTGCGACTTTATCCGTCATGATGGCGGCAACGTTGGCACAAGGTCAAACCATTATTGAAAATGCCGCGCGTGAACCTGAAATAGTAGATACCGCTGAATTTTTAAATAAAATGGGTGCGAAAATCTCAGGAGCTGGAACAGATACAATTAGCATTGAAGGTGTTGAACGTTTAACTGGTTGTGAACATGCGGTTGTTGCAGACCGTATCGAAACTGGCACATTTTTAGTTGCGGCAGCCATTTCTGGCGGAAAAATCACTTGTAAAGGGACAAAAGCAGACACGTTGGATGCTGTGATTGAGAAATTACGTGAAGCAGGCATGCAAGTTGATGTCACTGAAAATACGATTACACTAGATAGCTTAGGAAAACGTCCAAAAGCAGTGAATATCCGCACCATGCCACACCCTGGATTTCCAACGGATATGCAAGCGCAATTCACCTTACTAAATGCAGTAGCTGAAGGCACGAGTAAAATTACAGAAACTATCTTTGAAAATCGCTTTATGCATATTCCTGAACTCAATCGTATGGGGGCAAAAGGGGAAATTGAAGGCAATACAGCATTGATTCAAGGTGTTGAACGCTTGTCTGGTGCGCAAGTAATGGCGACGGATTTACGCGCTTCTATTAGTTTGGTGCTAGCAGGTTGTATTGCTAGTGGCGAGACCATTGTGGATCGTATTTATCATATTGATCGTGGTTACGAACATATTGAACAAAAATTACGCTTACTAGGGGCGAAGATTGAGCGTTTTTCTGAAAGTCATTCAGAAGAATAACCTCATTTTATCTATATAAAAGTGCGGTCAAAAATAAGATAAATTTTGACCGCACTTTGAAATAAATTCCCTATTTTGTACTTGCTTATTCCTATAAGTCGCTTTAGAATACGCCAGTTTTTATATAGATTTTAACCAGTTAAGGATAGGTTTATGACAAAGATGTTTAAATTGCCTGTTCGTGTCTATTATGAAGACACAGATGCTGGTGGTGTTGTTTATCACGCTCGTTATTTACATTTTTATGAACGAGCAAGAACAGAATATTTACGTTCCCTTGATTTTTCTCAACAAACGTTGTTGCAACAAAATCAGATAGCCTTTGTTGTGAAATCAATGAATATTGATTATTGTTTTCCAGCTAAATTAGATGATTTTTTGACAGTTGAGACCTATGTTGAGCAAGTAAAAGGGGCGACAATCCTGTTTTCTCAATGTATAAAAAGAGAAGATAAGACTTTAAGTATGGCTACTGTTAAGGTAGCCTGTGTTGATCTTGGCAAAATGAAACCTGTAGCCATTCCTATGGAATTAAAGGCTGCATTTAATTCATAATTTTCGGAGCTTTGCAATGACCGCAGAATTGAACTTTTTAGATTTATTTCTAAAGGCGAGTATCGTCGTTCAACTTGTAATTTTAATTTTAATTTTATTTTCTATTATTTCATGGGCAATTATTATCCAGCGCAGTCGCGTATTAACAAAAGCCTTAAAAGAATCAATGGCATTTGAAGATCGTTTCTGGTCTGGCGAAGATTTGAATAAATTATATGAAGGTTTAGAAAATCGTCGTGATTCCAATATGACGGGTAGTGAACAAATTTTCTATGTTGGTTTCAAAGAATTTAGCCGTTTGAAACAGGTTAACCCAGATGCACCAGAAGCAATTATCATGGGAAGTACAAGAGCGATGAATTTAGCGATGAATCGTGAAGTAGAAGATTTAGAAACCCGTGTACCTTTCTTAGCAACAGTGGCTTCTGTAAGTCCTTACATTGGTTTGTTTGGTACGGTTTGGGGGATTATGCATGCATTTATGGCATTAAGTGGTGCTAAACAAGCTACGTTACAAATGGTGGCTCCGGGGATTGCAGAAGCCTTGATTGCAACAGCTATTGGTCTATTTGCGGCGATTCCTGCTGTAATGGCGTATAACCGTTTAAGTTTACGCGTGAATAAATTAGAACAAAATTATGGTAACTTTATTGATGAATTTACCACCATTTTACAGCGTCAAGTTTTCGCTAAGAACTAACAAATGTTGATATTTTTGACCGCACTTTGTGCAAAGTGCGGTTGATTTTCGCTAAGTTTTAGAGGTTTATATGGCTTACCGCCGTAGTAGAGAAAAAAGTATTAAATCTGAAATTAATATCGTTCCATTTTTGGACGTATTATTAGTTTTAGTCTTAATTTTTATGGCAACAGCACCTATTATCAGTCAAAGTGTGCAAGTGGATTTACCTGATGCTGTTGAAAGCCAAAGTGTGTCTAATGAAGATAAAGTGCCTGTGATTTTGGAAGTGGCGGGTGTCGGTCAATATGCCGTTTCTATTGCTGGAGAACGTTCAGAAGGTTTAACAGAAGAAATGGTTACTCAGATGATGAAAGAAGAGTTTGAGAAAGATCCTAACACTATGTTTTTAGTGGGTGGAGCCAATGATGTGCCTTATGAAGAAGTGATCAAGGCATTAAATTTACTTCATTTAGCCGGCATAAAATCTGTTGGTTTGATGACAGATCCAATTTAAGTAGTAGGGTAAATTGTGAAAAATAATCGACAAAACAAAGAAACAAGTGCGGTGCTAATTTCCGTTGTTTTGCATGCGATTTTGTTCGGTTTATTAATTCTAAGTTCATTCTTTCACGAGCCAATTCAAGCAATGGGTGGTGGCGAAGGTGAAGGCGATATGATTGGTGCTGTGATGGTCGATACAGGTGCAGCGGCTCAAGAATGGGGACGTCTTCAGCAGCAGAAAAAAGGGCAAACTGACAAAGCGAAAAAAGAGCCTGAACCTGAGATTAAGCCTGAACCAGAAGTGAAGAAACAGGAAGATAATTTAGAAGAATTAAAAAAGCTTGAGCAACAACGTTTAGAACAACAACGTGAGCAAGAACGTCAAAAACAATTAGAAAAACAAAAAGCGCAGCAAGAAGCCTTAGAGCGAGCTAAACAAGCAGAAGAAGCCAAAGCGAAAAAAGAAGCGGAGGCAGCAAAATTGAAAAAAGAAGCTGAAGCAAAACGTTTAGCTGCGGCAGCAAAACAAGCGGAAGAAGAAGCCAAAGCGAAAGCTGTCCAAGAAGCCAAAGAAAAGGCTGAGAAAGACGCCAAAGAAAAAGCAGAAAAAGAAGCTAAAGCGAAAGCGGAAAAATCGGCTAAAGAAAAAGCAGAAAAAGAGGCTAAAGCGAAGGCTGAAAAAGAAGCTAAAGAAAAAGCGGAGAAAGAGGCTAAAGCAAAAGCAGAAAAAGCTGCAAAAGAAAAGGCAGATAAAGAAGCTAAAGCAAAACGTAAAGCAGAGCAAGCCGCCTTAGATGATTTCTTAAATGGCGGTGATGTTGGTGGCGGTAGTGCTGCTAAAGGCGGAAATGCCAACAAAGGTGGCGCTCAAGGAACTGGTGCAGGGCAAGGTACTGGAGATGGTGGTAAAGTGGGCGATCAATACGCTGGAGTTATTAAACGTGAAATAAAACGTCGCTTTATTAAAGATCCAAGTTTTGCTGGTAAAGTATGTAGTATCCGAATTCAGCTAGAACGTGATGGAACTATTGCTGGCTATCAACGTGTTTCTGGACCTGATGATATTTGTAGTGCAGCATTGAGTGCGGTTGCAAGAACGAAGAAAGTGCCAGCAGCACCGTCTGATGCTATTTATAGTAAATATAAAAATCCGATTATTGATTTTGATTTAAAATAATCGATTAAAGTAAACATAAACTAATAGGTGGTTTAATGAAATTATTGGCTCGTGTTTTGAGTGTTTTCGCTGTGTTGTTTTTTGCAATTAATACAGCACAAGCTGACGATGAAGTTCGTATCGTGATTGATGAAGGGGTTGAGGGGGCACGTCCTATCGCTGTTGTTCCTTTTAAAACTAATGGTTCAGTTCCCGCTGATGTTGCGGAAATTATTTCTGCTGACTTACGCAATAGCGGTAAATTTAACCCAATCCCTGTAGATAGAATGCCACAACAACCAGGTTCTGCTTCTGAAGTAACGCCTGATGCATGGTCATCTTTAGGTGTTGATGCGATTGTGGTTGGACAAGTTACAGCAACGGGCGGTGGTTATAATATTGCTTATCAGCTCGTTGACACTATCGGTGCTTCAGGTGCGGCTGGTGCAGTATTGGCGCAAAATTCATTTACAGTAACACCTAAATTTATTCGTTTTGGTGCGCATACTGTAAGTGATGAAGTATTTGAGAAAATCACTGCGATTAAAGGTGCATTTAGAACTCGTATTGCTTATGTTGTGCAAAAAAATGGTGGTTCTCAGCCTTATGAAGTACGTGTAGCAGACTATGATGGTTACAATCAATTTGTTGTAAATCGTAGCTCACAACCTATTATGTCACCAGCTTGGTCGCCTGATGGTAAACGCTTGGCTTATGTATCTTTCGAAAATAAAAAATCTCAATTAGTTGTTCAAGACTTAGGTTCTGGTGCACGTAAAGTTGTTGCTTCTTATCCAGGTCATAATGGTGCGCCAGCATTCTCACCAGATGGTTCGCGATTAGCATTTGCATCTAACCAAGATGGTCAATTAAATATTTATGTGATGGGCTCAAATGGTGGAAATCCAACAAAATTAACTAGTGGTGCAGGAAATAATACTGAACCAAGTTGGACGCCAGATGGCCGTATTTTGTTTACCTCTGATAGAGGAGGTTCACCACAAGTTTACTCAATGAGTGCATCAGGTGGTGGTGCAACATTGGTAGGTTCTGGTCGTAGTTATAGCGGTCAGGTTAGTGCTGATGGAAAGACTATGGTGATGATTTCAGGTGATAACGTTGTTAAAACAGATCTTGCAACGGGGGCTAGCCAAGTATTAAGCTCAACTTTCTTAGATGAAAGTCCAAGCATTTCACCTAACGGAATTATGATTATTTATAGCTCTACCCAAGGCTTAGGAAAGGTGCTACAATTAGTGTCTGCAGACGGACGCTTTAAAGCGCGGTTGCCAGGAAGTGATGGACAAGTTAAATTCCCTGCTTGGTCACCATATTTAACTAAATAAAACTCTAAGGAGACAAATTAATGAAATTAACTAAATTATTATTAGTTGCCCCAGTATTAGCATTAGCTGCATGTAGCTCATCAAAAAATGATGCTAACGGTATGGACGGTGCGAACGCAAATGGTCAATTCGGTGGCTATTCAGTTCAAGATTTACAAAGCCGTTACAACACTGTTTATTTCTCATTTGACAGCTATGCAGTTGAAGGTGAATACAAACAATTATTAGATGCTCACGCAGCATACTTAACAGCTACTCCAGCAGCTAAAGTTGTTGTTGAAGGTAACGCTGACGAACGTGGTACTCCAGAGTACAACATCGCATTAGGTCAACGTCGTGCAGACGCAGTGAAATCATACTTAGCAGCTAAAGGTGCTAACAATGTTTCAACTGTATCTTACGGTGAAGAAAAACCAGCTGTATTAGGTCACACTGAAGCAGCATATGCTAAAAACCGTCGTGCAGTGTTAGCATACTAATTTAGAATTTTATTATGAAACAGGCTCTTTTTAGAGCCTGTTTTGTTTTTCAGTTGATTGATTTTTATTGAAATTGATGACTATTCAGGCAAATGACAAAAAAATATAAAATAGTTGTTGATTATTAAATTTAAATCCGTATTATATGCACCCGTTGCGTAAGATAAATTGTCTTTTGTAACCAGTGGGTCGTTAGCTCAGTCGGTAGAGCAGCGGACTTTTAATCCGTTGGTCGAAGGTTCGAATCCTTCACGACCCACCACTTAATCTCCTTAGTTTGATTATTTTTGTGATCTTTGTTCCAACTTCGCATTAAGACTTTTTGCATTTTCATCTTGCACTTTTAAAGTGCGGTGTAAAAAAGGAAAGATTTATGCAAAGAGGCTTTACCTTATTTGAACTCCTAATTACGCTTTTTATCATTGCTTTATTGTCAGTTGTAAGCCTTCCTATCTTAACGAAATCTGATAATCAAATGATTTTGGCCAAGGAACAACAACGTTTTTATCTTTTTCTTCGCCAAATACAAGCAAAAATTGAAAATTCGACGGACATTTGGTTTCTGGTACTAAACCGAGATCTCAACCAACAGCGTTGGTGCGCAACGGTGCAATTAAAAGATGATACAACCTGTAATTGTTTTTACCCTCAAAGTTGCAGTTCATCCCTAAAGCCGGTTTTTTATTATCCGTTACAACAACAGAAAACCATGATCGCAACTAAATCCTATTATCCCGATAAATTAATTAGTTTTAACAGCACTAGAAATTCGGCTGATTCAGGTTGTTTGTTATTACAAATCGATCAATATGCGACGCTATTTTCCTTTTCTAATTTAGGACGCATACGATTAAGAGAAGGGCAAAACTTGAGTAGCTGTAATACGGGAGATGAAGAATGATCGGATTTTATCGTGGACAAACTTTGCTAAGTCTAATGCTGAGCATTACTTTATCCTCTTTTCTATTATTTGCCATTATTCAGTTCTATACGCAAGCACAGCAGCAAAATCGCACATTGCTACTGAAATTGCAGCTACAAACTGAATTGCAACGCGCAATTCAAACAATGGCAAAAGATATACGTCGAGCCGGCTTTAGAGCTTTATCGCCGAAAGTGAGTCAGGATAATTTTCACTTATTTGAAGTGGATGATAAAGGAACGAGCCTTGCCATTTACTCAATGCAAAGTGCGGTTAAAAATAATTGTGTTTTATTTTTTTATGATTTAGATGCAAATGCGTGTTTGGGTTCGACCAATCGTACTTGCGTCAAGAATAATCAGAATATGACTTCTGAAGTGGGACGCGAATTATTTGGTTATCGCCTACGTGACAATATTTTGGAAAGTCGAACCTATGGTAACAAAGCGAACAATAAGTGCAAGAAAGCAGAATGCCAATCTTATTTACAGCAAAATGCCTGTTTAGAAAAAGGTTGGAGTAAATTTTTGGATGAAGACAGTTATGACATAACGGATTTAGTTTTTTCTTGGTTGCCTGAGGCCCGTTATCCGGCTATTGAAATCAATTTAGCAGGGCGATTAAAACAACATAAAACGATCACTTATGAAACGAGCATTGTGGTGCCATTATTAAATCAGCCTGAGGAAAAATGAAAAACATCGCAAAAAATCACCGCGGTTTTGTCACCATTACGTTGCTGATAGCATTATCAAGTCTGTTATTTCTCATCTTATTATTCAATGAGGAATATCTAAATATACATCGTTCAATGGTTGAACAACGTCGTTATTTTGTTGAACAGAATGATTTGCTTCTTATGGAATTTGAACAGCGTAAGTTAGCAGCTTGTGAAAATCTCGCATTGGATAATAGCCATAATGTCAGCATTGTTTCCATTAATGATGGCCATGAATTAGGGATTCAGCATTTTTTATGGTGCAAACGCCAAGCATTGTTTAAGCAAGCGCCCAAGAAAATTTTGAATGAAAGTGAATTGAATCATTTTATTGATATGGAACTTGTAAGTTTGTTTCAAGGACGTTTTAGTTCTGGCGATAAGGAAATTCCCACTAGCCAAAACTACCATGTGGTTTGGTTTAATAAAGAACAAAATCACTGGCATCTTGATGCGCAGATTAATGCGATTGTGATTGCTGAGGGGGATTTATCCGTCACAGGAAAAGGAAAAATTAGTGGCGCTATCATTACACAAGGCAATTTTTCTAAGCAGGATTCTTTGACAATCAGCTATAAAAAATCAGTCGTAACAAAATTGGTCCAGGATTATAGTCGTTGGCAATATGTGGAGAAAACGTGGCATGATTTTATTCCATAAAATTGGTTATCGAGGCATGACCTTGTTTACTTTATTAGTCGTTTTGAGTTTATTTAGTGGAATTTGGTTAGCATTAAGCCAATGGACATCCACTCAACGACAGCAAGCTAATGAAATTTATCAACGTTATCAAGCAGTTCAAATTGCAGAGAATCAAAAGCAACGCCAATTTTTAGGGTTAGACTGTCAACCTATCATTAAACAAAATCAGCTCGTTTTTGAAGTCAGTTGTCAAACGAATATGGTAAAAGTGCGGTATGTTCTAGGCGAAATTCGTTTATAATAGTTATCAAATTATGCACAAAACGAGTTTGCCATGTTTAAAGTCTATCATTCAAATGATCTTGATGTTCAAAAAGATATTTTAAATTACATTATTGAATCAGCGCCATTACAAAATGCTTTTGAGCCTGAAACGATCTTGGTACAAAGTCCGGGAATGGCGCAGTGGTTACAATTAAAATTGGCGGAGAAAAATGGCATTGCGGCTAATTTTCGCTTTCCGATGCCTGCGAGTTTTATTTGGCAACAGTATGTCGATAATTTGCCGAATGTGTTAGAACAAGCCCAATTCAGTAAAGAAGCAATGGCTTGGCGACTTATGCGCTTAATTCAGCGTAGTGATTTCCAGCCAATTCTGCATTATTTGCATTGTTCAAAACAATCTGAACAGCAAAAGTTATATCAGCTTGCTTGCAAAATCGCGGATCTCTTTGACCAATATTTAGTTTATCGACCAAACTGGATTT
This sequence comes from Reella acinonychis, assembly GCF_052384575.1. Lineage (GTDB taxonomy): Bacteria > Pseudomonadota > Gammaproteobacteria > Enterobacterales > Pasteurellaceae > JBQSUQ01. Next base: position 75,580 of record NZ_JBQSUQ010000001.1, on the reverse strand, counting down.
TGGCTTGGGAGCAAGGAAATGACAATGAGATTTTAGCTGAAATTATTGCTCAACATCCTCAAGCAGATGAAAAATTCAATGCTCAAATATGGCAAGATATTCAATGGCAAGGTCAATTATGGCGAGCATTGCTTCAAGATATTTCGGGCGAAAATCAACTCAATGTGATTCAACATCGTGCAAATTTACATACGCAATATATTTCCCTTCCTCAGTATCATAATTTACCTAAACGTCTGTTTATTTTTGGTATTTCAGCATTGCCGAAAACCTATTTAGAGACCTTTGAGGCTATTAGCCAACATTGTGATGTCCATCTCTTTTTTAATAATCCAAGCGAATATTATTGGGGAGACATTATTGATGATAAATTTGCGCAGCAACTGAGATTAAAACAACTCACTGACTATAAAACACAAGCGGCGAAGCCTTTGTTTACAGAAACGCAATTACAAGATTTTTCACAAGGTGCACAAGAACTGACCGCAGAAAATGAACATTTATTAGTGGGTCATCCTTTATTGGCAAGCTGGGGAAAATTAGGGCGCGACTTTTTCTATTTATTAAGTCAACTAGATACGGTTGAAATTCAGTCTAATCGCCAATGGCAACAAGATGGCTTATTATCGCAGCTTAAACATCATATTTTGCAACTAAAACCGAGTGAAAAAGGCGCATTGCATTTTGATGAAATGGATAAATCGATTTCCTTTAATGCTTGCCATAGTCCAATGCGTGAAGTGGAAGTGTTACATGATTATTTGCTGCAATGTTTTCAAGAGTCGCCAGATCTCACACCAAAAGATATTGTGGTAATGGTATCAGATATCGATCGTTATGCGCCTTATATCCAAGCGGTATTTGGTCGTTATCAACAAAAAATATGGTCTCAGCAACATCAAGAATATCGCTATGATCATCGATACATTCCGTTTTCTATTTCCGATGAAAAATTGTCGGAAAGTGAAATTTTACTGGCGACTTTCTTAAATTTCTTACGTTTAAAAGAAAGCCAATTTAGTGCGGAAAATGTGCTTGAACTATTGGATATTCCTTCTATCAGAACATGTTTCGACTTGGATTTATCAGATCTTGAATATGTTCGGCATTGGGTTGAGCAATCAGGCATTCGCTTTGGTTTAAATAAATCAGAACAGGAAGAGACAAATTATAATTCATGGCAAGCAGGATTAGAGCGAATGTTGCTTGGTTTTGCTATGCGTGAAGAAAATGGTATTTGGCAAGAAGAACATCTTGGTTTTGATGCGAGTTATGGTTTAAAAAGTCGATTAACAGGCGCTTTGAGCGAGTTTATTGAAAAACTCATGGATTGGCACCAGAAATTACAAGCACCTCATTGCATCGAAAAATGGCAACAATATTTAACCGCACTTTTAACGGATTTTTTTGCCGTAGAGGATAAAACAGCAGATATTTTTCGTTATATTCAAGATGGTATTCAGCAGATTACGGACTTATTACAACAATTACACTTTGATCAGCCTATTGAAGCGGACGTATTAGCTGACGCCTTAACGACACAATTAAATGATAATAAATATAGTCTGAAGTTTTTGGTTGGGCGAGTGAGTTTTTGTACCTTATTACCGATGCGTGCGATTCCGTTCAAAGTCGTTTGTTTGCTTGGTATGAATGAAAGAGATTACCCGCGTCAACAAACGCCAAACAGCTTCGATCTTATGCAATATCATCATCAAAAAGGCGACCGCTCTCGTAGAGACGATGATCGTTATTTATTTTTAGAAGCCTTATTATCTGCGGATGAACGTTTGTATATCAGTTACGTTGGGCAATCAATTATTGATAATTCGCTGTTAGAACCGTCGGTTTTAGTCAATCAGCTCTTGGATTATTTATATGATAACTTAGATGCTTTGCCATCAACTCAGCATAAAGGGCAGAAAGCTTTAGTGAATTACCACGCAATGACAGCGTTTAGTCCAAAAAACTTCAGCGAAAATCACCGCACTTTTGCTTATGAATGGGAAAAAGTGGCCAATTCAAATCAATCACCTGTTGATGATTTTATTCAGCCAATAGAGGAGAAAAACATTAGTGAAGAGGTGATTGAAATTCAGTTAGATCAATTGATTAAATTTGTGCAAAATCCAATTAAATTCTTTTTTGAACAACAACTTGGTGCTTATTTCCGTTGTGAAGATGAGGAAATTTCGGATACGGAAAATTTCACTTTGCAGGGATTAGATCTTTATCAAATTCGCCAAGCGTTGCTACAAGAAGAAAACATCGATGAGGTGTTTGCACAATTAAAACTGAAAGGCACATTGCCTCGTGGTGAATTTGCTCAGGTTTATATTGAAAAAGTGCGGTCTGAAATTATGCAATTTCGCTCAGTGTTGGCAGATTATTTAGATAAGCAACCTGCTTCAGAATATATTGAGCTCAATTTCCTTATTGATGGCAAAAATGTGGTATTAAAAGGTTATTTGGAAAATCTATTTGATGTAGATAATCAGCGTCGTCGTATCACTTGGCGTATGGCGAGTCATAAAGATAGCTATTTAATTGAAAATTGGTTGTATTTCTTAGTTCAAGCTGCCTCGCTGCCAAACTCTGTCTTATCGCCATTATTCTATGCGAGGGAAAAAGATTCCTTAGTTGGAAAATATTTTGAAATGAGTGATGAATTTGATCCCCATTCTTTATTAAAAACGTATTTAGCGGCTTATTTGCATAAAGAACAGAAATTAACCTTAGTGGTGACAAGTTCTCTCAAAGATTGTTTAGCAAAAAATGCGACAGAAGAAAGCTACATTAAGGCAGTGAATCAGTTAGCCTATGGGAATGAATATAGTCATTATGATAAGGATCCTTATTGGCGTAGACTATTGAAGCAAACTCAGGATATAAATCAATATTTACCTGAAATTATGCAACAAACAACCGAGTGGTTCGCCCTAATGTATAACAGTGTCAAGAAAATGTAACAAAAGCGCGGTTAATTTTTCTTGAATTTTCAGATAGAATAACAGGCGTATTTTGTGTAATAACTAAAGGTGGAATCCTATGCAGATTAATCAAATTGTGAATGTAGATTTGGTTAAACAAATGAATAGTGCCATGGTGTATAAGCTCATTGATCAACAGGGGCCGATTTCTCGTATCCAAATTTCTGAATTAAGTCAGCTTGCGCCTGCGAGCGTGACCAAAATTACGCGTAACCTCTTGGCGCGTGGTTTAATTAAAGAAGTGGAGCAACAAGAATCGACAGGTGGTCGCAGAGCCACTTCCATAGTGGTACAACAAAAGGCATTTCGCACATTGCTCATTCACCTTGGTCGTCAAGAAGTGATTTTGGCGATGATGGATTTATCAACAAAACTATTAAAACAACGTCAATTTGATTTACCTGAATTACAAGATATTCAACAACTTGAGCAATTATTATTTCGTGAATTAAATGAGTTTATTGCTGAAAATCAAAAAAAATCGAGCGAGTTGATTGCTATTGGTATGACAGTGGCGGGGTTTGTTAATAGTAAAAATAATCTCATTGAAAATTTACCGCACTTTTCTCTTTCAGAGCCTTGGGATTTGGCGCAACGTATTGAACAAACCTTTAATTTGCCCACTTATATAGGGCAAGATGTGCGTAGTTTGGCACTCGCTGAGCATTATTTTGGCGTCACACAAGATTGCTTTGATTCATTATTGTTGCGTGTCCACCGCGGTGTGGGCGCAGGGATTGTGATTAATCATGAAGTTTTCCAAGGCTATCGGAATAATGTAGGTGAAATTGGACATATTCAGGTCGATCCATTGGGCAAACGTTGTTTGTGCGGCAATATTGGCTGCTTGGAAACGGTGGTCAGCAATTCTGCCATTGAAAATAAAATGGAACAAATGTTGGAAGATGGCTATAAAAGTAAATGGTTATCTTTAGAAAGTCATGATATTGAGGCGATTTGTAAAGCAAGCAATAAGAATGACGCAGTGGCGACGGAATTAATTGAGCATGTTGGCACTCAAATTGGACGTGTGTTGGCGATGTCAGTGAATATGTTTAATCCTGAGAAAATTGTGATTTCAGGGGAAATTACTCAAGCAAAAAATATTTTATTTGCTGCTATTCGCCGAACGCTTGAAAACCATGCCTTGCCTTCATTTGTGGTGGATACGCCTTTAGTGGAATCACAGCTAGAAAATGAAGGTGTAATAGGGGCTTTTGCCTTAGTGAAACAAGCTTTATTAGATGGCACATTGCTTCGCCATTTATTAGCGGAATAAGCAGAATTTATCGCTGATTTGTTTAAACTCTATTCGAATAAGCTGAAAAATGCATTTTCTCACAAAAAAGAGTTGACGAACTAGATGTAAATCAGCATAATACGCTCCGCAAAGCCGATGTCGGTAACGCAAAAAATGGCTACATAGCTCAGTCGGTTAGAGCACAACACTCATAATGTTGGGGTCGCAAGTTCGAATCTCGCTGTAGCCACCATTTGTTGCGGAAGTGGCGAAATTGGTAGACGCACCAGATTTAGGTTCTGGCGCCTGTGCGTGTGGGTTCAAGTCCCTCCTTCCGCACCATTTCATCAGCTTGCAGTCTTTTAGTAGGTGGGGTATCGCCAAGCGGTAAGGCACCGGGTTTTGATCTCGGCATCCCTAGGTTCGAATCCTAGTACCCCAGCCATACTATTCTAAAGAACAAATCTTTATCTCTTTTCAAGATAATCTCAGTTGGGGTATCGCCAAGCGGTAAGGCACCGGGTTTTGATCTCGGCATCCCTAGGTTCGAATCCTAGTACCCCAGCCATCTTATTTTTTCCTTAATGATACTTCTCCACCATTAAAGTGCATTTGTTGATTGCCATTAACAAGCAATTGTAAATATCCGCGTTGATCAATTCCCTGTTCAATGCCTGAAATAGTTTCTTTTTCGGTAATGATATGTACTTCTTCGCCAAAAAATGCATCTCTTTCTTGCCATTGCTGACAGAATTCTGAGCTAATGCCTTGCTGTTCAAATTGAGCAAGTTTTGCATAAATGTGTTTTATTAGCTTGATGAACAATAAAGTGCGGTCTATTTTCGGTAAGATTTCGGTTAAATTTGCCCAAGGTTGATTGATTTGATTTTGCTGTGGCAGAGCAATATTCAGTCCAATGCCAATGACTAAATGTAATTTTCCTTTGCAATTATGGGTAATTTCAATCAAAATGCCCGCCAATTTACGTCCATTTAACAGAATATCATTTGGCCATTTTAGCATCACATTTTTTCCGCCTAATTCTTGAATCGCTTCATAAATTGCCATTCCAATCACTAAACTCAAGCCATCAATCGCTTTTCTCGCATCCACTTGCCAGATAAAGCTAAACATTAATTGGCTGGCAAAAGGCGAAAGCCATTGACGTCCACGTCGTCCTCGTCCAGCAGTTTGGTGTTCTGCAATACAAATATCACCTTTATTCAAGCGTTTGATGTTTTCAATAAGAAATTGATTGGTGGAATGAATAACAGGTTGATAAATAATTTGATAAGGCAACTCAGTTTGTATTCTGCATAAATCCAGTAATTCTGTTTGTGGAATAAGCTTAACTTCGCCGAAGGATGTATCTATCTGTATGCCTTGTTGTTGTAATTGTTGAATTTCTTGCAATAACTGCGCATCATCACATTTTAAAAGTGCGGTTAATTTTTCAAAAGAATGTGTTTGGCAATCCGAAATCAGTGCTAATAATTGTTGCATATCGCTGTCCTTGATAAAAAATGAATGATAAATTAATGAGCGTTTTTTCACAAAAAATCATTCACAAAACTTAATGAAACCTGTATAATCTCGCCGCAATATTTTACAACATATTAATAAGAGAGAATATTGCAATGTTACGCATCAAACAAGAAGCTTTAACTTTTGACGACGTTCTATTAGTTCCAGCACACTCAACGGTATTACCTAATACTGCCAACCTTTCTACTCAACTTACCAAAGAAATTCGTCTAAATATCCCACTGCTTTCGGCAGCGATGGATACAGTAACTGAAACCAAACTTGCGATTTCCCTTGCCCAAGAAGGCGGCATTGGTTTTATCCATAAAAATATGTCGATTGAACGCCAAGCGGATCGCGTGCGTAAGGTGAAAAAATTTGAAAGCGGTGTGGTATCTGAGCCAATCACCGTTCTACCAAGTTTAACCCTTGCGGAATTAGCTAAAGTGGTGGAAAAAAACAGCTTTGCAAGTTTCCCAGTCGTTGATGAAAAAGGCGAACTAGTTGGTATTATCACAGGCCGTGATACCCGTTTCGTGTCTGATTTAACCAAAACAGTGGCGGATTTTATGACGCCAAAAGCGAAATTAGTCACAGCGAAAGAAACCGCAACACGTGAAGAAATCTTCAATTTAATGCACGTTCACCGTATTGAAAAAATCTTGATCGTGGACGATCAAGAAAAATTAAAAGGGATGATCACCTTAAAAGACTACCAAAAAGCCGAAAGCAAACCAAACGCGTGTAAAGATGAATTTGGTCGTTTACGCGTAGGTGCTGCGGTGGGTGCGGGTCCGGGCAACGAAGAACGTATTGAAGCTCTTGTGAAAGCGGGTGTGGATATTTTATTGATCGACTCATCACACGGTCATTCAGAAGGCGTGCTACAACGTGTACGTGAAACACGTGCGAAATATCCAAACTTACCAATCGTAGCGGGTAACATTGCGACTGCTGAAGGGGCGATTGCTTTAGCGGACGCAGGGGCAAGTGCGGTGAAAGTGGGGATCGGTCCAGGTTCAATCTGTACCACTCGTATCGTAACAGGCGTGGGTGTACCACAAATTACTGCGATTGCAGACGCAGCAGCTGCATTAAAAGAACGTGGCATTCCAGTGATTGCTGACGGTGGTATCCGCTATTCAGGCGACATCGCCAAAGCGATTGCCGCAGGGGCAAGTTGTGTAATGGTTGGCTCAATGTTCGCAGGTACAGAAGAAGCACCGGGCGAAATCGAACTTTACCAAGGCAGAGCGTTCAAATCTTATCGTGGTATGGGTTCGCTAGGGGCAATGAGCAAAGGCTCAAGCGACCGTTATTTCCAATCCGATAACGCAGCAGACAAACTCGTACCAGAAGGCATTGAAGGTCGTATTCCATACAAAGGCTATCTAAAAGAAATCATCCATCAACAAATGGGTGGATTACGTTCTTGTATGGGCTTAACTGGCTGTGCGACCATCGAAGAACTTCGTACCAAATCACAATTCGTACGCATTAGCGGTGCAGGTATTAAAGAGAGCCACGTTCACGACGTGACCATCACCAAAGAAGCACCAAACTATCGTATGAGCTAATTCAAGCGACTTTCTTCCCCTACATTTGTGGGGGAAGTTTTTTATTTTTAATTTATGAAAAAAAGTTTAGTTTTTTGCACCGCACTTTTTCTCGCAGCTTGCGGTGGTTCTCACAAATTTTCGGAAAGTGATTTAAATTCAAAAGTTTATAAAGGCTACTGGGCAATGCAACCCGTTGATGATGCTTATCGAGTTATCCAATTTCAACGAAACGGTAGCGTAAAAATTTACGATTACAGCTGCGAAGACAGCGAACACTATCGCCTAAACAGCACCGAAACAGTGCATTTAAGCAAAATCGGCAACAACGCTTTTACCTTATTAGATAACCAAAAAAAGCCGTTTGCCCAATTTAAAATTACCCAACTGAATGGCTCATCATTACAAGCAACCCAAACCTTTTTGGATAAAAAAATCGAGCCCCATTCAGTCAATTTAACTTACATCAATATGGTGGGTGCAAAGCCACTTTGTAATTTTTAGGAAACGAAAATGCTTCAAGCCATTATTTTTGATATGGACGGTGTGATTGTCGATACTGAATATGTCGAATTTGCTTTGCAAAAAGATTTTATTCAAGCAGTCAAAGAACGTCCCGATGAAATTACGAAACAAGAATATCTTCAAGTGGTTGGCAAAGCTTTAAAAGATATTGCTAAAATTATTAAAACAATTAGTGGTTCTCGTTTATCGCAAGAAGAATTGGCTGAACGCTACAATGCTTTTTTTCATAGCATTTTTGATGGAATGGATTATTTAACGATTTTCCGCCAAGATATTAAGCAGATTATTCAATTTGCCAAACAACATCATATTAAGTTAGCAGTGGCGTCATCGTCGCCATTACCACATATTCAAAATATATTGACTCAATGTGGCATTATTAATGACTTCGATTTAATTGTAACTGGTGATTTATTTGCCCAAAGCAAACCCCATCCTGAAATTTATCAATATACAATGCAACAATTAGGCGTGTTGCCTGAATACTCGGTTGCTATTGAAGATTCTTATTTTGGAATGGTTGCAGCGAAAAAAGCGGGAATGACTTGTATTGGCTATGAAGAAACCCGAATGGAAATCGACCAATCTCTTGCCGATTATATGGGAAAAGATATGCTAGAGATATTAGCCATTATTAAACAATTAACTAACAAGGAATAAGATGTTATTAAAACGTATCAGCAACCGAATTAATCGCTATTTTCGCCAATTTATCAATGCGGAAAATCGAAAAAGAATAAAAAATACTAGCCCGACAGTGATTTCCAGTAATTGCACTGGGGCATTTATGTTGCACGATTTACAGTTACGTTTTGATTCCCCTTTTGTGAATTTGTATTTAACGCCAAAAGATTTTATTCGTTATTTAAGCAAGATGGATTTTTATCGCAATCAACCCCTTGAATTTATCGAAACGGAGAAAGGCTATCCTGTTGGAAAACTCGCTGATTTAACCATCCATTTTATGCACTACCACAGCGAGCAAGAGGCTGCAAAAAAATGGCAAGAACGTACCGCTCGTATGAATTTGGATAATCTGTTTATCCTAATGACAGACCGCGATGGCTGCACTTACGAAGACTTAGTCGAATTCGACCGCTTACCTTTTGCCAATAAAGTGGTCTTCACTTATAAAGACTACCCAGAACTCAAAAGTGCGGTGAAAATTTCAGGCTTTTCTGAGCTAGGAATGGTCGGCGATCTCTTTGAAAACACAGGCTTATTTGGCAAACGTTATTACGACCAATTTGATTATGTGGAATGGTTTAACAACGGGTCCAAAAATTAGAAAAATTTGCAAATTTTCCGATGTCTTCATCTGTGAAAGGAACCAATAATGAGTATCCAATTATTTGAACAAAAAGAAGTGCGTTCCGTTTGGGACGAAGAACAGGAAAAGTGGTATTTTTCCATTGTTGATGTGGTTGAGATTTTGACGGAAAGTCTTGATCCACAAGCCTATTGGCGAAAATTGAAACAGCGTTTAAAAGTTGAAGGCAATGAAACCGTGACAAATTGTCACGGGTTGAAAATGCTTGCCCGTGACGGAAAAATGCGAATGACCGATGTGGCAGACGTGCCACAACTTTTACGCTTAATTCAATCTATTCCGTCGCCGAAAGCGGAGCCATTTAAGCAGTGGTTGGCACAAGTCGGCAGTGAGCGGATTGATGAATACCAAGATCCTGAACTGACCATTAACCGAGCAATGCAGGATTATTTACGTTTAGGCTATTCAGAAAATTGGATCAACCAACGGCTGAAAAGCATTGAAATTCGCAAAGAATTGACAGACGAATGGAAACGCACAGGCGTGCAAGAAGGGCAACAATTTGCGGTGCTGACTGATATTATTACTAAGGCTTGGAGTGGCAAAACCACTAAAGAATATAAGCAATTCAAAGGCTTAAAAAAGGAAAACTTACGAGATAATATGACCAATACCGAGCTAATTTTAAATATGTTAGCCGAAGCGTCCGCCAAAGATATTTCCCAAGCCGTTGATCCCCAAACTTTTGAAGAAAATCAACAAGTCGCCCAACAAGGTGGCAATGTTGCCAAAGTGGCGTTGCAAGAGTTGGAAAGTAAAACAGGCAAGAAAGTGGTGAGCGAGTTATCGGCGAAGAAGATGTTAGCGGATAAGAAAAAACTGAAATAGCAACGGGTCAAAATTTTAGAGAAATTTGTCACTAAACGTTGAACGGAATATAAATTTTAAAATTTCGGTTTTGTACATAAATTAAAATTTGTACAATGACTTAAATCATATTAAACAGTTATAATAGTAAAAATTCTTCAGACCAAAAGGAAACTAAAATGAAAAAATTTGCTGAGTTAGAATTTATCCAAAATTTGTCGTGGAAACAAGTTCTTACCTATTCTGCAATTTCCATCACGACTTTGATTGGTGCAACTTGGACACTCGCTACTCGTACAAGCGATAGTAAAGCAGACTATGTCAATATGCGTTATGCCGAAATATCGGCACTTGAAACACAAGTAAAAGCGTTGCAGCTTGAAAATTCACAATTAAAATCGAAATTGGGGATAAAAGAAAGTGCTAACTCCAAAGAAAGTAAATTTGTTGAAAACGAAATAAAAGAACTGAAAAAACGTGAACCTGTGATAGATGATTTTTTAGGTGTTATTTATTTATTAGAGTACCCTTATAATAATTATGGTTATTTTACCTTTACATTTGAAAATGGCGAAAGTGTAAGTAAAAATATAGATATAGGAAAAAGTTATAAGTTTTCAGCTAAAAATAATAAAACTTATCAATTTATCGTAATATCAACAGATACTGAAAAAGACATTGTTAAATATATGATCAAAGAAATTCCTGAAAATAAATAAGGTAACCAATGAAAAACATTCACAATCATAAAATTTTAATTTTGGACTTCGGTTCGCAATATACTCAACTTATCGCCCGTCGTGTGCGTGAAATTGGCGTGTATTGTGAGCTTTGGGCTTGGGACGTGACGGAAGAACAAATTCGTGAGTTCAATCCAACGGGGATCATTCTTTCGGGTGGTCCTGAAAGCACCACCGAAGAAAACAGCCCGCGTGCCCCTGAATATGTGTTCAACGCAGGCGTGCCTGTGCTTGGCATTTGCTACGGAATGCAAACAATGGCAATGCAGTTGGGTGGTTTAACCGAAACCTCTGACCATCGTGAATTCGGCTATGCAAGCGTGGATTTAAAAGCCGCAGACGCACTATTTGCAAAACTTAACGATGATTTGACCCGTTGCGATGCCCCGAAACTTGACGTTTGGATGAGCCACGGCGATAAAGTCACCCAATTACCACCGCACTTTACCATCACTGGTGTCACTCCAACTTGCCCAATCGCTGCAATGTCAGACGAAAGCCGTCGTTTCTATGGCGTGCAATTCCACCCAGAAGTCACTCACACCAAAAGCGGTTTAGAATTATTGAAAAACTTCGTAGTCGGCATTTGTGGCTGCGAAACCAACTGGACTGCGGAAAACATCATTGAAGACGCAGTGGCTCGCATTAAAGAGCAAGTAGGCGATGATGAAGTGATTTTAGGCTTATCAGGCGGCGTGGATTCATCGGTAACCGCACTTTTATTACACCGTGCCATCGGCAAAAATTTACACTGCGTGTTCGTGGACAACGGCTTATTGCGTTTAAATGAAGGCGATCAAGTAATGGAAATGTTCGGCGATAAATTCGGCTTGAACATCATTCGTGTGAATGCAGAAGATCGTTTCTTAGACGCACTTAAAGGCATTGACGAGCCTGAAGCGAAGCGTAAAACCATCGGTAAAGTGTTCGTGGATGTATTCGATGATGAATCGAAAAAACTCACATCAGTGAAATGGTTAGCACAAGGCACGATTTACCCAGATGTGATCGAGTCTGCCGCCAGCAAAACGGGCAAAGCCCACGTGATTAAATCGCACCACAACGTAGGTGGCTTGCCTGATTATATGAAACTTGGACTTGTCGAGCCATTGCGTGAGTTATTTAAAGACGAAGTGCGTAAAATCGGTTTGGCTCTTGGCTTGCCAGCAGAAATGCTCAACCGCCACCCATTCCCTGGTCCAGGCTTAGGCGTGCGTGTGTTAGGCGAAATCAAAAAAGAATACTGCTATTTACTGCGTAAAGCCGATGCGATTTTCATCGAAGAACTCTACAACTCAGGTTGGTACTACAAAGTCAGCCAAGCGTTTACTGTGTTCCTACCAGTAAAATCCGTAGGCGTAATGGGCGACGGACGTAAATACGACTGGGTAGTAAGCCTTCGTGCAGTGGAAACCATCGACTTTATGACGGCACATTGGGCACACTTGCCATACGAGTTACTCGGCAAAATTTCCAACCGTATCATCAACGAAGTGAACGGCATCTCCCGCGTGGTGTACGATGTTTCAGGTAAACCACCAGCGACTATTGAGTGGGAATAAAAATTAGCTGTTTCAGCTTATTTCTAATAATTTCAAATTAACTATAAAGCCTTGTATTTCAAGGCTTTATTTTTTTCTAAGCTTTTCTTTATTTTTCTAGGTAGTTCATTTTTTTGACGGTATTTTTGGCGGTATCGTTTGACAATTTTTAACGAAAGATAAAAAATACCGTCAAATTGATGACGGTATTGGCATTATTCTAACTGCCAGTAAATCAAATTTTATACGTTGAAAAATAAGCTCTATAAAGTGCCTGATAGAGATTTCTAATGCAAATCTAGGCTAAATCTTGCATAATAAGCCCAATTTTTGGGGCTTATTTTTTTATTTCGTTTATGTCAGAGAAAACTTCATTAAAACAGACCGCGCTTTTTTCCTTGTTACCAATTCTTTTATTGTTATTAACAGATAGTTATATCTCGTTTCTACAACCACATGCAGTTTCTGCTTTTGCTGTTGCGCTATTGATCGCGCAATTATTATGTTGTTTGGTATTTGTGAAAGGCGATATTTGCCCAGGGCAACGTGGACGTTTGCTGTTTTCTCATCATTTTTTTACTGTATTTTGGCTAGTTTGGTTGGTAATAAATATTGCAGCAGAACAATTTTCTATTTCAATGCTGTTTAGTTATTTATGCGGTTTAGCTATGTGTTTAATTGCAGCAAAACAACCCTTTGACAATGAAAAACTGCGGTCAAAATTATTGCAGTTTAGTGCGTTGCTTGGTGTCGTGGGAATAATAAGCTATATCACTATAATGCCTTCTCATGATTTTTCCTTGTTGATTTATAATCCAATCAGTCAGCTATTTATTGGTGTTGTGTTGGCGAATTTTGCTTTAGTGATTTCGCGTAGTCGTTTGCAAAATTTTATTGCTTTATTACCTTTTGCTATGGCAGTTGTGCTGTTGCTAAATGTGATTTTTGTTTTGTTAGTTCTAAGCCAACAACTTGATCATTTAAGCAATGAATTTGCAGTGATTTTATATTTTGTTCTGCATTTGATTTTAATGTTCTTCATTGCGCTGCATATTATTAAAAAGCAAAAATTAGCCTATTTTGAACTCGTGATTTTATTATTACTCAGCATGTCATTGCCTATTTGGGCGGTATTTTTTCAGATTCATTTGTAATGCAATGCGCTGAGAATTGATCGTCAATTGAATAAATTTTTGTTAGACTGTTTTTCCTCACTTTTCTGATTAAGGTAATTATTATGCATTGTCCTTTTTGCTCTGCGGAAGAAACCAAAGTTGTTGATAGCCGATTGGTCGCAGAGGGATTTCAAGTTAGACGTCGTCGTGAATGTATTGAATGTCACGAACGTTTTACTACATTTGAAATGGCAGAATTAATTGTGCCTCGAGTGATAAAAAGTGATGGTTCAAGAGAACCTTTTAATGACAGTAAATTGCGTCGAAGTATTGAACAAGCAGTAGGGAAATTGCCCGTAAGTGAAGACCAAATTGAAGAGGCAATTAGTCGCATTACCCATCAATTGCAGGCAACAGGTGAGCGAGAAGTAACAAGTAAATTCGTGGGGAATCTGGTCTTAGATGAATTGAAAGCCTTGCATAAAGTCGCTTATATTCGTTTCGCTTCCGTTTATCTGAGTTTTGAAGATATCAATGAATTTTCAAAAGAAATTGATAAATTAAAGGATTTGCTATGATGAAATTTAGCCCACAGGATGAATATTATATGCAAATGGCGCTTGATTTAGCGTTGCAAGGGCGTTTTACAACAACGCCTAATCCAGTTGTGGGCTGTGTGTTAGTAAAAGCTGATCAGGTGGTGGGAAAAGGGTTTCATTTTAAAGCAGGTCAACCACATGCAGAAGTCATGGCGTTGTGCGATGCAGGGGAAAAGGCAAAAGGCGCTACCGCTTATGTTACCCTTGAGCCTTGTTCCCATTATGGTAGAACACCGCCTTGTGCCAAAGGTTTAATTGATGCAGGTGTGAGCAAAGTGATTGCAGCGATGTCTGATCCCAATCCTCTTGTGGCTGGACAAGGTTTGCAAATGTTACAGCAAGCAGGCATTGAAACTGCGGTGGGATTATTGCAAGAAAAAGCCGAAGCAATAAATAAAGGGTTTCTGTATCGAATGAGGCATAACAAGCCCTTTGTGCAACTCAAATTAGGTATGAGTTTAGATGGGCGTACTGCAATGGCAAGCGGTGAAAGCAAATGGATTACGGGCGCTGATTCTCGTGCCGATGTGCAACAATTACGAGCGCAAGCGTCGGCGATTTTATCGACCAGTGCTACTGTTTTAGCGGATAATCCAAGCTTAAATGTACGTTGGGAGCAGCTACCAACATCAATTCAGCAACAATATCATTTTGAAAATTTACGCCAGCCAATACGCATCATTTTAGATTTTGAGCATAAACTTACCCCAGATTTGCAGCTGTTTCATTTATCTTCACCAATTTGGCTGGTCAGCAATAAAACGCGTGATCTTGCTAATTTTCCTGAGTTTTGCCAACAAATTACTTTAAAAAGTCGTGAAAAACAGACCGCACTTTTAGAATTGATGGAAGAATTAGGTCAGCGTCAAATTAATACGCTTTGGGTTGAAGCAGGGGCAACATTGGCAGGTGCATTGATTGAGCAGCATGCGGTCAATGAGTTAATCTTGTATATGGCGCCAAAATTATTGGGCGATCAGGCAAGAGGATTATGTAAATTACCTCATCTTACGCAATTAGCCAAAGCACCCCAATGGCAGTTACAATCTATTGAGCAAATCGGCGAAGATGTCAAAATGATTTATTCGCCTAAACAAGCTTAGGAGTGGTTATGATTAAGAAATTATTACAATCAGCCTTTATAGGATTAGTTTGCGCAGGGTTGATTTTATTTGTTATTCCTAAATTTACCGGTGGCTCTGCCTTAAAATTAACTAGTGAGGTGATGTCTTTTAAAGACGCGGTACGTATTGCATCGCCAGCGGTGGTTAATGTGTATAACCAAACCTTTATTAGTAATTCGAATTTGGATGCGGGCGATGTTACCACTAATAACCTTGGTTCAGGGGTTATTATGTCAAAAGATGGTTATATCTTAACCAATAAGCATGTGGTGCAAAGTGCGGATCAAATTATTGTTGCTTTACAAGATGGGCGAATTTTTGAGGCTAATTTAATTGGATCTGATGATTTAACAGATTTAGCGGTATTAAAAATCCGCGCGGATAATTTAGCAACCATCCCTCAAAATGCTGAACGCCAAGTGCATGTAGGTGACATCGCTTTAGCTATTGGCAATCCTTATAATCTAGGGCAAAGCGTATCTCAAGGCATTATTAGTGCCACAGGACGTAATGCCATTGGTGAAACCGTTGGTAGACAGAATTTTATCCAAACTGATGCTTCCATCAATCGAGGTAACTCCGGTGGCGCATTAATTAATTCATTAGGGGAATTAGTCGGCATTAGTACCTTGAGTATTGGTAAAGACGCCAATGAAATTGCTGAAGGATTGAGTTTTGCGATTCCAATTGAAATTGCCAATGATGTTATGCAAAAAATCATTCGTGATGGACGAGTAATTCGTGGTTATTTTGGCGTACAAAGTAATATTTTATTTAGCGATGGACAGGGTGCTTACAACCGCAGTGGGATTTTGATTGAAAATGTCGTACCAAATGGCCCGGCGGATAAGGCAGGGATTCAAGCGGGCGATATTATGTTGAAATTTAATGATATTGAAGCAACTTCTCCTGCTCAGATTATGCCTGTGATTAGTAATATGCCGCCACATACGAAAGTGAAAGTATTGATTTCTCGCTTAGGCAAAACCTTAGAATTACCCGTTATTATAGAGGAATATCCTTCAAATTAAGTTTTGGTGGATGATATTCATTGGGGTAATAAGATGATTGGTGTTAAGGTTTTTCTTTCTTTTCTGCGTTTAAGTGCGGTTAGTTTTTTATTTGTTTTACTAACCGCCTGTGAGCCTGTAGATCAGATAAAACCACAAGTTCCTGCCAATTCCGTTGAACAGAAGCCAACGTTGTCAGAAGTATTGCCCGTCGATACTTTATTACGAGGCAGTTATTTAGATCTTGCCACTGAAATCCAACAAATAAAACAGCCTGAACAAGCTGCATTAATGCGAGATTTATTCGAAGGAGTAGTGATTTACGATCAACTGGGTAATATTAAACCTGGCATTGCTGAATCTTGGACCACAACAGATCAAAAAACATGGATTTTTACTTTGCGTGAAGGGTTAAAGTGGTCAAATGGTGAGGTATTTTCAGCACAGGATATTGTGGCAAGTTGGCAACGTTTAGCACAATCAGATCATCCGCAAAAGCAATATTTAAGCTATATGAATATGCAAAACGCGAGTGCGGTATTGCAAGGCGAATTATCAGTTGAGCATTTAGGTATTCAAGCCTTAGATCCGCAGCATATTAAAATCATATTGGATAAACCAACGCCTTATTTACCACAAATGCTCGCCCATTTGGTTTTATTACCGCAAAACGAGCAACCTCATGTTTACAACGGTGCCTATCGTTTAATATCAGAAAATGAACAGGAAATTCGATTAGAAAAAAATCCGCATTATTGGAATACAAGTAAAGGTTATTTTAATCAAGTTATTTATCGAAAAATAAGCGGTGAACAAGATCTTCAGCAGTTTGATATTGTGGAAAAGCCAAAGCAACAAGAAACGATCACTCGTTATTTTCCGAAACTCTGTACCTACTTTTATGAGTTCAATTTTAAGGATCCTTTGCTAGCCAAAAGTGCGGTGCGAAAAGCGTTAGTTTCGATGATTTACACCAAAGGCATGGTGCTGAAAAAAGCAAATGTGTTGTCTAATGGCTTGAATTTTTTACCGTTGCATATGCAGCCTAAACAGGAACAGGAATTCCAACCGCAAGAAATTGAGCGACTTTTGCAGCTTGCAGAAATAAAACAACCCATTAGCTTGCGTTTAACCTATGATAATAGTTTTCCTCATAATGTGATTGCAGAGCGTTTGATTCGCGCCTGGTCTCAATCGGATTTATTACGTATTGTGCCAGAGGCTGTGACCTATACCGAGTTATTGGAGAAACGCGCAACGGGTGATTTTCAGTTGATTCGCTCTGGTTGGTGTGCGGATTATAATGAACTTTCAGCATTTTTGAATTTGTTACATTCAACCAATCCTGACAATAAAATGGGTTTTAGCCATTCAGATGTGGATCAATTGTTATTGGAAAGTCTAACAGCTTCCGAACAAAAACGTGCGGAAATTTATCAAAAAGTGATTGATATTATGCAACAAGAAAAAGTGGTGTTGCCGCTTTTCCAATATACCCATGCAATGAATATTCAACCCTTGTTGGCAGGATATAGTCTGAAAAATCCAACAGGCGTGTTATATAGCAAAGATCTTTATCGACGCGTGCAAAATAAATAAGATCATTCAAATAATAAATTTGCTATAATTCGCAAAACTTTTCTTTTTTCCACCGCACTTTTAGGAAAATTATGTCGCTTCATTTTAATTCAATTGCATTATTATTAGTTATGCTGATTTTGCTTGGCGTGCTGGGCAATAATAGCTCCATTACCATTTCTGCTACCATCTTGCTGTTAATGCAGCAAACTTTTTTATCCAGATATATCCCTTTTACTGAAAAATATGGTTTAAGTATTGGTATTATTATTCTTACTATTGGCGTCTTAAGCCCTATTGTATCGGGTAAAATTCCTTTACCCAATTTTGCTGCACTATTACATTGGAAAATGTGGTTAGCCGTAGCGGTTGGCATTTTAGTGGCTTGGTTAGGAGGTCGAGGTGTCAATTTAATGGGAACACAGCCTTTGCTACTGACAGGATTGTTAATTGGTACCATTGCTGGTGTTGCGTTTTTAGGCGGAATTCCCGTTGGTCCTTTAATTGCTGGGGGCATTTTATCCTTATTGATTGGTGGAAAGTAAATGATATAAAGGGCGCATTGGCGTCCTTTTAGTTCAGCTATGCAGATTATGAAGAAAAAGAAAATTGTTTTTACAGAACAGCAGAAATCCTTACTAAATCAATTAACAGATATGATGTTGATCGATCAGCGTCGTTTATTTGCGCGTATTAAAGGGTTAACTCAGGTTAGGAATGAAGAAGTAAAGCAACAAATTATTGATGAAATTTCAATTCAAATCCAGCAAGCACAATTACGTTTAACTCAACGCAAAAGTGCGGTGAAAAATATTGAATTTCCAGAAAATTTACCTGTGAGCCAACGCAAAGCAGAAATTCAAGCCTTGATTTCACAACATCAAGTAGTGGTAATTGCTGGGGAAACGGGATCAGGAAAAACCACCCAATTGCCCAAGATGTGCTTGGAATTAGGCTTAGGCACGAAAGGCTTTATTGGACATACCCAACCTCGCCGCATTGCCGCACGTTCCGTTGCCACACGAATTGCGGAAGAGCTGAAAACGGAACTGGGCGATTTGGTGGGCTATAAAGTGCGTTTTAACGATCAAATCAGTGAAAATACCCTTGTTAAATTAATGACAGATGGGATTTTATTGGCGGAAATTCAGCACGATCCTTTCCTGAATCAATACGATACCTTAATTATTGATGAAGCCCACGAACGCAGTTTAAACAATGATTTTATTCTCGGTTACCTCAAACAGTTGTTGCCAAAACGCCCTGACTTAAAGGTGATCATTACCTCTGCTACCATTGATGTGGAACGTTTTTCCAAGCATTTTAACAACGCCCCGATTATTGAAGTGTCAGGCAGAACCTATCCTGTTGAAGTGCGTTATCGCCCAATTATCGAAGAAGATCAAGACCAATTGCAAGGTATTTTAAATGCGGTAGATGAATTGCAGGCGGAAGGGCGTGGCGATATTTTGATCTTTCTGAATGGTGAGCGTGAAATTCGTGATACCGCCGAGGCATTACAAAAACAAGATTTAAAACACACGGAAATTTTACCGCTCTTTGCCCGTTTGTCTGCACAAGAACAGAATAAAATTTTTCATCCTTCAGGTTTAAACCGTATTGTGCTTGCCACCAACGTAGCAGAAACCTCTTTAACTGTTCCGGGGATTAAATATGTGATTGATCCGGGTACAGCCAGAATTTCTCGTTATAGTTATCGCACAAAAGTACAACGTTTGCCCATTGAACCTATTTCACAAGCCTCAGCTAATCAGCGGAAAGGGCGTTGTGGTCGGGTGAGCGAAGGGATTTGTATCCGCCTGTATTCAGAAGAGGATTTCAATAACCGCCCTGAATTTACCGATCCTGAAATTTTGCGAACCAATCTTGCCTCCGTTATTTTACAGATGACCGCACTGGGCTTAGATGACATTGATGCTTTTCCCTTTGTGGATGCACCCGATAAACGCAACATTCAAGACGGTATCAAACTGTTAGAAGAATTAGAGGCGTTCCAGTTTGTTAAAACCAAATTCGGTGAAAAACGGCAATTAACCCAAACGGGCAGACAATTGGCACAATTGCCAGTGGATCCTCGTTTAGCCAAAATGTTGCTGACCGCCGTAAAATATAATTGCTTGCACGAAGTGATGATTATTGTGTCGGCGTTATCCATTCAAGATCCTCGTGAACGACCGCAAGAAAAACAACAATCCGCCGATGATAAACATCGCCGTTTTGCTGATAAAAAATCCGATTTCTTAGCCTTTGTTAATTTATGGCAATTTATCCAAACACAACAAAAAGACTTATCGAAAAACCAATTTCGCCGTTTATGCCAAAAGGATTATCTGAATTATTTACGTATTCGTGAATGGCAAGATATTTATCATCAAATTCGTTTAACTGTGCGAGAAATGGGCTTACCGATTAATTCACAACCTGCGGAATATGCACAAATTCATACCGCACTTTTAAGCGGTTTGCTGTCTCACATTGGGATGAAAGAAGCTGAAAAGAGCCAATATTTAGGTGCACGCAATGCCCATTTTGCTATTTTCCCGAATTCTGTTCTGTTTAAAAAGCAGCCAAAATGGGTGATGGCGGCAGAATTGGTGGAAACCTCCAAGCTTTGGGGACGAATGCTGGCAGATATTGAGGCAGAATGGATTGAGCCACTGGCAACCCATTTAGTCAAAAAATCTTATGCGGAACCTCGTTGGTCAAAATCCAAAGGGGCAGTGATGGCGGATGAAAAAGTCAGCCTCTATGGTGTGCCCATTGTGGCAAATCGCCCTGTGAATTATGGATCTATCGATCCGCAAATTAGCCGTGAAATTTTTATTCAATCGGCGTTAGTGGAAGGGGATTGGTTCACGAAGCATTCGTTTTTTCACCAAAATCGCAAGTTAATCAAAGAGATCGAAGATTTAGAACATAAAAGTCGCCGCCGTGATATTTTGGTGGATGAACGCACCTTATTTGATTTTTACGATCAACGAATTGGCACGGAAGTGGTGTCTCAACGACATTTTGATAGCTGGTGGAAAAAAGCCAGTCAACAAGATCCTGAATTGCTCAATTTTGAAAAAGCCTTTTTAACCAAAGACAATGCAGAGCAAGTCAGCGAACTGGATTTCCCGAATTTCTGGCATCAAGGCAATTTAAAATTCAAACTCACCTATCAATTTGAGCCGGGAACGGAAGCCGATGGCGTTACCGTGCATATTCCCTTGCCCTTATTGAATCAAGTGGAGATGACAGGCTTTGATTGGCAAATTCCAGGTTTACGCAAAGAATTAATTATTGCCTTGATTAAATCTTTACCCAAATCGTTACGCCGAAATTTCGTGCCCGCCCCCAATTATGCTGAGGCGTTTTTAGGACGAGCAAAACCCTTTGAAAAACCGCTATTAGAAAGCCTGATTTATGAACTTCGCCGTATGACAGGCGTCAGCGTTGAGCCTGAAAGTTGGCAATTGGATCAGTTACCCAGCCATTTAAAAATGACTTTCCGAGTGATTGATGATAAAGGCAAAAAAATAGCGGAATCTATGGATTTAGACAGTCTGAAATTCCAACTTAAAGATCAGGTGCAAGAAAGTATTGCGGCGGTGGCAGACGACGGCATAGAACAAAGTGGCATTCACCTTTGGAACTTTGATCAGTTGCCACAATGTTATGAACAGAAAAAACGTGGATTCACCGTTAAAGCCTTTCCTGCCATTGTGGATGAAGAAGATGCCGTTGGCATTAAACTGTTTGAAACGGAATTTGAGCAACAAGTGGCAATGCAACAAGGTTTACGCCGTTTATTGTTACTGAATGTGCCTTCCCCCATTAAATATCTGCACGAAAAGCTCCCGAATAAATCAAAACTCGGTTTGTATTTCACCCCATTTGGGCGAGTGTTAGAACTGATTGATGACTGTATCGCTTGTGCGGTGGATAAACTGATCGGCGATTTTGGTGGATTGGTTTGGAACGAATCGGATTTCGATAAACTGCGTGATTTTATTCGTGAAAACCTCAATGAAACCACGGTGGACATTGCCAAACAAGTGGAACAGATTTTGACCTTAACTTACGAGTTAAACAAACGCTTAAAAGGCAAAATGGATTTCACCATGGCATTTGCCCTGTCTGATATTAAAGTGCAATTGAGTGGTTTGATTTATCCCGGCTTTGTGCAAAAAACAGGTTATGCCCGCTTAAATGATGTGCAACGTTATCTCACCGCCATTGATAAACGTCTTGATAAATTGTTACAAGATGTCAATCGTGATCGGGCGGCGATGTTGCGAGTGGAACAAGTGAGCCAAGCCTATCAACAGCTACTGGCAAAACTGCCTAAATCCAAACCGCACTCTGATGAGGTGAAAGAAATTCCTTATATGATCGAGGAATTACGAGTGAGTTTATTCGCCCAACAACTGGGCACAAAATACCCCATTTCCGACAAACGGATTTTGAATGTGATTGCGAGTATTTAACGTTGGATTTATAAGGAGAAAATTCATATTTTAATGAAGTTCAAGTAAGCTGCTTTTCTTCCTTAAGAATAAAAGAAAATTCACTACCTTTATTTACCTCACTTAGAATTTGAAGCTGGCTGTTGTGTTGTTCTAAGGCGTGCTTAACTATGGCAAGTCCTAGCCCACTTCCTCCAGTTTCATTACTCCTAGATTCATCTACTCGATAGAATCGTTCTGTTAGATGTGCTAAATGTTTCGCTTCAATGCCAACACCATTATCTTTAATGATAAATTGTGCCCCTTGTTCACAACGTTTCCATGAAACCTCTATAAACGCATTATCACCTGAATGGCGTAAGGCATTATAGATTAAATTTGATATCGCACTCTGTATTTGATTTTCATCGCCCATAACATAAATATCCGGTTCTATTTCATAATGAATTCGGTGGGCTTGTTGTAAAATTGATGAATGTTTTTTCAGTGAAATTATGATGTCAGATACATTCACTGCACAATGTTCAGTATTATTTGAATTTTCTATTTTGGATAAAATGCCTAATTGTTGAATTAAATTAGCCATTCTTTGACTCTGTGCTTTCATTGCTGATATCGATTGTTCATATAATTCGTTGTTATGAGGATCAGACTCTAACATTTCTAAATAACCTTGCAGAACAGTTAAAGGTGTTCTTAATTCATGGTTAATATTGGCTAAAAAAGTTTGTCTACTATGAAGTAATCGAACGAATGAAGTGACATTTCTTGCGATGATGAGAAGTGACGCATTGTCATATCTATTTAAGTGAAGCTCAATATAGCGCTTATTATGATCTAATAAAACGAGGGGACGTTGAGTATTCTCTTGTTGAAAGTAAGGTCTGAATTCAGGATAAAAAATGACATTAAATATACTTTTATTGACTTTCTTTTCCCAAAAAAATTCGAATAGTTGCTGAGCGGATTGATTACACCATGATATATCGCCATTGTTTTTGCAAATAATCACTGCATCGGGAAGATATTTAATATTACGATTTAGTTTGGACAATAAACGTAATGTTTTTATTTTATCTCTTCGGTTACTCTCTTGATAATATGCAGCGGTTTGAGAAATGTATTCTATTGCCGTTCTTTTTTGTTTTTTAGGCTTTGGTTTGTTCGGATTGAGGAGTTGTAATAAGATTGCTTCATTATAATTATGCCAAATGATGAGCAGTAACAAGCTAATAATGAACCAAAATGAGAAAGTTTTGCTGAATAAGCTAAATAAAAAAGAAATACTTCCTGTTAGTACTAGCTGTAAAATCACATTTTTTATAATAGGGTAATTAAATTTCATCTTTAGTCATCAAAGTGGCTAGAAAAACGATATCCTGAACCTCTAACTGTTTGTATATAGCGATCAAACTTGTAAGGTTCTAAGCTTTTGCGTAAACGACGGATATAAGAATCAACTGTTCTGTCTTCTACATAATTATCATTTCCCCAAATAAAATCAAGTAACTGTTCTCGACTATACACTTTTTCAGCATGCGACATAAAAAAATGCAAAAGTTTATATTCTGTATGGCTTAGTTCAATATTTTTGTTGTCACAGAAAACACGTTGAGCTTCTTGGTCAATACTGAGGTTATCTATGCAGAGGATTGTACTTGGCGGATCATATGTTCGTCGCCAAAGAGCTTCAATTCGGGCGAGTAAAATTTTAGGCGAAAATGGTTTGGTTATATAATCATCAGCTCCAGCATTTAAACAAGTAATGCAATCTTCTTCGGCGCTACGAGCTGTCAGCATTATAATGGGTATTTTGGCGCTTTCTTCGTGCTTTTTGAGATAGTCAATGAGCTGTATACCTGAACGTCCAGGTAACATCCAGTCTAATAAAATCAGTTTGGGATTTTCGTTTAATTTTTTAACCGCACTTAGATAATTTTCTGCTGTAATGACTTCATATTCTTGATGAGTTAAATAGAAAGCGATCATCTCTCGAATAGAATGTTCATCTTCAACAATCAGAATTTTGCCTTTCATGATATTTCATAACCTGTATTTAAAATTCATTGGTAAAATTTAGTAACTGATTATGTATGTGATGTATTTTACCCCATTTTGCCTAAAATGTAATCGGCAGTTTGCTGGTGTTTAGGCTGTTCAAATACTTGTTGAGTTGTCCCAAATTCTACCAATTCGCCAAGATACATATAGGCGGTATAATCAGAGCAGCGTGCTGCTTGTTGCATGTTATGTGTCACCATCGCCACAGTGTAATCGTGTTTGAGTTCAGAAATCAGTTCTTCAATTTTCATTGTTGAAATCGGATCTAATGCAGAGCAAGGCTCATCTAATAACAATACTTCGGGCTTTACAGCAATACCTCGTGCGATACATAATCGTTGTTGCTGACCTCCAGATAAGCTGTCGCCGCTTTGGTGTAATTTATCTTTCACTTCGTTCCATAATGCAGATTTGGTTAACGCCCATTCAATGCGATCATTCAATTCAGATTTGGGTAATTTCTCAAACAAGCGAATTCCAAAGGCAACATTATCATAAATAGACATCGGAAAAGGTGTTGGCTTTTGAAAGACCATGCCAATTTTAGAGCGAATGATCGCAATATCCGTATCAGTAGTGAGTAAATTTTCATTATCTAATAAAATCTGTCCTGTTGCTTTTTGGTTTGGATAGAGTTCAAACATTCGATTAAAGGTACGTAGCAATGTGGATTTACCACAGCCAGAAGGCCCAATAAATGCAGTTACCTTATTCTTAGCAATTGGCAAATTAATATTTTTCAGTGCGTGAAAATGGTCATAGTAAAAATTAAGCTGCTTAATCGTTAATTTGGCATCAATGTTGAGTAGTGTAGTCATAGTTTTCCCTATTTTTTAATGTTGAGTCGGGTCAAGATATTTAAGGTCAGCACGAAAAGAGTAATTAAGGTTGCGCCTGCCCAAGCTAAGTTATTCCAATCATTAAACGGGCTAGCTGCGTATTGGTAAATCACAACGGGGAGATTTGCCATAGGTTCATTCATATTCCACGACATAAATTGGTTTGAAAGTGCGGTAAATAACAGAGGAGCTGTTTCCCCTGAAATTCGAGCAATAGAAAGTAATACACCAGTCAAAATACCCGAACGAGCAGCACGATAACAAATCATAGTGATGATTCGCCATTGTGGGCATCCTAAGGCTGCTGCAGCTTCACGTAAATTATTGGGGACTAAATTCAACATATTGTCAGTGGTACGAACCACGACTGGAATAACCAAAATGGCTAAAGCTATAGAACCAGCCCAGCCTGAATAGTGTTTAACTTGTGCAACATAAATAGCGTAAACAAATAAGCCTATAATAATTGAAGGGGCAGAAAGAAGAATATCATTCAAAAATCTTGTTATCCTTGCTAGCCAAGAATAACGTCCGTATTCACTTAAATAAGTGCCGGCTAAAAGTCCTATAGGAGTGGCAATCAATGTTGCGACAGAAACCATTAAAATTGAACCTATCAGCGCGTTGAAAAGTCCGCCTGTTTCATTTGGAGCAGGTGTATTTTGAATAAATAATTGGATGGAAAGTGCTGGTAAGCCTTTTAAGATTAATGTAGATAAGATCCAAATTAACCAAAATAGACCAAAAATCACTGCGCTATAAGCTAAAGTTAGCATGATGTTGTTACAACATTTTCGCCAATGAAAACGGGAATTTTGTAAATATTTCATTGATTATTTCCTTCCTTTTGCGGTGCGTAAAACTAATAGCCGAGAAGCAATCAGTACAATCGAAGTCATTAAGAATAAAATTAAACCTAATTCCATTAAGGCTGATTTTTGTAGTCCACTAGCTTCGTTAAATTCATTCGCAATCGCAGAGGCAATTGAAGTGGAGGGGGAAAAGATTGAATCGGGAAGCTGGAAAGCATTACCAATAACAAAAGTAACTGCCATTGTTTCTCCTAATGCTCGTCCTAGTCCCAACATAATGCTCCCAATCACTCCAGTTTTGGTGTAAGGCAGAATCACTTTCCAGATCACTTCCCAAGTGGTTGAACCTAATCCATAAGCTGATTCTTTCATTAGCGGGGGGACCACACTGAATACATCTCTCATTACTGAAGCGATAAAAGGAATAATCATAATTGCAAGAACTAATCCTGCACTGAATAAGCCAATTCCAAAAGGTGCGCCAGAAAATACCGCACTTAATAGAGGAAGTTCGCCGAAAAACGCAATGAGAGTTGGTTGAATATATTCTTGGAAAAGGGGTACAAACACAAACAGCCCCCACATACCATAGATAATAGAGGGAATTGCAGCTAACATTTCAATGGCAGTACTGACTGGTGCTTGTATCCAGCGAGGTGCAAGTTCGGTCAAGAATGCAGCGATACCAAAAGAAATAGGTACCGCAATAATGAGTGCGATCCCTGCGGAAATCAGGGTTCCAACAATTGGGACTACTGCTCCGTATTGCTCTTTTACTGGATCCCATTCGCTATCCCATAGAAAGCCAAAATGAAAAGTACTAACTGATTCCCAGCTTCCAATAACTAATGAGACCAATATTGCTGCTAACATCAGAAATACTAACAATGCAAATAGGCGAGTTAATTGATGAAATAGCCATTCCATACCTTTATGGTTTAAACATTGATTCTTATTTCTACAAAAATACATGGTAATAAACTCATCTTATGCAAAAAGGGAAGGATGACTTTTACTCAGCCATCCTCAATCGATTTAGGGATACAATAGTTTCCCTTGCTGATCTTTTGCTTCAGCTTTCCATGTCGCTTTAATTTTTGTTACCACATTTTCAGGAATTGGTACATAATCGAGTTCTTCCGCAGCTTGATCCCCTTGCTTAAATGCCCAATCAAAGAAATCAAACACTGCTTTGGTTTGTGCAGGTTTATCCGCATATTTATGCACTAAAATGAAACTCGATGCTGTGATAGGCCAAGCCTCATCACCTTTTTCATTGGTTAAAAGCACTCCCATTCCTTCGGCATTTTCCCAATCTGCATGACTTGCAGCAGCCATAAAGCTAGCTTTGGATGGTGATACAAATTTACCAGCTGCATTTTGTAAACTCACCCAAGAAAGCCCATTTTGTTTAGCATAAGCATATTCTACATATCCAATTGAATTTTTGAGTTGCTTAACATAAGCAGCGACACCTTCATTACCTTTCCCACCTTGCCCGACAGGCCATTTAACAGATTTTCCTTCACCGACTTTTGTTTTCCATTCTGAAGATACTTTTGATAAATAGTTTGTCCAACCAAATGTTGTACCCGAACCATCTGAGCGACGGATTACAATGATATTTTTATCGGGTAAATTTAGTGTTGGGTTGAGTTTTACAATGGCTGGATCGTTCCATTTCGTAATTTTACCCAAATAGATATCTGCTAAAATCTCTCCTGAAAGCTGTAATTTGCCTGATTGAATTTCTGCTAAATTTACTACTGGTACAGTACCACCAATAATAGCTGGAAATTGAAGCAATGCATTTTCATTTAATTGTTTTGCTTTCATTGGATCATCAGAGGCACCGAAATCAATAGTTTTCGCAATAATCTGTTGTTGCCCACCGCCTGAGCCAATCGATTGATAATTAACTCTATGCCCCGTTTCTTGTTCATATAACGCTGCCCATTTGGCATAAATTGGATAAGGGAATGAAGCTCCTGCGCCAGTAATCGTTTGAGCATTAGCTGATAGAACTAGACCCGCGCCAAGACTTAAAATGGCAAGTGATTGATTAAATTTGATTAACATACTGTTCTCCGTTTTGTTGATAACTAACCATTCACAGAGTGCAGTGTAGAAAAGAAATATGACAGAATGATGACAGAAATAAAAAAATGACAAATTATATTTAAGTCGGCGGAAAAATTTTGAATCTGATTAGAAGAAAAGCGCTTAGAAATTGGATTTCTAAGCGCTTGCTTTAAGAGGAAGACGTAAATCTGGCTTTTACAGGCATTCTCTCTTGAATACGTTGGCGATTGATGATTAGGGCTTGTTCTGTTGGGATATAATCTAGCCAGAGATTCGCCTCTTTAGGTACATTTTCCGGCCAAATATATTGCACATTAAAGCCTCGATTTTTACATTCTTGATGTAATTCATCATAACGTTTTTTGAGAAACGTTAATTTATTAAAGAAAAAACGCACATGCCCTTCGCCTAACTTATAGTCTAAGGGTTGACCACGTAAGTGATATTTCCCTTTGGCTACGGCATTTGGGATTCTCGTGAGTTCACGATGTTCCGCCAGCAAATGCTGATCGCACAATTCCTCAACAGGCACAACATTAATTCTTGTCATCTTTCTCCTTCATAGCAAAACTCACCAAATTTTCACCGCACTTTGGGTTTAATCAAGCACTTCGGCTTGGGCTAATACCACAGATTGCAGTACTTTGATCCCTGCTTCAATATCTTTCCATTCAGTGAATTCTAATGGATTGTGACTGATTCCCAAATGAGATGGGACAAAAATCATACCCGTTGGGCATAAGGTTGCCATGTGCATTGCGTCATGTCCTGCACCACTAGGCATAATTTCATAGCTATAATTTAGGGTTTCACAAGCTTGACTAATGGCGTTGATCATATTGTCAGGCAATAAAATAGGCTGATCTTTAGAAATGAGTTGTAATTCGATTTCTAATCCACGTTTAGCTGCAACTTGCTCAATTTGTTGTTGTAATTTGGTAAAGACAGATTCTCTTGCTTCAGTATGAATACCGCGGATATCTACTAATAATTCACAATAGCCTGGGACGACATTCATCACGCCAGGTTTAGCGGTTAAATTACCAACAGTAGCAACAGTTGAATGTCCTGCTTCAATTGCCGCTTGCTCTATGGCGAGAGCTAATTCTGCACCGCCAAGTAAAGCATCATGACGATAATGCATTGCTGTTGCACCTGAATGATCCGCTTGTCCTTTAATCTTTACAATGCTACGAATCGGTGCAGCAATACCTGTGACTACGCCAATGGTTTTGTTTTCATTTTCTAAACGAGGGCCTTGTTCAATATGCAATTCAAAGAAGCATTTGAATTCATTGGCATGACGTTTGCATTGATCAATCTGATTAATATCTAATCCAATGTCAGTAAGTGCTTTTGCGAGGTCGTTTCCTTGTTTGTCGCGTAAATGAGATAAGCTTTGCTGATTTGCAATACCACACATGACTTTACTGCCAAGAGTGGCGTAATTAAAGCGGCTTGATTCTTCACAATTAAAAATGATCAGCTCTAAAGGGTATCTGGTTTTAATATTTTTCTCACAAGCTTGTAATAAGATTTCTAGTCCGCCAATAGATCCTAAAGGACCATCAAATTTTCCGGCATTTACGACTGTATCAATATGAGAACCGAAGGCAACTGCTGGCAAATGATCTTCAACGCCTACTCGACGAATAAATAGATTACCAATTTCATCAGTACGAATTTGTAAATCATAGTCTTTGCATAAATCAACAACATGTTGATGAGCAATTTGATCTTCGGGGCTAAAGGCTAAACGAGTTAATTCACCCTCAACCGAAGTCATAGTTGCTAATTTTTCAATGGTGTTTTGAATTCGAGAGAGATTAATAGACATGGATAAGCTCCTATCAAGTTAATTTTGTGACACAGGTCAAGAAATAGAGAAGTTCATTTTTAGTTTTTTCTAATTCATTGCATAATAAAGCGAAAATGAAATAAGGAGAATTCTCAAATGAAAAATATGTTACTCATGAGTGGTTCAAAATACAAGGATACTGCCTATTTAGTTCACACTCTTCCATGGTTAGATCAATTTTTAGCGAATTATCGTGGCAAAAAAATTGCATTTGTACCTTATGCAGGAGTTCGTCGTACCTATGATGAATATGAAACAACAGTGCAACAAGCATTAGCTAGTTTAGATATGGAGATTGTTTCTGTTCATCGAGGCAATAAGCATACGGATATCATTGAACAGGCTGATGTGATTGCTATTGGTGGTGGTAATACATTCTGTTTATTAAAAGGGATGTACGAACATCATTTGCTGCCAGCAATTCGCGAGAAAGTGAATGCTGGCACGCCTTATTTTGGTTGGAGTGCAGGGGCAAATGTTGCAGGTAGTTCCATTATGACCACCAACGATATGCCAATTACTTACCCACCTTCTTTTGATGCATTAAATCTATTCCCTCATCAAATTAATCCGCACTTTATCTCTGGCAAAATGCAAGGACATAATGGTGAAAGTCGTGAGGAACGTTTGAGCGAATTTTTAATTGTTAATCCAACTTCATTCGTTTATGCCTTGCCAGAAGGTACTGCATTACATATTCAAGGCGAACAAGCTACCGTATTGGGCGAAGCGGATATTTTACGTTTTAGCGAAAATATGCAATTAACCACATTAGCAAAAAATTCTAAATTTAATTATTAAGGAGTATAAATATGGCTGAACTTAAGTCTTTAGTCGCAATACTAGGTATTATTGTGACTATTTATTTATTGATTAAGAAGTATGAAACCCGAACGGTTTTAATTGGTGTTGGTTTAATTATGGCGGTAGTCACTTTAAATCCAATGGGGGCGTTAGATGCTTTTGCTAAGCAAATGACTTCTGGCGGTTTAATTATGGCAATCTGTTCAAGTATGGGTTTTGCCTATGTAATGAAATATACAGAATGTGATACGCATTTAGTACATTTACTCACTAAACCATTGAGTGGATTGAAATTCTTTTTAATTCCAATTGCGACAATCATTACTTTCTTCATTAATATTGCTATTCCATCTGCGGCAGGTTGTGCAGCAGCAGTGGGCGCCACTTTAATTCCTGTATTGAAAAGTGCGGGCGTTCGTCCAGCAACTGCAGGTGCAGCAATTCTGGCAGGGACTTTTGGTTCAATGATGAGCCCGGGTTCTTCACATTCTGCGATGATCAGTGAAATGTCAAAATTAACCATCACTGAAGTTAACCTTTCTCACGCGCCTTATACTATTATTGCTGGTGCGATTGGTGCAGTGGTGCTAACCATTTTAGCGATTGTGTTGAAAGATTATGGTGAAGTTCATCGTCAAGCTTATTTAAACGAGAATCAAAATTCAGAAACTAAATTTGCGAAAGTGAATCCATTATATGCTTTAGCGCCTTTAGTGCCATTAGTGATTTTGGTTATCGGTGGCACCTCATTACAAAAAGTATCTGGTTTAGAGTGGACAAAAATGGGCGTACCACAAGCCATGTTAATTGGTTCTATCTACGCTATTCTTGTAACACGTATTTCGCCAGCTAAAATTACCAACGAATTCTTCAATGGTATGGGTAATGCTTATGCTAACGTATTAGGTATTATCGTGGCTGCAAGCGTATTTGTGGCAGGTTTAAAATCAACAGGTGCGGTTGATTCTGCTATTGAATTCTTAAAACATTCTACTGAATTTGTCCGTTGGGGCGCGACTATCGGTCCATTCTTAATGGGCTTAGTAACAGGTTCCGGCGATGCGGCAGCGATTGCTTTCAATACAGCAGTAACACCACATGCAGTTGAATTAGGCTATACCCACGTTAATTTAGGTATGGCGGCTGCAATTGCGGGTGCAATTGGTCGTACCGCTTCTCCAATTGCAGGTGTAACCATCGTATGTGCTGGCTTAGCAATGGTAAGCCCTGTTGAAATGGTAAAACGTACCGCACCAGGTATGGTACTAGCAACGCTATTCTTAGCATTATTTATGTTGTAATGGGCGATTTTAAAATCCCTTTTTAAGAGTTAAAAGTGCGGTGATTTTTTATAAAGTTTTAAAACTTTGTATAAATGCACCGCACTTTGTTTATGTTACGGTGCTTATTTGTTTCTTTATTATGAAATAAGTAAAGACAAAAGAGGAATTTGTTATGAGTGAACAGTTAATTCAATGGCGTCGAGAATTTCATCGTTTCCCTGAAACCGGTTGGTCAGAATTTTGGACAACAACTCGTATTGCTGACTATTTGGAGCAAATGGGAGCGGAAATTTTATTAGGCGATCAAATTATTAATCCAGAATATGTGCGAGGACGTAATTTAGCCGTTGTAGAAAAAGGAATTGCGAATGCAGTTGCTTATGGCGCAAATCAAAAATGGTTGGATCGAATGAATGGTTATACGGGCTGTGTGGCTATTATTGATTCAGGTAAACCGGGCAAAACAGTTGCTCTACGTTTTGACATTGATTGTGTGAATGTGACAGAAACCAAAGCCGAAAATCATCTGCCTAATCAGTTAGGATTTGCTTCTTTAAATGATGGCTTTATGCATGCTTGCGGACATGATGGGCATATTACGATTGGATTAGGTACTGCTCTTTGGCTATCGCAAAATAAAGATAAATTTAATGGTAAGGTTAAAATTGTTTTCCAACCAGCAGAAGAGGGCGTACGAGGTGCGGCTGCTATTGCTGCTAGTGGTGTAATTGATGACGCAAATTATTTTGCGAGCTCACATATTAGCTTTTGTGCAAGCACAGGAACGGTGTTAGCCAATCCGCGTAATTTCTTATCAACCACTAAAATTGATATCCGCTATAAAGGCTTGCCGGCTCATGCGGGTGCTTCACCTCATACAGGGCGGAATGCGTTACTTGCAGCAGCGCATACGGTCACGCAACTTCATGGCATTGCTCGACATGGCGAAGGAATGACGCGCATTAATGTGGGTGTATTGAAAGCGGGTGAAGGACGCAACGTGATCCCATCCAGAGCGGAAATTCAGCTAGAAGTGCGGGGAGAAAATAAAGAGATTAATCAATATATGGTTGATCAGGTTATGCAAATTGCAAAAGGTATCGCCATTGGTTTTGATGTAAGCTATGAAACGGAGATTATGGGCGAAGCGGTGGATATGAATAATGATCCTGAATTAGTGAAATTAATTGAGGAAATCGCCATTGCTCAACCAGATGTAACCGATTCCACAAAAGACTATGCATTTAATGCTAGTGAGGATGCAACAATTCTCGGCAGACGTGTACAAGACAGAGGTGGAAAGGCTATTTACTTTATTATTGGTGCTGATCGTACTGCTGGACATCATGAAGCTGAATTTGATTTTGATGAAAGCCAATTAGTGACAGGTGTGAATATTTATACTCAACTTGTAGAACGCCTGCTTGCTTGATATCTATTACATTTCTTAAGTTTTATTGATGATATTAAAGGTTACTTATTTTGAATAAGTAACCTTTATTTTTCTTATAAAAAATAGCTTTTTTATAAATTTAGTTGATTTTTTTAGTGACGCAGATCACGAAATTGATAGTTTTAATTTGCACTCAGAAATAATCGGCATATAGTAAAAAACAGTTGAGTAACCGTTTACAAAATTCTCAACAATATTGAAATTAAAGATCGATAAAACGAGGAGTTCCTATGAGTGTGCTAAGTTATTTACAAAGAATTGGACAAGCATTAATGGTTCCTGTGGCAGCATTACCAGCAGCAGCGATTTTAATGGGTATTGGATATTGGATTGATCCTAATGGCTGGGGCGGTGAAAGTCAGTTAGCCGCATTTTTGATTAAATCAGGCGCCGCCATTATTGATAATATGGCGATTTTATTTGCAGTTGGTGTTGCTTTTGGTATGTCTAAAGATAAACATGGTTCTGCAGCATTATCTGGTTTAGTTGGCTTTTTAGTTGTAACCACCTTATTATCACCTGGTGCTGTTGCTCAATTACAAAATATTCCGACAGATCAAGTACCAGCAGCATTTGGCAAAATTAATAACCAATTTATTGGTATTTTAGTGGGTGTGATTTCTGCGGAATTATATAACCGTTTCTATCAAGTGGAATTACCACCAGCCTTAGCATTCTTTAGCGGTAAACGCTTAGTGCCGATTGTGACTTCTATTGTGATGATCGTGGTTTCTTTCATTTTAATGTATCTATGGCCTGTTATTTTTAATGGTTTAGTTGGATTTGGTAAATCTATTACAGATTTAGGTGCAACAGGAGCGGGTATCTATGGTTTCTTAAACCGTTTACTTATCCCAGTTGGTTTACACCATGCATTAAACTCCGTATTCTGGTTTAACGTAGCAGGCATTAATGATATTCCTAATTTCTTAGGTGGCGCACAATCTCTTGCAAATGGCACCGCAGTTTTAGGGGTAACTGGTATGTACCAAGCTGGTTTCTTCCCTGTGATGATGTTTGGTTTACCAGCAGCAGCATTAGCAATCTATCATAGTGCAAAACCAGGTAAAAAAGCACAAGTGGCTTCATTAATGATCGCAGCAGCATTAGCATCATTCTTTACTGGTGTAACTGAGCCATTAGAATTTGCATTTATGTTTGTGGCGCCAGTGTTATATGTGATCCATGCACTATTGACCGGTTTATCTGTATTTATTGCTGCAACAATGCAATGGATGGCAGGCTTTGGCTTTAGTGCTGGTTTGGTGGATATGGTGCTTTCATCACAAAATCCATTAGCGACACAGTGGTATATGTTGTTAGTACAAGGTCTTGTTTTTGCTGTACTTTATTACGTGATTTTCCGCGCTGTTATCAAAGCATTCAACTTAAAAACACCAGGTAACGAAGACGATGAAACAGAAGTTGTTGTAGAAAAACATGAAAATCGTTCTCGTGAACAACGTGCAGCAAGCTTTATTGATGCATTAGGCGGAAAAGATAATTTTAAAACCATTGACGCTTGTATCACACGTTTACGTTTAGAGCTGGTTGATCGCAATAAAATTAATGAAGATAAATTAAAAGAATTGGGTTCAAAAGGTAATGTGAAATTAGCTGAAAATGGTTTACAAGTGATTTTAGGACCAGAAGCTGAATTAATTGCAGATATGATTAAACAACAAATTAAGTAGTTGATTTGTAAGATTAAAGGGCGAATTTAGTTCGCCCTTATTTTTTTATATTTATTTTACCACCGAACCTTTTAACCATTTTCTCAGCCAGCTCCGATTTGGACTGAGGTTATGCACAATATCTTGGCTTAAAGGCAATGGCTCGTTATAAATAAGTGAAACAAGGGATTCTGCCAATAAAGGTGCCGATGTTAATCCTCTTGAACCTAAAGCCGCAATCATATAAAGATTGGGATAAGTAGCTGCAACAGGAATATCTTGTTTTCTGCGGCGCAAGTTATATAGATTATGATATTGCTCTTGCTGTTGGCTGAAATGAGGCACATTACCGAACATTGGCACACGGTCTCTAACTGAACAACGAATGCCAATGCGAGCTTGATTACCAGATGTGTCCACATCATTGGTCCAAAGTGCGGTTAAATTTTGCTGAATTTTTTGTTGATTTTGTTGCTGTTCAATTAGGCTAAAATCACGATTTGCATTATCGCGAATATGGCTTGCACCAATACAATGGCTTGTTTTGCTTTGATCTACGGGCGTTAAATAGCCGTCGTAACAAACCACTGATTTTAACTTCAATAAATTTTCAGAAGTAGGAATTTGACTGACTTGCCCACGCACTGGATAGAGTGGTAAATCGTTGGTTTGTTCAAACTCAGTGAGTTGATGACCATTTGCTAACACGAGAACTTGATGGGTAAATTGTTCATTGCGATCATTTTCCAATATCCACACTGATGGTTGTTGTAAAAGTGCGGTGATTTTTTGTTGAGTTTTGATGACAAGTCCTAATTGTTGTAAATAAGCAAAGGCATTTTGTACAAATTGGCGGGGAGCTAACCACCCACCTCGAGAAATAAAGCCACCATGACAATTGACGGGTAAACCGACAGCTTCACTTAATTGTTCTGCATTAAGTGGTTGATATAAATTAGAATGCCAACCATATTGCGCGATTTTGTCTAATTTTTTCATGCTTTTTTCATCATATCCGCACAATGCCACGCCACAAAAATCATGTTCAAATTCAATCTGTTGTGAAATTGCCCAATGTAATTGTTGGATACCGTATTCAAAGGCATGAATATAAAAACGAATGTTTCGCTCATCGTCATCACTTAATTGTGGATAAAAGGCACCTTGTTTATTACCTGAAGCATTGAGTGCAGGTTGTTCATCTTCACAATAAAGGGTGACTTTGGCACCACGTTTTAATAAAGAGAGTGCGGTAAATAAAGAGGCAATACCACCACCGATAATTGCAACATCTTCAATTTCATTGTTTTTTACTGATTGGGGCAAATACCAAGGTGCTGAAAACTGCGGTGCATTTTCATCGAGTTTTATGCCCCAAATACATTCTCGTTTTTTACCAAAGCCTTTGCGTTTATGCACGCAAAATCCTGCGGATTCTAAGCCTTTTCGCACCGCACTTGCTGCAGTGAAGGTCGCAAAAGTACCTTGTGGGCGAGTATAAGCAAACATTTGTTGATAAAGTTGTTCATTCCACATATCAGGATTTTTACTTGGTGCAAAGCCATCTAAAAACCAAGCGTCGATTTTATTCAACATATAGTCGCCTAACTGCGGTAGATTTTGTTGAATATCGCCGAACCAAAGATCTAAACTGGTTTCTTCAAAATGAAAACGGTAACAACCCACAATAGGCTCAACCCAATGTTGCTGCAATTGTTGGCTAAGTGCTTGGAATTGAGGATAAGCTTGATGTGCAAGTTTTAATTGTTGTAATGGGATAGGGTATTTTTCAAAAGAAATAAAAAATAAGCGCGTTAATTTTGCCTCGGGATGTTGTTGACGGAATTGACGAAATAAGGAGGTAACAGCAAAAAAATTCAATCCTGTACCAAAGCCAGTTTCTGCAATAGTAAAATGAGTTTGTGTTGAATCTACCCATCTTTGCCAGAGTTGGTTGCCTTCTTGAAACACATAGCGACTTTCTGCTAAACCATCTTGATTGGAAAAATACACATCATCAAAAAAAGTCGATACAGGGGTATTGTCTTGATTAAAATGAATTTCCGCGGGACGCACAAGCAGCATAATGTTTTATTCCTTTTTTATAATGTGGTGATTTGCTATAATAGCTGAAATTTATATACTGGTCGAACAAATCAATTTTTGCTTGAAATATTTTTATTTCATAGTAATTTAGCCAACAAAAATAGCATTCTCATTGAGTAAGGAAAAAAGAATATGAAAAGAGCGGTAATCACTGGATTTGGCGTTATTTCGAGTATCGGTAACAATAAAGAAGAAGTACTTGCTTCATTAAAAGCAGGAAAATCAGGTATTGAGTTTGTGCCTGAGTTTGCGGAAATGGGTATGCGTAGCCAAATTGCCGGTACGATTAAATTAAATCCAGCAGAACTTATCGATCGTAAAGTGTATCGTTTTATGGGCGATGCGGCAGCCTATGCCTATTTAGCTATGAAAGAAGCGATTGAAGATTCTGGTTTAGCGGAAGATCAAGTATCTAATGATCGCACTGGTTTAGTTATTGGTGCGGGTACTGGTTCTGCTCACAGCCAATTAGTAGCATGTGATGCCGTAAGAGGTCCACGTGGCGTAAAAGGTGTTGGTCCTTACGCAGTAACTAAAACCATGGCATCAAGTGTGTCAGCTTGTTTGGCAACACCTTATAAAATTCGTGGTGTGAACTATTCTATTAGCTCTGCTTGTGCAACTTCAGCTCACTGTATTGGTCACGCGTTAGAATTAATCCAATTAGGCAAACAAGATGTGGTTTTTGCCGGTGGTGCAGAAGAACTATCTTGGGAATGTGCGACTGAATTTGATGCAATGGGTGCAGTGTCTTCTAAATATAATGATACACCAACAAAAGCTTCACGTGCTTATGATGCAAATCGTGATGGTTTCGTTATCGCTGGTGGCGGTGCAGTGGTAGTGGTTGAAGAATTAGAACATGCACTTGCACGTGGTGCTAAAATCTACGCGGAAATTGTTGGGTATGGTGCAACTTCAGACGGTTATGATATGGTAGCACCAAGTGGTGAAGGTGCGGAACGTTGTATGAAGCAAGCGCTAGCAACAGTAGATAGTCCAATTGATTACATTAACGTACATGGTACTTCAACACCAGTTGGTGATGTGAAAGAATTAGGTGCAATTCGTAATGTATTTGGCGAACAAAAACCAGCCATTTCTTCAACTAAATCAATGACAGGTCACTCATTAGGTGCTGCGGGTGCACATGAAGCGATTTACACATTATTAATGTTAGATAACGACTTTATTGCACCAAGTATCAATATCGAAACTCTTGATGAACAAGCTCAAGATTTAAATATTGTGACACAAACCGTAGAAAATGCAGGTTTACAAACGGTAATGTCAAATAGCTTTGGTTTCGGCGGTACTAACGCAACCCTTATTTTCAAACGTTATAGCAAATAACCTTTATTTAGTTAAGGCGATAAAAAATCCTCCAAATTGGAGGATTTTTTGTTGTCTATTTATTGGCAATAATAACCGCTCTTTTGGGAGCTGGATAACCTTCAATGGTTTTACTATGATCTTGTGGATCTAAAAAATCCACCAAGCTTTCATTTTCTAACCAATCGGTTTTACGTTGTTCTTCCAAAGTCGTAATAGCTTCATCAACGCAACGTACATTTTGGAAACCTGACTTTTCAAGCCAATTAATTAAGCAAGGCACAGAAGGAATGAAGTAAACATTTTTCATTTTAGCGTAGCGATCTATTGGCACTAAAACAGTATTTATATCGCCATCAATCACCAGCGTTTCTAACACTAATTCTCCGCCTTTACGAAGTTGATTTTTGAGTTGAGTTAAATGATCTAATGGCGATTTGCGATGATAAAGCACACCCATGGAAAAAACGGTGTCAAAGACACCTAAAGGCTGCATTTCCTCAATGCCAAGAGGAATTAAGTTCGCGCGGCGATCGTTATTCAGTAATTTGCGCACGGCTTCAAATTGACAAAGGAATAATTCTGTTGGATCAATGCCAACCACCATTTTGGCACCTTCGCCCACCATGCGCCACATATGATATCCACTGCCGCAGCCTACATCTAAAATCAGGCGATCTTTAAGAGGTGATAAGTGTGGGAGGACTCGATCCCATTTAAAATCGGAACGCCATTCAGTATCAATATGCACACCGAACAAATGATAAGGGCCTTTTCGCCAAGGCATGAGTTGTTTAAGATGATAAACTAAGCGTTGCTTTTCACCATCAGATAAAGGTAAAACTTGCTCCGATTTCACCGCACTTTTTAAGTCAATTTGGTCGGCGGATAACTGCGGTAGAAAATCAACGATTTTTGCCCATTTTGCATAATCACCATGGGTTTGTTTTTCCCATTGTTTGAGTTGCAAAGGCAAAGTTTCTAGCCAAGAAGATAATGGCGAAGTGGCTATTTGTTGGTAAAAAGGACGAAAATCAATCATATTGTGTGTTGAATAAAAGGGGAGCCAATGGCTCCCGTTAAGTGATTAATGAGCATTTTTGTAAGCTTCGTTTGCTTTATCAAAGGTTTCCATAATGCTGTCATCAGGTTGTTTTGATAACAATGAAACGATGATAACTGCAAGAGTGGCTAAACTGAATGCGGGGATCATTTCATATACAGAATACCAAGTACTGCCTTCTGGTACCCAATTTTTCCATTGGAATACAATAATTGCGCCAGTAAACATCCCTGCCATTGCGCCAGCAGCAGTCATTCGCTTCCAGAACAATGAGAGTAACACCACAGGACCAAATGCACTACCAAAACCAGCCCAAGCAAAGCGAACGATTTTTAACACTTCACTTTTTTCATCTTGAGCAATCCAGATAGCGATAGCTGCGATAATTAATACCATTGCACGACCTAACCAAACGAGTTCTCGCTCACTTGCTTTTGGACGAATAAAGCCTTTGTAAAAATCTTCTGTAATTGCGCTAGAGGAAATGAGTAATTGAGCACTTAATGTACTCATTACCGCTGCCAAAATAGCTGAAAGTAAAATGCCCGCAATCCAAGGGTTGAATAATAATTTTGCTAGTTCAATAAAGACTTGTTCATTTTCTTGATTAACAACACC
The DNA here is from genome assembly GCF_052384575.1 of Reella acinonychis. Taxonomy (GTDB): domain Bacteria; phylum Pseudomonadota; class Gammaproteobacteria; order Enterobacterales; family Pasteurellaceae; genus JBQSUQ01. The sequence goes on along the minus strand of NZ_JBQSUQ010000001.1, from coordinate 35,445 downwards.
AGCTACTTGAGGATTTGCATGGAAGTAAGCGATGCCAAAGAAGCCGATACCAATAGCACCCACTAAGCATAGCACCATCCATGTCATGCTGATTCTACGCGCTTTATTTAAAGATTTTACTGAATCTGCTGACATAAAGCGTGCCAAAATATGTGGTTGACCAAAATAGCCTAAACCCCAAGCGGATAAACTTAATAAGCCAAGTAGGCTTTGCCCTGTGAATAAATCAGTGAAATCTTTGTTTAATGTTTGTTCCGCTTGTGCTAACACCACAGAGAGATTATCCATGCCACCTAATGAATACACGACACAAACGGGTGTGAGGATAAGGGCGAAAATCATTAATGTTGCTTGAATGGTGTCTGTCCAGCTTACAGCAAGGAAACCACCAATAAAGGTGTAAGCAATTGTGGCTAAAGCACCATACCAAAGTGCGGTGGAATATGGCACAGAAAAGAGATTCTGGAATAATTTAGCTCCAGCAACAACGCCTGCCGCACAGTAAATAGTAAAGAAGACTAAAATAATGGTTGCAGCGATAATTTTTAAAAATCGCGTACCAAAACGGTGGTGGAAATATTCCGGTAGAGTTAGGGCATTATGGTTAAATTCTGTATGAACGCGTAAGCGACCAGCAACAAACAGCCAGTTTAAATAAGCGCCAATGGTTAAGCCAATTGCAATCCAGCCTTCAACTAAACCTGCTGCATAAACGGCCCCAGGTAAGCCCATTAATAACCAACCAGACATATCTGAAGCTCCAGCAGACATTGCGGTAACAAAGCTACCTAAACGGCGACCGCCTAAAATATAATCCGATAAGTTATTAGTATAGCGATAGGCAAGTAAGCCAATGGCTAACATGCCGACAATATAAATGGTAAATGTGACTAAAGTTGGATCCCATCCAAACATGTTTATTCTCCAAATACTACACAGTAACAAATAAAAAATATAAGAAATTTGAGGAAACGCACATTTTACATTATTTGTGCTTGTTTTTCTATTTTGCTTTTAGTTATCCTATGCATAAATTGAATTTAACTAAAAATTTGGGTGTTTTAATGAATTCTGTCGAATTGTTAGTCAATGTTACTCCTAACGAAACGCGGATTGCCTTAATTAGCATGGGCGTGCTCAAAGAAGTTCATATTGAGCGTCAAGCGAAACGAGGCATTGTGGGGAATATTTATAAAGGACGCGTTACTCGCGTTTTACCTGGTATGCAGTCTGCATTTGTGGATATTGGGTTAGAAAAAGCCGCTTTTTTGCACGCTTCGGATATTGTGTCGCACACAGAATGTGTGGATGAAAACGAGAAAAAGAAATTTATTGTCAAAGATATTGGTCAATTAGTTCATGAAGGTCAGGATATTGTTGTACAGGTAGTGAAAGATCCCCTTGGTACTAAAGGTGCACGTTTAACAACAGATATTACTTTGCCTTCACGTTATCTCGTATTTATGCCTGAAAATAGTCATGTGGGTGTTTCACAACGTATTGAAAGTGAAGAAGAACGTATTCGTTTGAAAAACTTGGTAGAGCCTTATTGTGATGAATTAGGTGGCTATATTATTCGTACCGCATCAGAAGGCGTTTCTGAAGAAGAATTAAAACAAGATGCCGATTTTCTAAAACGTGTATGGCGTAAAGTAATGGAACGTAAAGGAAAATATCCTACGCGTTCAATGATTTATGGCGAACTTGCGTTAACACAACGTATTTTACGCGACTTTATAGGTCAGGGCATTGAGAGAATTCATATTGACTCCAAGCTTTGTTTTGCTCAAGTAAAAGAATTTACGGAAGAATTTATCCCTGAATTAACGGATAAATTAGAAGTGTATTCGGGTAATCAGCCTTTATTTGATGTGTACGGTGTAGAAGCTGCCATTAATACGGCTTTAGATAAGCGGGTCAATCTAAAATCTGGTGGCTATCTTATTATTGAACAGACAGAAGCCATGACCACCATTGATATTAATACTGGCGCATTTGTCGGCAGTCGTAATTTGGAAGAAACTATTTTCAATACCAATATTGAAGCCACTCGAGCCATCGCACAACAGCTTCAATTGCGGAATTTGGGCGGTATTATTATTATTGATTTTATTGATATGCAATCTGAAGAACATCGACAACGTGTATTGCAATCTTTAGAAGAAGCGCTAGCGAAAGATCCAGTGAAAACCAATGTTAATGGGTTCACTCAATTAGGTTTAGTGGAAATGACGCGCAAGCGTACGCGCGAGAGTTTGGAGCATGTGCTTTGTGGCGAATGCCCTGCTTGTAAAGGAAGTGGCTATTTAAAAACCGTTGAAACGGTCTGCTATGAAATTATGCGTGAAATTATTCGGGTTCATCATTTATTTTCCAGTGAACAATTTACGGTTTATGCTTCGCCAGCGGTTGCTGATTATTTGATCAAGGAAGAAAGCCATGGTTTGCTAGCAGAAATTGAGGTCTTTATTGGTAAAAAAGTACAGGTTCGTCCTGAAGCATTTTATAATCAGGACCAATTCGATGTGGTTGTGATGTAGCCTTATACATTTAGCCATTTAAACTGCGGTGGATTTTAACAAAGTTTTAAAACTGTGCTAAAATCCACCGCACTTTTTTATGAATACAATGAGAATTATATGTTAAATCAGGTTCAGGCAAGTTTACTGACACAAAGCAATCTTTCATTAAATGATTTGCCCAATATTTTTGACTTAATGTCGCACCGTCAAATTGATTATGCGGATTTATACTTTCAATTAAGCCAAGATGAAAACTGGGTACTAGAAGATGGCATTATCAAAGAAGGCGGTTTTCATATTGATCGAGGCGTGGGCGTACGTGCGATCAGTGGTGAGAAAACAGGGTTTGCTTATTCGGATCAAATTAATTTAGCTAATTTGCAACAATGTGCTAATGCAGTAAAAGGTATTGCAGCAGCAAGCCAAGGCAATATCATTAAACCACTCACTTTTAATGAAGTGAATGCCATTCAGCGTTATGGGGCGATTAATCCATTAAATACGTTAACAAAAGAACAAAAAATTGAGTTATTGCATTTAGTGGATCGTACTGCACGAGCTGAAAGCCCTTATGTCACCAAAGTAACCGCAAATTTGACCGCACTTTATGAAGAAATGTTGGTTGCTGCAACAGATGGTACATTAGCGGCAGATATTCGCCCTTTAATTCGTTTATCTATTTCTGTTATGGTGGAAAAAGAGGGTAAACGTGAGCGAGGCAGTGCAGGTGTTGGCGCGAGAGTCGGATTAGATTGGTTCTTTGAACCCTATATGGGCGAGCAACGCGCGATTTATTTTGCTAAAGAAGCCGTACGTCAAGCCTTAGTGAATTTAGAAGCCGTTGCAGCACCTGCAGGTTTAATGCCAGTGGTGTTAGGTGCCGGTTGGCCGGGCGTGTTATTACACGAAGCTGTCGGTCATGGTTTAGAAGGTGATTTTAATCGTAAAGAAAGTTCTTTATTTACGGGGAAAATTGGCGAATTAGTCACATCGCCACTTTGTACAATTGTGGATGACGGTACCTTACCTAACCGTCGAGGTTCATTGACTGTTGATGATGAAGGCGTGCCTGGTCAATATAATGTCTTGATTAAAGAAGGCATTTTGCAAGGTTATATGCAAGATAAAATGAATGCGCGTTTAATGGGCGTTGCACCAACGGGAAATGGTCGCCGCGAATCCTATGCGCATTTACCAATGCCTCGAATGACAAATACTTATATGTTGGCAGGGCAGAGTAAATTTGAGGATCTAATTGCTTCTGTCGAACAAGGCATTTTTGCACCGCACTTTGGTGGTGGGCAAGTGGATATTACATCGGGTAAATTCACCTTCTCTATGTCAGAAGCCTATTTAATTGAAAAAGGCAAAATTACCAAACCAATCAAAGGCGCAACCATGATTGGACATGGCATTGAAGTTATGCAACAAATTTCTATGGTGGCAGACAACATGGAAATTGATCATGGCATTGGTGTTTGTGGTAAAGATGGTCAAAGTGTGCCTGTTGGTGTGGGACAACCCGCTTGTAAAATCGAGAAAATTACCGTCGGTGGTACTAATTAAATTGAGAGGAAAGCCCAGCATTTAGCTGGGCTTTTGTTTGGTTTAGCTTTGATGAGCATTACTATGTTCGATTTTGCCGAAAGTGCCCATTTGCACATCTTTGATAGCTTGTAAGATTTCCTCTTTACTATTCATCACAAATGGCCCATAACCTACCACAGGTTCATTTAATGGTTCTCCAGTTAAAATCAATAATTTAGATTCATTGTTGCTTTCTATTTGCACATCTGCACCGCCTTTTTCAAAGGTAACTAATTCACCACGATGAGCAATTTCATTACCATTAAATTGCACTGTACCTTCCAATACCAACACAATTAGGTTATGGCTTTCAGGTACTGCGAAAGTATGGCTTTTACCTGCATTCATACGAACATCCCACATATTAATTGGGCTGAAAGTACTTGCTGGACCGATAGCGCCTTCTAATTCACCTGTGATAATACGGGCGGTTCCTGCGGAATCAGCTAATTCAAGCACTGGAATATTTTCTGATTTAATAGCCTGATATTTTGGCGTTGTCATTTTGTGGGCTTTAGGCAAGTTCACCCAAAGTTGTACCATCTCGAACATCCCCCCTTGTTGAGAGAAATTTTCCGAATGGAATTCTTCATGCATTAAACCAGAACCAGCGGTCATCCATTGTACATCTCCAGTGCCGATAATACCGCCGCCACCGTAAGAGTCAGCATGTGCTACTTCGCCTTGATAAGCAATAGTAACGGTTTCAAATCCACGATGTGGATGTTCACCAACACCACGAAAATCAGATTTTCGTCCACCATCAAAATAGCGTGGTGGGTTGTAATCCATTAGTAGAAATGGATCAAGATTTTTATCTTTATCTCCATAACTGAACATAGATTGAACATGGAAACCATTACCGACCCAATGTTTCGGTGGCGCATTATGAATATTTGCTACTTTTTTCATTTTTAAATCCTTTGTTAATTGTGAAACATAACTGCTTTATTTTGTTATGGTCTCATTATACTTTTTTCTATTCATTGATAAATCCCGTTCATGTTGAATGATTTTCTATTCTGGGTTGATAATTTTATGAGCTTATTTGTGCAATGTAATAGATGAAGAACGAAAAGCGCGGTGGATTTTTAGCAAGTTTTGGTTTTTTATTTACTTAAAATGAATTCTTATGCATAATCATTGAATGATTAATCAATAAATTCATAAGGAACGCAATATGGCAAGCTATACTCGCCAACACTTTGAGCAAGTGATGATCCAAAATTATAACCCTGCTCATTTTATCCCAGTAAAAGGCAAAGGAAGCAGAGTGTGGGATCAAGATAATAAAGAATATATTGATTTTACCAGTGGTATTGCGGTGAATTCATTAGGACATTGCCCTGATGAGATTGTGTCGGTATTAAAAACACAAGGCGAAAAATTATGGCATTCAAGCAACTGGTTTACTAGCGAACCTACATTGGCATTGGCATCAAAGTTGGTTGAGCATACTTTTGCTGAGCGTGTTATGTTCGCTAATTCAGGTGCTGAAGCGAATGAGGCGGCGTTGAAATTAGCTCGTCGTTACGCAGTGGATCATTATGGTTATCAAAAATCCACGATTATTTCCTTTAAACAAAGTTTCCATGGTCGCACCTTTTTTACTGTGAGTGTTGCTGGTCAACCTAAATATTCAGACGGATTTGGACCAAAACCTGCGGATATTATTCATGTAGAGTTTAACGATTTAGACGGTGTGAAATCAGTCATTAGCGACCATACTTGTGCGATTATCGTTGAACCAATTCAAGGCGAAAGTGGCATTATCCCTGCGACAAAAGACTTCTTACAAGGGTTAAGAGAACTTTGCGATCAACATCAAGCATTGCTGATTTTTGATGAGGTACAAACGGGCGTTGGGCGTACTGGTGCATTATATGCTTATCAAAAATATGGTGTGGTGCCAGATATTTTAACGACTGCCAAAGCATTAGGAAATGGCTTTCCAATCAGTGCCATGCTGACAACAACAGAAATTGCCAAAAGTTTTGCCCCTGGTGTGCATGGCACGACTTTTGGGGGAAATCCTTTGGCTTGCGCTGTTGCTGAGAAAGTTATTGATATCATTGCGGATCCAAAATTCTTATCAGAAATTGACCGCACTTCTGCTTTCTTCAAAGCCGAATTAGTCAAATTAAATGAAAAATTTGCACTATTTAATGAAATTCGTGGCGAAGGTTTATTGATTGGCGCGGAATTGGTGGAAAAATATCGTGGTAAATCGGCGGAGTTTGTTAAAGTAGCTGCGGAGAATGGTTTAATGATTTTAGTCGCAGGACCAAATGTATTGCGTTTTGCTCCCGCATTAAATATTTCTCAGCAAGAGATTAGGGAAGGAATGGAAAAATTATCCGCTACTTTACAGGCGTTCGTATAAAAACAAAAGGCGTTAATCATTGATTAACGCCTTTTTTAAATTCTGGTTGCGGGGGCCGGATTTGAACCGACGGCCTTCGGGTTATGAGCCCGACGAGCTACCAAGCTGCTCCACCCCGCGTCTGATTTGGCGTAATATACTCGTTTAAAAATTTAATGCAACAAAAAATTATGTTGAGGCTTTTTGTTTGCCTTAAAAATAAACGAAAAGCTTAAAAAATAGTAGGGGACAGGGCGAAAGTTTGATAGGATAGCCAATTCATTTTTAAGTTTATCAATTTGGGCATTTTATGAAATTTTTTAATAAAAAAACGGCATTGAGAATCGGTGTAACGATGTTAAGTGCGGTTTTATTAGCCGCTTGTTCTTCGTCTCCATCACAGAAAACAAGAAAGACGAATGTTGGGAATGGCGATTTACAACAATTTGGTGCGAAATATCAAGGACGCACTTATAGTAGTGCGCCTTTTACTTCAGTTGCTCGTGTGGAAAATAATAGTGCGGTGATAAATCAAGGCGATTTTCTAACTCAGCTTTCTAATGTACGCAACTATTCAAGTCGTATTACCGCAAATTTTGCTCAGAATTACAGTAAAATTCAGCAATGGGTTATTTCAGGTGCCAATGTGAATGAGCTTGCTCAATTTGGTATTCGACCGCAAATTATGTCAGGGGAAGATGGCTACCAAAATGTGTTAATGACAGGTTATTATTCACCTGTGATTCATGCACGCCGTTCTCCACAAGGGCAATATGTGAATCCAATTTATGCTATGCCAAAACATAAGCGTTTTACACGCTCACAAATTTATGCCGGCGCTTTGGAAGGAAAAGGGCTTGAGTTAGCTTATACAGATTCCATGTTAGAGAATTTCTTATTAGGTGTTCAGGGCAGTGGATATGTGGATTTTGGTGATGGCAATTTAAATTATTTTGCTTATGCAGGACAAAATGGTTTCCCTTACACAGCGGTAGGTCGTTTGTTGGTTGAAGATGGAGAAATTCCGAAAGAGAAAATGTCCATTCAAGCCATTCGTGACTGGGGAGAACGCAATCCATCACGCTTACAATCTTTATTAGAACGCAACCAATCCTATGTTTTCTTTAAAAATGATCCAACAGGTAAAGTGAAAGGGGCGGCTGGTGTGCCTTTAGTAACCATGGCCTCTGTTGCTTCAGATCGTAATTTAGTGCCAATGGGGTCTGTATTATTAGTAGAAGTTCCGCAAATGGATAATGCAGGTAATTGGACAGGAGAGCATAAACTACATTTAATGGTTGCTTTAGATGTAGGCGGCGCAGTAAAAGGACACCATTTTGACTTATATCGTGGAATTGGTGACCAAGCAGGACATATTTCAGGTTTATCCAAACATTATGGCCGCGTTTGGATTTTAAGATAACAGAATAAGCACGAGTTTTCTCGTGCTCATTTTTTATAACGATTATGCAACGAATAGATAATTATGAACAACGCTTCGGCGGCATTGGACGTTTATATACGCCACAAGGTTTAATGAAATTACGCCAATCGCATATTTGCGTCATAGGTATTGGTGGCGTGGGTTCTTGGGTGGTGGAAGCGCTCGCCCGTTCTGGTATTGGCAAGATTACCATGATTGATATGGATGATATTTGTGTCACCAATATTAACCGTCAAATTCATGCGCTGAGTGGCAATATTGGCAAATTAAAAACCGAAGCGATGAAAGAGCGTGTTAATCTGATTAATCCTGAATGTGAAGTACAGATTATTGATGACTTCCTTTCTAGTGAAAATTTAACGAGTTATCTCAATCAGCAATATGATTATGTGATTGACGCCATTGATTCGGTGAAAACAAAAGCGGCTTTAATTGCTTATTGTAAACGGAATAAAATCAAAATAATCACTATTGGTGGTGCGGGTGGGCAAACCGATCCTACTCAGATTCAGATTGCTGATTTAAGTAAAACAATTCAAGATCCGCTAGCTGCAAAAGTGCGGTCAATTTTACGCAAAGAATATCATTTTAGCCAAAATCCTAAGCGTAAATTTGGTATTGACTGCGTATTCTCAACACAACCGTTGATTTTTCCTCAGATGAGTGAGAATTGTGAAATCTCTGCCACTATGAACTGCAGTAATGGTTTTGGTGCTGCAACTATGATTACTGCGACATTTGGCTTCTTTGCGGTTTCCAGAGTGATAGATAAATTATTGCGCTAGGCTCTTATTTTTTATCAAAAAAAAAGATGGCTTTTTATAAAGGATCGGAGTAAGCTAACCGCACTTTATTTTATCTATAAGGAAAATATTATGTCTAAATTGAACAAAGTTGCTGCAGCAGTAGCATTATTTACCTTATCTGCAACTGCACAAGCGAGCATTGTGACTTCTGTTAAACCATTAGGTTTTATTGCTTCTTCCATCGCTGATGGTGTTACTGATACTAAAATCATCGTGCCAGCAGGCGCTTCACCACATGATTATCATTTAAAACTTTCTGATGTGGAAAAAATTCAATCAGCAGATTTATTATTATGGATTGGCAAAGATGTAGATGGTTTCTTAAGTAAAAGTGTTGAAAAAGTCGCGCCAAATAAACGTGTTACCATTGCTGAGATTGAAGGCGTAACTGAGTTATTATCTAAGTCAGAACACCATCATCACGATGATGAAGATGATCACGAACATGATGACCATGAACATCATGAGCACAAACACGAGCATGATGACCACAAACATGAACATCATGGGCACCACCATCATGGCCATCATCATGAAGTAGATGAAAATGGTTTAACGGTAAACTGGCATGTTTGGTATTCACCTGAAATTAGCCAATTAGTTGCTAAACAACTAGCAAATAAATTAGTGGAAATCTACCCAGAGCAAAAAGCGAAAATTGAACAAAACTACGCGGATTTTAACCGCACTTTAGCTGAAAAAAGCAGCAAAATTAAAGCTGAACTTGAAGCAGTAAAAGGTAAAGGTTTCTACGTGTTCCATGATGCTTATGGTTATTTCAATGATGCCTATGATTTAAAACAGGCTGGCGCATTTACTATTAATCCATTAGTGGCTCCGGGTGCGAAAACTTTAGCAAAAATCAAAGAAGAAATTGAAGAACATAAAGTGGCTTGTTTATTTGCTGAACCGCAATTTACACCAAAAGTGATTGATACCTTAAGCAAAGGAACTGGCGTTAAAGTTGGTCGTTTAGACCCAATGGGTGACAGTATTTCATTAGGTAAAAATGCTTATACCAATTTCTTACAATTTACAGCAGATAGCTACAAAGATTGTTTGAAATAATATTCATCTTTGCGAACAAGGGACATGGTTACTATGTCCCTTTTTCTTTATCTATACCAAGGAATTATTGCAAACAGCGTTTATGCAACAAGAACAGCGTAATCTATGCTATAATCGCGCAAATTTTCCTTATCATAGAGAATCTACTCAATGAAACAACTTTTTGCCACAACTGCTCGTGGTTTTGAAGAATTATTAAAAGTCGAACTAATAGATCTTGGTGCTAAAGATTGTCAAATTAGTCAAGGTGGTGTGCATTTTTATGCAGACGATGAAACCTTATATCGCACCTTACTGTGGTCGCGTTTAGCCTCTCGCATTTTGTTGCCCTTAATTAATACCAAAATTTATAGCGATTTAGATTTGTATTCTGCAGTGGTTAGCTATCAATGGTTAGCGCATTTTGATGAGCGCGTTCACTTTATGGTGGATTTTAATGGAACAAATGCAGATATTCGTCATACCCAATTTGGTGCGATGCGTGTGAAAGACGGGATTGTGGATTATTTTGAACGCAATGGTAAAGCGCGCCCAAATGTTGATAAGGATAATCCTGATATTCGTATTCATGCTTATTTAAATCGTGAACAACTGGTGATTTCCCTGGATTTAAGCGGTGATGCATTACATATGCGTGGTTATCGCGAAGATACTGGTGCAGCACCCTTAAGAGAAACTTTAGCAGCGGCAATTGTCTTGCGTTCAGGATGGCAACAAGGTACGGTATTAGTTGATCCTATGTGTGGTTCTGGGACCTTGTTAATTGAAGCAGCACAAATGCAAGCGAAAATTGCACCGCAGTTATATCGTATGCATTGGGGATTTGATTTATGGCAAGGGCATAATCAAGCAGCTTGGGATAAAGTCAAACAGGAAGCAATAGAACTAGCAGAACAGCAAACGAATCAACAAATTCAAAAAAATTTCTTTGGTTTTGATTTAGATCATCGAGTGTTGCAAAAAGCCAAACAAAATGCCAAGAATGCTGGAGTGGCACATTTAATTCAATGGCAGCAACAGGATGTGGCGGCATTAAAAAATCCTAGTCCAGAACAACAAGGCACTTTAATTTGTAACCCGCCTTATGGTGAACGATTAGGCACAACGCCAGCGTTAATTGCATTGTATTCAGTGTTAGGTCAACGATTAAAAATGGAATTTTCCGATTGGAATGTGTCTATTTTTAGTGGCGAGCCAGCGTTATTGGATTGTTTGCGATTACGTTCCCATCGTCAATTTAAAGCGAAAAATGGTCCGCTTGATTGTGTGCAGAAGAATTATCACATCTCGTCTCGCTCTGCTCAGCAAACTTCAGCGCAAGGTGCGGTGCAAAATACGGTAGAATTTGACCGCACTTTAATGGTGGCAACCGATTTTGCTAACCGCTTACAAAAAAATATCAAGAAAATTGAAAAATGGGCGAAGCAGCAAGGGTTGGACGCTTATCGTTTATATGATGCTGATTTACCTGATTATAATTTAGCGGTGGATCGTTATGGCGATCACATCGTGGTGCAAGAGTATGCAGCACCGAAAAATATTGATGAGAATAAAACGCGCCAACGTTTATTGGACGCGGTAACAGCAACATTACAAGTAACGGGTGTTGAAACGAATAAGCTTGTTTTAAAAGTGCGCCAAAAACAAAAAGGCACCAATCAATATGAAAAATTAGCCAACAAAGGCGATTATTTCTACGTCAATGAATATGGTGCGAAATTGTGGGTGAATTTAACGGATTATTTGGATACAGGATTATTTTTAGATCACCGCATTACGCGTAAAATGGTCGGCGAAATGGCAAAAGGAAAAGATTTCCTTAATTTATTTGCTTATACGGGTTCTGCAACTGTTCATGCTGCATTAGGTGGCGCAAAATCAACCACGACTGTTGATATGTCTAACACCTATTTAAACTGGGCGGAACAAAATTTATTGTTAAATGATATTGAAGGCAAGCAACATAAATTGATACAAGCAGATTGTTTGCAATGGTTAGCCAAATGTGATCGTCAATTTGATTTGATTTTTGTTGATCCGCCAACGTTTTCTAATTCTAAACGAATGGAAGACAGCTGGGATGTACAACGCGATCATATTCAATTAATGAAGCAATTAAAACGCATTTTACGTGCAAATGGCACTATTGTTTTTTCAAACAATAAACGTGGATTTAAAATGAATTTTGATGGTTTAGCTGAATTAGGATTGCATGCGGTGGAAATTTCAGCGCAAACCTTGCCACTCGATTTTGAACGTAATAAACAAATTCATAACTGTTGGCTTGTAACGCATCAATCTTGAGTTTGCTGAGCAATAAAAAAGTGCGGTGGAATTCACCGCACTTTTTGTTTGAGAGAGAATTAAGATAAGATTTTGTCTAATTCTTTGCTAACATCTTCCACTTTTTGTGTACCGTCTAAGCGGAAATATTGTGTGTTGCCTGCTTTCGCTTCAGCTTGGTAGTAATCTACTAATGGTTTTGTTGTGTTGTGATACACTTTTAAACGATCTAATACGGTTTCTGGTTTATCATCCGCACGAATAATTAAATCTTCGCCTGTTACATCGTCTTTGCCTTCCACTTTTGGTGGGTTGTAAATGATGTGGTAAGAACGACCTGAAGCTTGGTGTACACGACGACCTGACATGCGTTCTACAATCACTTCATCTGGCACATCGAATTCTAAAACATAATCAATTTTAATGCCGACATTTTTTAATGCGTCTGCTTGTGGAATGGTGCGAGGGAAACCGTCTAATAAGAAACCTTTTGCACAATCTTCTTGTGATACACGATCTTTTACTAATGCAATAATTAAATCATCTGGTACTAACAGTCCTGCATCCATCAAGGTTTTTGCTTGTTTGCCTAATTCTGTTCCTGCTTTAATCGCTGCACGTAGCATATCACCTGTTGAAATTTGTGGAATAGCAAATTTATTCATAATAAATTGTGCTTGTGTTCCTTTTCCTGCACCAGGTGCCCCCAAAAGAATAATTTTCATACGAACCTCATATCAATAAACAAAGTCTGGATCATAAATAGCATAGCTTGCTAAGTCAATAAATACAGTTTGATAAATCTGATTTTATTTGTCTGTTTTCTCATTCCAAGGCGCGACCCAAAATAAGCAGATCATGCCTGGAATGGCTAAATAGAAACAAAGCCAAAAATAATCATAATAACCAAGCGCCTTAATCCAAGCCCCAGCTTGAGTATTAAAAGTGACTCTTGGCAATGCAGATAAACTGGTTAAAAGCGCTAATTGTGTAGCGGTGTAAAGTGGGTTGGTTTCCCTTGCCATAAAAGCAACAAATGCAGCAGTGCCTAATCCAACGCCAATGTATTCTGCGGCGATAACAAGGCTTAATGCGGTAATTTCATAAGTGCCAATTTGGTCAAAATGTCCATGTTTCGCTAACCAAGCAAAACCAAGAATGGTGATGATTTGCACAAAACCAAACAGCCATAGTGCTCGATTTATGCCAATGCGTAACATAATAATTCCACCAACAATACTGGCGGCGACCATTGGCCATAAGGACGCATTTTTAGCCACAATACCAATTTGTGTTTTGCTATAACCCATGTCTAAATAAAATGGTGAAATAAGCGCGGTTGCCATGCTGTCACCCAGTTTATATAAAAAGATAAATACCAGTATGCCAATCGCAGCCCAAATACCTTTACGGGTGAAGAATTCTTTGAAAGGTTCAATGACATTTTCTTTTAATGTTCGTTGCTTGCCTAATTCAATTTGCGGTTCTTTACTAAGGAATAATGTCATCAATATACCAGGCAACATGAAAAGTGCGGTGATAATAAACACTGTTTTCCAAGGTAAATAATCTGACAAAATCAGCGACAACGACCCTGGCACTAAACCTGCAATACGATAAGCATTAACATGAATGGAATTACCTAAACCCAATTCTTCATCGGATAATATTTCTCGACGATAAGCATCTAGCACAATATCCTGACTGGCGGAGAAAAAAGAACATAACGTTGCCAATCCTGCGATGAGGGTTAATCCTTGTTGTGATTGAGGTGAAATCAACCCAAAGGAAGCTAAGGAAATAATAAGTAAAACTTGTGAAATGAACATCCAACCGCGACGACGTCCTAAAAATGGCGGAATATAGCGATCTAACAACGGCGCCCAAAGAAATTTCCAAGTGAAAGGCAGCATAACTGCGGTGAAATAACCGAGAGTTTCTAAGTCAACTTTTTCAGAACGCAGCCAAACGGGGAGTAATGAGGCAATAATGTATAATGGTAGCCCCGAACTGAAACCAGTAAAGATACAAATCAGCATATTACGGCTGAAAATTTGTTTGAATAAGCTTGTTTTTGTTGACGTCATATTGGATGTAAATTTAGTGAGCACAAAAGGAATAAAAAGTGCGGTCAAAATTACCGCACTTTTGTAAGCTAGTCTTGATAACCGTTAGGGTTATTTTTTTGCCAATTCCAAGTATCTTTCATCATTTGTTCTAAATTACGTTCTGTTTTCCAACCTAATTCTTTGGCAGAACGAGATGCATCAGCATAGTTGATGGCAATGTCGCCCGCACGACGTGGTGCAAAGACGTATGGAATTTTAATATTGTTGGCTTTCTCGAAGGCATTTACCATATCTAACACTGAATAGCCTACACCAGTGCCTAAATTGTAAATATGTAATCCGCCGTCGTTTTCATGACGTTCAAGTGCTTTGACATGGCCAATAGCTAAATCAACCACATGAATATAATCACGTACGCCTGTACCATCCGGCGTATCGTAATCATTACCAAAAATGGATAATTGCGGTAATTTACCCACAGCGACCTGAGCAATATATGGCATGAGATTATTTGGGATACCATTTGGGTTTTCACCAATTAAACCGCTCTCATGGGCACCAGCAGGGTTGAAATAACGTAATAAGGTAATACTAAATTGCGGATCGGCTTTCACAATATCTGTCAAAATTTGCTCAACCATAAGTTTGGATGTGCCGTAAGGATTGGTTGTGCCGCCCACTTTGCAATCTTCTGTCACTGGAATAACTTCAGGATCACCATAAACAGTAGAAGATGAGCTGAAAACCAGATTATATACGCCCGCTTTTTTCATTTCTTGTACGAGCAATAGCGAACCAGTAACATTATTTAAATAATATTCAGCCGGTTTTTTTACGCTTTCACCAACCGCTTTTAAGCCAGCAAAGTGCATGACAGCTTCAATTTTATGCTCTGCAAAGATTTTTTGTAGTAATACGGTATCTAAAATATCACCTAAGTAGAAAGTAACGGATTTTCCTGTAATTTGCGCAACACGATCCAGAGATTTCGCTGATGAATTGCAAAGATTGTCTAATACCACAACTTCTTTGCCTGCGTTTAATAATTCTACAACTGTATGTGAACCAATGTAGCCGGCACCGCCAGTGACTAAAATTGCCATAATCTTTTCCTTATTCGTTGATGAATTAGCGGTAGTATAAAAACCTTTGTGCTTTTTGGCAAAGAAATAATAAAAGTGCGGTTAAAATCCGCCTATTTTTTTCAACAGAATTTTTACGCAAACGTTTACTATTTCAATGATTGAGGTAAAATACGCGCACTTTAATTTATTTCATTATATGAAGGAAAATCTATGTCTTTAGAGAAAACTTTTGAACTCTCCGCGCGAGGTTCAAGTGTTCGTCAAGAAATTATTGCGGGTTTAACCACCTTTCTTGCAATGGTGTATTCCATTATTGTTGTACCGGGAATGTTAAGCAAAGCAGGATTTCCTGCAGAATCTGTTTTCATTGCGACTTGTTTAGTGGCGGGATTGGGTTCCATTTTAATTGGCTTATGGGCAAATTTACCCATGGCAATTGGTTGTGCAATTTCCTTAACCGCATTTACTGCATTTAGTTTGGTATTGGGTCAACAAATTCCAGTGCCAGTGGCATTAGGTGCTATTTTCTTAATGGGTGTGATTTTTACAGTGATTTCTGTGACGGGGATTCGCGCATGGATTTTGCGTAATCTACCAGAAAGTATTGCACAAGGCGCAGGTATTGGTATTGGTTTATTTTTATTATTAATTGCAGCAAATGGTGTGGGATTGGTAGTAAGTAACCAAGCAGGATTGCCGGTGAAAATGGGGCAATTTACTTCTTTCCCTGTGTTAATGGCATTATTAGGTCTAGCGGCGATTATTGGTTTAGAACGTTTAAGAATCAAAGGCAGCATTTTATGGGTGATTATTGCAATCACGATTATTGGTTTAATTTTTGATCCTGAAGTGACTTATTCAGGTTTCTTCAAAATGCCAACCTTTGGTGAGAATTCACAATTTTTAAATCTTGATATTATGGGAGCCATTTTTGCTGCTGAAGGCGGTTTAAATATGGTGATTTTACCTGCGGTTTTCGCTTTAGTTATGACAGCGATTTTTGATGCAACAGGTACCATTCGCGCAGTAGCGGGACAAGCGAATTTATTAGATAAAGAGGGGCAAATTATCAATGGTGGTAAAGCATTAACCTCAGATTCATTAGGTTCTATTTTGTCAGGCTTATTCGGTACTGCACCTGCAGCCGTTTATATTGAATCTGCAGCAGGAACAGCTGTTGGTGGCAAAACTGGCTTAACAGCAGTTGTGGTTGGGATCGGTTTCTTATTGATGTTATTTTTCCAACCTTTAGCTTCTTTAGTTCCT
This sequence comes from Reella acinonychis, assembly GCF_052384575.1. Classification (GTDB taxonomy): domain Bacteria; phylum Pseudomonadota; class Gammaproteobacteria; order Enterobacterales; family Pasteurellaceae; genus JBQSUQ01. Next base: position 18,953 of record NZ_JBQSUQ010000001.1, on the reverse strand, counting down.
CCTTATGCAACAGCACCAGCTTTAATGTACGTTGGTTTGCTTATGTTAAGTAATGTGAGCAAATTAGATTTTGATGATTTTATTGGTGCAATGAGTGGACTTGTTTGTGCGGTGTTTATTGTATTAACTGCAAATATCGTAACAGGGATTATGCTTGGTTTTGCAACATTAGTGATTGGACGAGTCATTAGCGGAGAAGTCAAAAAATTAAATTTAGGTACGGTCATTATTGCGATTGCATTGGTTGCATTCTACGCAAGTGATTGGGCAATTTAAATTGAATAAGGCATCGTTAAACGGTGCCTTTTTATCAAATTGACAAAGAAGAGTGCACCTTTATAATACTCAGGTTTTTATGGGGGAAATATGTCAACGATTATTACTGTAGATGGTCCAAGTGGCGCAGGTAAAGGCACATTATGCTACGCCTTAGCGGAGCGATTAGGTTTCGCATTATTAGACAGTGGCGCCATTTACCGCGTAACTGCGCTTGCTGCATTAAAAAGTGCGGTGGATTTATCTGATGAATTAGCTTTAGCACAATTAGCAAGTCAGCTTAATGTGCAATTTTTACCACAGGGTGGTGAAGTTAAAATTATGCTATCAGGCGAAGATGTCAGCGGACAAATTCGTACACAAGAAGTGGCTGAAGCTGCTTCAAAAATTGCGGTTTTTCCACTGGTTCGCAGCGCACTTTTACAATTACAAAAGGATTTTGCGACGGATAAAGGCTTAATTGCGGATGGTCGTGATATGGGTACTGTGGTATTCCCAAATGCGCAAGTTAAACTTTTTTTAGACGCAAGTGCAGAAGAACGTGCAAAAAGACGCTTTAAACAGTTGCAAAATAAAGGAATTAATGGTAACTTTGACCAGATTTTAACCGAGATAAAAGATCGTGATTTTCGTGACAGAAATCGAGCAGTTGCGCCATTGAAACCAGCTGATGATGCGTTGTTGCTAGACAGTACGCAGTTAAGTATCGAAGAGGTCATTGAAAAAGCGTTGAATTATATTCATCAACGTATTGATAAATAAAGTATTTCGGTTTTATTTCATTGGTTTATTCAAGGATGAATAGGCTTTTACTATCAACCCCACTTGTGATGGATTTATAGGTGGACGTTATTAACTTAAATTAAAGAAGATTAAATATGTCAGAATCTTTTGCTCAACTTTTTGAAGAATCATTAAAAAACCTTGAAACTCAACGTTTAGGTGCAATTATCAACGGTACTGTTGTTGCTATCGAAAAAGGCTTTGTATATGTAGACGCAGGTTTAAAATCTGAAGCACGTATCCCAGCTGAAGAATTCGCAAATGCACAGGGTGAAGTTGACGTTAAAGTTGGCGACGTAGTAAACGTTGCGCTTGATGCTGTTGAAGATGGTTACGGTGAAACTAAACTTTCACGTGAGAAAGCAGTACGTCACGAATCTTGGATTGAATTAGAAAAAGCATTCGAAGCACAAGCAAGTGTTGTTGGTTTAATCAACGGTAAAGTTAAAGGTGGCTTCACAGTTGAGTTAAACGGCGTTCGTGCATTCTTACCAGGCTCATTAGTTGACACTCGTCCAACTCGTGAAGCAGATCACTTATTAGGTAAAGAATTAGAATTCAAAGTTATCAAATTAGATCAAAAACGTAATAACGTTGTTGTTTCTCGTCGTGCAGTAATTGAATCAGAAAGCAGTGCAGATCGTGATGAAGTATTAGCGAACTTAGCTGAAGGTTCAGAAGTTAAAGGTGTTGTTAAAAACTTAACTGAATATGGTGCATTCGTTGATTTAGGCGGCGTTGACGGTTTATTACACATCACTGATATGGCTTGGAAACGTGTTAAACACCCAAGCGAAATCGTGAATGTTGGCGATGAAATCACTGTTAAAGTATTAAAATTTGATAAAGATCGTACTCGTGTTTCTTTAGGCTTAAAACAATTAGGTCAAGATCCTTGGGTTGCAATCGCTCAAAATCACCCAGTAGATAGCAAATTAACAGGTAAAGTAACTAACTTAACTGATTACGGTTGTTTCGTTGAAATTTTAGATGGCGTTGAAGGTTTAGTTCACGTTTCTGAAATGGATTGGACAAACAAAAACATCCACCCATCTAAAGTAGTTAGCTTAGGTGATGTTGTTGAGGTAATGGTATTAGAAATCGATGAAGAACGTCGTCGTATTTCTTTAGGTTTAAAACAATGCAAACCTAACCCATGGTTACAATTCGCTGAAACTCACAATAAAGGTGATAAAGTTTCAGGTAAAATCAAATCAATCACTGATTTCGGTATCTTCATCGGTCTTGAAGGCGGTATCGACGGTTTAGTTCACTTATCTGACATTTCTTGGAATGTTCAAGGTGAAGAAGCTGTACGTAACTACAAAAAAGGTGACGAAGTAGAAGCAGTTGTATTACAAGTTGATTCTGCGAAAGAGCGTATCTCTTTAGGTATCAAACAACTTGAAGATGATCCATTCAACAACTTTGTTGCAGTAAACAAAAAAGGTGCAGTATTATCTGCAACTGTAGTTGAAGCAACTGCAAAAGGCGCTAAAGTTGAATTAGCTGGTGGCGTTGAAGGTTATATCCGCGCAGCAGATTTAACAAGCGAAGTTGCAGAAGGCGATGTTGTTGAAGCGAAATACACTGGTGTAGATCGTAAAGCGCGTATCGTTCACTTATCAGTGAAAGCGAAAGATCAAGCTGAAGAAGCAGCAGCAGTTGCAAGTGTGAACAGCAAACAAGAAGAAGTTGCAGTTCCAAATGCAATGGCAGCGGCATTCCAAGCTGCAAAAGGTGAATAATTCACTTACATAAATTAAAGTGGTGTGCAAAAGCACACCACTCTTATACTAAAAGTCTTAAAAAAGACACCGCAGTTGAACAACTTAATTATACATTTTCTTATCTTAAGAATAATTACGTTGTTTTATTGATGAAAACAAGGAACATATCATGACAAAATCAGAGTTGATTGAAGTATTGGTTCAAAAGCATCCTTCTATTGGTGTAAAAGTGGTTGAGAGTGCGGTAAAAGAAATTTTAGAGCAGCTTTCCAAAACCTTAGAAGAAGGTAATCGCATTGAAATTCGTGGTTTCGGTAGTTTTTCATTACATTCTCGTAAAGCGCGTATGGGACGTAACCCAAAAACAGGCGAGAGTGTTAAACTTCAAGCGAAGTCTGTATTACATTTTAAAACGGGTAAAGAATTAAGAGAACGCGTAAATAAATAAGAACCCTCAAAAATAAATGGTAAACGGCACTATTAAAGTGTCGTTTTTTGTTTTTATTTTTGGCATAATGGAACAGATTTAACAAAGGGGAATGTTATGTTTAAATATCTTTTAGGATTTGTTATTGCTTTAGCAGTGGTGCTTGTTGCTATAACGGTTGGAGCGAATAATGATCAAGTCATAAGCTTTAATTATATTATTGCGGAAAATGAATTTAAGCTATCAACACTCGTAGCGATTTTGTTTGGCTTAGGATTAATTTTAGGTTGGTTAATTACCGGTATTTTCTACCTAAAAATTCGAATTAAAAATATGGCATTATCTCGCCAAATTAAGCGTCAAACTCAACAAATTAATGAATTAACAGCAAGTCTTAATAAGGCTGCTTAATAATGATTGAATTACTCTTCCTACTTTTACCTATTGCTGCCGCATATGGCTGGTATATGGGACATCGTAGTGCAAAAAAAGATCAGGAAGATGTGAGTAATAAACTCTCCCGCGATTATGTCGCGGGTGTTAATTTTCTTTTATCAAATCAAACTGAAAAAGCCGTCGATTTATTTTTGCACATGCTGGAAAAGCAGGAAACCGAAAATGACATTGAGCAAGGTTCTCAGTTTGAGGCAGAATTGACCTTAGGTAATTTATTCCGTTCGCGTGGTGAAGTTGATCGTGCATTACGTATTCATCAAGCACTAGACCGTAGTCCTAATTATTCTTTTGAACAAAAATTACTGGCAAAACAACAATTAGCAAAAGATTTTATGTCGGTAGGCTTTTTTGATCGTGCTGAAAGTCTATATATTATGTTAGTTGATGAACCTGATTTTGCAGAGGGGGCATTACAACAATTAGCTGTTATTTACCAAAAGACGAAAGAATGGAAAAAAGCGGTAAATGTCGCTGAAAAATTAGCGAAAATATCGCCTAAAGAAGATAATATGGAATTGGCGCAATATTATTGTGAATATGCGCGTAGCATCATGTCAGAGAATAAAGAAAAAAGCCAAGCTATCCTTGAACAAGCATTAAAGGTTTCACCAAGTTGTGTTCGAGCTTCTATCATGCTGGGCGATCTCTTTATTCAAGAGAAAAATTGGCAAAGTGCGGTGCCTATTTTAGAAAATGTATTACATCAAAATCCTGATTATATTGGCGAAGTATTACCAGCTCTCAAACATTGTTATCAACAATTACAGCAATTAGAGTCTTTTGAATTATTTTTAATTCGGGCGAATCAATTGAGTGCCAGTAGCAGTGTTGATTTAGCTCTTGCTGATTTAATTGAGCAAAAAGATAGTCGAGCTACTGCACAAAGCAAAATTTATCAACGAATGGCAACTCACCCAAATATGTTTTTATTTCATCGTTTTATTCAATATCAAATTGATGATGCAGAAGAAGGACGAGCCAAAGACAGTTTGACCTTATTACACAAAATGGTGGGAGAACATATTAAGCAAGGATTTGATTATCGTTGTACTAATTGCGGTTATCAAAGTCACAAATTAATTTGGTGTTGCCCTTCTTGTCGCCAATGGGAAAGCGTTAAACCAACGCGAGGAACTGAGAATTTAAATTAAACTTATCATTTATCATAAAGGATATTCAGTATGGATAACAAAATTATTGTTGCACTTGATTATGAAACTGAACGTGAAGCATTAAGCTTGGTAGATCAAATTGATCCGAGCTTATGCCGTTTAAAAGTAGGTAAAGAAATGTTTACTACTTTAGGCACAAACTTTGTCAAACAATTACATGAACGTCAGTTTGATGTATTCCTTGATTTGAAATTCCATGATATTCCAAATACTGTTGCAAGAGCAGTGCGTTCTGCGGCTGATTTAGGCGTGTGGATGGTTGATTTGCATGCAAGTGGCGGTTTACGCATGATGGAAGATGCAAAGAAAATCTTAGAACCTTATGGTAAAGATGCGCCTTTATTGATTAGTGTAACGGTATTAACCAGTATGGAAGATTTGGATTTACTGCAAATTGGGATTAATGCATCGCCAATGGAGCAAGTGATTCGTTTAGCTCATTTAACTCAACGTGCTGGGTTAGATGGCGTGGTTTGTTCGCCACAAGAAGTGGAAATTTTACGTAAAAACTGCGGTGAAAATTTCAAACTTATTACACCGGGAATTCGTCCTGTTGGTAGTGAATTTGGTGATCAACGTCGTGTTATGACTCCTGCTGCGGCAGTTCGTTCTGGATCCGATTATTTAGTAATTGGTCGCCCAATTACACAAGCTGAAAACCCTGCAGAAGTATTACGTTCTATTAATGCTTCTTTAGCAAATGTTTAATTGTTATGAATAATTTAGTTTATTCCACTGAAGTTGGGCGGATTAAGCAAGAAAAACCTCAAACGGAGCGACCGAAGGGTGATGGTATTGTACGCATTCAACGCCAAACCAGTGGACGTAAGGGAGCGGGTGTGGCTGTTATTACAGGATTAGATCTTGATGATAATGCACTTAAATTGCTTGCTGCCGAATTAAAAAAACGCTGTGGATGTGGTGGAGCAGTCAAAGACGGAAACATTGAAATTCAGGGCGATAAACGTGAATTATTAAAACAATTACTGGAAGCCAAAGGGTTCAAAGTCAAATTGGCTGGAGGCTAAAAAGAGAGAAAAAGAAACCGCACTTTTATTGTGCGGTTTCTTTTTATGTGTAATTAATGTGAATAGCCAAGATAAATAGCACTGATCAAACTGAGGATTGCTAATAAAAAGAAAATAGGTTTAGGTTGTACCGCTTTTTTGCTAAACCATTTCACAGCAAAAAATACGTAGGCAACAAAGCAAGCAATTTTAGCTGCAATCCACAAGTTAAAGCCAAAGAAATAAACTAAAGCGACAGCGGTAGTTAGCAATAAGGTATCTGCTAAGTGCGGTAATATTTTCAATAGTTTTATTGCACGCCAGTCTTGTTTAGACAGTTGCATACTGCCGCGAATAATTAATAGCAATAAGCATAAGAAAGCACTTGCTATATGTAATAAGATAAGGTTTGACATAATAACTCCAACAGAAAATTGGCATTATAGAGAAACTGTAATGTGGGATCAAATGTTATTATCAGTGATTTTTTAGCCAATAATTGATTTTATAATATGCTGATATTTTATCTTAAAATAGTGTATTATATGGCTATTTTACAATTAATGAATAATAGGTGAACTTTCATGGAAAAAAAATTGCCTAAGGCTTTTGATGCCATTGATTTGAAAATTCTTGATGAATTACAACGTAATGGGAAAATCTCTAATATTGATTTATCCAAAAAAGTGGGCTTATCGCCAACACCTTGTTTGGAACGAGTAAAACGCTTGGAAAAACAAGGTGTTATCATGGGGTATCGTGCTTTATTAAACCCAGAATTATTAAATGCGCCTTTGCTAGTGTTGGTTGAAATTACACTTACACGTGGTAAACCTGATGTATTCGAAGAATTTAATGTCGCGGTGCAAGAATTAGATGATATTCATGAATGCTATCTTGTGTCAGGTGATTTTGACTATTTGTTAAAAACGCGTGTGGCTGATATGGCGGCTTACCGCAAATTATTGGGTACAACCCTGTTGCGTTTACCTGGAGTAAATGACACAAGAACTTATGTCGTCATGGAAGAAGTGAAACAAACCAATTATTTACAATTGAAATAATATGATCAGAAAAATAACAGAGGGCTTTACACCAAGGCAATATTTGGTGGAATTTTTATTTTTTTTAACCGCACTTTTCGGCTTTTATTTAATTATTGCTTGGTCTAGTTACAGCCCTTTTGATAGTGCATGGTCTGTATCTAGCTATCAATTAGAGGTGCAGAATAAAGCAGGAAAATTAGGTGCATGGTTGATTGATCTCTTTTTCATGCTCTTTGGTTATGTGGGAAATTTATTGCCTTTCTTATTGACCATTGCCCCAATTTATTTTATTCGAACCAAACGTGTGGACAGCTTGACTTGGACGCGCTTTTTCTTGCGTATGTTTGGCTTTGTGGCGTTAATGATTGGCTTAACTACGCTATCTAGTTTGTTGTTTCAAAATACCAATATTCATTTATCTGGCGGTGTGCTTGGTAGTTACTTAGTTAAGTCTATCTTGCCAAGTTTAGGCAAATTCGGTCTGCTTTTATTGGCGATTGTATTTAGTGTGGTGGGTTTCATCTTTTGTTCAGGTGCTTCTTTAATCCGTCTCATTGTCCGTTTTTATAATTGGCTCACCCTGAAAAATGAAGATCCAATTGAACAGAATGACGTGTTGCCACAAGAAGCAGAAATAGTTGAAGTCAAAACACCGGTGCAAGAAGATTTATTTGATACTCAACCTTCAACATATCATGTAGAAAATATTGAACCAGAGAACATTCATCCACAGCAGGAAACAGAAGTGGTGAATACGGAATATGATGATATTAAACTGCACGATTTTTCTTCGATTGATATTACAGAAAATCAGTTGCCTGAAGTACGTATTTCAACAGCAGAAGTCAGTGATTCATCAGCACTGGCACCAAGTTGGATGAAACCTTTGGAAGACACGCCGCAATCTACTTTTGTTCCAGTGCTACCAATAGAGACAGAAACAGAGGTTGAACAAGATAATCCAATTCCTGAAGTGAGATTAGCGCCAACCAAGCCGCTTAGTCCGCTGGAAACTAACGAAAATTCCACCGCACTTGATGATCTTTCTCGTGATTTAGCCGCACAATTTGCTCAACAAGAAACTGAGAAAGAACAAACTCGTTTACAACGCGCAGAAGAAATGGGCATTAAGTTGGATGTGGCAGAGCCTGTTATTGAACCTGAACCGACAAATAATGGTTTGCGTACAATTCCAATTGATAAATTAACAGAATTGTTTGGTGATCATCAATCCAAACAAAAGCCACTAACTGATTTACCAACATTAGATTTATTGGATAAGCGTGTTGTTCAACAACAAAATATTTCACCAGAGCGGATACAAGAAACCTCAAGACGCATTGAACAACAGTTGCAGAATTTTAAAATCAAAGCGATTGTGAAAGATGTTTTGATTGGTCCTGTGGTGACTCGTTATGAATTGGAATTGCAACCAGGCGTAAAAGCGTCAGCTGTGAGTCGAATTGATACGGATCTTGCTCGCGCGTTAACATTTAAAGCTGTTCGTGTTACAGAATCTATTCCGGGTAAACCTTACATTGGTATTGAAACCCCAAATCAAAACCGTCAAATTGTGCCTTTACGTGATGTGTTGGATAGTGAAGAATTTCGACAAAGCAAGGCATTATTGCCACTGGCATTAGGGAAAGATATTAGCGGTCGTCCGATCGTCATTGATTTAGCCAAAACGCCGCACTTATTGGTTGCCGGTTCGACAGGTTCGGGGAAATCGGTAGGGATTAATACCATGATTTTAAGTTTACTTTTCAGAGTGAAGCCTGAAGAAGTGAAATTTATTATGATTGACCCGAAAGTTGTGGAGCTATCCATTTACAATCATATTCCGCATTTATTAACTGAAGTTGTGACGGATATGAAAAAAGCAGCAAATGCACTGCGTTGGTGTGTTGAAGAAATGGAGCGACGTTATCATCTTCTTTCTTGTTTGCGTGTGCGTAATATTGAAGGCTATAACGAACGCATTGATAGCTATCGTAATGAGGGAATTGCGATTCCAGATCCATTATGGAAACCAGGCGATACCATTGATGCCACCGCACCAATTTTAGAACGAATGAGTTATATTGTTGTCATAGTGGATGAGTTTGCTGATTTAATGATGCAAGTGGGTAAACAAATTGAGGAATTGATTGCTCGTTTAACCCAGAAAGCGCGTGCAGTTGGTATCCATGTGATCCTAGCAACACAGCGCCCATCTGTCGATGTGATTACGGGGTTGATTAAGTCGAATATTCCAAGTCGTATCGCTTTTACCGTTGTTCAGCGTAATGATTCCAGAACTATTTTGGATCAAAATGGTGCGGAAGCTTTGCTTGGAATGGGGGACATGTTGTATCTCGGCAATGGCACAACGGATTTGGTGCGTATACATGGTGCCTTTATGTCCGATGATGAGGTGGCAAGAATTGCAGATGATTGGCGTGCCAGAGGAAAACCAAATTATATTTCTGCTATTTTGGAAAGCGCAGATGACAACGAAAATTCAGGCGATGATTTGGGTATTGATTCCGATGAATTAGATCCTTTGTTTGACCGCGCTGTAGAAATTGTGGTGAATACGGGCATGACCTCAACCTCTTTTATTCAGCGTCGTTTAAAAGTTGGCTTTAACCGCGCAGCAAATATTATGGAGCAATTAGAAGAACAAGGTATTGTTTCTGAAATGCGCAATGGTAAACGTGAATTACTTTCACGTAGTCCTGATTTTTAATGAATAGGAAAGTAGAATGAAAAAAACATTACAAAAATGCACCGCACTTTTAGCTCTTGCTTTAGCAGCACCTTTGGCTTTAGCGGATGCTGCATCGGAATTGCAAATGCGTTTGCAAAAAGTGTCGGTGTTTAGTGCGGATTTTAACCAGAATGTTAGCTCGGCAGATGGTAAGCAAGTACAACAAGGTGCTGGTAAAATTCAAATCAAACGCCCTAATTTGTTTAGAATGGATAATAAATCACCACAAGAAAGCCAAATTATTTCAGATGGTAAAACGCTGTGGTTTTACGATCCTTTTGTAGAGCAAGTTACAGCGAATTGGGTAAAAGACGCGGTCAATAATACGCCATTCGTGCTATTAACCAGTAATGATGCGAGTCATTGGAATCAATATTCTGTAACACAAAATATGGATACCTTTGTCCTCAAACCAAAATCTAAAAAAAGCAATATCAAACAATTTGATATTCGCATTGATAGCAATGGTGTATTAAAAGGATTTAGTACTATCGAAAAAGATGGACAATCTAATTTGTATATTTTAAGAAATATTCGTAATGATAATATTGCTGACAACATTTTCCAATTCACAGTGCCGAAAGGTGCAGAGTTTGATGATCAGCGCAAGAAAAAATAATATCGTATAGAACAATAAAAATGGTGTGAGATTTCTCTGCCATTTTTATTTTATAGGGAAGTGAAATGCCAAATTTCAGCTTAGATTTTAGTGAAGATGATTTTCGTCCACTGGCAGCTAGAATGCGTCCGCGGAATTTAGAGGAATATTGCGGACAATCGCATTTAATTGGCGTGGGTAAGCCATTACGTAAAGCCATTGAAATGGGGCACCCTCATTCAATGATTTTTTGGGGACCTCCGGGAACAGGCAAAACAACCTTAGCTGAAATTATTGCTCACCATATTAATGCTGAAGTGGAACGCATTTCGGCGGTAACCAGTGGCGTGAAAGAAATTCGCGATGCCATAGAACGAGCCAAGCAACATCGTTTCGCAGGACGTTCAACCATTTTGTTTGTTGATGAAGTTCATCGTTTTAATAAAAGCCAACAAGATGCCTTTTTGCCACATATTGAAGATGGCACCATTATTTTTATTGGTGCGACAACAGAAAATCCTTCTTTTGAATTAAACAGCGCTTTACTCTCTCGCGCGAAAGTATATGTGCTGAAACCGCTGAGTTCTGCGGAAATTCTTCAGGTTTTACAACAAGCCATTGCGGATAATGAACGTGGTTTAGGAAAAGTGCGGTTGGATTTTGAGCAGAATTTATTGCAAAGCTTGGCAGATTATGTGCATGGTGATGCTCGTTTAGCACTGAATTGCTTAGAATTAATGGTGGATATGGCGGATGAAAATGAGCAAAAAGTGAAATTTTTGCACCGCACTTTATTAACCGAAATTTTAGGTGAATCGCAAGCTCGTTTTGATAAACAAGGCGATCGCTTTTATGATCTGATTTCAGCCCTACATAAATCTGTTCGAGGATCATCGCCAGATGCAGCATTATATTGGTATGCTCGCATTATTACTGCGGGTGGCGATCCACTTTATGTCGCAAGACGCTTGCTTGCTATTGCCTCGGAAGATGTGGGAAATGCAGATCCTCGCGCAATGCAAGTCGCTTTAGCTGCTTGGGATTGTTTTACGCGAGTGGGAGCAGCAGAGGGCGAGCGAGCCATTGCTCAAGCCATCGTGTATTTAGCTGTAGCACCGAAAAGTAATGCCGTATACAAGGCTTTTAATGCGGCGAAGCAAGAAGCTAAACAAAGTGCTGATTTTGATGTGCCATTACATTTACGTAATGCACCAACAGCATTAATGGCAGAACTTGGTTATGGTGCTGAATATCGTTATGCACATGATGAGCCCAATGCTTATGCTGCTGGTGAAAATTATTTCCCTCCTGAATTAAAAGATCGCCAATATTATTTCCCAACAGATCGTGGCTTGGAAATAAAAATCAAAGAAAAACTAGATTGGCTACGCGAACAAGATCAAAAAAGTCATAAAGTGCGGTGGAAATAGTCCGTATTCTAGCTAGTTTATTTTTGTAATACGTTATAAAATAACGCGAATATAGCGTTAATTATGAATAGGAACAGTATATGATCGATCCAAATTTATTGCGTAATAATCTTGAGGAAGTGGCACAACAGCTAAAATTAAAACGTAATTTTGAGTTAGATGTGGCTAAAATCACTGAATTGGAAGAACAGCGTAAGGCATTACAAATCAAAACAGAAACCTTACAAGCTGAGCGTAATGCGCGTTCCAAAGTGATTGGTGCTGCCAAAGCTCGTGGCGAAAATATTGAAGTGCTATTAGCTGATGTAGACAGCATGGGTATTGAATTAACCCAAGCAAAAGCCTTATTAGAAGACGTGCAAGAAGAGTTAATGAAAATTGCATTGACTATCCCAAATTTACCAGCCGATGAAGTGCCTTTAGGTAAAGATGACTCAGAAAATAAAGAAATTTTACGTTGGGGAACGCCTCGCCAATTTGATTTTGAGATTAAAGATCATGTTAGCCTTAGTGAAGAATTAGCGGGTGGTTTAGATTTCGCGGCTGGTGTGAAATTAAGTGGTGCACGTTTTGTGGTTATGAAAGGACAAATTGCTAAAATGCACCGCGCTTTATCGCAATTTATGCTTGATTTACACACTGAACAACATGGTTATTTAGAAACCTATGTGCCTTATTTAGTTAATCACGCGACCTTATATGGAACAGGTCAATTACCTAAATTCGGCGAAGATTTGTTCCATACTAAACCATTAGAAGGTGAAGTGCCTTATGCGCTTATTCCAACTGCTGAAGTGCCAGTAACCAATTTAGTGCGTGATGAAATCATTGATGTGGAGCAATTGCCAATCAAAATGACGGCACATACTCCTTGTTTCCGTTCTGAAGCGGGGTCTTATGGTCGTGATACGCGCGGTTTAATTCGTATGCACCAATTTGATAAAGTGGAATTAGTGCAAATTGTTGAACCTGAGAAGTCAATGCAAGCCCTTGAAGAATTAACAGGTCATGCAGAGAAAGTATTGCAGTTATTAAATCTTCCGTATCGCAAAGTCTTACTTTGCACTGGCGACATGGGATTTGGTTCTTGCAAAACCTATGATTTAGAAGTTTGGGTACCAGCACAAAATACGTATCGTGAAATTTCTTCTTGTTCAAATATGTGGGATTTCCAAGCACGCCGTATGCAAGCGCGTTGTCGTGCAAAAACTGACAAGAAAACTCGTTTAGTACATACCTTAAATGGTTCTGGATTAGCGGTGGGTCGTACTTTGGTAGCTATTTTAGAAAACTACCAAAATGCAGATGGCAGCATTACGGTGCCTGAAGTATTACGTCCATATATGGGCGGTTTGGAAGTCATTGGTAAGTAACCGATAACCAATTTTCATTAAAAAGTGCGGTGAAAAAGACCGCACTTTTTCCATTATTTATTATTGAGAGATTGATTATGTCATCACAATTTGTTTATACGATGCACCGAGTTGGCAAAGTCGTGCCACCGAAGCGTCATATTTTAAAGGATATTTCTCTGAGCTTTTTCCCTGGTGCAAAAATTGGGGTGCTTGGTCTAAATGGTGCAGGTAAATCCACTTTACTTCGCATTATGGCGGGTATTGATAAAGATATTGAAGGGGAAGCGCGTCCGCAACCGGGGATCAAAATTGGTTATTTACCACAGGAGCCAAAATTAGAACCTCAGCAAACGGTGCGTGAAGCTATTGAAGAAGCCGTTTATGAAGTAAAAAATGCGCTAACACGTTTAGATGAAGTTTATGCATTATATGCTGATCCTGATGCAGATTTTGATAAATTAGCAGCGGAACAAGCAGAGCTTGAGGCGATTATTCAAGCTCATGATGGACACAATTTAGACAACCAATTAGAGCGTGCTGCTGATGCGTTACGTTTGCCAGATTGGGACGCTAAAATTGAACATTTATCAGGGGGCGAAGGCCGCCGAGTTGCACTGTGCCGTTTGTTGCTTGAAAAACCGGATATGTTGTTATTAGATGAACCAACCAACCACTTAGATGCAGAATCGGTAGCTTGGTTAGAGCGTTTCTTGCATGACTACGAAGGTACTGTAGTGGCAATTACCCACGACCGTTACTTCTTAGATAATGTGGCAGGTTGGATCTTAGAGCTTGACCGCGGTGAGGGTATTCCTTGGGAAGGCAACTATTCCTCTTGGCTAGAACAGAAAGAAAAACGTTTAGCACAAGAGCAGGCTGCTGAATCGGCACGCCAAAAATCCATTGAGAAAGAGTTGGAGTGGGTTCGCCAAAATCCAAAAGGTCGTCAAGCGAAAAGCAAAGCCCGTATGGCACGCTTTGAAGAGCTTAACAGTGGCGAATACCAAAAACGTAACGAAACCAACGAACTCTTTATTCCACCTGGCCCACGCTTAGGTGATAAAGTGATCGAAGTGCAGAATTTAACCAAATCTTACGGCGACCGCACCTTGATCGACAACCTTTCTTTCAGCATTCCGAAAGGAGCGATTGTGGGTATTATCGGAGCGAACGGAGCAGGTAAATCCACCTTATTCCGTATGCTTTCAGGGCAAGAAAAACCAGATGCAGGCTCAATTACCTTGGGCGAAACTGTTGTAATGGCATCGGTGGATCAATTTAGAGACGCAATGGATGACAAGAAAACTGTATGGGAAGAAGTTTCTGGCGGTTTAGATATTATGAAAATCGGCAATTTTGAAATCCCAAGTCGTGCTTATGTAGGACGTTTCAACTTCAAAGGCGTGGATCAACAAAAACGCGTCGGCGAATTATCGGGCGGCGAACGTGGTCGTTTACACTTAGCAAAACTGTTGCAAGTGGGCGGAAACGTATTGCTACTGGACGAACCGACCAACGATTTAGATGTGGAAACCTTGCGTGCGTTGGAAAATGCGATCTTAGAATTCCCAGGCTGTGCGATGGTGATTTCCCACGACCGCTGGTTCTTAGACCGTATAGCTACCCACATTTTAGACTACGGCGATGAAGGCAAAGTGACCTTCTACGAAGGTAACTTCACAGACTATGAAGAGTGGAAAAAGAAAACTTTTGGTGCTGATGCCACTCAGCCACATCGTATCAAATACAAACGTATTGCTAAGTAAATGTGTAAATAAAAAATCCAACCTGTTGTGGTTGGATTTTTTTATGGTTGATAAATTGTTATTAAGTTAAAGCTGCAAATGCTTTATTCGCAGCCGCTAAAGTGCGGTCAATATCTTGTTCGGAATGAGCAAGAGACATAAAGCCAGCCTCGTAAGCTGATGGAGCGAGGTAAATACCTTGCTCTAACATTAAATGGAAGAAACGATTAAATTTATTTGCATCGCATTTCATCACATCTTGGAAATTATTAATTTCTGTTTGCTCGGTAAAGAATAAACCAAACATGCCGCCTACGTATTGTACGGTAAATGGTACATTATGTTTATCTGCGAGTGCTTTTAAACCTAAAGCCAGTTTTTCGGTTTGTGCAGCTAATTTTTCTTGATTGCCTGCTTTAGATAATTCAGTTAAACAAGCTAGACCAGCAGCCATTGCAATTGGATTACCGGACAGAGTACCCGCTTGATAAACAGGACCTGTTGGTGCGATATGTTGCATAATTTCTCGTTTACCACCAAAGGCGCCAACAGGCATTCCTCCACCGATAATTTTACCTAAACAAGTCAGATCTGGCGTTACGCCATAATAAGATTGGGCGCCACCTAGAGCAACGCGAAAGCCCGTCATTACTTCATCAATAATAAATACTGATTTATATTGATCGCAAAGTTCACGTAATCCCTGAAGGAAGTTGTTTTTAGGCGGAATACAGTTCATATTGCCTGCAACAGGCTCAACGATGACGCAAGCAATTTCATCTGGATATTGCTCAAAAGCGGCTTTAACCGAATTAATATCGTTATAGGTGCAAGTAATAGTGTGCTTAGCAAAATCAGCTGGCACCCCAGGGGAACTAGGTTGCCCCAATGTTAACGCGCCGGATCCTGCTTTGACTAATAACGAATCGGAATGGCCATGATAACAACCTTCGAATTTAATGATTTTATCTCGTTGCGTGTATCCTCTTGCTAAACGAATAGCGGACATTGTTGCTTCTGTTCCAGAGCTGACCATTCGCACTAATTCAATAGATGGTACTAACTTACAAACTAATTCGGCTAATGTAATTTCTCCTTCAGTTGGTGCGCCAAAGCTTAAACCGTTAGGAATAGCATCTTGAACCGCTTTAATGATCGCTGGATGATTATGACCTAAAACCATAGGTCCCCAAGAACCTACATAATCAACATATTGTTTGCCATCACTATCTGTAATATAAGCGCCTTCCGCTTTTTGAATAAACACAGGTGTTCCGCCTACGCCTTTAAAGGCTCGAACTGGCGAATTTACTCCACCAGGAATAACCTGTTGAGCACGACTAAAAAGTGCGGTTGAATTTGACATTGTTTTTCCTTCTTTTTGCGTATGTTCAATAAATATGGTCATATTGTACTGTAATTTTATGAATATTTTGCTGTTTTATAAAAAATATTCTGCAATTCAATTTGATTAGTGATATTCTTTGCAAGAATTTTTTATGTTTATTTTTAAGGCATTAATAAGGTATGTGGCTAGATTTAGGATTAACATTTTTAGCGGCTTTCTGCACAATTCTCATTATGCGTCCAATTGCAATTGCCGTTGGTTTAGTGGATAAGCCGAATTATCGTAAACGTCACCAAGGCGCAATTCCATTAATTGGGGGAATTTCGTTATTTGTCGGTAATCTTTGTTTCTACCTTTTGCAATGGGATCAAACAAAGCTCCCTCAACTGTATTTGTTTAGTGTTTTCGTCTTATTAGCCATTGGGGTATTAGATGATCGTTTTGATATAAGTCCATTTTTGCGCGCTGGAATTCAAGCAATATTATCCGTATTAATGATCTATTATGGACGTTTGTCGCTGGATCACTTAGGACAAATTGTGGGGCCATTCAAATTCACGCTAGGTTCAATTGGCGTAGTTATTACAGTATTTGCCACCATTGCCATTATTAATGCATTTAATATGATTGATGGCATTGATGGTTTATTAGGTGGACTTTCCAGCGTGACTTTTGCTGGTGTCGGAATTTTGATGTACTTGGATGGACAAAAAGATTTAGCACTATGGTGTTTAGCCTTAATTGTCGCGATTATCCCTTATGTGATGTTTAATCTTTGTATCCCTTTTGGTAAAAAATATAAAATTTTTATGGGGGATAGTGGCAGTACGCTCATTGGTTTTACTATTATTTGGATTCTGCTCCTGAGTACCCAAGGTAAAGGGCATCCAATGAATCCCGTAACTGCTTTGTGGATTATTGCTATTCCATTAATTGATATGGTGGCGATTATTATTCGACGAGTCCGTAAAGGGAAAAGCCCTTTCCGACCTGACCGTTTACATGTTCATCATCTAATGGTTCGTTCAGGACTTACTCATCGACAAGCATTCTTAGTGATTACTTTTATGGCGGCACTTTGTGCAGGTTTTGGTATTTTAGGGGAAATTTATTATATTAATGAATGGCTAATGTTTATTTTGTTTATTGGCTTATTCTTACTCTATTCTTATTCCATTACAAAAGCATGGAAAATTACGCGTTGGGTTCGACGTCAACGCCGTCGCGCATTACGTAAAGCGAAAATGGCGCAATAATTTTAAGGAAAAATTAATATGACGTTTTTGAAGAATATTTTAACGATTTTATTATTATCGGCTATTGGTGCAGGCATTGGTTATGGCGTAAATTCGCTGAAAAAAGAGCAGTGGCAAGCAGAAGTGCAACTTGAAAAACCAAGAGTTGAGCAATTAGGTACATATTATTCGCTTTCTTCTATGTATCAAACGTTAACAGAAGATAAAACAACAGAAAAAGACACCGCACTTTTGGTGTATTCAGCCTTCAAAAAACAAGCGCAATCCTACGACCATCTCCAAACTTTCTGGCAAAATCAGGAATTTTATAAACAACGTCAAACGAATATGCCAGAAAGAGATGCGGCTTTATTACAGGAATTAATTGAAAATACAAAATTTATCGCAGGTGATGAAGGCCAACATATTCCAGATAGTATTCAGATTACTTTAGATAATCCTAAGCAAGCAGTGGAAGTACTCGCAAATTTTGTTGACTATACTAGTTCGACTGCAAAATCTGTACTTTATAATGAATTAATTATTAAATGGAAGAATTTATTTAATCAGATTAATTTAGCTGTAAAAGCAAACCAGAATAATTCCTCTCAAGATGCAGAGAACTGGTCAGCAAAATTAAATATGATGAAGTCTGTTTCACCTTTAGATGATAAGTTAGTTGCTTATTATTATATTAAATCGCCAACTCAACCCATCCAGCCGGTATTTGATGGCATTTTGTGGATAGCAGCTGGCGCTGGTATTGGTTTATTATTTGGATTGCTATTTATTTTTCTTCGTAAAAAGAAGTAATATGCATTGAGAAGATAAATTCTAAACAAATCGAACAAATTAGCAGCTAATGAGTGCGCAAAGTTAAAAAAAGTAAAAAAAGTACTAGACAAGATTTCGAGAAATCATTAATATACGCCCCGCAACGACGCAATGTGCGCTCGTAGCTCAGTTGGATAGAGCGTTGGCCTCCGGAGCCAAAGGTCGCAAGTTCGAATCTTGTCGAGCGCGCCAGGAGACAATGCAAACAGCCAATTCAATGGTGGCTATAGCTCAGTTGGTAGAGCCCCGGATTGTGATTCCGGTTGTCGTGGGTTCAAGTCCCATTAGCCACCCCATCTTATCGGCGAGTAGCGCAGCTTGGTAGCGCAACTGGTTTGGGACCAGTGGGTCGTAGGTTCAAATCCTATCTCGCCGACCACTTTCTTTCATTTCTTCAAGCTAATCAAAAATCTAAATCAATCATTTCATCTGATTTTATAACATAAAAAAAGCGCGGTATAAATTTACTCATTTTTTGCCTTAGGTAAAATTTCAGACTACATCTTAAAAAGTTAAAAATACACCTCGTTTTGATGTGATTTCCATCGTTAAGATTAAAAAACCATCATTCGGTAAGTGAAACCTAAAAAAATAATAAAAAACACTTGCAAGGAACAAAAATATTCCTATAATGCACCTCCGCAACGCAAGGTAAGCAATGTTGAAAAATTAAGTGAAAAAAAAGCTTAATTTTTTCTTGACGAGAAAATCTGAAAAAGATATTATTTCAAACCTTGCTGAATGCAATTGTTCTTTAAA